>CATOSA010000023.1 GCA_951812315.1 uncultured Burkholderiales bacterium
ATCGAACAGTTTTTGTGCGAGTGGCTTCTATCTTGTTGTGTGGCCTTCTCGCTTCGTCCTACGCGTATTCGGCAACGCCGGAAGAAAAAGGTTTTGAGATTGCCGCAAAGTCCGATCGTTCGGATCGCGGCTTTGGTGACAGCGAGGTGTCGCTGACAATGGTGCTGAGAAACTCGGCAGGCCAGGAATCGCGTCGAACGTTGAAAATCGCAACGCTTGAGATTCAGGACGAATCGGTCGGCGACAAGAGTCTGGTGCTGTTTGAGACACCGCGCGACATCAAGGGAACCGCATTACTGTCGCATGCGAAGATTCTTGAACCCGACGATCAATGGCTGTATCTGCCTGCGCTCAAGCGTGTCAAGCGAATCTCGTCGGCCAACAAATCGGGGCCGTTTGTCGGTTCAGAGTTTGCGTTTGAGGATTTCACTGCGATCGAATTGAACAAGTTCAAATACAAGTATCTTCGCGACGAAGCTTGTGGCGAGCTGCAATGTGCGGTTGTAGAGCGCCTGCCTCAGTACAAGAATTCCGGCTATACGAAACAGGTCGCATGGATAGACACGACTGATTACCAGGTGCGCAAGATCGATTTCTACGATCGCCGCGGCGATCTGCTCAAGACGCTTGAGCTCGGAGACTATCGAAAGTACGGCAAAGGGTACTGGCGGGCGCAGAAGCTTTCGATGACGAATCTGAAAACAAAAAAGAGTACGGACATGATCTACGAGGAATATGAGTTCGGAACCGGGCTCAAGGACAGCGATTTCGTCAAGAGCAAGCTGAAAAGGCTGAGGTAGGCCGATGCGCGTCACAAGCAGGCAATGTTTGCTGCTTGTTGTCCTGACGCTGATGGTCCTCGCGTCAGCGCGGGCCGAAGAAGAGTCGCAGTGGACGGTTTCCGGAAATGTTGCGATTCAGTCAAGAGTGTTCTTCCAGGATCCACTGTGGCCGGGCCAGGATCCCAGTACCGTTCAATGGTCGTTGTCTGCCGAGCCGGAGTTTCGCTGGAGAAGCAAGGGCGGCAACCAACGCGCGTCCATCATCCCGTTCGGCCGCGTTGACGATACCGATGACGAACGCACGCATGCCGACTTGCGCGAGGGGTACTGGGCGTACGAAGGCGACTCCACCGAACTTCTTGTAGGTGCGAACAAGGTGTTCTGGGGCGTAACCGAGTCCGTGCACCTCGTCGACATCGTTAACCAGACTGACCGGGTTGAAGACTTGGACCGGGAGGACAAGCTCGGCCAGCCAATGATCAATCTGGTCCACGAGCAGGACTGGGGGTTGCTGGATTTCTATGTAATGCCTTATTTCCGCGAACGTACGTTTCCGGGAACCAAGGGGCGATATCGATTTCCGTTGCCAATCGATATCGACAATCCGGTGTTCGAATCAGACCAGGGGCAATCGCATACCGATTTTGCGTTTCGCTACAGTCACTACTTTGACGAAGTTGATGTCGGTATCTATTACTTCACGGGAACCAGCCGGGAACCCAGGTTCGTTACCTCGAGTGACGGCCTGAGTCTGGTTCCCCATTACGATTTGATAGACCAGGTTGGGCTGGATCTGCAATACACGAAAGAAGCGTGGCTGTGGAAACTGGAGTCCATCGTCCGGTCGGGGTTTCAGGAAACGTTTCAAGCGGCGGTTGGTGGCTTCGAATATACATTCTACGGTGTAAAAGAGAGTGCGGCCGATGTTGGCTTGCTGATGGAATACCAGTACAACAATCGATCGATATTCGAGCCGCCGACTCTGGCAAATAACGATCTTTTTGTCGGCACCCGGCTGGCGCTTAACGATGCACAGGATTCTGCGCTACTTGCGGGAGTCACCTATGACACCGAAAACTCGTCGACATTTGTGAACGTCGAGGCCGAACGGCGCCTTGGTGATGACTGGGTTCTTGAACTGCGCTTGCGCTTGATTACGCGATCGTCACCTCAGGATCTGAGCTACGCGATCAGCAATGACGATTACCTCCAGGTTCAATTTTCCCGCTTTTTCTGACAGGGCTGGAGAAGCTGGGGTATTCGATTTCCGTTGGGGCAAGCAAGAAGCATCTACGAACTTGCGTAACACAACGTAGTTGTCGGCACCCTCCCGGCTGTAACTGCGCAGTCGCAATTCAACTTACATCGGCATCTTCACCAATTCTGAAACTTCGAGCGAGCCGCCGATTTCAAGGAACGGGCAACTCTTTGCAATTGAAATTGCAGCGTCAATTGTTTCAGCTTCAACTACGGTGAATCCCGACATAGTCGTTGTGCTTCCGCTGGTAATCGAACCATCCGCATTCACTGTGCTCGTGTTCTTTATCGGATTCATGGGACTCACCGCAGCATCCCCCAGTGAAGATAACCACGCCTTGTACTTTGCGAAATGTTGCTTGCCTTCCTCCGGGGTCGATGGCTGATTGCCGCCAATGTAGGTCAACATTAATTGAGGCATGATTTACTCCCAGTTGTTTTTGAAACCGGCACGAGTAACGAGTATAAAGCGGCCGGCCACTGTCTTGCGGTCTGATTTAACACAGCCAGGCGACTACCTGCCATGGCAGCTTCGACACAGGAAACGCAGGATGGGCGAACACGAACGCCCAAAGCATGTACAGCGGCCACGCCCGGCGAGCGCAAAGAGTTCAACTCTGTCCTGAAAAACAATGAACCGTTCAGTGACTTGGGGAACGGACACGCCGAGCGCCGTTACCGTAGGCTGTGTATGCTACTTTCCAGTGAATGAATTCGGCGCAATGCGCGAGGCTTTTCGTCCCTGCGCGCACTGTTTGTCTAGTCCATTTGCGGAGCTTATCCGTCGATCATGGCGATGTACCTGCTACACGCCCGGCTTCGCGACTAACACAGCGCCGATCGAACGATCGAACGACGCAAATGGAGTTGGCCCTTGAGTTCAGGTTATATCACTATGAACTCTTCGCTTATTCAGAGGACGTCACTGCAACGCAACGCATAACTACAACATGAAGATTCGAAACGAGATAGCTGGTGCAATCGTCGCTGTCGCGACAACGGTTCTGTCAGGCGGCATGATTGCAATCGGCGCGCCAGTGCTCGCCTCGACCTTGTCTGCAGGCGCGTTTACCGTTGATCTTGCTGACCGTGACGCCTACTTCGAGCACGCGCCGATGCTCGACTATCACCAGAAGAAAGTCTTCTTTGCCGGTCGCGGTCATTTCAGCCGTCGCTGGACTGTGTTCGCGACAAACGGCGAGTGGGGGCTTGGGCCGACTTTTGTTTCCGACCGTTACAGTTCCTGCCACGAACGGGCAGGCCGTGGAAAACCGCCTGAATTCCCTGACGAGCAACTACTGTCAATGGTGGTGCGCGTCAGCATCGATGGCAAGAATGAACACGGCGGGCCCAGGCCGCACCGCACTACGGCGACCAGTTGCAGAACCGCGCGCTGCAGGGGCAGAGTTTTGAACTGGAGTACACCGGTTCACCGGTACCGCATGAAGCAGACCTGTACCTTGGCTGGAAGGAAACATCGGTAACGCTTGCCGATGGCGAGCGCGTCTCGTTACGCGTACCGGCGTTGCGCATCGAGAATGCTGCTTTCGGCGACCTGGACGGAACCATGACTTCCCTGCGCATTGCCCCGCCAGTGTTCGGGCTCGGTCTTCTCGAAGCGATTTCCGAAGAGACGATCCACGCGATTGCGCAGCAGCAGCAAACCATCGGCTTCAATGGCCGCCCCAACATCGTGCGTGATGACGTCAACAAGCGCATGGCGTTGGGCCGCTTTGGGTGGAAAGCCAATCAACCCTCGCTCAGGCAACAGATTGTGGCCGCCGCCATCGCCGACATGGGAGTGACTTCCGATGTTTACATCGAGCAGAACTGCCCGGCTGTTCAGATCATTTGTCAACAGCAGATTCCGGGCAACCCGGTGGAACTCATCGACATCGACTGGCAGCAGTTCGAGTTCTGGCTGCGTGCCGTCGGCGTGCCGGCGCGCCGCAATGTCTCCGAAAGGAATTTTGTGCGTGGCGAACGGCTTTTCGCAAAGGCGCAGTGTGCTGTTTGTCATGTGCCTGAAATCAAGACTGCGGCCGAATTCACCGAGTTCCCGGCGCTGGCAAGTCAGACCATCCGTCCGTACACGGATTTGTTGCTGCATGATATGGGCGAGGCGCTTGCTGACGGCCGTCCTGATTTTCTGGCGGGGGCGCGCGATTGGCGCACGCCGCCGCTGTGGGGACTCGGCCTGTCACAAGTCGTCAATGGCAGCGGCGTACTGCTGCACGACGGGCGCGCCCGCAACGTGACCGAAGCAATCCTCTGGCATGGCGGCGAAGCACAAACCGCAGCCGTGACCAATGTCAACGACGCACCGGTCGGCGTACCCACCATCACCGGCACAGTCACTGAAGATCAGGTGCTCACTGCTGATACGTCGGGTATCTCTGATGTTGATGGCCTGGGCGCGTTCAGCTACCAGTGGCTGCGCGACGGTGTCGCTATCGGTGGCGCAACCGCATCGACTTACACACTCGGTGATGTCGATGTTGGCGCGCAGATCAGCGTGCAGGTCAGCTATACCGACGCACACGGCACTGCAGAAGGACCGCTCACCAGCGCACAGACGGCAGCCGTTGCCAACGTCAACGACGCGCCGGTCGGTGTTCCGACGATCACTGGTACAGTGACCGAAGATCAGGTGCTCACTGCAGACACCAGCGGTATTTCCGACGCTGACGGACTGGGCGCGTTCAGCTACCAGTGGTTACGTGATGGCGTGGCGATTGGCGGTGCCACGGGCAGTATCTACACCCTCGGTGATGCCGATGTCGGTACGCAAATCAGCGTACAGGTCAGTTACACCGACGCACAAGGCACGGCCGAAGGGCCGCTGACGAGCGCGCAGACTGCGGCTGTCGCCAATGTCAATGACGCCCCAGCCGGAGTGCCGACAATCACCGGCACAGTGACCGAAGACCAGGTGCTCACCGCCGATACATCCGGTATCTCCGATGCCGACGGTCTGGGTGCATTCAGCTACCAGTGGTTGCGCGGTGGTGTCGCCATCGGTGGCGCAACAGCATCAACGTACACCCTGGGTGATGCCGATGTGGGCAACCAGATCAGTGTGCGTGTTTCCTATACCGACGGGCACAGCACAGCGGAAAGTGTAACCAGCACACAGACTGCTGCGGTGACCAACGTCAACGACACACCAGCCGGTGTACCCACAATCACCGGTACGGTCACCGAAGATCAGGTGCTTACAGCCGATACGTCTGGCATCTCTGACGACGACGGACTGGGTGCGTCCAGCTACCAGTGGTTGCGTGATGGCGTAGCAATTGGCGGGGCGACGGCTTCGACGTACACACTCGGCGATAACGATGTCGGCGCGCAGATCAGCGTACAGGTCAGCTATACCGACGCACACGGCACTGCAGAAGGGCCGCTCACAAGCGCACAAACCGCGGCCGTGGCCAACGTCAACGACACCCCTGTGGGTGTACCGACGATCACCGGAACGGTGACTGAAGATCAGGTGCTCACAGCCGATACGTCCGGCATCTCTGACGACGACGGACTGGGTGCATTCAGCTACCAGTGGCTGCGTGATGGCGTGGCTATCGGTGGGGCGACGGCTTCGACATACACGCTCGGCGACAGCGATGTCGGCGCACAGATCAGCGTAGAGGTCAGCTATACCGACGCACACGGCACCGCTGAGGGACCACTCACCAGCGCACAGACAGCGGTGGTGGCGAACGTCAACGACACCCCGGTTGGCGTACCCACCATCACCGGCACGGTGACCGAAGACCAGGTCCTCACGGCTGATACCAGTGGCATCTCCGATGACGACGGCCTCGGCGCATTCAGCTATCAATGGCTGCGCGACGGTGTGGCCATCGGTGGCGCGACCGGAACAACGTATACCCTCGGTGACGCTGATGTAGGTAGCCAGATCAGTGTTCAGGTGTCCTACACCGACGCCAACGGCACAGCAGAAGGCCCGCTGACCAGCACGCAGACGGCCGCGGTTGCGAACGTCAACGATGCGCCGGTTGGTGTACCCACGATCACCGGCGCGGTAACCGAAGACCAGGTGCTCACTGCCGACACATCAGGCATTAGTGACGCCGACGGACTAGGCGCCTTCAGTTACCAGTGGTTGCGCGATGGTGTGGCCATCGGTGGGGCCACTGCATCGACTTACACACTCGGCGACAACGACGTCGGCGCGCAGATCAGCGTGCAGGTCTCGTACACCGACACTAACGGCACAGCAGAAGGACCGCTGACCAGCGCGCAAACTGCCGCGGTAGCAAACGTTAACGACGCACCGGTGGGCATACCGACCATCACCGGTACAGTCACCGAAGACCAGGTACTCACGGCCGATACATCGGGCATCAGTGACGCCGACGGTCTGGGTGCCTTGAGCTACCAGTGGCTGCGCGATGGTGTGGCTATTGGCGGAGCAACCGGAAATATTTACACCCTCGGTGATGCCGATGTCGGCAGCCAGATCAGTGTGCAGGTCTCGTTCACAGATGCACAAGGCACTGCGGAAGGGCCATTGACCAGTGCGCAGACTGCGGCTGTAGCCAATATCAATGATGCGCCGATCGGCGTACCGACAGTTACTGGCACAGTGACCGAAGACCAGATCCTTACAGCCGATACATCAGGCATCTCGGATGCAGACGGGCTGGGGGCCTTCAGCTACCAGTGGTTGCGTGGTGGCGTGGCTGTCGGTGGCGCAACGGCCAGTACCTACACACTCGGCGATGCCGATGTGGGCAGCCAGATCAGTGTACAGGTGTCCTACACCGACGGGCAGGGAACCGCAGAAGGGCCGCTGACGAGCGCACAGACTGCGGCGGTGACCAACGTCAATGACGCCCCGGTGGGCGTACCGACGATCACCGGTACAGTCACCGAAGACCAGGCACTCACAGCCGATACGTCCGGTATCAGCGACGCCGATGGCCTCGGCGCATTCAGCTACCAGTGGCTGCGCGGTGGTGTCGCCATCGGTGGCGCCACGGGATCAACATATACCCTTGGTGATGCCGATGTGGGCAGCCAGATCAGTGTGCAGGTCTCTTATACGGACGCACAGGGCACTGCAGAAGGACCGCTGACTTCAGCTCAAACGGCCGCGGTCACTAACGTCAATGACACTCCGGCCGGCGTAACGGCGATCACCGGTACGGTCACCGAAGACCAGGTGCTCTCTGCTGATACATCCGGCATCTCTGACGCAGACGGCCTGGGTGCGTTCAGCTACCAGTGGTTGCGTGGCGGTGTCGCCATCGGTGGTGCCACGGCATCGACCTACACACTTGGTGAGGCCGACGTGGGTACCCAGATCAGTGTGCAAGTTTCCTATACCGACGGACAAGGTACAGGCGAGAATGTGACCAGTGCACAGACTGCAGCCGTAACCAATGTCAACGATGCGCCCACGGGTGCAGTCAACATCAGCGGTACGCCAAATGAGGCCCAGGTACTCACAGCCAGCAACAGCCTGGCCTACGTTGATGGCCTGGGTGCGATTAGTTATCAGTGGCAGCGCAATGGGGTCGATATCGCCGACGCTACTGCCAGTACCTATACGTTGGTTGGCGCCGATGTGGGCACTAATATCAGCGTAGTGGCCAGTTATACCGACGGCCACGGCACTAACGAGAGCATAAGCAGTGCAAGCGTGGGGCCAGTCACCAATATCAATAACGTTCCAGTGGGGTCTCCGAGTATCAGCGGCACCGTTGCCGAAGACCAGATTCTCACTGCCGATACAAGCGGCATTTCTGACTCCGACGGACTGGGTGCCTTCAGCTATCAGTGGTTGCGCGGTGGTGTCGCCATTGGCGGCGCAACAGCATCGACTTACACCCTGGGTGATGCCGATGTGGGTAGCCAGATCAGCGTTCAGGTCTCCTACACGGACGGGCGAGGCACCGCAGAAGGGCCATTAAGCTCGGCACAAACCGCTGCGGTAACCAACGTCAACGATGCCCCCGTCGGTGTGCCCACGATCACTGGCACTGTGACAGAAGATCAAATGCTCACGGCCGATACCTCGGGTATCAGCGACATTGACGGTCTTGGAGCGTTCAGCTACCAGTGGTTACGTGATGGCGTTGCGATTGGGGGGGGCGACGGCATCGACTTACACGCTCGGTAATGCCGATGCGGGAACACGGATTTCTGCGCAAGTGTCCTATCTGGACGGTCAAGGTACATTGGAGGGGCCGCTCACCAGTGCCCAGACCGCAGCAGTTGTCAACGTCAACGATGCGCCGGTCGGTTCTGCCACGACGGTGACGACTTTGCAGGATACTGCTTACGTGTTCAGTTCGGGAGACTTTGGTTTCTCCGATCCCAACGATAATCCCGCAAACAATCTTCTGGCGGTCAGAATTGCGACATTACCCACGGCAGGGACACTGACTGACAACGGCGCGCCGGTGGTTGCCGGTCAGTTTGTGAACGTCGCGGATATCAACACTGGCCGTCTCGCGTTTACGCCTGATAGCGGCACTAACGGAGCGGGCTACGCAACATTCACGTTCCATGTGCAGAATGATGGTGGCGGATCCGACGTCGACGCGATTGCGCGCGCAGTAACTGTAAATGTCAACGCACCGCTACTGATTGGCACGGGAGTCATCGGGCTTCCGAATGTCACACCGCCGCCGGATACTGGTTCACCAGGCCCTGTCGGCTCGGCCACCGGTCCCGGGGACGCACTGTTCGGAGACAAGAGTAACGACGGTCAGGCAGGGGAATCAGATCTTGCCGGCGTCACGGGCAGCTCTGGCGAATCGCAGCTTGATCAAGAGAATGCGTCTGGAATGGATGCGTTCAACAGCATCACCCTTACGCACCCGATTCTGCTTCCGGACGGGCAGCGAGGCTCACACGGACCAGACAATGATGATGGATGTCGCACAAACCGCATTAACCCTTACTGATTTTGCTCTGGACATGTTGCCCGAGACCCGCATCGAGCTAACACCGTTTGACATCGAACTTGATTTGCAGGAGCAGATTCAAGACAACAAGTTCTTTACGTTCGAATCCGGCATGCAAGTATCCGCGATGGTACTGTCGGCCGGGTTTGTGACGTGGGCAATTCGTGGTGCCGGTCTGTTTGCGAGCCTGCTGACATCACTTCCGGCATGGCGTCATATGGACCCGCTTCCGGTACTGAATGAAGCCGAAAAGGACAAGATAAAGGACTGGACTCTGCGCGAAGACGATGATGGTCACGACGTTGACGAAGAAGCCGTGGCAGACATGCTGTCATCTGCCGGCGACGCGCGCTCAGGATGGTTGGACAAGGGCGCCACGGTACTTGGTTCGCACGGCAAGGACGTGATTATGCCTGGGTCTGATTCAGTCATGAGCTTCCTTGAGAAGGTTGCGTCCCCGCGCTGATAAGTCTGATGCGGAAACTCATGCTTAAAGCAAGGAATATTACATAGTGGCAAGATTTAGCTTCCGTACAATTGGTATTGCACCCGATAACGCCACCCAGCGCACCACCATTAAGCTGTGGCAAGATTTAGCTTCCGTACAATTGGTATTGCACCGGCCATACGCGTCAGCATTGGTCTTGTCTCCTTATTGGTCGGAATCATGCTGGCGCTGGACCTGATTTTTGCGGTCTTCCCCGACAAGAATACGCAGCTGCGTGAACTGCGCGAGCGTACGAGTGAGAATCTCGCAGTTCAGATCGCGGTGCTGGCACGAGTGGATAACCTGAGACCGTTGATGAAAAAGCTGCATTCAACAGTGGTCGGCGACGACGGGATTTCATCCATTGCCGTTCGCCTGGCCTCCGGTGAAATTATTGCTGAAGCGGGCAATCATTCAAAGAACTGGGTCATTTCCGAGGGTCAGCGTTCCAGTTTGGAAAATGTCCGCGTGCCGTTACTCAGAGAAGGTGGCAAATGGGGTGACGTTGAAATCAGCTTTGAGCAAGCCGGGTCTTTCTCACTGATCGAATGGATGCGCCAGCCAAAGGTGCTCGTCATAATATTGCTCGCGATCAGCGGGTTCGTGTTGTTTTCACTTTACCTGCGCCGAGTACTCGAACATCTCGATCCGTCGTCTGTAGTTCCCGATCGGGTCAGACAGGCGTTTGACAGCTTCGCGCAAGGCGTCATGATCGTGGATCCTGATAATCGCATTCTTCTTGCGAACGAAACGTTTCGAAAGTGGGCGCAATTTGGTGATGCGAACCTGATTGGCCGCCGCGCCGAGCAATTGCTAATTTTCAAGGACGTTTTGCCTTCGAAACCCGAGCAACACCCATGGGTGGTCGCCATGACGCAACGTCAGCAGGAGAACGGCGAACAACTTGAATTGATGGGCGAGGGCGGCATAGAGATCAAGACCGTGCCAAGTTGCGCCCCGATTTTGGACGGGCGCGGCGGAGTCCGCGGCTGTATTGTCTCCTTCAACGATTTGACCGAGCTTGACAAGAAGAACACTGAATTGACGGCTGCGATGCATGAATTGCAGGAATCACGCATCCAGATCGAAATTCAGAACGAAGAATTGCGCAAGCTGGCGACGCGCGATCCGCTGACCGGATGTCTGAATCGGCGCGCATTTCACGAAATGGCGGACGAATTGTTTGTGCAGTTGAGGGAAAATGGGGAGTCCTTGTGGTGCATCATGACCGACATCGACTACTCCAAGACGTTTAATGACCGCTTCGGGCATGCCATCGGCGACGCAGTTCTGCAAGCTGTTTCCCGCTGCCTGTTCAGTGGCCTTCGCGACAACGACCTGCTGTGTCGATACGGCTGTGAAGAGTTTTGCATCGTGCTCAGGAACGTCACGCGCGAAGAAGCGTTGCAAATCGGTGAGCGCCTGCGTACCGGTGTGGAAACAAAAACAGCAAAAGGACTTCGCGGCGTCGATACCGGTAAGGTGACGTGCAGCTTCGGCTTGGCTGAATTGACACCCGACGTAAAAACTCCGTCAGAGCTGATGGACCGTGCCGACAAGGCGTTGTACGTCGCCAAGGAGGCCGGTAGAAATTGTCTGAAGCTGTGGCAGCGCGAACGGCAGCCTGTATCTGCCTGACAGCGGGTGTCAAGCGCTGTAGCGTCACAACCCGGGCGACTCCAATGCTCGGGAGCGCGTTCCTGAGGGCGTGCAATGGCACTCCAATGGATCGATTTTCACAGCGGCCATTGAGACGTCGCTAACGCCTCACCCTGCAAGTGCCTTACGACCTGGTGTTGAGAGCACGCGAACGCACGCTGATATAACGAACAGCCAACAGTCTGCGCTGTACCTCCGGCTTCTCGCAATCCGCGGTTTCACGACCAGCTAAACATCAATCAGCCAGATTGCTTCGTCGTTGCTCGCCCTCGGGTGTCCGCTCTGCCGGTCCTCACTAAGAAAACATCCCTTGATATCGGTCAATTCGCGCCCGAGGCCTGCCTCTTAATGTGTCGATCAATGGAATCAAGGCACCGCGACAAAGTGGCAGCTCGTATCGATCTCGCGATATTGAAGAAATTCGGGACCGCAGCGCCCCGCTACGCGTCGTATCCGACTGCCGACCGTTTCGTTGAGGCGTTCGGGGCGGAAGAGCACGCTTCATGGCTCAACAAGCGTAGCATCGGCGGGTTCGGGCGGGCCTTGGGACTTTACATCCACGCGCCGTATTACGACGCCAGTTGCGCTTTTTGTGGGCAGCGCAAGAGCGTTACCACCGACCGCGCCGCATGGTCGCGCTATCTGAAATACGTTGGCAAAGAGGCACACCTGAAAAGCGGCTTTCTTAACGACCATTCAGTTGTTGCAATTCATTGGGGTCGAAATATTCCGATTTCACTGGCGAATGCCGAGTTTCGTGATCTCGAGGCGATGCTGGCGCAGCGCTTCACTCAAAGCGAAACCACCGTGCGCTGCATAGAAGTTGATCCAGGCAATGTCGACGATGACTCGATATCGACGCTGTGCGATCTGGCGTTTGACCGGATATTGCTAGGCAGTCGGAGTTATGGAGCATCGGCACAGATCGAGCCGCACCATGAACAAATTAGCAACGCTACTGAATCGATCGCCAGGGCCGTGCGGCAGAGTGGGATTGGGTCGGTAACTTTCGAGCTCGCTTATGGTTTACCGGAACAAACGCTCAAGTCCTTTGAGCGCGACCTTCAGAAAACGATCGAGTTGTCACCGGAAAGAGTCATCGTCTACGACTTCTCGCGGTTGCGCTACCTATCCAGGGCTCGAGGCAAAATCAAGCCCGATCAGTTGCCGGATACTGATTCTCGGCTCCAGCAATATCGTCTTGCTGCTACTCGTCTGATTCAGTCCGGATACATCTATATCGGCATGGACTGCTTTACCAAACCTGATGACGAACTTGCTGTTGCGCAACGACAAGGCAGATTGCATCGAAACTTTCAGGGTTATTTGACACACGCGGACTGCGATTTGCTCGGATTGGGTGTATCGTCGTTCAGCATGGTAGGACCTTCTTATAGTCAAAACGCGCGTGCACTCGACGATTACTACGAACGCCTGGACAATGGTTTATTACCGGTCGTGCGGGGTGTTGAACTGACGCCGGATGACCTCGCGCGCCGTACCGTCATGCAGGCACTGATGTGCCACTTCGAAATTGCCTTCGAGTCCATGGAAATTGCACACATGGTCGATTTCAAAGCATATTTTGCCGACGAGGTCGAGGATCTCAAGATTTTTGTTGATGCCGGACTCGTGCAAATCGACGACAGCTGGCTCTGCGTAACTGACCGCGGACGTTTCGTCGTCGCCGCAATATGTATGGTGTTTGACCGCTATTCGCGCGAGGGTCGTCATAGCGCTTCATGTTCGAAAGTGTTGTAATGCCGCCAGAGTTGAGCGTGGTCGCAATGTTTCTTGTGGGCCTGCTGGGCGCCGGTTACTGCGCAGGAATGTGTGGTGGCATCGTAGGCGCCTTGTCGGCCGCCCCAAACGGCGCAAGCAAGGCGGCGTATCACGTTGCCTACAGCGTTGGTCGCGTCACCAGCTATGGCATTGCGGGTGCAATCGCGGGCTCGGTAGGCGGCATCGGCCTGCTCGTATCGGATGTTCTCCCGCTTCAGACAGCACTTTACGTTCTTGCAAACCTGATGCTGGTCATTCTGGGTCTTTATCTCGCGGGCTTGTCGTCGATTGCCGCCCGTTTCGAAACACTCGGAAGTAGACTTTGGCGCCGCGTGCAACCGTTGGCCGGTCGCTTTTTGCCGGTTCGAAATGTCCGCAGTGCGCTGCTTGTCGGTGCCTTGTGGGGCTGGATTCCCTGCGGACTGGTATATGCAGTACTCGCCACTGCATTGCTTTCCGGCGACGCGCTCGGCGGCGCCTACCTGATGCTCGCTTTCGGAGCGGGCACAATTCCAAATCTTGTGTTGGCAGGACTGTTCATGAATCGTGTGACCGGTGTGTTTCGGTCAAAGCTGTTTCGCGGTATTTGCGGTGCGTTCGTGTTTGGATTCGGGGTTTTCGGGCTGGCCCATGCATTCAATTTATCCGATCACATTGGCCACTCGATCCTGTGCATTGATCGTTTGGCTCATGCCGCCCAGGCAGGTAGCCAGTTGATCGGGTAGATGCGAGCTCGACGCCTTGCTGAGTCGTGCATAGCGGGGGCACCGCTTGATCCTGAACGACAGGGTCACCGCCTTGTACAGAACAGTGGGCTCACTGCCTTGATTCAGAACGTATAACGCGTATAATCGCGCGCTTCCTTGCCTCACTGGCTGCTGCTCAAACGCACACGACCAGGAGGCTCTTCGATCGCCAGACGGCGGTCAACCCATAAGGAGATATGTGTATGCGGCATTTTGAGATGGTATTCATCGTCCATCCTGATCAAAGCGAACAGGTTTCGGCGATGATCGAACGCTACCGGAACCTTGTCACAAACGGCAACGGAAAAGTCCACCGGGTAGAAGACTGGGGCCGGCGACAGCTGGTTTATCCGATCCAGAAAGTTCACAAGGCACATTACGTTCTAATGAACGTCGAATGCGACCAGCCGATTCTCGAAGAACTCGAACACGCATTCAAATTCAATGATGCGGTACTACGCCACCTCACCGTGAAGAGGACGCGTGCCGTATCCGAACCGTCACCGATGATGAAGGAAGAAAAGTCCAGGCAGATTGTCGGTTCCGGAGCGAACGCCAATTCGGCGGCAAAGCCAGCAGCATCAACGCCGGAAACTACGAAGAAAGCAGAACCGGCAGCGAAGCCAGAGACCCCGGCCGCACCGCAGCCAACAGGTGATGCGACCGCTGGTGATGCGAGAACTGTGGCCAAGCCCGCGGCAGAAGTAGTAGAGCCTTCGACCTGATTTGTGATCAACAAGGTGGAACTGTCGGCGACAGTTATTTCCGCTGAGCCGTTGCGACACACGCCTGCCGGGGTAACTGTCCTTTCGTTCCAGGTTGAACACCAATCATCACAGCGAGAAGCCGGACAGCCGCGTGACGTGACGCTGGAAATCGATTGCGTCGCAATTGGTCATCAGGCAACGAAGCTCGAACAAATCGCGCCGGGAATGAAACTGCAACTGGGCGGGTTTCTGGCCAAGCGCAGTAAAAGGTCGCGCTGGATCGAGTTTCACGTAAATGAATCTGAATTGAAGTAACAAGGAGATACGAATGTTTCGTCCTAGCAAAAAGCGTAACGACAAGAAGCGCAATTTTTCCCGGCCACTTTTCAAGCGTCGCAAGTTTTGCCGCTTTACTGCCGAAAAGATCGACTGGGTCGATTACAAGGATGTTGAATTGTTAAAAGACTTCGTCAATGAGACCGGCAAGATCATTCCGGCTCGTATTACCGGAACAAAGACGCGCTACCAGCGGCAACTATCGGTAGCAATCAAGCGGGCACGCTTTCTGGCGCTGCTGCCGTATTCAGACGTCCACTAGGAGAGGTGACACGATGCAAATTATCCTGATGGAGCAGGTGCAACATCTTGGCCGGCTGGGCGACATCGTGAAGGTTAAAGAAGGCTATGCCCGCAATTTCTTGATTCCACAAGGCAAAGCGAAACGGGCGACCGAAGCGAATATCGCTGAGTTCGAGACGCGGAGAGCCGACCTCGAAGCCCAACAAGAAACGGTACTTACAGAGGCAAAAGAGCGTTGTGCAAAAGTCGATGGCCTGACGTTGGAGATCGTTCAGAAAGCCGGTGTTGATGGCCGCCTGTTTGGCTCAGTCACGCACTATGACATTGCCGCAGCCTTACTGGCTCAGGGCCACGAAATACCTAAGAACATCATCCAGATGCCAGGTGGCTCTCTGAAGCGAGTGGGTGATTACCCGATAACGGTCTATTTACATGCAGATGCAATTGCGACAGTCAATGTATCTGTCGTGGCTGAACAATAACGTCACCAGAACATCATGTTGAAAGGCCGCGCTTTCGGGCGCGGCTTTTTTTTACACTGTGATTCGTACTGTGATCCGCACCGGGATGCGTGCGCTCGGCGGGAGAATTTGCGTCACATCAACCTGCGGGCATTCGCCATGTGCTCAACGAAGGACAATGTCGCGCTGTTGCGAAAAGGGAACACTAGCCGGCCTGCCACGGCAAAGGTTCACAAGTTCCTTTTCTTTTTTTGCAAGGTAGTACCTTTTGTTTCAATGCGTTCCGTAAATCGATTGTCGAAGCCGTGGATTTATCGTTGCGTCCGTGAAACTTTCCACTACACTTGATGGTCGCGAATCGCGATCATAACGAGCAGTTTGGAGGGGGTTACGAATGTCGCAGGCTTCGGTTCAACGAATCCAGGACGCCGATGTTGAACTGATCAAGCTACCGCCTCACTCTATAGAGGCAGAACAGTCCGTGCTCGGCGGCCTGCTCCTCAACAATGCTGCGTGGGACCGAATTGCTGATTTCGTAAGTGAAACCGATTTTATCGCGCTGATCATCGGCTGATATACCGGCATATCAACAAACTGATCGAAGTCACCAGGCCCGCCGACGCCATAACGGTTTCCGAAAGCCTCGAAAGTACCAAGGAACTGGAGGAGGTCGGCGGCTTTGCCTATATTGGTGCACTTGCGCAAAACACGCCCTCCGCGGCAAATATTCGCCGCTATGCGGAGATCGTGCGTGAACGCGCGATCATGCGCAAACTTGCCGAAACAGCCACCAACATTGCCGATCTCGCCTTTAACCCGATGGGCCGTGAAGCGGCGCAACTGGTAGACGAAGCCGAATCACGGATATTTGCAATTTCCGAGGAAGGTGCCCGGACCCGTCAGGGTTTCGTCGAAATGCAACCGGTGCTGACCGAGGTTGTCGAGCGTATCGACCTCCTTTACAACCGCGAAAATCAGTCAGATGTCACTGGCGTACCGACCGGATTCACAGATCTGGATCGGATGACTTCGGGATTTCAACCTGGCGATCTCGTGATTGTTGCGGGGCGGCCTTCGATGGGAAAGACGGCGTTGGCATTGAATATGGCAGAGCATGTTTCGCTGGACGCCGGACTTCCGGTCGGCGTTTTTTCAATGGAAATGGCCGCCAGTCAACTCGCGATGCGCCTCGTCGGATCAATCGGTCAACTGGATCAACACAAGTTGCGCACCGGCAGGCTCGCCGAGGATGACTGGAGGCGATTGACTGACGCCGTTGGTAAATTGAGTGAAGCACCCATTCAGATTGACGAGACCGCGGCGCTCAATGCGCTCGAGTTGCGCGCACGGGCGCGCAGGCTTCATCGTCAATACGGCCAGTTAGGCCTGATCGTTGTCGATTATTTGCAGCTGATGTCAGCGTCATCACACGGAGAAAATCGCGCTACGGAAATTTCGGAAATCTCTCGTTCGCTAAAGGCACTGGCAAAAGAGTTGAATGTGCCGGTGGTCGCATTGTCGCAATTGAATCGCTCTCTTGAACAGCGGCCCAACAAGCGGCCGGTCATGTCAGATCTGCGCGAATCCGGCGCAATTGAACAGGATGCGGATCTGATTCTGTTCATTTACCGCGACGAGGTTTACAACCCGGATTCGCCCGACAAGGGCAGGGCCGAAGTTATTATTGGCAAGCAACGAAACGGCCCCATCGGTTCTGTAATGCTGACATTCCAGGGCGAATATACGCGCTTCTCCAATTTCGCCGATCCGTCTCGATTCTAGCCCGCATATTTCGCGAAGACGGTTGAGTATTCAACTGGTTCGCGAAACAAATTCTGGGGCAATGTCTCACGATAGCAGTTTGTACCTATTCGCTTTCAGGAAAAATCTGCCGTCACAGCTTGAACGATCGACCTGTTTGGAAAGAATTCGGCGCAATAGTCTTGCTATTCCTCTGCGGCCGATCGTCGCAATCTGTTTAGGCACATTTCCCCTGAAAGCGAATCCCTCGTGAAATATACGGGCTAGAAAACGGAGCAAGGGTCCGAAAATTTCTAACAGCAGTGCGAGACATTGTGCGACTGACCGTCTGATCGGATGACCAAGGAGCGTGGGTCGAGCTAGCGCCAGTAACCCTGGACTGTTGCGAGAAACGCCTGGCTCATATCAGCCAATCTACGCGACTGCCGGATGCGATTTCACACTTCACGCTTAGCCGAGCCTGCAGCCCTGCCAAGGCAGCTATTCCGTCGTTTCGCAAGGTCAACAACTTATAGGGTGTCAGGCGCCCCCGAACTTTGCACCGAAGGCGGCGTAGGTACGCTCAAATTCGTCATTCATGCCTTCTTGTTCATAGATCGCCATCAGTTTCACCCATGCGTCGCGATCTTCAGGATGCGTCTCGATCTGAAATTCGAGCATACTGATCGCATTCTCGGCTCTACCCAGCACGATGAATCGGTCAACGTCACTGAACATTGAGCGTGCGCCGTCAAGGGCATCCGCCATTTCACGTTTCAAGCCCTGGTTCACGACTCCAGCGGTACTGGGATCGATAATATCGGGATACAGTGGCGGAATCGGATCCGAGGAAGGAACATGTGTTTCGCCATCGTCCACATGTCGAGCAGCCGGGTCGACCACCGTACGGGCCGACTCACTGTAAAACGCGTCGCCTTGATCTTCCGTGTCAGACGCCTGATCGTACGCATTACCGCCTGGCGGAATGGAATCCTCGCCCAATACCGGTATTGCCGCGTGTCGGGCCTCTTCAAGTATGTTGCTGATGCGCTCTTTGTCGTCATCAGTGGAAGGCTGAACAAGAGACCTTGGTCTGTAAACGATTGCCGCAACTAACAACAGCAGCAGTAATCCGGCGATAGCCGGCCATTTCCACCACGATGACTGATCCCACAACGAGAGCGTTCTTTGCATCGTGGATTCAAAAAGCCCGGCCGTTTGTGTCGCTGCTGGGGGAGAAATGTCAGTCGACGCCACAGCAGGAGGAGCAATACCGCTTGAAACAGCAGCCGCCGGAGCACTTGAAACGGCAGCTACAGGCGTAGCTGAAACGGCAGCCGTGGGTGTAGCAGTGACCGGGACCCCCGTTTGCGCTGTCGAGGGTCGGCCCTGCATGGCCGATCGTTGTACCGTCACCGATTCCTGAAGTGCCGCCACTTTCGAACTAAGCAGCTTGATCTGGGCATTTATCCCGTCCTGGGCCTCGCCGACCTGTGTCACTCGCGCAGACAGCGGCCCGCTTTCGGGCATCGAAGACACGCCGGAGTCGATGGCAACAGCGGCACGCAGTTGCTGGCGCAAGACAGCGCGCCTCGCGTCGGTCATTCCTATGCTCGGACCCAAATCGAGGCTGAGTGCGAACATCAAGCCTAGCTGGCCAGTCCGGCGTATGGCCGGCCTTCGATCACCCGTCGCCGTTCGAACCAGTTTCGCTTCGCGCCCTGTTCCCGATTTTGCCCGGCCAACGGATGAAGTCGTTGCGGACGGATTTGATCGCGCAACCTTTCTGGTTTTCTTCGGCCTGGGCACCGCCTTACGCGATTTTGTCGACTTCTTCGGCAAAGGCGGAAAAACCGAATCGGGCGCAATGCCGGAGTCAGCAACAATACGCTGTACAGTGCGCAGATCAGGAATCGTCAAACGTTCGCCAACGCGCAAGGGCCGCGGTTTACCGTCCGGAAACAGCGTTGGATTGGCCAGAGCAATCGCCAGCGCCAGTTCTCGCACGGCTTTTTCATTGTCCCAAAAAATAATCCGTGCGAACCCGTACACTGTGTCTCCGGGTCGAACCGTGATGACCGTTCCAGGAAGAGCAGATGCGATATATGCGTCTTTATTTGTATCTGCAGAACTGTCTTTAGAAACTTGCCTTGTACCCCGGGGATTGAGGTACAAATTGAGTGCGCGAACCGTCAGCGGACCGCCGGTGCACTGAACGCGGCAACGCCATTGATACTGCCGGCAGATGTACAGGCCTCAGAGTGGTAATGCGAATTGCATTCTGGGATGTAAACAGAGACAGCCGAACGTCCCTGATGAGCGCGTGGTCGGGCTCGGGAAAGTCTTCGCGCCCGCCCGTCGACAGGCAGGTGCTATCGATGCGTTCGCCTGAGCCCAGGCGAATTCGAACATGGGCATCCAGCGGTTCGCCAATTCTCGAATTTACGGCGGCGCGTCCGATCTCCAAAGCATGGCCAGGGGTCGCCGTCAGAGCGAAGCAAGCCACGGCTGCTTTCAGCACACGCGACCTCTAGCGGTCAACACCGATACTGAACTACAAGATATTGTGGTTCCTCAACGCGCGCAGACTATAAATTGTGGTCAAAGTGTAGCTCTTGCCCTTTGTATCTGCAAGTGCACAGGCAACGTTTAGGCCATCCCGAAGTGCCGAATTCATGTGGCCGCTCCGCGGATGACGTTGCACCAATGCGGTACCCGCAAACTTCGAATACCCGACCTTGACCGCATGTTCGACGCAGACAATCGCTCACCTAAAGTGGCTGCGCGATCTGTCCACAACGATTGTTTTCCCTTTGCCAAAATATCCCACTGGCGAATCCCGGATTTACTCCTGTCAAATAGTGTAGCGCGCCCCGATTGACACCAGGCAAGTGCGAAGTCAGCACTCGTGACCGTACGATACGCTTCAGAGCACGCGTCGTGCGTTGGACATGCAAGCGCAATACCAGGGCATCTGCCGGCGTCAACGTTGCCCGAGCCAAACCCGTAATGCCCACAAATGACAGCCCTGTTAGTGCCATCCCGTCCCACGGGGCATTGACGGCAGGTTAGCGGCGGTCCCGACGTCTGGATGGGTGCGCCGTATCCAGGCTCCGGCTGCGGATTCATCAGCCAGAGCGGATTCGAGCAAGCATTTCTTCTGATTCGACTTCATCGGTCATGTCGCCCAAATCGATGCGATCGGGCTAGATCGATGCGACGTAATCAAGAACTTCGCGTGCGTGACCGGGGACTTTAACGCCGCGCCACTCACGCCGCATGACGCCGCTAGCGTCGATAACGAAGGTGCTGCGTTCAACGCCACGGACCTTTTTGCCATACATGTTCTTCATTTTCATGACGCCAAACATGTTGCAGACATGTTCATCTTCGTCTGACAGCAGTTCGAATGTGAATCCCATCTTGGCTTTGAAATTCTCGTGCGAGCGCAGGCTGTCCCGGGATATGCCATAAACTTCGCAGCCGAGTTTGCGAAAGCGCCCGTGAAGCTCATTAAACTGGCGTCCTTCTTCGGTACAGCCGGTGTATTGTCGCGCGGGTAAAAGTAGAGAACCACAGATTTACCCGCACTGGCGGACAGACGAAAAGTGTTGCCGCCGGTGGCGGGCGCCGAAAAATCCGGGAACGGCGAGATCTGTTAACTTGGTATTCATATTTGCATTCCCATTAGT
>CATOSA010000024.1 GCA_951812315.1 uncultured Burkholderiales bacterium
TGGGCGCAGTGCGTGGCGAGCACACACTGGCCGAGCTGGCTGAACAGTTCGACGTTCACCCGAATCAGATCCAGGACTGGAAGAAACGTCTGGTCGATAGTGCCGAGGACGTGTTCGGTGGCAACGCAGTTGAGGCGCAACACACCGAACGCGAAATCGAGAAGCTGCACGCCAAGGTCGGGCAACTGACGATGGAGAAAGATTTTCTGTCAAAGTTGCTCGGGCGCGACCGGTGAGCGAGCGCCGAGCACAGATTCAAAGCGCTCACGAACTGTCCAGGGCACGCCGCTGCGAGTTACTCGGAGTGGCACGCTGCACAGCGTACTATCGCGGCGCACAGGTGTCAGCCGAAGACCTTGAGCTGATGCGCCTGATCGACGAGATCCACCTTGAGCTGCCGTTCTACGGAAGCCGTCGTATTCGCAACGAACTCGATACACGCGGGCTGCAGGTCAATCGTAAGCGCGTACAGCGGCTGATGCGTCAGATGCAGATCAGGGCGCTGTAACCGAAGCGGCGCACCAGCACGCCAGACAAGGGACACAAGATCTATCCTTACTTGCTCAGGGACATGACAATCACGCGGGCCAACCAGGTGTGGGCGAGCGATATGTGTTATCTACCGATGGCCAAGGGGTTCATGTAGCTCGTGGCGATTATGCACTGGCATACGCGCAAGGTGCTTTCGTGGCGGGCGTCGAACACGATGGACAGCGACTTTTGCGTCGAGGCGCTCGAAGAGGCATTGCCTCGCTACGGTACACCCGAGATATTCAACACCGATCAGGGCACGCAGTTCACGTACATCATGCTGCATAGCCATAGCACCGCCGGGAGCGAGATATTCAACACCGATCAGGGCACGCAGTTCACGGCCGATGCGTTCACCCGCGTTCTCAAGGACCACGAAGTGACGATCAGCATGGACGGCAAGGGTCGCTGGATCGACAACGTGTTCGTCGAACGGTTGTGGCGCAGTGTGAAGTACGAAGACGTGTATCTGCGCGCCTATGAAACGCCAGCGGCATTACGCGCCGGACTGGACAAATACTTTCGTTTTTACAATACCCGGCGTCCTCACACTGGGCTTGACCGGCGTACCCCCGATGCGGTGTACTTCGAACAAACGGCGTTGAAGAGCGCGGCCTGAAACCCATGGAGATTTCACTTAAGCGGGGGTCCAAGTTTCGGGGTCCACTTCTGGCCGCCGACCTACCTGTTCGGGCTTGGCAATTGCGCTTGAATCCAAAATCCGATTGCGCAGGGGAGCGCTGTACAGAACAAGGATGTAGATGCAAGCCGAAGATTTAATCCGCTGCTCTCGCAAACACGGGCCCTAGCTGACTTGTCACTGCGCCCAATCCTGCGAAAACGGCGAGAATTCCGAATGCCCAGCCGACGAATGGAATAACTCCGACCACAACCAGAATGAGAATGCCTGCAGCGGTCCACAGGAATCTTGACCACGGTCACAGGATATCACCCGCATTGCCGAACAGACGGCGAACGTAGAGACCAATAGAGAAAGCGATAGTGGCAAACGCCATCGCGTACAGCAAAACCAGCGCAGCCATACCGATCAAACCAATTGGTGCGCCAATAATTGTCATCATCAGAAATATGATCGCCGCCGGGCCGAGCAGCGCGATAACCAGGCCACGCCCGAGCGAAGCCCATATACCCGTTCTGACCGTTGCCGCTGAACGCGACAACACGCCGGGTACGGCGAGCTGCAGCGCAACGCCCAACAAGATGAATGACGCCAGGAAGCCGAGTACGGCAAAAACGCCGATCCAGACCGGATGCTCCAGCGTTTCCTCATCGAATGATATCGGTGATTCGACCTCGATAATTTTTCCAGAGACCACCGCGCCGTCGCGCAATTCCGGGGGCTGCGGCGCGGTATAACGTAGATCGCCATCAATGCGCGAACCGGACTCGAGGACGATGGATTTCGCCGCAATCCTGGCGTTGCCCGTCACCTCGCCAGACAACTCGACGTGTTGCCCGGCGGCATATAGATCGCCGCCGACGCGGCCATCAATAACGATTTCACGGCCAGCCAGGCGGGCATCGTCACCAATCTGCATGGAACGCATGATATGCAGGCCGCCGCCAACTGGACAGATCGGACACACAGCCGCAACGACATCGTCTGTTACTGCGCCGGACAGATCCATTTCGCCACCGGACAAGATCAAGTCGTCAGCAGTGACGTTTCGAAGCGACAGCGACGCGCCTGCAGCGATAATCAGCTTAGCCGAGACGGTATCGAATTCCAGATCGCCGCCCGCAGCGAATATATCGTCGTTGACTGTGGCGTTGGTCACTTCAACGCGCTCTCCCGCGACGAACTGCTGATCCTGATGATCGCCCGTGAGCGAATCCTTTACCCAGTCATCGAAATCGTCGTCGTCCGCAATACACGGATTCGAAATGGCAACGCCAAGACAAATGCATGCGAAGGCCTTGGCCAGAAACGCGATACCTCGGCGGCGTGTTGACGGTTCAGCGGATGATTTTGGCATTTCGATTCCTCCCGAACGCACGACTGCCCAATGGCAATCGCATAGTGACTTTCCGCCCAGCGACCACCGACGAACGGTGCCGTCGATATTCCGGGAATTATGTTTACGACCAACCTGAAAGCGTAAACGCGCTTGACGACATTATTACACTCCGGCGCGCGGCGATATTGATCCAGGTTAAATGTGATTCCGCTCGAGTTCAGGGATGCGCGGCTACAGCCAGCCTGCGTGGCTAAAGCCATCTTTACAATGGCGGCCCGGCTCACTGCAGAGTTTAAAACAGTTGCAACAGTCTGTGCTCGCTGCAGATAGGCCAGGACAGTTAGCTCACAGTTGCTTCATAAGTAATTTTGTCGACACCAAAGAATCCCGCCCGCCCGAGCACGACATACAATGGATAGGCAATCATCGCGACGAGCCCGACGAGGGAAGCGTTAAAAAACGGTGCGATCAAAACCATCAATAGCAATTCGAGGAGATTACCCTCAATCTGGAACTTGATAACGCCATAAAAAACGCCGCCCATCAGACCAATTACAAAACCTGCGACGGCACTTAGCCGAAGCAGCGTCGTCAAAGTCAGAACGCCTCGAATCTCCTTCCGTTCACGCTTCATGCAATCTGTACTCCTGTTTGTTTTGTCCTGACCTCACAAGTCGCGTGCTATTCGACAATACCTTCGCCGCCACATTGAGTTCATTCTCCCCGAAGCGTGTCACATTGCAAGGCAGTTGTAATCCGTACACTTCATTGTCACGATACTTCCGCTGTTCGAAAGCATCCAAGAAACCCTGACCAGTTCAATCTGAGGTCCTGTTTCCTAGGTCCACCTCGTTCCGTTCTACGGAAGCCGTCGTATTCGCAACGAACTCGATACACGCGGGCTGCAGGTCAATCGTAAGCGCGTACAGCGGCTGATGCGTCAGATGCAGATCAGGGCGCTGTAGCCGAAGCGGCGCACCAGCACGCCAGACAAGGGACACAAGATCTATCCTTACTTGCTCAGGGACATGACAATCACGCGGGCCAACCAGGTGTGGGCGAGCGATATGTGTTATCTACCGATGGCCAAGGGGTTCATGTAGCTCGTGGCGATTATGCACTGGCATACGCGCAAGGTGCTTTCGTGGCGGGCGTCGAACACGATGGACAGCGACTTTTGCATCGAGGCGCTCGAAGAGGCATTGCCTCGCTACGGTACACCCGAGATATTCAACACCGATCAGGGCACGCAGTTCACGGCCGATGCGTTCACCCGCGTTCTCAAGGAGCACGAAGTGACGATCAGCATGGACGGCAAGGCTCGCTGGATCGACAACGTGTTCGTCGAACGGTTGTGGCGCAGTGTGAAGTACGAAGACGTGTATCTGCGCGCGTATGAAACGCCGGCGTCCTCACACTGGGCTTGACCAGCGTACCCCCGATGCGGTGTACTTCGAACAAACGGCGTTGAAGAGCGCGGCCTGAACCCCATGGAGATTTCACTTAAGCAGGGGTCCAAGTTTCGGGGTCCACTTCTCCATATCCGGAAAGGCCGCAACCGTATACATGTGGCGAGACGGCAGTGGCGTCAAGCAGTACACAGACTACTGCCCGCAAGATCAAGAATGCGTTGCGAAAAGGGTTGGGCAATCGGGAGATAGTGATTCAGACGGTGATGGGGGTCGAGGAAAAAGCAACAATGGAAAGTCCTGGAAACACACGACTACGACAAGTACTGATACTTCTGACACGGGCAATACTTCGACAACTGACGGCGACACTACGACAGACACGACGGCCGACAGCGGCACAGATGACACGGTCCCCGACACGACATCCGACAACGAACCAACAACGACTGGAGACGCGTCTGACTCTACTCCGCCGGACGACAACTCATCGACAGAAACCGACACCGTAGCCAGCGGATCAGCGGTATTGACGTGGGACCCGGTTGCAGATACCACGTTGGCCGGCTACTACCTCTTTTACGCGAAGCCGGACAGCGCCTACGAGTTTGTCGATGTCGGAAACGCCACGAGCTACTCAATGACCAGACTTGAGGGTGGCACCCGCTTTTACTTCAGAGTCGCCGCCTACGACTCATATGGCAATCAAAGCGCATTCTCCAACGAGGTCTATAAAGACATGCCGTGATGCGGGAGCGCGAACTAAAAACGCGCTTCGTCAGCTCTTGCCGGCGGGCGCTCCGCCTCGTTCCAGTGTACTGAAAGTGATTCCGGCGATTGCCATACACCAGACGATTACCGCACCGGTCGGCAAGTCCGTCAGCACCGAGACAATCAAGCCCGCTGCGTAGCCGATTGCGCCAACCGCGTAGGCCTTTGCAAGCCTGTGCGAGCGCGCCTCTCGTGTGGCCAGCGCCGGAATAATCAGACTCGCAAATACCAGGTAAACACCCACCATTTGCACCGACAGCGTAACAGCAAGCCCGAATAAAATATAAAACCCGGTACGGCCGACTCGTTTTTCGCCAAGACCAAACCAGGCGCCGCAAATGAGTGCGGTCACAACTGCAACCACCAGTAACTGGTTATGGCTGACCCAAAGTATCTGTCCGACAAGCAGTGTCTTGAGCGCTTCGCCTCCGTGCGGATTGCCAGCCAGCAGAATAATTTCAAGCGTCGCCGCCAGCACAAAAACCGTACCAATAATCGCTTCCTGATAGTCAGGCCAGCGTCTTTCTGTCCAGGTGAGAAACAGCGCACCGGCGAGCGCGGCAGACAAAGCCGAGAGTTGCACTGCTATGCCATGCGACTCGAGTCCGAGCAGGTCTGCCGCAATCACGCCAGCGCCGGCAATCTGGGCGATCGCAATATCGATGAAGACAATACCGCGCGCCAACACCACTGTGCCCAGCGGCACATGGGTTGCGGTTACCAACAGCCCGGCAATCAGTGCTGGCAGCAGAATGCTGAGAAGGTCGTCCATCTTTACCGGCCAGTCGTTTTTCGGAGCCTTTCTATTGTGTCATCAAACAAGCCGTACAGGTCTTCTGCCTGTTTGGTACCACCAACCGTGTAGGGCAACTCCGCGACCGGAATTCCGGTCCGGTCACTCAGCCACTGCGGCGCTTTCGGCTCATTGTATGCCATACGCGTAATCACGTCTGCTGGTTCCCGCTTCAGCGCCTCGAGCAGACCGGCAAGATGGCGGGCGCTCGGCGGAATTCCCGGCTTCGACTCAATTGTCATTGTCAGCTCCAAACCCAGCCAGTGTGCCAGGTATATCGAGTCACGGTGATATGTCACCAGGCGCATTCCCTTCAAACTGCTGGCATCTCGCTCCCAGCGCCTGATTGATCGAGCCCACTTTGCCTGAAATGAAGAGTTGAGCTGTTCATACTCGCCAGCATTGGAGCTATCTATCAATGCAAGACGTTTGGCAAGTACATTCGCAATGATCGCGAGATTTCGCGCATCCAGATGAACATGCGGATTGCCTTGCGGATGAATGTCTCCCATTGACCGGTCGACCCGGTCCGGAACATCGAGCCGCTCGACATACTCGGATGCCATGAAGTATCCGATCCGCCCGGGCTGTACGTCAGTATTGCCAGCAGAACTTATCACCAATGGCAACCATCCGACTTCCAGATCAGATCCGGAACAAACAACCAGATCCGCACGGCGCATGCGCGCCACGAGACTGGGGCGTGCTTCAACATAATGCGGGTCCTGCAAGGGAGAAGTCGCCTGATAGACAGAGACGTGCTTGCCACCAAGTTCCTTCAACAACGCCGCCCATTCCGGTTCGCACGCAAATGCCCTTACTTTTGCGTGCGAAACCTGCGGAACAAGGTTTAGCAGCAGCACACACAGAATTGCGCTGAACAGTTTCATTGGTGTAACTCCTCACTTGTATCCGCGGAATGGATGATGCAATTTCCAGCATTCATTGGATTGACCTGACCATTTCCTCAGAACCTGTGCGCGCCGTGTGATCCCAGACTGACGATGAACTGGAACATAAGTTGATCGTCGGTTACGTCGCGGCGAACCTTGTCTTGCGCGTACTGCAAGCGAAAACGGGAAAACTCCGAAGGCGAAAAATCCACCATCACAGTCGTTCGCTCCGGCTCGTGTGGGAGAAGATGCTGCAAGTCTTCTGGCGCGAGGCTGCCGTTGGTAACTGGCTCATACGTAATGGTCCCTGAATCGAGCAGATCATAGCGTAGACCAACTCTCCAGCGCGGGATGAATTGGTAAATACCCTGCAGGTACCAGCCGCTTTGCTTGCTATTGTAGGCTCCCTCCTGGGCGAACATTCCGGTCATGTCATCCAGGTCATAACCCATTTGTCCATCTTCTTCGCGCCAGTAGTACTCGCCCTGAATCTTCGCGTAGCGCCTCGAAATATCTCCATTGGGTGCCCACTTCCATATGAAATCAAGGCCCCATGTAATGCTATCCAGATCTGTAAACTCGTTCTCGACGCCATTACCCATGGAATCCTCGTCGTCATATTCGCGATCATATGCTTTCGTGTCGCGATACGATCCGCCGACCTGGTAGCTATTGCTGAATCCGACGTCTCCACCCAGGTGAGCGAATGCAGACCACGCATTAGGTCCGTTTTCGTTGCGCTCGGACCCTGGAAAGGCATTGCCTCGTCCAATTTCCCCGCCAAACTCGAGAAATAACGGAGTAGGTGCAACGTAGCGAACCTGCACGCCATCTTCAGCCAGGTTTCCACCGTAAAACGCCTGATTAACCAGCGGCAGGTCTCCAAAATCCCAGACATGCGGGTGTTGCTGGTTGACGTATCCGACTCCTGAGAAGAAGCGGCCCGCTTTGGCAACTAAGCCCGGAATGAATCCACTGTTCTGTATCCAGGCCTCCTCGACGTCGAATTCTTCGTTACGGACACCGGCAGTAAAAAATCCCGCCCAGTACGGATCAATGTTCGCCGAGATCGCCAGTTCGGATTCATTCAGACTGAAGCCGCGCTCTCCGGGTCCGGAGCCGTGACCATGGCCGCCATCGTCATCATGACCATGCCCGCCAGCCGGAACAAAGCCCCCAATTTCCCAGGTGTCCGGATCCTGTTCCAGATGTCGATAACGACCGTCCACAATCAGGGAGATGGCGGGATTGAACGCGTTGTTTGATGGAAGCGGGCGGGCGGAATCTTGCTCCGGCACCGCCAGGCGTGCTGGTTCACGTTCGGCCGTTTTGGCTGCTTCAGATTCGTCCTGCTCATCCAGCCTGTCCTCGAGTACTTGTATTTGCTGACGCAACTCCTCGAGTTCGGATCTCGTTGCTTCAGTATCGTCTTGTGCCACTGAGTAGGCGGGTAACGCCAACGACAAGGCGACCGCAGTCGCCAGAATGTTTCTGCGCATTGCTGTATATCCTCCAAATCACGACAGTAATCGCAATCAACAAGCGTTGATTACCAGTCAAAATCAGTCTCTAATTTTGGTGATTCAGAGGAAGTGCGGAGGATCTCTGGCCGCAGGGCGAACCTGCTCGGCTGAGCAGAAAAGCGCCGGTAGCGCGTCACTATAGGAATGATCTGCTCGCAGCAGGTCGAGGCGGTGCGACTGCCCCGCAGGCAAATGAACAAACTTTGCCGCTGACGCGCATTCGTCGCAAAGCTTAAGATGAACGAGCGATTGTTCCGATTCCGCAGACTGATCCGCAGCGTGCGCGACCACATGCGCCAATGCCGCCTGCTGGGCGAACACCAGCACGGCGGGCAAGAGCCATGAAATCAGTCGTTTTCGGAATCTACTTCCCATAACCGGCTAAAGTAGCAGAGGGATGTAGCCGACCGCAAGAGCTATTTACTGGTGAAGAAGCTCAATAAGCGGCATCGTCACGCGCGCCCGCGTCCATCGTCTACACCGCCAGGCAGGTCCGCAAGCACCCGGCTGGCAACAAACCTTGTGACACGCAACGATCGCCATTGGCCGCGCCCTGCAAAATCACTCAGCCTGACCCAATCCCATAAACTGCGCCGTCCTCGACCACATGTAATCAAAGAACGGATTCCAGCGTAAGCGCATCAGATCATTTCCGCTGACGAGGAGCACGCCATGTTCTCCCCGCAGTGCCAGATCGCCGAGCTGGATTCCCGGGCTTTCACCTGCGGATGGCCCTCCGTATACCGGATCGTCGGGTGCAAATGGCAACGCCACGTGGGCGAGCGAAAAGACGCCCTTTGGCCAGTCGCCCAGGTAAGTCACGGCAGACGATTTATTCTCGCCACGAATCCATCTGCGGGCAATTGCCCGGCTGCTTCCTTCGCTTTCATTCGTCACCATCGTCAAATCAAAATGCCGGTCCATCTCGAGTAACAAGGGCTCGAACACGGTTTGGGGATCATGCTTGAGCAGTTCTTCGGCTTCCATGATGCGGTTGATGTCAAACAGCACCAGTTCGTGATCTGCCGATGGCAAACGCGCAAACAGATTCTTGACCAATGCCTGAGGCGTTACCGTGGCATCCACGCTGGACTGAAACGCAAGGATCGGCGGCATGTTTTCCAGCTTGCCGTCACCCTGCAATTCGGTGAGTTGATCCTGAATATGTGTGGTGATTCTGTACGCGAGATCCCCGGCATTTACTGCGAAAGAGCCATATTTGAAAGGGCCATACTCGGGCAGTACCGAATTCCAGGCCAGTTTTTCCATGCCAAGTAAATGCCCCAACCGCCCCTGCCATACGGCTAAAGCCGCGACGCCGCTAACTCCAATCTCCGGCGAGAGCAGCACGACGCCACCGGGCCGAGGCAGCGAACTGTCATCGAGAGTGGAAAGCGTGTATTCAACTGCCAGCGCGCCACCGTTGGAATATCCAACGATATAGAATGGCTTGCCGTGCGCTTGGCAGCGCTAACATGCCGGGCCGCCAAGCGCACGGCTGCGGCCATATCCTGCCAGCGCACCTCTACGAGGCCAGTCGGTGCCGTGCCATGCCCCGGTATGCGCAATCCCAGTACCCACGCACCCTCGTCATGTAATCGTTCACCCAGTGCGCGCAGGCTGTATGGCGAGTCAGACAATCCGTGCAACAAGAGAACGCCTGCAACCGGGTCGTCATTCTCCAGGGTGAAACTCCGGTTCCAGTTTTTCGGCCAACGCCCCGGATCGGATATGCTCCCGCGGCTAAAGCGGTTGATGACGTTCTTTGGCCCTTGCGGAACTTCTGCATAGACAAGCTCATCGAGCTGCGCGAACAAGCGATCCTCCAGCTCGAGATACTGATCAAAACTTCCGACATCGGAGTCTTCCGTATACTCCGCATCAAGGTCTGCGTGATGCCAGACCGACAGATCAGGACGGCTTTCAAGAAAACGAATATAGATCACGGCAGCGACAATAAAACCACCGAGCAATCCGTAGCCGACCAGGCGCATCAGCATGCGCGCGCTTGTAGTGACAATCACCAATCGCATATTGCATCCCTTACCCAGCGAAGTGCGAAGCGGGTACCAGGTCGCGCATATTTCGGTCACACATCTTTTGCGCTATACCTCGCTAGTTGCAGCGCCGGTAGCCGGCTCCTCCGCCACCTGGCGCAGGATCGACGCGAAATTCTCCGTTCCCTGCGCGCCAGTCACCAGATACTTCTGATTGAAGATCATTGCGGGGACGCCCTGGATACCATTAGTCGTCCAGACTTTCTCAGCATCGCGAACGTCCTCAGCGAAGCGGGCGTCGCTCAGCACCGCAAGTGCTTCGTCCCGATCGAGTCCGATCGTGGCGGCAATGTTCGCGAGAACATCAGGGTCATTGACGTTTTCGCGATTGGTGAAGAACGCCCCAAAAAGAGCCATCTCCAGATCATGCTCGCGCTCTTGCTTTCCCGCCCAGTGTAGCAATTGATGGGCGCGAAACGTGTTGGGCATCTTCATGTCTTCGGCATAATCAAAAGTGAAGCCAAGTTCGGCACCCATCTCCGTCAATCTTGCGCGGGCTTTGCGACTATCCTCTGGCGTCGAGCCGTATTTGGCCGCGAGGTGAGATTGCAGGTCTTCACCCTCTTCCGGCATTTGTGGATTCAACTCGAACGGGTGCCAATAGACCTTGGCACGCACACCGGTCTCATCTAGAGCGCGTTCGAGCTGCTTGTAGCCGATGATGCACCAGGGACAAACAATGTCCGAAGCGATATCGATTCGGATTAGTCCTTCAATGCTGTCAGTCGTTGCTTCGGTCATGGTTTTCTCCTGCATTTGATTCGGAAAACGCCGCCACTGGCGGTTACTGCATCATCGCTTTCGGTATGAACAGAATGATCGCAGGAAACGCGAGAAGTATCGCGACGTTGACAAGATCAACCGCAACAAACCAGCCGCAGCCACGAAAGATGTTGCCAATCGGGATATCGGGCGCAACGCCTTTCAGTACAAATGCGTTCAAACCGACCGGCGGCGTGATCAATCCGATCTCGATCATGCGCACGACCAGTATGCCGAAGAAAATCGGGTCGAAACCGAGCGCTGTCACTGCGGGCAGAACGATCGGAATTGTCAACAGCAGCATCCCGATGCCGTCCAGAAACATGCCCAGCACCAGATACAGGGCCAGAATCGCGATCAGAATGACGTAGCGGTTTACTTCCAGCTCCAGCGCTGTGTCCACCAGCGCGGCAGGCACGCCGCTGAACGCGAGAAAGCGCACAAAGATCAACACGCCAATAATGATTGCAAACATCATTGCCGTGGTGCGCGCGGTCTCCAGCAGAGATTTTTTCAGATCGCCGCGGCGCATGCGCGGCAGCGCCATCACAAATGCGCCCAGCGCCCCGATTCCGGCCGCTTCGGTAGGCGTGGCGAACCCGGTATAAATACTCCCGAGTACGATTGCGATGAGCACCATGATGCCCCACGTCCCAGTCAATGACCTGAAGCGTTCCGGCCAGCTAATGCCGGTCATCGACGGCCCCAGCGTCGGGTCGATGCGAAAACGAATGTAGAGCATCACCGAGTAGGACGTCGCCTGCAGCAGCCCGGGCAATATCCCCGCTAGCAGCAATGCCCCTATCGATTGCTCGGCGATGAAACCGTAGATCACGAGAATGACCGAGGGTGGAATCATCGTCGCCAGGGTTCCGCCCGCAGCAACGCAGCCAGCCGCGACTTTTTCGTTGTAGCCGAAGCGCTTCAACTCGGGAAGCGAAACTCGCCCCATGACTGCTGCAGACGCAGTCGATGCGCCGCACGCGGCCGCGAAGCCGGCACAGCCAAAGATAGTTGCTATCGCCAGTCCGCCCGGCAAATGACCGAGCCACTGGCGCGCCGTCCAGTAAATATTGCGGGTGATTCCGGCATGATGGGCGAGGTAACCCATGAGCACGAACAGCGGTAATACCAGCAAGGAATAATGCGAAGATTCCGAGTACGGCATCAGGCCGGCAAGGCCGGCGGCCGGCTCATAGCCGCGCAATGCCCACAGTCCGAGCAGGCCGCACAGCGCAGTCGCGTAGGCAATGCGCATGCCGCTCACAAGCAAAACAGTGAGCCCGACTATACCGATAATGCCAATGGTGACCGGATCCATATCTATTGTGTTCGCCTCGGTTATTCCGCCGTGCTTGCGGACGCAAGTCCTGGCTCGGTTGCGGGCAGGAGTTTGGGAAACAACAGGTGCAAGACCTCGAGGTAAACGCGCAGCGTGACCAGAAACAATCCGATCGGCACCATGATCGCCGAAGGCCAGATGACAAAATATGGCGGTGACATGGTGACGTCATCGAACAGCCACGTGCGATACGCAAACTTCGCACTGTAGTAACACAGAACGGCATACACCGCGATCGCAAGCAGCTTGACAACGATCTCTGCGACGTGACGCCATGTTGGCGCAAGGCGATCGATGACGATGGTCATGCGAACGTGCCCGCCGGTGGACTGTGTGTAGGCGATCGCAAGAAAAATGATCGGCGGCATCAGCAGTTCACCCAGTTCAAGCTGCCCGTGAATGGGTGCATTGAGGAACTTGCGGCTGATGACTTCGGCAGACACCAGCAGCATTGCGAACAGAATCAGCGACGCAGACACCAGGCTGAGCGCATTTTCGATGTACCAGGCGAGGCGGTTCACTTGCCGGGCGGCCAGCGCAACCATGCCGGCGATCATCAGTACAACGACCAGCAATTCGAGAAGCTCGTTCATAAGTATGCAATCAGCGCAATGCGCTGAACTTTGCGACTTGCTCTTGCGTGAAACGGAGGATTTTCGTCCCTTTCAATCCCTGTTCGTCTTTGGTTGCTGCCCATTCTTCCCACAAGGGCTCGGACACCGCCACCATCTTTGCACGCTCCTCCGGAGGAAATTCCACAAACTCGACCTTTTCACGAAAGATCGGCAACCACTTTTTGTCGCCATCGTCGTAGGCCTTGAAAGCGGCCTGCATGCTCTGCTCGCGCACTTCCGGCAACATCAATTTGAGGTCGCCGGGCAAGCGGTTCCATGCGTCCAGAGATACCGTGTTGACGCAGGCGAAACCACTCATCGAGATACCCAGATTTGCGTACGTCGATACCTCGTGCAAGCGGAATGCGCCCATGGAATCAGTCCACGGAAACCCGACCAGATCGATCGTGCCACGCTCAAGTGCTGTATACGCCTCGGGTGACGTCACCATCGTCGGCACCGCGCCAAATTTTTCAAGAACGGTTGCGCTGGCACCTGAAATACGCATGCGCACACCCTTAAATTCCTCGACATTGGATACGCGCCGGTTGCCCATGAATTCGTAGACACCAAGCACCGCCACCATGAGGTACTTCGCGTTCCAGCGCCTGGCGAATTCTTCTTCGACCAGCGGATGTTGCATGACCGCGTCGATAACCCTGGCGTTCACCCGCATATCGTCTGTGAGCAGAAACGGCAGTTCCAGCACCTGCGCAAGCGGCGTTTTGTTGGGACCGTAACCGACGCATATGTAAGCCCCTTCAATCAGACCCAGCTTGATGCTGTCGAGATTCTCCTTTTCAGGAGAAAGCGCACTGCCGTAATTGATCTGCAGCTCAAAGCGGCCCTTGCCGGCCGCCTCCCAGCGGGCCTTTGCATTCTCGATGCCCGCCGTAAACGCCCGCGGCGCACCCCACACCGAATACTTCCAGACCACTTTTTCGCCCGTACGGGTATTGGACACGCTCTCGCCGCGCAAAAGGCTGAGCGCGGTCATGCCGACGGCCACAATGGCCACAGCCGCAATCATTTTCAGGATGATGGTCCTTGACATTCGAATCGCGCGAGTCGTGCAGGTTGAATTCCAAACCTACCACATTTGCTACGCCAATCTGGTGGGCCTGGCACTGAGGACCAACAAACTGCGCGAGATCGACAAACTGCGCATGTCTTGTCAGCGACATTTTCGATCCGGCATGCAAGACAATACCTTGCAAGCGCGCAAAAATGCCCCATATGAAGTTGACGTGCTCGCGCAAACTGCGACAAAGTAGCGAGCGGTTATCTTCTCTAATCCGATATAGCGAACCTTGGAATTCAAAGACTATTACGAAGTCATGGGCCTGGCGCGAGACGCGACTGCGGACGAGATCAAGCGTGCCTATCGAAACTTGCGCGCAAATATCATCCAGACGTCAGTGACGTGTCCGATGCGAAAGAACGTTTCAAGGAACTGGGCGAGGCCTACGAAGTCCTGAAGGACCCGGAGAAGCGAACCGCCTACGATCAGCTCGGCGCAAACTGGCAGCAAGGTCAGGATTTCCGGCCACCTCCGGGCTGGGACGACGGGTACGAGTTCAGCGGCGATCCTGCCAGTGGCCCCGGCGCCCATCAGTTCAGCGATTTTTTTGAATCACTGTTTCGGCAGAGCCATGGCCCTGCGGGGGGCGCTGCCCACCAGGAGTTTCATATGCACGGCGAGGACCGGCGCGCGCGCGTGTCGGTCGATCTGCATGACAGCTATACCGGTGCGACGCGCTCGATTACCTTGCACGCACCGGAACTGACCGAGGACGGCAGAGTCATCACACGGGACCGCACGTTGAATATCAAGATCCCCAAAGGTATTCGCGATGGGCAACAGATTCGCCTTGCCGGTCAGGGTGCTCCGGGTATCGGCAAGGGAAAGACTGGCGATCTTTTTCTCGAAGTCGAATTGCGGCCCGGCGACCACTACCGCGTGGATGACACGGACGTCTACCTGAACTTGCCGGTAGCACCGTGGGAAGCCGCACTCGGCGCGACCGTTTCGGTGCCGCTGCCATCGGGCAGTGTCAATCTCAAAATTCCTGCTGATTCCAACCAGGGAAGCAAGTTACGGCTAAAAGGCAAAGGCCTTCCGGCCAAGCAACCGGGCGATCTTTATGTCGTGCTCGATGTCGTGTTGTCGCCGGCAGGCAACGAAGCCGCCAAAGCACTGTACGAAAAAATGTCAAAAGAAATGGCGTTCGACCCGCGCGCCGGTCTTTAAGGAATAGAGCGATGGTGAGAAACAATCCGAACCCACTGTCAGGGCACATTTTTGATGATACGGCCGAAATTACGATTGTCGAACTGTGTGAAGTCTGTTCCATCGAAGTCGAGCTGATCGATGCACTGGTTGACGAGGGCATACTCGAACCGATCGCCGGCGGACGCGAGCAACGTCGGCGCTTCCCGTATAGCAGCGTGCGCCGTACGCGCACGGTGGTGCACCTGCAACGCGATCTTGGACTAAACCTCGCCGGCGCGGCGCTGGCACTGGACCTGCTGGATCAACTGGACCTGCTGGATCAAATAGAACACCTGCGCGCCCGATTACGCAAAGCGTAGTTCGTAACTGTGACGATAGCCGGACATTCTGCTCCGGACTATTGCACAGGCAATCCCATTTAGTCGCCCTCCTCTGGACAGATATCCCGTGATTCCGTAGGGTGTTGGTTGGCAGGTATGCCAATGTGCGCTGGCATCGCCTGCCTCTGGCGCAGCGGTTGCGCCGCTCGGAAACTATGATCACCAAATAAATAACGAACTCCGGAGGAGAACGATCATGTCTGAAGATACTGCTGTCACATCAGGTCTGCTCGACAGAATCAAGAAGAACGCACGTCTGGCCGTCATCATGGGGATAATCATGGTGATTTGCGGCATCTTCGCGATCGTCTCACCATTCGCGGTCGGCCTGTCGGTCACGCTGTTCGTCGGCATCATGCTCGTTGTCGGCGGCATTGCCCAGTGCATTCTCGCGTTTCAGGCCGGCGCTTTCGGCAAAGGTCTGATGATATTCATTATCGGTGCCCTGACCGCTGCCGTCGGGTTTTATCTGCTCAACCAGCCACTATCCGGTCTGGCGGCGATCACGCTATTTCTTGCCGCATACTTTGTCGCGACCGGCATATTCGAACTGATCAGCGCGTTCCAGATTCGCCCTGCCGATGGCTGGGGTGTCATGCTGTTCAACGCCATCGTCACACTGCTGCTCGGTATTATGATCTGGAGTAATTTTCCGGTATCCGGCGCTTGGGCTATCGGAATCTTGTTTGGCGTAAAGTTGCTTGTGGGCGGATGGCCGCTGATTTTCATAGGCCGTAGCGTACGCGGTGCAGCGAAAGCCGCCGCCTCAGCCTAAGCTGACGATCCCGGCGCCTGAAGAATTCGTCAACCGACCAGGCGCAGTAACGCTCGATCAGCGCGCCTACAAGAACGAACCGACGCGCTGAATCGTCCAGAAAGCAGCAACGCCGCCAATCACATACGGTGCGGCGCGACCGACCGCAAGTGCACTGCGGCTGTGTAGCTTGTGCAGTCCCGCGAGCAGCATCGATACCGCAATTACAAACAGCACCTGGCCGGTCTCGACACCGAGATTAAACATCAGCAATGCCAGCGGCACCTCATTCTGTGGCACGCCGATCTCGGACAGGGCACCGGCAAAACCAAGTCCATGCACCAGGCCGAACGTGAACGCGATTACCCAGGGGTAGCGTTCAGACAGCGTGAACTGCCCGGCATACTTGCGCACGACTTCAACTGCCAGCAACACGATACTCAGCGAAATAACCGCCTCGGTCGGCGCCTGCGGAACATGGACTATGCCGAGCGTGGCAAGCCCCAACGTCAGACTGTGCGCCACGGTGAACGCTGTGACCGTCTTCAGCAACGGCCAAATGCCCTCGACGATCAATAACAGCGTCAACAAAAAGAGCAAGTGGTCGAAATCTTCCATGAAGGTGGATCGTACCCATACTCCAGTACGAAACCGCCAACTCGGTGCGCGTCGCCTGTTCGGGAATCGTGAAAGAATCATTACCACCGCGCAGAATCGCGGAGTGTTCTGCACCATCGAGAAGTGAAATGCGCACCACGACATCAGTCGGCACCGACGTCAGCCCGTCAATTCCGATGGTTTCTCCGGTCAATCGCTTCCCGCCTGTTCGATAGGTTCCGTATACCAGCCAGGCGCCAGGCATCGGCCGTCCCGAACCTGATCCGACCTCTTCGAGAAAATCGGGTAGAAGTGGTGTGAGCGCGAGAACACGATCACCGAGCGTCGGGACTTTCCATGTCACGTCCACCCAACCGCCCTCACGTTCGGTGATCTCCAGCAGCGCAGGACGGAATTCGTCTGCGAACAGAACGCGCGGACCCGCAAACAGGACCAGCAACACACAAACGATCAACCGGTAGAATTGAACGCGGCGATTGGGTTCAGCGGCCGTGTCCCGGTTACCTTCACCTGACATGTCATCGCGCTCGCACCCGCGATGCCCCGCGCCCCAAACGTTCATGACGCGGGCTCTGTTGCGGCGGCAGCCTCGTCTTCAAGTTGGCGCTGCGCAGGGCTTTCTATAAGCCGGCCCGCAGGCACATCAGCGATGACGATCTCATAACGGCTCTTGAGATTCTTCAGGTAATCTGCATTGAACTTTTCCTGCTGCTCGACCTTCCAGTTCGCCAGGACATCGGTTCTTACGCTTTCGAAAACCGGCGGCGGCGCTTCCTGCAATGAATACACATAGACCAGGTGTACGCCATAACCAGACAAGACCGGACCGTGCCACTTCCCCGGTTCGAGCTGCATCACCTATTTACCAAACCCGGTGCCAAACTGGCGCTGCATGTCAATTTCGCCGACGTCCTGATAAAAACTTTGCAACATGAAACGGTCACCGGCCTCGAGCGTTCGCGGATCTGGTTCACCCGTCACTTGCAGTTGCGCCAGCAGTGCCGTCGCGTCGTCGAGCGTTGCCGCTTCGCGCTTGTCCGGATCCAGATACACTTGAATGAATGTGATCAGATCAGGATCGCGGTAGGTCCGCATGTTTTCGTCAAAGTATTGTTCGAGTTCACCGTCTGCAGGTTCCTTGAGCAACGCGATGTCGTTGGTCAGAAACTCCAGCTTCTGCGCCATGCGCCGCCGGGTGATCGGGTCATCCCGGTCCAGCCCCATCGCGATCGCCTGCCGGTACAGAATATCCTCGCGTACAAATGCATTGATCACGCCGTCGAGTTCCTGGCGAGTCGGCGGACGGTTCCAGCGCCGTTGCCATTGGCCGATAAAGCCATCGATGCGTGCCGAGTCGACGACGATCGTGTTGTCTGCTGCGGTGTCGTCCGGCGCACCAAACAAGGCATAGGCGCCGTAAATGCACGCGCCGATAACCAGGAATTGAATTAATGAGAAGTGGACCCCGAAACTTGGACCCCCGCTTAAGTGAAATCTCCATGGGTTTCAGGCCGCGCTCTTCAACGCCGTTTGTTCGAAGTACACCGCATCGGGGGGTACGCCGGTCAAGCCCAGTGTGAGGACGCCGGGTATTGTAAAAACGAAAGTATTTGTCCAGTCCGGCGCGTAATGCCGCCGGCGTTTCATACGCGCGCAGATACACGTCTTCGTACTTCACACTGCGCCACAACCGTTCGACGAACACGTTGTCGATCCAGCGAGCCTTGCCGTCCATGCTGATCGTCACTTCGTGCTCCTTGAGAACGCGGGTGAACGCATCGGCCGTGAACTGCGTGCCCTGATCGGTGTTGAATATCTCGGGTGTACCGTAGCGAGGCAATGCCTCTTCGAGCGCCTCGACGCAAAAGTCGCTGTCCATCGTGTTCGACGCCCGCCACGAAAGCACCTTGCGCGTATGCCAGTGCATAATCGCCACGAGCTACATGAACCCCTTGGCCATCGGTAGATAACACATATCGCTCGCCCACACCTGGTTGGCCCGCGTGATTGTCATGTCCCTGAGCAAGTAAGGATAGATCTTGTGTCCCTTGTCTGGCGTGCTGGTGCGCCGCTTCGGCTACAGCGCCCTGATCTGCATCTGACGCATCAGCCGCTGTACGCGCTTACGATTGACCTGCAGCCCGCGTGTATCGAGTTCGTTGCGAATACGACGGCTTCCGTAGAACGGCAGCTCAAGGTCTTCGGCTGACACCTGTGCGCCGCGATAGTACGCTGTGCAGCGTGCCACTCCGAGTAACTCGCAGCGGCGTGCCCTGGACAGTTCGTGAGCGCTTTGAATCTGTGCTCGGCGCTCGCTCACCGGTCGCGCCCGAGAAACTTTGACAGAAAATCTTTCTCCATCGTCAGTTGCCCGACCTTGGCGTGCAGCTTCTCGATTTCGCGTTCGGTGTGTTGCGCCTCAACTGCGTTGCCACCGAACACGTCCTCGGCACTATCGACCAGACGTTTCTTCCAGTCCTGGATCTGATTCGGGTGAACGTCGAACTGTTCACCCAGCTCGGCCAGTGTGTGCTCGCCACGCACTGCGCCCAGTGCTACTTTGGCCTTGAAGCTCGCCGTGTGATTTCTTCTCTTTCTACGTGTCATCTTCGGATCCTCTCTGTGTCGTAAAAGAATAATCCATAAGATTTCACTTATCAGCTACATTTTGGTGTCCAGCCGTTTGGGTCCACCTCTGTGCGCGCAAAGCAATAGCCGAAACCAGTTACAGCAACATCATATACGGACATTTCACAAACCGCTTTCGGCATCGTGCAACACTGCGCACGATACGATATCCTGATTCGCAGGCCAGTCGTTCGCCGTGTCAGCGTCGGAGATGGGGACATTGCCGCAGATACGCGGGTGGCGCCCGCCGCGCAGGCAGAAAGAGCGTAGCCGCCTGACATCTAGCCGGGTGAGACGGTGCGATACCGGTGACCGCGCAGTTTCACCGCTGACAGATACGGTCAAATTAATGCTAGCAATTTGCAGGAAATGACAGATCCTAAAACGCAAGCATCTTCGCGCTGGATCGCCCACCTCGACATGGACGCGTTTTACGCTTCGGTCGAGTTGCTGCGCTATCCGGAGTTGCGCGGGCAACCCGTTGTCGTCGGTGGCAGGCGCGCGCATCAACCGGAAACCCGTACCGACGGTCGGCGAACATTTACCGCGCTGCGCGACTATGCCGGTCGGGGCGTGATCACGACAGCGACTTACGAAGCGCGCGAATTCGGCGCACATTCGGGCATGGGACTGATGAAAGCAGCCGCACTCGTGCCGGACGCAGTATTGCTTCCAGCTGATTTCGACGAATACCGGAAATATTCGCGACTGTTCAAGGCTGCGGTAAGGGAAATTGCACCGCGCATCGAAGATCGGGGAATAGACGAAATCTTTATCGACCTCAACGGCGTGCCTGGCGCGCAAACCACTACCGAAACCGATCCGCATGCAGGTGTTCGTGAGGTGGCGCTAAAGATCAAATCACTGGTGCGCGAGCGAACCGGGCTTACCTGTTCTATCGGCATTAGTCCGAACAAGCTGTTATCCAAACTGTGTTCCGAACTCGACAAGCCCGATGGCCTGACCATCATCACTGCCGCCGATATCCCGACCCGAATCTGGCCGCTGCCCGTCGGCAAGATCAACGGCATCGGCCCGAAGGCCAGTGCCAAGCTTCAATCGTTCGGTGTCAATACCATTGAAGAACTCGCGTCAGTGGACGAAAACTGGCTGCAGGACAAGTTCGGGCCAAACTACGGTGCCTGGTTGCACCGGGTCGCAAATGGCCGCGACGATCGAGCCGTCGTCACGTTCCGTGAGCCCAAGTCATTAAGCAGGGAAACCACCTTTGAAAGCGACTTGCACGCACGCCAAAATCGCGATGAACTGGGCCGGATCTTCACGCGCCTGTGCGAACAACTCGCGGCCGATCTGCAACGCAAGGGCTACGCTGCCAGGACGATCGGCATCAAGCTACGCTTCGATGACTTCAAAATCGTTACCCGCGTCCAGTCATTTGAAGCATACACACAGGACGCAAAGACAATTCGGCGGTGGGCGGGGCAATGCCTCAAGAAAGCACCGCTTGATCGCCGATTGCGATTGCTGGGCGTTCGTGCAGAGAACCTTCGCCACAATGACGATCTGCCCGAATCCCGACACGATCAGCCTGCCAGCGAACGAGATCAGCTCTCGCTACTGTCGTGACATTCCGCGCCTGTTGCGCGCTACTGGCAGTCCTTATTTACGAGTTAACACACTGACACCCTGCGAATTGTCCTGCCCCGCAAGTATAATTCTGCATACTGCGCTAAAAGATAGTCCGAGCCGGGGCTTATTGAAACCAGAAGGAAACAACATGCCGGGAACCATTTTCACAGCAAAGCAACGCGCCGATTACGATCGCGACGGTTACGTCATCGTTCGCAAGTTGTTCGATGACGAGGAAATCGGCATTCTCCGCACCGCGATCGAAAGCGACCCGGCATTGCACGACAGCTTATACAACCGCAACGATGCATCGGGCAAAAAAACGCGCATGGCGACCTGGAACCATCCGGGCGAAAGCGTATACGGGCTTGCCGCGCGGACACATCGTGTGGTGGACACCATGGAGGACCTGCTGGGAGGAGAGGTCTACCACTATCACTCCAAGCTGACCGCGAAGGAACCGCGCGACGGTGGTGCTTGGGAGTGGCATCAGGACTACGGCTACTGGTATCACAACGGTATCGTTTTTCCGCACATGGCCAGCCTCATGGTTGCGCTCGATCATTCCACGCGCGAGAACGGATGCCTGCAAGTCGTAAAGGGCTCGCATCATTGCGGCAGAGTCGAGCACGGCGTGCTACCCGGTGATCAGGTTGGTGCCGACCCCCGGCACGTCGAAGAAATACTCAAGCATCTGCCGATTGAATACGCAGAAATGGAACCGGGCGACGGATTGTTTTTCCACTGCAACGTGCTGCATCGGTCTGATCAGAACCGGTCGGCGCATCGCCGCTGGACCGTGATTCACTGCTACAACGCGGCACGCAACAATACATATGTCGAACACCACCATCCGTTTTACACGCCACTTGAAAAAGTCGATGACACTGCAATCAAGCAAGCGGGGGTGAAGTTTGCAGACTCGGTCAGCGAATTTCGGGCGAAGTCCGCGAATCCACCACAATTGAAGAGGCGCATCGCCTAGGAGGTATTTCCTGACGCGTCCCGCCGCTCGTTGTTCTGAAATTCTTGTGACCGCCTCAGAACCGGGCAGCAGGTTTGAAAGTGGAAGCTTCAATCAGGTCAGTGCTGCGCTAGAAGATGACCAATGCCGGGACGAGCACAACGGCGTCGACGGCACATGCCGTGATACAGGCTGAGCGGGTAAGCAATATATACAGGCGAACCGCCAGGAGGAGAAAGAATGATTGTCGAACAAATCTGGACCGCGAATGCGTACCGAAATTTCAATTATCTGATCGTCTGCCCCGACACCGGCGACGCGATGGCGGTTGATCCGCTGGACAGCGAGAAATGTCTGGCTGCAGCCAAAGAAAATGGCTGGAACATCACGCAAATACTGAACACCCATGAGCATGGCGATCACACCGGCGGCAATCGGGCCATGATTGCGGCGACCGGCGCAAAGCTGCTGGCACATGCGAAGGCGGCACAGCGAATACCCGGAATGGACCGCGGCCTTGGCGCGGGTGACGTGATCAAAATCGGCAAGAGTGTCGAACTCGAAGCGCTCGACACGCCGGGACATACAATGAGCCACGTTTGCCTGCTTTCGCACACTGATACGCCGGCATTGTTCTGCGGCGACACGCTATTCAACGCCGGGGCCGGAAATTGTCACAACGGCGGACACCCGAACGAGCTCTACCAGACGTTTGTCGACCAGCTCGCGAAATTGCCGGACACGACCCAAATTTATCCCGGCCACGATTACATCGAGAACAACCTCCGCTTTACCCTCGATCGCGAACCCAACAACAAAAAGGCGGAGGAGATGCTTGAAAAGATAAAAGACCAGGATCCGGACAGTGCTTTCGTCTCGACACTTGCGCTAGAGAAAGACGTCAACAGTTTCTTCCGTCTGCACAACCTCTCGATTATTGCCAGGCTGCGCGAAGCATTCCCCGACTTGCCGGACGAACCCGATCCAAAGACGGTATTTCTGAAACTGCGCGAGCTGCGCAATAGCTGGTAGCTGCGCTGGCAAGCAAAAAAAACGATACCAAAACCATCTGGAGACCAACATGCAATATCAAGTACTCCCAAGCACCGACATGAATGTATCCAAGGTCTGCCTTGGCACCATGACGTGGGGAGAACAGAACAGCGAAGACGAAGCGCACGAGCAACTGGATTATTCGATCGACAAGGGCATCAACTTCATTGACACCGCCGAAATGTATCCGGTGCCCCCGAATGGAAAAACCCAGGGGCGAACCGAAAAATTTCTCGGCTCCTGGCTCGCCAGACAACCACGTGACAAGCTCGTTATTGCAACGAAAATCGCCGGCCCCGGTCGGCGCGACTGGGTTCGCGGCGGGCGCACGGACCTGACGAAGGACATCATTGCTGAAGCAGTCGAAACCAGCCTCGAACGCTTGCAAACCGATTACATTGATCTGTATCAGATCCACTGGCCGCAGCGAAACGTGCCCATGTTTGGCAGCGTCGAATTCGACCCCGAAAAGGAAAAAGGCGGACCGTCGATCAGAGAACAAGTCGAGGGCATGGCTGCAATGGTCAAAAGCGGCAAGATTCGCTATTACGGACTGTCGAATGAAACCTCGTGGGGCATTTGCGAGTTTCATCGCATTGCCAAGGAACTCGGCGTACCCGGTCCGGTATCCTTGCAAAACAGTTACAGCCTTGTCTCGCGCAACACCGATAACGATACGGCCGAGACTTTGTTCCGCGAAAAAATGTCGCTGCTCGCATATAGCCCGCTCGCAGCAGGGTTGTTGTCCGGAAAATATATCGGTGGGGCAAAACCGGCCGGCTCACGCTTCGTGCTGTTTGACAATCTGGGCGCACGCTTTCGCAAGTCAGTGGTGCCGGATGCAATCGAAGCATATGCGGCGCTGGCCAAACAACGTGGCATAACACTGGTTCAACTCGCACTCGGTTATGTTGCCAGTCGATGGTTTCTCGGCTCGTCGATTATCGGCGCGACTACTATGGCACAGCTCGAAGAAGACATTGCCGCTGCGCAATTCGAACTCGATGAGGACACGCTTGCTGCAATCGGCGAAATCCAGGCCCGCTACCCGAACCCGGCGCCGTAATTCTTTCCATTGACACGCTAAGCGGATGGCACGCCGAAAGAAACAGCGACGCCCGGCGACTGAGCCAGCCGCGAACCCTGAAGCGAATGCGGCGACGCCCGCGCGCTCGAGGCGAGGGTTATATGCCCTTGTAGTAGCGGTAATTCTGATTGCGATCGCCGTCGACGTCTGGTGGATATTGCGACCCGGAAAAGCGCCTGATGTCGCCGAAGTGTCTGCCCCGACTGTAGTTACTGCACGCTACGTTGGCAGTGAAGCCTGCGCCGGCTGCCATGCGCAAGCGTACGCTGCATGGAATGACTCGCACCACGCGCTCGCGATGCAGCACGCCACTGCGCAAACCGTTCTTGGCGACTTCGACGACGCAACATTTCGCTACGCCGGCACCACGACAACCTTTTTCATACGCGACGGCAAACATTTCGTGCGCACCGATGGTGCTGACGGTAAATTGGCCGACTTCGAGGTCCAGTACACATTTGGCGTAGATCCGCTGCAGCAATATCTGATCGCGTTTCCGGACGGCCGCCTGCAAGCGCTTTCAGCTTCGTGGGATAGCCGACCAGAAGGGCAAGGCGGGCAACGCTGGTTTCATCTCTATCCGGACGAGAAAGTCGATTACCGGGACGAGTTGCACTGGACGCGGCGTTCGCAGAACTGGAACTTCATGTGTGCCGACTGTCATTCGACCGAAGTGCGCAAGCAATACGACGCCGGGGCTGATACATTCAACACGACCTGGGCGGATCTTACGGTCGGATGCGAAGCCTGCCATGGCCCGGCATCTGCACATCTCGAATGGACCGAGGCACAACCGGCGAACACGCATAAGGGGCTTGCCGCGGTCCTTGACGAAAGAGCCAGTGCAACATGGGCCAATGATGCTGCGACCAACAAGCCCGCACGCAGCCACCCCCGCGAACACGATACAGAAATTGAGGTCTGCGCCCAGTGCCATGCGCGGCGCAGCCAGATTGCCGAGGGGTATCGCGCAGGACTGCCGTTCCTGGACTTTTATCGCCCGGCGCTTCTTTCGCCTGGTCTTTATCACGCCGATGGCCAGCAGCGCGACGAGGTGTACATCTGGGGTTCGTTCCTGCAAAGCCGCATGTATCACGCGTGACCTGTAGCGATTGCCATGAGCCACACGGGCAGAAACTGCGGTCACAAGGCAACGCTGTCTGTTCCGCCTGCCATACGGCGTCGCAGTACGACACACCCGCGCATCATCATCATCCGGAAAATGATTCCGGAACAGCCGGTGTCGCAAGCAATGGCGGTGAGATAATCGGAGCGGGAAATCAGTGCGTCGATTGTCACATGCCGGACACGACTTACATGGTTGTCGATCCGCGCCGTGATCACAGCCTCCGGGTGCCGCGCCCGGACCTGACCGTCGAACATGGCACTCCGAACGCATGCAACGGTTGCCACAGCGCAAAGGATGCAACCTGGGCCGCAAATGCGATCGAGCAATGGTATGGCCGCCAAGCACAGGGCTTCCAGCGCTACACGGACGCATTCAGCTACGCCGAAAGGGACGCGGCCGAAGCCGGCCCCAGTCTGGCCCGAATTGCGCGCGACGCTTCCAACCCTGCAATCGCGCGGGCGAGTGCGCTCGAAGCGCTTGCGCGCTATCCGTCGCCGCGGTCCATCGACGCGGCCCGCAAGGGACTTATTGACAGCGACGCGTTAGTGCGGCGCGCGAGTATCGCCGCGTTGTCACCGCTGCCGCCAGCGCAACGCCTGATATTGCTGGCGCCGTTGCTCGATGATCCGGTGCGCACGGTTCGCATGGAGGCAACCTCTGTGCTCGCCGATTCAACGGGCGAAGCAACGATGAGACAGCTCACGGCGTTCAAGCGCGGGGCAGCAGAGTACGAATCCGCGCAACTGTATAACGCCGACCGGCCGGAAGCGCTCGCATCACTTGGCAACTTTTACGCACGCCAGGGCCGCTTTGACGAAGCGCACTCGCAACTGCAAGCCGCGATCGATCTTGATCCGGAATTTGTGCCGGCATATGTAAACCTGGCCGACGTCCTGCGAGCCCGTGGGCGCGACGCGGCGGCTGAGAACATTCTGAGAGACGGACTTCAGAAAGTACCCGATGCGGCTGCCTTGCATCACGCGCTCGGTCTAACACTCGTTCGGCTCGACCAAAGTAGCGAGGCACTCGCCGAACTGAAACGCGCCGCAGAATTGCTGCCTGCAAACGCCCGTTTTGCTTACGTGTATGCAGTCGGGTTGAACTCGGCTGGCAAGAAGAAGGCTGCGGTCGCCGAAATCGACCGGGCGCTGAAATACCACCCGGATGATCGCGACTTGCTGCTGGCAGCCGTCATTTTCAGGCGTGATCGCGGCGACATTGCCGGCGCGAGTCGCTATGCCGATCATTTGTCGCGACGCTACCCCGATGATTCTGATGCGGCGCAGCTGGCGCGTGAACTGAGGGCCGCAGGCAAATAATTCCGGATGCCAGTCCACTCGGCGCGACAACATAGCTTATATCGTATATACGGTAGTTTCGGCGTCGGATCACATTTGCTCTGACAGAATCCTTGCACATTTGTCTGTGCAACATCGAACTTTCAATCTTCTGGCCGGCTGTTTATGCGTTTTCGAAAACCACTAGTCTGGATTGCGGGAATTGCCGGTGCGATCGTTTTGCTGATCGCTCTCGCGGTTCTGTCTGCGCCACTATGGTTTGACTCAGAAGGCGTCAAGACCAGAATCGTCACATCGATTGCAAACGCGACCGGCGGCAATGCACGTTTCGATCGCATCGATCTACGATTGTTGCCCTTCCCCGGTGCGACTGTCACGGGAGCGGCATTCTCACTGCCGGGACAATTCGAACTGGATGCGCAGTCTGCGTCAGTCGACCTGGATCTTCTGGCACTCGTCAGGGCCCGTATTCGAATCAGCAGCGTAATCCTGGTGGCGCCCGACATTACGGTGCAAGCGCCTGAACCGGCGCAAGACCCGGAACCACTTTCCACCGGGACGACAGAACAGGCAGTGCGCGACGTGTTCGCACATATTGCTGAACGTGCGCCCGATATTCAAGTCATTGTGGAAGAAGGCTCGGTGACGCTTCTGGCCAGCGGGCGCCAGCCGATATCGTTCGACGACCTTGAATTGCGTGCCGAGGCGAACGATGACCGAATAGAAGCAACTGTATCGTGCACGTCCAATCTCTGGGAGCACCTTGCGCTGACGATGAATATCGCCGAGGCCGAACTGACCGGCAATGGCACCTTGAAAGTAGTCGGGTTGCGCGCCCACGATCTCGGCACGGCCCTCGGTCAAACAGAATCCTGGCCAATTCGCGATGCGGTTACTGACGCGAACGTACAGTGGAAAATGAAAGGCCTGGCGGACATTCTGGCTGAAGGCAACTTGTCCGCGCCGGCGGTATCGCTCGCGTTCGGCGAACGCCAACTTGACCTGCAGCGTCCCACGATAGACGTATCTGCGTTGCTGCGTAACGGTGCGACCGAAATATCAATTCGGCACATCGCCCTCGACTATCCGCGTCTTGACGCCACTGCGAAACTTGCTCGCAGCAATGCGGGTACGTTCGCGCTGCAAGCGAGCGCAACCGACGTTCAGCTGTCGGAGTTACAGGACGCCGCGGCCGCAATTGCACCGGGTGTCGCCCTTCTCGCGCGCACCCGGACGGACATACAAAATGGAACAATAAGGTCTCTGCAAGTGAGCAGCGAAGCCGATACGCTGCCCGCATTGCTACGACCGGAGATGTACCATGCGCAACTGGAGTTCGCTGAACTGGACGCGCTTGTACCGCACATCGATACTCAAGTTCGCGAGGCCCGCGGGACCGTGTCGCTCAACGCTAGCAAGCTGGAAATCAGCAATGCCAGCGCGCGCGTAGGCAATTCCGTTCTGAGCGAAGCCAATGTTTCGGCGTCTCTCGGCAGCCTGCTTTCCACATCGTCTGGCAAACCGAATGCAGCTGGTACCGAGGCCGGTACGCAAGAATCCGGTGCCTCCGCGAAGAACGCGACATCCTCAGCTTCAAGCGGCGACCGATTCGGGCTGATTGCAAAACAGATCGCGCTGAGTAGCAACGCCCGGCTCAGCCTTGATCTTGCCGAAGTGCTGGCAATAACGAAACAGGCGATGCGCGACAGCGAGAGCCCGCGCCAGCTCGACGACGTCAAGCAGCTTTCCGGTAGCGCCGATTTCAGCGTGAGCGTTACAACGGAATCAAAGAAACCCGAGGTGCGTCTGGAAGTTTCCCGGCTCCAGACAACAGTGCGGCACGCGAAAGTTCCGTTCGCAATCCCGGTTCGTCTCAGTCGAGGCGACTTGCGCTATGTCGATGACGCGATCTACACACAAGGCCTGGAAGGTGCCATTGGCGCCAGCACTTTCAAGAACGTAAATACTCGAATCGGAATCGACGCGCCCAATAGACTGCGCGCGAGCAATGGTTCGGCGCAGCTTTCGCTCGACGAACTGATGCGCTGGGTCGCGGCACTACCCGAACTATCAGAACAAACTGACAAAATCGGGAAAATGACTGGCAAATTGTCAGTCTCGGTAGAGAAAATTGAAGGGCCGCTTCGCGTTCAATGGTGGTGCGATCGATATCTCTCACGAGCGCATTCACGTGAAGGACGTTACGTTCTCGACCCTGGACGCATCAATCCGGGTTGGTGGAGAAATCCGTGACTACAGAAACGGCCTGACAAACATCCAGGCCGGAATCAGTGGCACCACCGGGCTCAAGTCGCTCGAGTGGTTGCGACTACGCACAGGCTTGGCAGATGCATTTCAGATGCGCAACCCGCTCCAGATCTCGCGTATTGATGTGAATTGGCACCGCGATCGTGAACTGATGGTACGCGGAAAACTTCAGGTATCCGAAGGCCCGGCGATCGGATTCGCGACCCGCGTTCTGCCCGATCACGTTGAGGTCGAACACGTCAGCCTGCGCGATGATTTATCGGACGTGAATGTCGGCGTAAAAGTGGAAGACACGAATTTCGATTTTCGATTCAAGGGCAAACTCGTGCAGCGGAGTATCGCTCGCGTTTTCAGACAACAGCACTTCCAGTTCGGCGAACTCAGTGGCGAAATTCGCACCACCGGTAACTGGCGACAGTCCGATCGTACCGTGGCGAATGGTTCTTTGCAGGGCGCCATGATCACTATTCCCGCACCTATCCTGGTTGCTGTGCCGGTGCCGGTAACATTGGAAAAGTTTTTTCTCGAGGGACGCGATCAAACATTGCAGATCAAGTCAGCAACCGTCGCGGTCGGTGACAGCAAACTCGACTTGAGCGGAAGCTTCGGCGTGTCGGGAGATCAATAAGAAGTGGACCCCGAAACTTGGACCCCCGCTTAAGTGAAATCTCCATGGGGTTCAGGCCGCGCTCTTCAACGCCGTTTGTTCGAAGTACACCACATCGGGGGTACGCCGGTCAAGCCCAGTGTGAGGACGCCGGGTATTGTAAAAACGAAAGTATTTGTCCAGTCCGGCGCGTAATGCCGCCAGCGTTTCATACGCGCGCAGATACACGTCTTCGTACTTCACACTGCGCCACAACCGTTCGACGAACACGTTGTCGATCCAGCGAGCCTTGCCGTCCATGCTGATCGTCACTTCGTGCTCCTTGAGAACGCGGGTGAACGCATCGGCCGTGAACTGCGTGCCCTGATCGGTGTTGAATATCTCGGGTGTACCGTAGCCACGCAATGCCTCTTCGAGCGCCTCGACGCAAAAGTCGCTGTCCATCGTGTTCGACGCCCGCCACGAAAGCACCTTGCGCGTATGCCAGTGCATAATCGCCACGAGCTACATGAACCCCTTGGCCATCGGTAGATAACAGATATCGCTCGCCCACACCTGGTTGGCCCGCGTGATTGTCATGTCCCTGAGCAAGTAAGGATAGATCTTGTGTCCCTTGTCTGGCGTGCTGGTGCGCCGCTTCGGCTACAGCGCCCTGATCTGCATCTGACGCATCAGCCGCTGTACGCGCTTACGATTGACCTGCAGCCCGCGTGTATCGAGTTCGTTGCGAATACGACGGCTTCCGTAGAACGGCAGCTCAAGGTGGATCTCGTCGATCAGGCGCATCAGCTCAAGGTCTTCGGCTGACACCTGTGCGCCGCGATAGTACGCTGTGCAGCGTGCCACTCCGAGTAACTCGCAGCGGCGTGCCCTGGACAGTTCGTGAGCGCTTTGAATCTGTGCTCGGCGCTCGCTCACCGGTCGCGCCCGAGAAACTTTGACAGAAAATCTTTCTCCATCGTCAGTTGCCCGACCTTGGCGTGCAGCTTCTCGATTTCGCGTTCGGTGTGTTGCGCCTCAACTGCGTTGCCACCGAACACGTCCTCGGCACTATCGACCAGACGTTTCTTCCAGTCCTGGATCTGATTCGGGTGAACGTCGAACTGTTCAGCCAGCTCGGCCAGTGTGTGCTCGCCACGCACTGCGCCCAGTGCTACTTTGGCCTTGAAGCTCGCCGTGTGATTTCTTCTCTTTCTACGTGTCATCTTCGGATCCTCTCTGTGTCGTAAAAGAATAATCCATAAGATTTCACTTATCAGCTATATTTTGGTGTCCAGCCGTTGGGGTCCACCTCTTACAGGCACTATCTCAAAAGCATTTGGCACCCTGGATAGCTTTGGATTTTCTCATGATGCAACACTCGACGAAAGCCAGCAGGGATGGGATGCATATACCAAGCATACCGCCGTGTTGAAAAGCACCATACGAGCGATGGATTCAACACGGAATTTCCATAACCGAATTCTCTGCAAGAACTTCCGATTGGGCGGAAGAACCACTATCAAGAAAGCGGCTTATCAAGGTGTTGTGTATCTGCGGTTTTCACGCCCGGTCAATGTGCAATTCATAGGTCGCACCCCTATGTGGCTGCCTTATGTCGGCGGTGCAAAATGCCTCATCAATGCTCATCCACTCAATCATTACGCCAAGGGACCTGGGTACGCCTTCGCAGCGAACACCTGGTATGAAGTTTTTACGCACGCCTTCGGCCAAGCGTCGAATTTGGATGCCGCCTGCGAAATGGCTCGTCTCGTGTTTACGGAGGAAGATCTATTGCAACCCGTGGATGTGTTCTTTACGCGTCCCTCGATGTTGGTGAATGCTTATCTGGCCGCGGCTTACGATTGTTAGGAGAAAATCAACATGAACCTGAATGAACTTGCGCGCAACGATCGCCAAAACCACACCGCCACAAAGGAAGAAGTCCGGCAGGCGCTCAGAGGGAAAATACATATCGCCGTTGCAGACGACTCCAGCCTGCTCGGCACCACTGCCGATACCGCGCACCTGTTATTTTACGAATTCAGTGCGCTGATCACCAAACTGCACGCCGCCACCTCGCTGGCCGAAGTGCGCGAAGCGGCCGCGCCTTTCGCCAATGTATCAACGGCTTTTCTGGCCAAGGTGAAAGCGGGAGAAGTGAAGCTGCCCTACAAGGTAAAGGGGCAGGACGTCGTGCTTGGCGAGATCGAACAACGCGCCACGGCAGTTGCCGAGGTATTTGAATCGACAACGGATGACGGAGAAGATTAACCATGTCCAGTAATTATCATCACGGCGTGCGCGTCGTTGAAAAAGACAGCGGCACACGCCCCATTCGCACCGTTGACAGCGCCATCATCGGCGTGGTCGGCACCGCGCCGGGTGCGCAAGCGGCCAGGGCCGCCACACTCACCATCGGCACCGGCAACAGCGCCCTGACGCTGAGCGCCAAAACCGCCGGGGCTGCCGGCAACCGGATTACGTTAAGACTGCTTGGTGGCAAGGGCAAAACCCTCTCCGCAGCCTTGTCGGGCAACACGATCACCGTGCAGTTGGCAACCAGCAATGGTGGTGTCGTTACCACGAGCGCCGCGGAGCTCAAAACAACGATCAACGCCGCTGGTGACGACAAGCCAGGTAGTGTGATCACGGCGACCCTGGCATCGGGCTCGGACGGCAGCGGCAAAGTACCACTCATCGCCAAAGCGCTGGCATTCAGTGGCGGCGAGGACGAGGCGTTCCCGCTCAATACGCCGGTACTGATTGCCGGCTCGCGCCAGCAGGCTGCCAAACTGGGTTTAACTGGCACTTTGCCGCAGGCGATGGATGCGATCTTTGATCAGATCGCCGCACTCATCGTCGTGGTGCGGGTTGGTTTCTCAGAAACCGAGAACACCCAGATCAGCAATATCATCGGCACCGTCGATGCAGCGGGTCAGTACACCGGCTTGCAGGCACTGCTCGCCGCCCAGGCCCGACTGGGTGTGAAACCACGCATTCTCGGTGCGCCGGGCTTTAGCCACCATGTATCCGTTGCCGCTGAGTTGGGCGCGATTGCCGACAAATTGCGCGCCTTTGCCTACATCGATGCGCCGGTGGGCACCGCCGAGGCGGCCGTTAATTATCGTAACCTCTTCGGCAACAAACGCCTGATGCTGCTGTGGCCAGGCTTCAAGGTCTGGGATACGTCGGCTGCCGGCACCGTATCCCAGCCGGCCTCGGCGCGTGCGCTTGGGCTGCGCGCCAGGCTCGATAACCTTGTTGGCTGGCACAAGGTCATCAGCAACATCCCCGTCAATGGTGTCGCCGGATTAACTGCCGATGTGGATTGGGATTTGCAAAACCCCAACACGAAGGCCGGCTATCTCAACGCCAACGAGGTGAGTACGCTCATTGCGCACCAGGGCTTTCGCTTCTGGGGCAGCCGCACTTGCTCGGGTGATCCAAAGTTTGCCTTTGAGTCCGCTGTGCGCACCGGCGATATCCTGGCCGACACCATCGCCGAAGGGCATGCCTGGGCGGTGGACAAGCCCATGTCGCAGATGCTGATTGACGACATCATCGAGGGCGTGAACGCGAAGTTCCGCGAGCTAAAAGCGAATGGCTACATCGTCAACGCCGCGTGTTATCTCGATCCGGAGCTGAACGACAAGGAATCGAGGGCGGACGGCAAGCTGTGGCTGAACTACGACTACACGCCGGTGCCGCCGCTGGAGCAGTTGGGCTTTCATGCAACGATCACCAACCGATATCTGATTGAGCTGTTGCCAAGCACGGCAGCCGCGTAACAGGAGAACACATCATGGCAATCAAAATACCGCGCAACCTGAAGCAGTTCAGCTTGTTCATCGAAGGCCAGGGCTACGCCGGACGGGTGGAAGAACTCACCTTGCCCAAGCTCACGCGCAAGACAGAGGAATACCGCGCCGGGGGCATGAACGCGCCGATCGAACTCGATATGGGCATGGAGAAGCTCGAAGCGGACTTCACGCTCTGCGAGTACAACGAAGACGTGCTGCGCCTGTGGGGCGTGCTCGATCACGCCGAGATCGGGATGCGCTTCAAGGGCAGCATTCAGGCCGGCGACGGCAAGGTCACGGCCATTGAGGTCGTGCTGCGCGGGCGCTGGCGCGAGGTGGATATGGGCGCCTGGAAAGCCGGTGACGTGGCGAAAATGAAAGTCATGGTCGCGCTTAGCTACTACAAATATGTCAGCGACGGCCAGGAAGTGATTGAGATCGACGTGCCGGGCATGATCGAAAAAGTCAACGGCACAGACCGCATGGCCGAGCACCGCGCCGCGATCGGCGTGTAGGAGCGCGCGATGAACTACGCCCATTACAAGGTCATCAAGCCCTTTCACCTGGATCATCACGGCCATCTGTCGCCGGGCGACGTGGTGCTGTTGCACGCCCGACAGGCCACATTTCTTGTCACCGGCGGTGTGCTCGAAGCGATTCCTCCGGCCCCTGAATCACCCCCCGAGCGCGTTCCCGAACTTGTCGAAGGGGCCAAAGCGCCAGACGCCGAGGCGGCCGAGACGACACCCTCTCGCAGCACGAACAAGAGGACTAAACAATGAGTGAAATGATCACACTGCAACACCCGGTAACGCTCGATGGTCTGCAAACCACCGCACTGACCATGCGTCGGCCCAAAGTGCGCGACATGCTAAGCGCGGACAAACAAGGCGGCACCGATGCGCAAAAGGAAATCCGCACCTTTGCCAATCTGTGCGAGGTCACGCCATCGGTGATCGAGGAACTCGACCTGGCCGACTACCAGGCATTGCAAAAGGCTTATCAGGGTTTTTTGTCCTGACACCGGAGGCCGCCCGGTGCGCGGTATTAATCCTGGCCAGCCACACGGGTTGGTCATTGCAGGAATTATCGGCACTGGCGGGTGAGGAGTTGGTGGACTGGCTGGAGGCAGTTAAAGGCGTGAGTCCTGAGCCACATCATGAACAGCTAATCAGTCATGGCTAAAACCTTCGCCGCCAGTGTCATCATCGGTGCGGCCCTGAGCAAAAGCTATTCTCGCACCCTCACAAGCGCCCAGCAACAATCCCTTCGCCTGGGTCAGCAGTACCAAAACACCAATAAAAAGCTCGCCGCCACTGGCGCGGTCATCAAATACAAAAAACTGCTCGGCGAGTTGCGCAGTAAACAGGCCGCACTGGGAAGCTCCAGCAAGCGCCTGGACAGTGGCATCCGCGACGTTGAACGCCGTTACAAGGACGCCAGGCACGCTGCAAAAGGCTACGGCGTCGAGATCGGCCAGGTGGTGCGCGAGCATGGCCGTTTAAATCGTGAGTTAAAACGCACCGAGCGAGTGCAAAAAGCGCAGGCCAGACAACAGGCCGCTGCCGGTCGTTTAGGCGCGATGCGAGGCCGGATGCTTGGCCTGTTGGGTAGCGCTTACGGTGCTAGTCGTCTCGCCGGTTCGGCAATGGCCCGCGAAGAACAAGGCTTATATCTGCGCACCGTGATCAATGCCAAAGACGGCGACAAGGATGCGGCAGTGACCAGAGCGCGCCAGAACGCCAAAGCCTTTGCCCGTAACAGTCTGGCATCCGAGCAAGAAGTCCTTGAAATCGAATACGCGCTGAACTCGGCCGGACTCGAGGAAGAAACCGCACGGGCCGGAACCCAACTGGTACACAAGCTGGCCAAAGTCACCCGGGGTATGCCTGAACAGGTCGGGGAGATTTTCGGGGTGACTTTCAACAACATGGGCGAGAGCATCAAAGGTACGACCGACGAAAAAATGCAGGTCATTGGCAATGTGCTGGCCAAAACCCAGTTCAAGTTCCAGATACGGGATTTTGGCCAACTGGGTGAATCACTCAAATACGCCGCCGCCAGCGCCGCGAGCGCCAGGCTGGGGCTCGCGCAGACCGCAGCCGTAGTCGGTCAACTCAACTCCGCCGGCTTGCAAGGTTCCATGGCCGGCACTGCGTTTTCCGCTGTCTTGCGTAACCTCGGCAAAGCATCGGAAGAATTGGGCTTTGAGATCGTGCGCGACAAACAAGGCGAGCTTGACCTGATCGCCACACTTGAGCAAATCAAGGAACAGCTGGACTATCTGGATACCGATGAGCGCGGCGATTTGCTGCAAGAACTGTTTGGCGATGAAGGCAAGCGCGGTGTGGTACCACTGATCGATCAACTGGAGCAACTCAAAGCTGCCCATGTTGAGGTGGCTAATGCGGCACGCTCAGCTCTGGTTGACAAGGAATACGCGCATTTCCTCACATCCAGCGCCGGTCAATGGCAGATGTTCAGGCAAAATATTGGCCAAGTGGGCGAAGTGTTTGCCGGCACATTGCTACCCGCCCTGAATGCCGTGCTATCCCCGATAGGCACACTGGCCGGGTGGGCGGCCGCCAGCATCGAGCGCTTCCCCGTTATCGGTAAAGCCATCGGCGCAATCGGCGCTACTCTGGTTGGTCTGGGATCGGTAATGACGATTGTTACAACCAGCGCATGGGCATGGAATGCGGCAATGGCCTATTCAGCGAATCAACGTATTGCCGCAGGTATAAAATGGTTGGCGGTCAAATTCTGGGGGCTTGGCAAGGGCATTTTCGGTGCGACCCTGAAACTGCGAGCCTTCAACGCCACAGCGCTGATAACCAATATGCGCACCAAAGCACTGGTTGTCGGCGGTGCGATCAAGGGCTTTGCCGGTTCTCTGGTGGGCCTGGCCGGCAAGGCGATACCGATGGTGATCGGCGGCCTGAAAGCACTGACAGTAGCGCTCATGACCAATCCTGTCGGTCTGATTATCGGTGGCATTGCTTTGGCAGCCGGTTTGATTATGACCTTCTGGTCGCCCGTCAAGGGCTTTTTCACCGGCCTGTGGAATGGCGTTACAGCTACCTTCTCCAGCGCCTGGGAATGGTTTAAAGGCATCCTCTCATTCAATCCACTGGGGTTGATTGTTGGCAACTGGAGTGGGGTCAGCGACTTTTTCACCCGGCTATGGAGCGGGATCGTTGACCAGGCCAGGGTGGCGCTGGACTGGCTCATCGGAAAGTTTGAGACAGTGGCAGGGTTTATTGGAAATGCCTGGAATACGGTTACAGGCTGGTTTGGTAGCGGTAATGACGATGCCAACTCGAAGAACGAACGCAACTCAATGTCCTCACGCCTCACCGAGGCCGCGAATCCTGTAAAGAAGGCGGCGACGGCCACAGTGGCAGGCGCAGCAATCGCCCTGTCACCCGTTATGGCGGATCAGCCGCCCGCCGCCCCCTCGAGACTCGACGCACTCAGCCAATCGATCCACTACCAGGCGGATCAGCTACCCCAACCAGCCATGCCGGAAGTCATTGGCAAAGCCCGCTATCAGCCAGCACTCGGTGCGATACCGACCCTGCCAACCCTGAAAGCCGAGGCGTTGATCGTTGGCAAGGCCATCGCTCCGAGACTCGACGCGCTCAACCAGTCGATTCACTACCAGGCGGATCAGCTACCTGAACCCAGCGTGCCGGAAGTCATTGGCAAAGCCCGCTATCAGCCAGCACTCGGTGCGATACCGACCCTGCCAACCCTGAAAACCGAGGCGTTGATCGTTGGCAAGACCATCGCTCCGAGACTTGACGCGCTCAACCAGTCGATTCACTACCAGGCGGATCAGCTACCTGAACCAACCGTGCCGGAAGTCATCGGCAAAGCCCGCTATCAGCCAGCACTCGGTGCGATACCGACCCTGCCTGTCCCGCAGGCGCCGGTGCCGCAAATTGTTGACAAGAGCACCCACACTTATCACCTGAGCATTCAGCAACAGCCAGGCGAGGATGCTGAAGCGCTGGCAACGCGGGTGATGCGCAAGATCGAGCGTCGCAACCAACAGCGCCAACGAGAGGTGGTCGGCGATGGCGTCTAGTTACCTGATGAAACTGGGCGAGTACGCCTTTTGCATTGATAGCGCTGCCTATCAGTCGCTGGCACGCACCACAGAATACCGCTGGCGCTCACAACCTCGCGTAGGGCGCTTACCCGCCCAGCAGTTCATGGGGCCGGGGGAAGAAACACTGTCACTGGATGGCGTGATCTATCCACACTTTAAAGGCGGCCTGGGTCAACTCGATGCCATGCGTACTGAAGCGGGTAAAGGTAAGCCGCTGATGTTGGTCGACGGTACCGGTCATATCTGGCAACAGTGGGTCATCAACCGGGTCGAAGAAACACACAAAAGTGTCTTTGAAGATGGCACGCCGCGCCGGGTGCAATTTCGCCTGCAATTGAGCCGCTATGGGGAGGACGTCTGATGCAATACCGCACCCAGGACGGTGACATGCTCGACGCCATCTGCTGGACACACTACGGCCAGCAGGCCGGCGCCGTTGAAGCCGTGCTCGAAGCCAACCCCGGCCTGGCCGACGCAGGCGTCATTTTCCCTGCCGGCGTACTGATCGAACTGCCCACCCTGCCAACACCCGGTCAGCTCATCCAGACCGTGAGGTTGTGGGACTGATGACGCCGCTGTTTCGTATTCTCGCCAACAGCCAGGACATCACGGCCACTATCGCTAACCGGTTCTTGTCGCTGACCGTCTCTGACCGGGCCGGGCTGCATACCGATACCGTAGAGATCCGCCTCGATGACCGCGATGGCGCCATCGAACTGCCCAACAAAGGAGCCAAGTTGAATGTCTCTATCGGCCACAAAGAGCAAGGACTGGTTCAGATGGGTCTTTATATCGCCGATGAAATCGAGCTTGACGGCCCACCGGATACGCTGATCATTCGTGCCAAGGCCGCCAATATGCGCAGCGCGCTGAAGGAGCACAAAACCCGCGCCTGGGATGCGACCTCCCTCGGCGATCTGGTGGCCACCATCGCCGCTGAACATCAACTCGAGCCCCGTGTCGGTGAATTCCTCAGCACCATCAACATTCCTCACCTGGATCAAACCGAAGAATCCGACCTGCACCTGCTCACCCGGCTGGCCAGGCAATACGACGCTGTGGCCAAACCGGCCGGGGGCTTTTTGTTATTCGTCCCCAGGGGCGAAGCCAGGAGCGCCACCGGCAAGGCAATCCCGACAGTGCCCATCAGTCGAAACCAAACCAGCAACCATCGCGTCACGATGGCAGATCGCGGCAAATATCCAGCGGTACTGGCTCATTGGCATAACACCGCGACTGGTACCCGCACGCCTGTGCACGTGGGCGAAGGCAAGCCCGTTTATGCCCTGCGCCACAATTACCCGGATGCCGATACGGCACGCGCTGCCGCCCAGGGCAAACTCGATGCCCTGAGCCGGGGTCTGGCCACCGCCAGCCTCACCCTCAAGCACGGCAACCCGCGACTGGCCGCCGAAGCCAGGCTGCTCCTGTCTGAATTCAGGCCAGGCGTGGACGGGGAGTGGATCGCCACCCAGGTCGATCACGAAATCAGTGACAGCGGCTACAGCACCCGCGTGGAGGCAGAAACGCCAAAACGCGCCTGAGACCGCCCACGCCTGGCCTGCCTTGGCAAGGATGACTGGGACGGTAGCGCTAGCTAGTCGCTATCGGTATTTGGTCCACGGACACAGCGCTTGGCGGCAGGCGGACCAAGGTACAACTCGTGCGTATCGGCAATGGCCCGCTCGAATGATCTGGATATCATGGTCAGATGCGGCGACAGACGCCACAAGCCGCCATCCAGTTGCTCCGCCCATCCCACAGACTTGAGGTGCCTTAGGGCATCAAAGGCTTGCTGCTTGGTGATGTCTAGCTCGCGTGCCAGCTCACTAGCGCCAAGTGGCCTCAGCCCGCTTCTTGCCAATCGCTCCGCCACCGCGGCAAAGCGGCCGTAACCCGTCCTGACCAACGCCTGCTCTCTCCTTGTCGTCACGCACTGCGCACCCATCTTTCGCAATAATTACACCGCGTTTTCGCGCGCCTCTACACAGCCCACCCCAAAATCAACAGCCTGTTGACTATGTGAACATCACTGCACAATCGTTTTCCCCATTTATTACACGCCGTTTTTCGCACGCCTCTACACTCTCAAGAGAGTGCGGGCGGTGTGACGGAGCTATATATGTCATCAGCCAATGGCGCCAGCAAACGGACGATTTCAGGTGCATTGGTGGCTGGTGGAGATGTCGATCCGGCTACATTTGTCTGGGCGCCTTGATGATTAAAAGCTGAGATGATTCACAGCTGACAAGTCTGGGGCCGCGTTTTGCGGCCCCTTTTTCTTGTCCGAATATTCGATACGACTCGCTTCGGTCCCGCTGTCTTACTGCGGGCGGCCATCACGAAAGCCTGCTATTGAGCCCCGCTTGCGCCATTTCCGCCGCCTTTAGCAACGCACGCGCCTTGTTCTGCGTTTCGACCCATTCGTTTTCCGGCACTGAATCGGCGACGATTCCGGCACCTGCCTGCACGTATAGCGTTCCGTCCTTGATGACCGCGGTGCGAATCGCAATAGCGAGGTCCATGTCACCGCTGAACCCGAGATAGCCTACTGCGCCGGCATAGATGCCCCGCTTGTCAGTCTCGAATTCGTCGATGATTTCCATTGCCCTGACTTTGGGGGCGCCCGATACTGTCCCGGCAGGGAAGCTTGCTTTTAACACCGCCATTGCGTCGAGCCCGGACTTCAGTTTGCCTTCGACGTTCGACACGATATGCATGACATGCGAGTAGCGTTCGATGACCATGCTGTCAGACACTTTGACTGACCCGATCTGGGCAACCCTGCCGACGTCGTTGCGGCCAAGGTCCATCAACATGACGTGTTCGGCGCGCTCTTTCGGATCGCCGAGCAAATCCTCCTCGAGCGCAAGATCCTCTTCGCGGGTCGCACCCCGCGGCCGGGTTCCGGCGATCGGCCGCAACGTGACCACACCATTCTCGAGACGAACGAGAATTTCCGGAGAGGAACCGACCACATGAAAATCACCCATGTCGAAATAGAACATGTAAGGCGATGGGTTGAGCGCACGCAACGCCCGGTACAGGGACAACGGCGACGCGGCAAATGGCACACTCATGCGCTGTGAAAGCACGACTTGCATGATGTCGCCGTCACGAATGTACTGCTTGGCCCGCTCGACAGCACCCATGAAATCAGCCTGGGCAAATGCAGACTTTGCCGGCGCCGCACTGGCCAGCGCCTCCAGCGGCACTACGACTGGCTGGCGCAACATCCATAGCAATTCCTCGAGACGCTTCTGTGCGCCCTGCCACGCGCCTTTCTCTTCAGTATCTGCGTACACAACCAGGTACAGCTTTCCCGACAAATTGTCGACAGCGACAATCTGCTCGGAAAGCAGCAGCAGAATATCCGGCGTGTCGAGCACGTCCGGTTTGTCACTTGCTGCAAGGCGCTTCTCGATATAGCGCACGGTCTCATAGCCGAAACAACCAACCAACCCGCCGAGAAAGCGGGGCAACTCCGGGCGCGGGGCAACTCTTACCCTGGACTGCTGCTCAGCCACCCAGGCGAGCGGGGCAGTCTGCTCGGACTGCGCGACAATTTGGTCGCCGCATATTTCCCGGCAATGATTGCCGCGTACCTCATAGCGGGTACGCGCCGGCAAGCCGACAAACGAGTAACGGCCGAAGCGCTCTCCGCCTTGCACTGATTCGAGCAGGTAGGAATAGGGTTTATTGGCGAGCTTGAGATACACCGACAGGGGTGTATCGAGGTCGGCAAAGGTCTCGAGAACCACGGGAACGCGATTGAAACCCTGCGCGGCGAGTTGCTTGAACTCTTCTTCTGTCACGACTGACTCCGAAAAACGGTGAAATAAGGGACTTGGGTATGCGTCAGGAGCGACGCCGATTTTCTGTGGCGTCAGGCGTGACGCCAGCATGCGGATCCGCCTCGCCAACGGCGGCAAATCTGCATTTGATGCCCCAAACTTTCAGTTCTTGCGGAAGCCATGTATTGCGATCGTTACGGCCGGATGGGCCGAATCAAATCAAATATTTCGGAAACGACCTGTACTATAGCATCGCAGTCGAGCTCATGCAGTTCCATGCCGGACCTGTATCCAAACGGCACACAGATCATCGGGCATCCTGCGGCGCGTGCACTCAAGGTGTCTGTTTCGGAGTCACCGACCATCAACAAACGCTCCGGTGGGATGCCGAAACGCTGCGCACAGTATGTCAGTGGCAACGGGTCCGGCTTCTTGCGTTCCAGCGTATCGCCGGAAATTACTTCGTCGAACAGGTGAAGGACGCCAAGACCTTCCAGCAACGGCCGGGTAAAGGCATCGGTCTTGTTGGTGACACAGGCGAGCTTCAACCCCAACCCGCGCAGACGCTGAAGCGTTTCCTCCATCTCCGGAAAAAGCCGTGATTCGTTGGTCAGCAATTTTCGGTAGTGGCCCCTGAAAATTTCCCCCGCTTGTTCAAATTTTGCGAGATCGGGTCCGCCGTTCGATTTGCCACCGTCAGAACATCCAGCGTCATTTACAGTTACATCGGCCAGCAGGCGTTTTACCAGCCGATCGATGCCGCGGCCAATGTGTGCCCGCACTGTTTCCGAGTCCACCGGTGCCATGCCGAGATCGGCCAGCATGCAATTTGCCGACGCGTGCAGGTCGGGCAGCGTATCGACGAGGGTTCCGTCAAGATCGAACGCGACAGCGGAAATATCCGTCGGAAATTTCACGGTTTGGGATTGGGTGCCGGGATCAATCATCGAGACGCGGATGCGCAGAGAAATTCAAGATGAAAACGAATAGCGAGACAACAAAAAACCCAGGGAAACTACGTTCGGTTGAATTCAATCGACTTCATTCACGGACGACGGTATCGTAATAGTCAATATCCGAGACTTGTTTTTAACAGTCCAGACTCGATCTAAAATAGAATGACAAAGGCGGTCGAGTCTATATTGCATCGCCTCCCGTCAGCACACTTCCGGCAGTCCTTCCTAATCGGGTAGAAAGCACCCTAACCGGCCATCGCATCGGCTATTTCAATATCAAGGAGTCGCCTGCTGCCACTTTCACCGACCTATGATCAGCAACACGTTCATGTTCGGCCGGGGAACATCAACATCCGGCCGTACGGCCTCGACCATCGCTTCGATCAGTGTGCCGAAGCTTGCGACCAGAAGTGCATCCTTTGCGATCGGGTAGTTCCCGAAAGTTACTATCGCAACGTCGTTCTTCAGATCGAAATAAGCCATCTGTCCGTAGACCCCAACCATCATGAATTGCTTGTCAGCGGCGTTGAGCACCCAGAACTGGCTGCGGTAGTTGGCAGTTTTACCAAGTAGAGCCTCGAAATTCCCGGTAAAGGCATCAGTCAATGCCTTGTTCGGCGTCACCAAATCCTGGAAGAATCTCGCATCTACGACTTGCTCGCCGGCAGCGGTTTTGCCGTCGTTCAGAACAAACAATGCAACACGGGCAAAATCGGGTAGCGTCATGCTGATGGCGCCCTGTGCGATCGGCTGACCATGACCATCGGTGCCAAATCCGGCGTTGTGTTCTGCTCCTAGCTTCGACCAAAATTCCTTCTCAAAGAATTCTGCCAGCGGCATGTCGCATGCTTCCTGTACGGTCAGGCCCAAAATGTCGGTCTGGATCGAGGAATAGTTGAAAACCTTGCCAGTCGGATTGATCTTGTCGTTGACGCCCTGGGCAATGAACCCCCGCAGGCCTTTTGGATCATTCTTACCGCCCGGTCGCCAACCTGTCGCACGGTCCTGCACGCGAACATCTGCCTGCTCGTCTTCGTAATCCTCGGTGAATTTGGTGCCGTCGCGCATATCCCACACATGACGCACGGTTACGTCGCTCCATGCCTTTTTGCCTCGCAGCTCCTTTACGTATTTGGAGGCGAGGTCGTCTTCGTCGAAGCAACCCTTCTGTTTGGCGATCTGGGCCATCATTCCGGTAAATGATTTGCTCGTCGACATATTGATGTGCCGAAGCTCGCGTGACAGACCGTTGCGGTAGCTCTCGTGCACAATCCGGCCTTTGTGAATGGCAACCAGCCCGCTGTTCACGATGCGGCGGTTCTCAGCAATTCATCCACCGACATACGCCGCCCTGTGGCTGGGTCCGAAACAAATATCTTGGTGATGTCGATCTGGTCCGGCGCGTAAGGCAGCGGCGCGACCAGCCCTTTCCCGCGGGAAATGATGACAGTCGGAAAAATTCGCTCGGTCAGAGTGAATGCATACATGTTGTGCGGCGCTGTGTCCCAGTTCGATCGGTCAGCCCCCAGTTCCGCATTGATCACACCCGTCGGTTTTATCGGACTTGGTTCAACCGCCGTCGCCATGCTACAAACGCCAATGGCAGTGATCACGGCAACAGCTCCTGTGAGCCTCGTTCGCACTTGCGTCCCCGTTCCCATGTGCTTCCTCCTCCCCGATGCTATTTATTGGCGTCGATCATAGCGTACCAACGTTGCAATACGATTCAGTTGCAATGATAGCGTGATACTTACCAATAACGCCTTCCTGCAGACTGCTGATGAAAGAAGTCCTTCTCTGAGCGGCCGCTTCCGATGTGTTGCCTTGAAATCTTGCACCGTCTCTTAAGGTCTCGCATCAATACCTGCAACATACTTCAAGTTCGAACTTTGAATTTCGATATTCTCTGTTCTCTTGTAGCTGTGCGTTTAGCTCAAACCTTTGCCAACTCGGCCCGCATCGCATCGATCGTTGTCTTGTAATCGTCGCTGCCATAAATTGCCGAGCCTGCCACCATCGTATCGGCACCGGCGCGAGCAATCTCTGCAATATTGTCGACCTTGACGCCGCCATCGACTTCCAGCCAGATATCGCGGCCACTGGCATCAATGCGCTTGCGCGCTTCGCGAAGTTTGTCCAGCGCCGAGCGGATAAATTTCTGCCCGCCAAAGCCCGGATTGACCGACATGATCAGCACCAGATCGATCTTGTCCAGGGTCCAGTCGAGATAGCTCAGCGGCGTAGCCGGATTGAAAACCAGTCCCGGCCGGCAGCCGCAGCCGCGTATCAATTCAATGGTCCGGTCAATGTGCGTCGACGCTTCCGGATGAAAACTGATGATGTTCGCGCCGGCTTCGGCAAACTCCGGCACGATGCGATCCACTGGCTCGACCATCAGATGCACGTCGATCGGCGCATCGGTCAGTGAGCGAATTGCCTTGCACACGACCGGCCCGATGGTCAGATTCGGGACATAGTGGTTGTCCATGACATCAAAGTGAATAATGTCAGCGCCTGCGGTGATGACCGACTGAACTTCTTCACCCAGCTTGTCGAACTTTGCAGACAGGATGCTCGGTGCAATGCGAAATGTGCTCATGACCTGGTTGCCGTTTCATTAACGAGGTCGAATTGTAGCCAAAACATTCGCTACAGAAACAAAATTACGCGTGCCTCGAGCGACACACACGAACAAAACAACATATCTGAATAGCGACTACAGTCTTTCTCGACTTGCAGTAGCGGCGCGTTTCGTTTCAAATTGCGTCCATGAATACATCGACCTGTGAAATTAGCGTCTCCGCCGAGTCTGTTTATCTTGCAAACCAGTCGGACGAAGAACAGTCTCGCTACATGTTTGCCTACACCGTCACCATCACCAACAATGGTTCGGTCCCGGCGCGGCTCATGTCCCGCCACTGGATCATCACCGACATGAATGAAAAAGTGCAGGAGGTGCGCGGCGATGGCGTCGTCGGCGAACAACCGACACTGGAACCGGGCGCAAGTTACGAGTACACGAGTAGTGCAGCCATTGAGACACCAGTGGGAACCATGCGCGGCAGCTACCAGATGGTGGCGGAGGGCGGCACCCGGTTTGATGCACCGATTCCTGAATTTGCGCTCAGCATTCCGCGGGTATTGCATTGAACAGCACGACCGCGCGTTCATTCCCCGGTTGATGGCAACCGTCTTGCTTCAGTAGAAACTGCAAACGCAGGCGCACGAGACGAACATGTCTCTGCGTGATCGCCAAAACCACACCGAAAAATGGGTATAGGTAACGTTATATGGTTGAGTTGGATCCACACGAAGCAGTCATGACGAAGTTGGATGTCCGTCTAACGGCCACTGTCCTGGTAGCAGCGACAGTGCTCGTAGCATGCGCAGGCCCGGAACAAAGCGCGCCTGTCGTTGCGCCCACGGCGCCGGAATCGCAGGTGCCACAGCAGGTAGACGGCGGTACTGCCGAGCCCGCGACTATAGAACCTGCAAGTTCGGAATCGGCCTCTGCAACAGCACCGGCGCCGGGCCAGGCGCAACCTTCTTCTCCGTGGATACAGCCCCCGCCGCAGGAAATGGGCTACTTCGAACTCGCCAACTGGAACGACCTGCCCGGCTGGAACAACGACGACGTGCGAGAAGCCTGGCCGGCATTCATTCGTTCGTGCATGGCGCTCAAGTCAGAATCGCTGTGGCAACCACCCTGCCTCGCAGCATCACGGATGAAGCGCCACGACAATGACGCCCTCAGAGCGTTTTTCGAGACCTGGTTCAGACCATATCGTGTTTTCAACGCCGACGGCACCGGTAACGGCATGGTCACCGGATACTACGAACCGCTATTGCATGGCAGCCGAACGCGTACGGAAAAATTCCGCTATCCCTTGTACAGCGTACCTGACGACTTGTTAACCATCGAAGTCGACGAACTCTTTCCGGAACTGGTTGGCGAGCGCGTACGCGGCCGCAAGGTAGACGGACACGTTGTTCCCTACTACACACGCGGCGAAATCGACAATGGCGCCTCCCGAACCAATCTTGACTCGCTCAAGGACCGCGAGATTGCCTGGGTCGACGACCAGGTGGAACTTTTCTTTCTCCACATACAGGGATCGGGGCGCATACAACTGGAAAACGGCGACGTCATGCGCGTCGGTTACGCCAATCACAACGGCCATCCGTACCGTTCTGTTGGCCGCATTCTTATCGATCGTGGCGAGTTGACGATCAGTAGTGCCTCGATGCAGGGGATCAAGGAATGGGCTCGCGTGAACCCGGATCAGTTGAACGCAGTGCTTGCAGAGAATCCGGGCTACGTGTTCTTTCGCGAACTTCCTCCCGGGCCGAACGGGCCGATCGGCGCGCTCGGTGTACCTATTACGCCGCGCCGAAGCATCGCAGTCGATGAACAAAGTGTGCCGCTGGGCGCACCGGTGTTTCTGGCGACCACCTGGCCAAATTCGAGGGCGCCATTGAGTCGTCTGATGTTGGCGCAGGATATCGGCGGCGCAATCAAGGGCGCAGTGAGAGCCGATTTTTTCTGGGGATTTGGTGATGAGGCCGCGGAACTTGCCGGCCGCATGCGCCAGTCCGGGGAGATGTGGGTGCTGCTTCCCAACTCTACGCGCGCATCGGTGAGTCGCAACGACTAACTGTTTATTGTGTTTGGCACATTGCGCCGCTTTTATTGCGCGCCAGTGTCCACCTCGATTACAACTTCGCTGCGAACCCTTTGCCCGTTCCTGCGGGCGGCCACAAACAATGTGCGACTGATCGCACGCATGACGAGGGATTCTTCGGCGGCAGTCGCTCTGGAATCGTAGATGCGCGTTGCGGTCACGCGTCCGGAAGCGTCTATTCGTACCAACACTCTGATGTAACCTGACGCGGGCTCGTCAAGCGGCAGGATCGGGCTGCGCGGCGCAGGAAACATGTCGAGTTCGTCAGCCTGGTAGTAAGTCGCATCTACAGGATCGATCGAGGCAAGACCGTCTGAACGTCGACCCCGGTCCAAATCCGGCACAGGTTTGGAACCGGCATGCCGTCGTGCGCCTGGCATTGCAGCCAGGGAATCAGCGAACGGTGCTGCGATATGCGCGCGCACGATGGACGTCTGCGCCTGGAAAACCGGGCCCGGAACGAACCAGGCGGCTACGCCATGAAGCGAGATCGAGACTGCTGCTGCCAGCAGCAGTCTCAGTATCGCCGCTTGTTGTAATGGATTGTGCCGGTCAATACGCTCCATCGTCCTGGTCGCGAATGTTGCCCGACGATCCAGTCTCTCCGCCGGGCAGACGGCGCATCACGAAACTGGACTCTACAGAAATGGCGGCCAGCTGCCGCCGGGTGTCATCCGTCGTTCTTTTTCGTGTTCTCCTCAGCGGTGGTCAGGCGCTGCTCAAGCTGCTCGAGTGTCAGCGCGCCGCTCACCCTTGACCCGTCCGCAAAGAAAAGTGTCGGTGTTCCGCGTATCCGTTGTTTCGAGCCAAACGCGAGAACGTCATCCACCGGATTGTCGCAGGTGGGTTCTGCGGTCGGCGCAACGCTGCGAATCACGTAATCATCCCAGGCTTTTTCCCGATCGCCCGAACACCAGATTGCCTTGGAAGTCGGCACCGACTGTTGCGCAATAATCGGATACATGAATACGTAGACAGTCGTATTCTTGACCTTGGGCAGCGTATCGCGGTCAAAACGCTTGCAATAACCACAGTTCGGATCAGCGAAATACGCCATCTTGCGCGATCCATCACCGTAAACTTTCGTGAACGCGTCTTTGAAAGGAAGGTCGGCGAACGGTATTGCAATCTGCGCCAGCATCTGTTGCTCGATTTCCCGTTTGCGCTCGGAAGTAACATTTCGCATCGAATCGATTTCGATGACGCTGCCGTCAATCAGGTACTTGAATTTCTCGTCCGAATAATAGACGGTGCCATCGATGACCAGTTCATACAGGTCGAGCTTTGGCATCTTGGTGATCGACTGAATACTTGCTTTCGGGAACTTTGCCTCGATTGCCACACGCAGTTTCTTTTCATTGGCGTGAACCGCCGTTGCCACAAGGCAGCCGACAATAAAGGTGATAGTCAGTAATCGGTGCAGCATGTTCAGGCCTTCCTCAAAATAATGATGTGTGGGTTTCGACCACTCAACCGGCTGCGCGTTTCACCAGCAACCGCTTTAATGGCGTCAAATGCTCGGTCAGTCTGAGACCGGCATTTCTAAGCCAGGGAATTCCCGGCAACGATGAGCCGAACAACCGGTAAAGGCCATCCGTCGTGAATTGCATTGCGGCCGTTTCTTCAGCCCGGCTTCTCCGGTATTTCGCGAGCACTGCCCGGCTTCCAATAGCATCTGGTCCGCGCTGCACAATCGCTGCCGCCAGCGATTGTGCGTCTGCGAGCCCAAGGTTGAGGCCCTGGCCCGCGAGCGGATGCACATTATGGGCAGCGTCACCGACCAGGGCAAGACGCGGTCCGACAATACTGGCAGCGCCCATCATCCTGAGCGGAAATGCCACTGCCTGACTCGCCGTCGTCAACTCGCCCAACACCGTGTTTGATGCCCCGGATACGCGAACCGCAAGTTCGCCGGGATCGAGTGAGACAAGCTCGCGCGCATGCGCTTGATCGGTCGACCAGACCATTGAAACCCGCTCTCCAGGTAATGGCAGCAGGGCCAGCACTCCGTCCGCTCGAAACCACTGATACGCTGTTCCGTCATGCGCAACCCCGGTTGAAAAATTGGCGACCACGGCACACTGGTCATAATCAGTCTGCCGATTTGCGATCCCGGCAAATTCGCGGATCCGGGAATTCGCGCCATCAGCAGCAACCACAAGCTGCGGCGCAATTGCCTCCCCGTCGTCAAGCGAAATTGTCACTACGCCGGATTCCCAGGTCGCGGCCACACACGTGCGCCCGCGCACCTGTCTGACCAATGTACGTTCATCAAGGGCCCGTTGGATGGCGTTTTGCAGATTTCCGTTCTCGGCAATAAGTGCAAGCTCGGGCAATCCACACCGATAGGCGTCAAAGGTCAGTTGCGAATCGGCGTCATCACCAGTAATAAGTATCCTGTATACCGGCGCAACCCGCGACGCATCTACATGGCGCCACACGCCGCATTTCGCCAGAAAATCCCGGCTTTGCGGACGAAGCGCAAAAACACGTGTATCGAATTGCCCGGCGGGCTGCCCGCCGCCAGATTTCGAAGCGGCAAGATCATCATCGGCACGAGGATCAACGAGCGCCACACTCAAGCCCGCATCGGCCAAAGCTACGGCAAGACTGCCACCGACCAGGCCACCCCCGACGATTGCGACTTCAGTATCCATTGTTACCAGTCTACACTTGTGCGAAGCTGCTGTTTCAGTAGGACTTTTGCCTTGACAAGGGTAGGGGCCGTCAGTAATCTTCCGGTCCCTGTCGTGCGCGGCACGTGGCGAATTAGCTCAGCGGTTAGAGCAGCGGAATCATAATCCGTTGGTCCGGGGTTCAAATCCCTGATTCGCCACCATTTCCCTTTCGAGCTCCATTGTGTATCGTTGACTGTGCTCCGTGCGAGTTTGCGCGGTTCACCGATAATTGAAGCGAAAAATGCATACAGCTTTCACGGCAACACCAATATTTTTGGCAACGCCAATATTTCTTGTACTACCAGTATTCTTTGCGACGCCAATGTGCCAGCACCGATGCGCGCTGTAGTGCCGGTGCACACTGTAGTCCCGGTGCACAATCCGGTATCGCTGCACAGAATGGTACCGGCTACACTTAATTGTTCTGTTGTTTGCGCTGTTGTTCTACCGGCCGGACGCCCAGGCGGCCCGCAACTTCCCGCAAGATGCCCGGCGCGGCACGATCACCGAGCATCAGTATCCACATTACAAGATCGACGCATCGACTTACCGGATTGCTGCCGGCGGGCGCATCATCAATCAGAAGAACCTGATCATCATGCCGGCATCGTTTTACGGCAAGGCTGAGGTCATGTACCGGCTCGACAACCGGGGCGATTTGTCCGTCATCTGGCTGCTCACGCGCGAGGAATCGGAGCTGTATCCAAAACAGATAACGCCAGTGTTGCCCGAACAACCAGTCGCAAGATGAAGAAGTTCTACATCCGGACATTTGGCTGCCAGATGAACGAGTACGATTCTGACAAAATGGCGGATGTACTGGATGTCGAGAACGGCTTTGAAAAAACGAGCGACCCGGCAGAAGCAGACGTGATCTTGTTCAACACCTGTTCGGTGCGCGAAAAAGCACAGGAGAAGGTGTTCAGTGATCTAGGCCGGGTTCGCCATTTGAAACAGGCGAAGCCCGAACTCATCATTGGTGTCGGCGGATGCGTCGCAAGTCAGGAAGGTGCTGCGATCGTATCGCGCGCGCCGTACGTGGATGTTGTATTTGGCCCGCAGACGCTGCACCGTCTGCCGCGGTTGATCGAAGCGCGACAGCGCGAGAAGCGCCCGCAAGTGGATATTTCTTTCCCGGAAATCGAGAAATTCGACGCCTTGCCTCCAGCACGCGTCGATGGCTGCACCGCATTTGTCTCGATCATGGAAGGGTGTAGCAAGTACTGCAGTTTCTGCGTGGTGCCGTACACCCGCGGCGAAGAAGTGTCCCGCCCTTTTGACGACATCCTGACTGAAGTCGCCGGCCTGGCCGATCAGGGCGTCAGGGAAATTACCCTGCTCGGACAAAACGTCAACGCCTACCGGGGCACCATGGACGACGGCGATATTGCCGATTTTGCGTTGTTGCTTGAGTACGTTGCAGAGATTCCGGGGATCGAACGCATTCGCTATACGACCTCGCATCCGAAGGAATTCAGCCAGCGCCTGATCGACGCTTACGCGCGCTTGCCCAAGCTGGTCGATCATGTGCATCTTCCCGTACAGTCAGGATCTGACCGGGTACTCGCAGCGATGAAGCGCGGATACACCGCGCTTGAGTACAAGTCGATTATCCGGCGGTTGCGCGCTGCCAGGCCCGAAATCTGCGTCGCTTCTGACTTCATCGTCGGTTTTCCGGGAGAAACGGATACGGATTTCGAGAACACGATGAAACTGGTCGACGACATTGGTTTCGACGCCAGTTTCAGCTTCATGTACAGCTCCAGACCAGGCACACCCGCCGCGTCCCTGCCTGACCAGGTGCCCCTGCATGTCAAGAAAGAGCGTCTGGCGCGCCTGCAAGGGCGGCTGAACACGCTGGCAGGGTCAGTAATCCAAGATATGGTCGGCACCATTCAATCCGTACTCGTCGAAGGAAGTTCGAAGAAAGACACCAGCGAACTCGCTGGCCGCACGAGTAACAATCGCGTCGTGAATTTCGCTGGGCCATCGCGCCTTCATGGCCGCATGATGAATGTTCGAATCACGGAAGCGCTTCCGCATTCGTTGCGGGGCGAAGTCCTGATCAAAGAACCAGCTTGAAACCGGTCGAACTCTCTTTCTCTCCGGTAGACAACGAACGTCTCGCCAATCTGTGCGGGGCGCTCGACGCCAACCTCAAGCATATCGAGTCCGCTCTCGAAGTTTCGATTGCCCGCCGCGGCGAGACCTTCAGCGTTAACGGTAGTCGCGATCAAAGCCGCATCGCGGCGAAAGCGCTGCAGCAATTTTATGATCAGGCGGAACATCATTTGAGCCTGGAGGACATTCAGCTCGGTTTGATTGAAGCGTCGCGTGGCAGCGACGTGACCGTGCCTACGGCCGACTCACCAGTTCTGCACACACGCCGGCGCGACCTGCATGGCCGAACACCTCGCCAGGTTCAATACATTAACCAGATGCAGCAATTCGATGTCACGTTCGGAATCGGTCCGGCCGGTACCGGAAAGACCTACCTGGGCGTGGCCTGTGCCGTGGACGCCTACGAGCGCGATGCAGTCAAACGCTTTGTATTGGTACGCCCGGCGGTGGAAGCCGGCGAACGTCTCGGTTTCCTGCCGGGAGATCTCGCGCAAAAAGTCGATCCCTATCTGCGCCCGTTGTACGACGCGCTGTACGATTTGATGGGTTTCGAGAAGGTCGGAAAACTTTTCGAGCGCGGCACCATAGAAATTGCACCGCTGGCGTACATGCGCGGGCGCACACTCAACCATTCGTTCATCATTCTGGATGAGGCACAGAATACGACGCCCGAGCAAATGAAAATGTTTCTCACCCGTATGGGATTCGGCTCTCGTGCCGTCGTAACCGGCGACGTGACGCAGATCGACCTCGCGAAGGGACAGAAAAGCGGATTGGTCGAGGCGTCGAAAATTCTGGCCGACGTAAACGGCATCGCGTTCACCAAATTCCTGTCCGAAGATGTCGTACGGCACCCTCTGGTTCAACGCATCGTCAATGCCTACGAAACGCACCAACAGCAACAGGAAGATAAATAGCAGGCGCCCAACGGGTGCCAAACTCGAATTGACCATGCAATTCGCAGCTTCTTCGACCGGGTTGCCATCGCGTGCAAATTTTCGCCGCTGGGCACGTGCGTCGCTCCTTGAAAATGCGGACGTTACCTTGCGACTGGTTAACCGGGCAGAAGGACGGGCGCTCAATCGCACCTACCGCCGCCGTGATTACGCGACCAATGTACTCACATTTGCCTACCCCGATCAGCAGCCGCTGTACGGCGACATCGTGCTCTGCTTACCGGTGATAAGGACGGAAGCGCGCCGTCAGGGCAAGACACTGGAGGCGCACCTTGCGCATCTGACCGTGCATGGTGTTTTGCATTTGCAGGGCTTCGACCATGTCACCGACGTTGAAGCGGAGTTGATGGAAGGCATCGAAACGGAAATCGTCGCCAAGCTGGGGTATGCTGACCCGTACACAGGCTCGCCGCAATGAAATATGTACGAACGCAGGCCATGCCGTGTCCCAAGTGAGACAATCTCGCCGAGGCGGCGAAACAACGCATACAAAATCAAGAATACAAGACGCCGGTCCCACCGGACCGGCCAAAGGGAGAAACCATCATGCACGCTCTGATCTGAAGCGGATTCCGCAATATTGAGCATCTTCAGGATGCGCACGCAATATTCGAATCTGCACCCCATCAATGCCGCCCTGGCGGGATTTCATGCATCGCATGCGTGAAGTCCGCCCCGGTGTGCTTCCCTATCACGTATTTCGTTACCGGATGAACCGATAGCAGAAATGGACGAACCTCACAGTAAACCCTCCTGGCTGGATCGCCTCGGCGCATTGATGATGCGCGAACCGGAAGACCGTGAACAACTGATAGAACTTCTGCACACGTCTTTCGAACGCAACCTGATGGACGGCGACGCGCTCGCAATGATTGAAGGCGTATTGCAGGTGTATGACATGCAGGCCCGCGACATCATGGTGCCGCGCGCGCAAGCGGACATGGTCGATGTGCAAGAACCGATGGAAAAAATCATCGCTACCGCAATTGAAACCGCCCACTCACGTTTCCCGGTAACCGGTGACAACAAGGACGACGTCATCGGGATTCTTCTTGCCAAGGATCTCTTGCACTATTACCAGGACCCGGAAGAGTTCGACTTGCGCGACATGCTGCGCCCGGCGGTATTCATTCCGGAATCCAAACGCCTCAACGTGTTGCTGAAAGACTTTCGCAGCAACCGCAATCACATCGCCATCGTCGTAGACGAATACGGCGGCGTCGCAGGAATCGTGACGATTGAGGACGTGCTGGAACAAATTGTTGGCGACATCGAAGACGAGTTCGATTTCGACGAGACGGAGGCAAACATTGTGCGCGACCGTCACGGCCGCTTCCGTGTAAAGGCGATCACCGAAATTGAAGATTTCAATAAAGCGTTCGACACAAATTTCGACGACGATGATTTCGACACCATCGGTGGCCTGGTCCTCACACATGTGGGCCGCCTGCCAAAAAGCGGCGCGAAAGTCAGCATCGGAAATCTCGAAATTGAAATACTCCGTGCTGACAGCCGGCGGCTGCACTCACTGCTGATTGAAAAAATCGGTACTGAAAGCGAGGAAGGTGAAACGTAAGTCTGTCGCGCTTGCCTTCGTGCTGGGGGCGGCTACCGTTCCCGGCTACGCACCGTTCTACTTTTACCCGATACCGATTATCACGACGGCGGCAATAGCCGTTGTTTTGCTCAGGGCGAACACGACCCTCCAGGCTGCCACTATCGGGTTCGCGGCAGGATTCGGACTACTGGTTACAGGTGCGAGCTGGGCATATGTAAGCTTGCACGTCTATGGCGGCATGCCCGTACCGGCCGCCATTGCCTCAACCGCTTTCTTTAATGCGGTTTACGCAGTTTGCCCCGCGATCGCAGCCGCACTCATTCATCGGATCGCGGCACCACCCGCAGCCAGAATGCTGATTCTGTTTCCGGCCGCATGGGCACTCGCCAACTGGATGAGCGGCTGGCTCTTCACCGGTTTTCCATGGCTTGCGCTTGGATACTCCCAGGTACCGGAAAGCCCGCTTGCCGGTTTTGCTCCGATATTCGGTGTCTATGGCGTGTCATTGGTAACTGCATTTGTCGCCGGGTGCCTTGCGCTTGCATACCTGCGCTATGCCGATAGCGGCAAATACGGGAAACTTTCCGGAGCCACGCGAATTCGTGCCGCAGCCTTCAGCATGCCAATCGCCCTCGCTGCCGCAATCGTTGTCGTTGGCGCGGGGCTGAGTGCAATCCAATGGTCCGAACCGATTGGAGACGAGCCGACCAAAGTCTCCCTGATACAGGGCAACATTCCACAGGAATTGAAATGGCGGCCCGAGAAAGCGCTGGACACGCTGAACAAATATCTTGAACTCGCGCGCGCATCGCAGGCCGATCTCATCGTATTACCGGAAACGGCGCTGCCGATGTTCGGCGTCGACCTTCCGCACGGTTACCTGGGCAAACTGGCGGATCACGCACGATCGGTCGGCGGCGACCTGCTGACCGGTGTGCCTGAATTCGTCGGACCAGGCAAGTATTACAACAGCGTCATCAGCCTTGGAACCTCGCCGTCGCAATCGTATCGCAAGGTCCACCTGGTGCCGTTCGGAGATTTCTTTCCGATGCGCTGGGCGCTGGACTGGCTGCTGAGCATGCTCGACATACCCATGTCGGACTTTTCGCGTGGCGCTACTGACCAGAAACCGATTGCCGTTGCAGGACAGAAAGTCGCCGTCAACATCTGTTACGAAGACGTGTTTGGCGAAGAAATCATTCGCCAGCTCCCGGAAGCAACCATGCTCGCCAATTTCACCAACGATGCCTGGTGGGGCCGCTCGCTGGCATCGCGCCAACACCTGCAAATGTCACAAATGCGCTCGCTCGAAACCGGACGCCCGATGCTGCGCGCAACCAACACCGGCGTCACTGCGGTCATCGATCATCGTGGCCGCGTCCAGCATATCGCGCCTGAATTCGAAACCACCGTCATCGATGCAGAAGTGTACGGCTTCACCGGCACCACCCCGTACATGCGATGGGGAAATTATGCGTTTCTGTTGATCGCGCTGGCGCTGATCATTGCGTCAATCGTCGCTGCTCGCCGTCACGCAGGGACACCGTCCGCATCCTGATTTCGCACACGGGCGACGGATTCACTACAGTTGGTACGTCACGTTAGCCCGGCGTAACGCGACGTAATCACTACCGCTCATGCGTTATGGTGGGTTGGCCCCAAGGGCTAACTCATCGATTTCCGTTCGGCGCACTGCACTTGTTGCCCCTGACCGAGTCAGCCACCACTTGCCGAATGTACGCCAATGGCGTATAGTTCATTCATGTTCACATTCATCGAATCGTCTATATTCGAGCGCGTACTTCCCGCTTATATGGACGACGATGAGTACTCCGAGCTACAGCAGTTCTTGATCAAAACCCGGATGTCGGGAAGGTTGTTCCTGGCTCGGGTGGCGTGCGCAAGATGCGTTGGGCACGGCGAGGGACGGGAAAGCGAGGCGGACTGCGTGTGATTTATTTTTTACGGTACCAGCCGAACGAGTTATGGATGTTGACCCTCTACTCGAAGTCGAAGCACGACAATGTTCCTGCGCACATTCTCAAGCAGTTGTTGGAGGTATTTCGAGATGGGTAAGAAACTTACGGGGAAGGCGCTGGCAAAATTCGAAGCGGAGCGCGAAGTATGGCAGGAAGTCCTGGACGGCGTGCGGGAAGTCAAAGCCGGGGGAGGCAAGCGAACGAAGGTTGAATCCAATTCATACGTTGTTCGGGTTCGGCTGAAGAGCGGGCTTTCCCAGGCACAGTTTGCCGCCGCGCTTGGTGTTTCAAAGCGGACTCTGGAACAGTGGGAGCAAGGACGTCGAGAACCCTCCGGCGCTGCGAGGCAACTTCTGAAGATCGCAGAGATCCATCCCGAAGTGTTAATAGAAATCGCAGCGTGAGAACGCCAGGCGAGCGGCGACACAACCCATATCCTGAATTGGCACGCGGTGAATTCATCGCGGTTCACAGGTCGCGTCAGTTCGGAGGCCGGCTTAGCGCAGCGTAAGCCGACGTAAGCGTGTGAGCCGTGCCACCCATTCCTCGCGCGGCTTAATGTTTGTATGAAAAGACTGAGGAACTACGATGATGAAGGCAGCTAAGCGGAAGAGGCTTGAAGCCAAAGGCTGGAAGATTGGAACCGTAGAACAGTTTCTAAGCTTGTCGCCAGAAGAGGCTGTATATATTGATTCAAAGCATGCCTTGAACAATTCGCTTCGAGAAAGGCGCTCAAAAGCTGGTAGTTCGTAGTACCCAGTTCGACTTAGCGCAGCGTAAGCCGACGCAAGCGTCTGAACCACGCCACCCAGCCCTCGCCCGGCTTGGTCTTAAAACGCCATGTTGGCTTACGCCCGACAGGCTAAGCCAACCTACGCCGCTGCACCTCCTCCGCGCATCCCGGTGGTGAGCACATACCCATGACATCCCGGCCGCAATACGTATCGCTCCGCGGCACAAACGTTCTGACCGTCAGCGAAACTCGGTAGAATTCATGGCTTCTCCGAAGCCCTGATTCTTCAGAAGTTTTTCAGATGCGATCGTTCCAGGACATGATTCTTGTGCTCCAGCAATACTGGGGCGAAAAAGGTTGCGCGATCCTGCAGCCGTATGATATGGAAGTCGGTGCCGGCACTTTCCATACCGCAACCTTTTTGCGCGCGCTCGGTCCCGAGCCATGGAATGCCGCCTACGTGCAACCGTCGCGCCGGCCAAAGGACGGACGTTACGGCGAAAATCCGAACCGGCTCCAGCACTACTATCAGTTTCAGGTCGTGCTCAAGCCATCGCCAAAAGACATTCTTGACCTGTATCTCGGTTCACTGGTTGCGATCGGCATCGACCCCCAGAAACATGATGTTCGTTTTGTCGAAGACGACTGGGAATCGCCGACTCTGGGCGCCTGGGGGCTCGGTTGGGAAGTGTGGCTGAACGGAATGGAAATCACCCAGTTCACGTATTTTCAGGAAGTCGGCGGCATCGCCTGCAAACCGGTGATGGGCGAGATTACCTATGGGCTGGAACGCCTTGCAATGTATCTGCAGGGCAAAGAGAGCGTGTTCGACCTCGAATGGGCACCGGGCACAAGCTACGGCGACGTCTATCATCAGAATGAGGTTGAGCAATCAGCCTACAACTTCGAGCATGCCAATACCGAAGTACTGTTTCAGCACTTCATCCAGTTCGAGGCCGAGGCAAAGCGTCTGTTCGAAGCGAAGCTCGCGCTGCCCGGCTATGAACTGGTGATGAAGTGTTCGCATACATTCAACCTTCTCGATGCACGGGGTGCCATTTCCGTCACTGAACGTGCTGCGTATATCGGCCGGGTGCGCACCCTCGCGCGGCTTGCCGCACATGCCTACTACGCGTCGCGACGCGAGCGCGGTTTCGAACGGGCCGATGACGACGCCGTCAAAGCATTCCTAAGCGCCGACGAGTTGCCGGACGTGCTCGCACTGCGCGAATCCTTGAACAAACCGGCGGCGGTGTCGTGATGAGTCAAACGCTGTTGGTCGAACTGTTCACCGAAGAGCTCCCGCCGAAGGCGCTCAAGCGCCTCGGCGAAGCCTTTGCCGAAACGCTGCGTAGCGAACTCGCCAAACGCGAGTTTCTGGACGATGGCAGTGAGATGACGTGGTATGCCACGCCGCGCAGGCTGGCGGCCGCCATCACCTCGGTACGAGATACATCGCCAGACAAGTCTTTTGACCAGAAGCTGGTCCCCGCAAAAGTCGGACTGGATGCGAACGGCGATGCGACACCCGCGTTACTGAAAAAACTGGGCGCCGTCGGACTCGACGCGGACGCCGTTGCATCGATCCGCAAAGTCGACACCGGCAAAATTGAAATGCTGCATGTTTCGCGCGTCGCGCCTGGAGAGTCACTGCAAACAGGTCTGCAAGCCGCGCTGGACCACGCTATTGATCGCCTGCCGATACCCAAAGTGATGACCTACCAGATTGACCGCGGACTGGAAAGCGTGAAGTTCGTTCGCCCGGCGCACGGACTGGTCGCATTGCACGGCAGTGATATCGTTGAGGTATCGGTATTGGGGCTCGCTGCCGGACGCGTCACGCATGGTCACCGCTTTATCGGAATGCGTGACATCACGCTCAAACACGCCGACGATTACCGGGAAACGCTGGAAAGCAAAGGTAAAGTGATTGCGAGCTTCGCGACACGGCGCGCGGCAATAGAACAACAGCTCGAAGAAAAAGCGACTGAACTCGAGAGTTCGTTCGAACAAGACGACGCCTTGCTCGATGAAGTAACGGCCCTCGCCGAGTGGCCGGTTGTCTACGTTTCGGACTTTGACCGCGAGTTTCTTTCGGTTCCGCAGGAATGCCTGATACTGACCATGCGAACCAACCAACGATATTTTCCGTTGTTCGACGCCAACGGAATACTCACGGAACGTTTCCTCCTGGTCAGCAACATGGAGCTGGATGATCCCGCCAACATCGTCGATGGAAACCGCCGGGTGGTGCGCCCGCGGCTCGCCGACGCGCGCTTCTTTTTCGACACGGACCGCAAGGAAAAACTCGATACACAGGTTGCACGGCTTGGCGACGTCGTCTATCACAACAAGCTCGGAACACAGCTCGAACGCGTGCAACGCATTCAGAAGCTGGCCGGCTCGATTGCCGAACAACTGGGCGCTGACGCCGACGCCGCGGAGCGCGCAGCCAGGCTGTGCAAGGCAGATCTGGTGTCGGGAATGGTTGGCGAATTTCCCGAATTGCAAGGCGTGATGGGCCGCTACTATGCGTTACACGACAGCGAAACACCCGTAGTTGCCGACGCAATCGAACAACATTACCGCCCGCGCTTTGCCAATGACAAGTTACCTGAAGACAATGTCGCCGCTTCGGTAGCACTTGCCGACAAGATCGATACACTGGTCGGCATTTTCGGTATCGGGCTGGTACCCACCGGTGAGAAAGATCCCTTTGCGCTGCGCCGCCAGGCACTCGGCGTCCTGCGCATCCTGATCGAAAAGCAACTTCCGCTGGACCTGATGCAACTGCTTGACATCGCGCGTGCGCAGTTCCCGCGCGAAATGCTTGCTGACAGCGTAACCGTGGATTTGCACGGCTTCATGCTCGAGCGCCTGCGCGGTTACCTGCGCGACCAGGATTTTTCTGCGGACGAAATCGAATCCGTGCTGAGTCAGTCGCCAACGCGCATCGACCTGGTGACACCGAGGCTCGAAGCCGTACGGGCATTCCGCCGCTTGCCGGAAGCCGGCAGCCTTGCAGCAGCCAACAAACGTATACGCAATATTTTGCGCAAGGCAGAAGGCGTAGACGGTAATCCAGAGCTCACCCTGTTACAGGAACCGGCAGAGAAAAATCTGTTCACGGCAGTCAACGAGATGCAGCCGCAACTCAATGCACTGTTCGAGGCGGAAGATTACACGGGCGCACTGAAACTGCTGGCCGGCGTACGCTCGGAAGTTGATACCTTCTTCGATGAAGTGATGGTCATGACTGATGAGCCGTTGACGCGCAAAAACCGGCTGGCGCTGCTCGCGCAGCTTGAAGCGCTGATGAATCGGGTCGCCGATATTTCCAGACTGGCAGCATAATGTGCGGGTAGCGAACTTGTGGCGCCCGATTATCGGCTTTGACTGTTTGCTCAACCGCGATTACTGTTGCGTAAATTCCTGACCGCAAACCGAACACCATGAAGCTGGTTATTCTCGACCGCGACGGCGTTATCAACGTCGACAGCGACAAGTTCATCAAGAACCCCGCTGAATGGAAGCCGATTGTAGGAAGCCTGGAAGCGATCGCAAAGTTGAACCATATGGGTTATCGCGTCGTGGTTGCTTCGAACCAGTCTGGCATCGGCCGTGGCCTGTTCGACATGGGCGCACTCAACGCAATCAATGAAAAGATATATCGCGCACTCGCGCATGTTGGCGGACGCATCGATGCACTTTTCTTTTGCCCGCACGCGGCCGATTCGAACTGCGAATGCCGCAAACCCAGGTCGGGCATGTTCGTCGATATCGGGCAGCGCTTTAACGTCAACCTGACTGACGTGCCCGCAGTCGGCGACTCGCTGCGCGATCTTCAGGCGGCGAGCATGGTCGGGGCAAAACCAATACTGGTTCTGACCGGCAAGGGAAAGAATACGCAAGCCGGCGGGGAACTGCCGGAAAATACACTGGTGTTTCCCGATCTGGCGCACGCAGTGCGCGACATAATTGCCGAATCATGATCGCGGTATTTCTGCGTTCCGCCGCTTTCGAATGCATACGTATTTCGCTGACGATCTTTTTCTCTGTGATTGCGCTGCTGACGTTTCCATTCAAGCCACCCACCCGCTATAGAATTATTACTATCTGGTCGCGCCTGGTCACATGGTCGGCAAGCTTCATCTGCGGCATCGGTTACCGGGTCATCGGTCGCGAGAACCTGCCGCGCGAACCGTCTATCATCCTCGCCAAGCATCAATCCGCGTGGGAAACACTCGCGTTTCAGGGAATTTTTCCGCCACAAGTTTGGGTGCTGAAAAGAAGCTTGCTGAAGATCCCGTTTTTCGGTTGGGGACTGGCCATGATGAGCCCGATTGCGATCGATCGTGCGGACGGCGTGGGAGCGCTGCGACAGATGCTTGAACAGGGACGTCAACGTCTGGCCGCGGGTTGGTGGGTGATCATGTTTCCGGAGGGCACGCGCATCCGGGCAGGCGAGCGCGGGCAGTACCATGTCGGCGGCGCCTGGCTCGCGTCCAGGGTCAAGTCGGCCGTGGTGCCGGTAGCACATAATGCCGGCACATTGTGGGGACGCGATGCTTTCATGAAATATCCGGGTACCATCACGGTCAGCGTCGGGCCACCCATTGAATCCGACGGACTGAAGCCGGAACAAATCAACAAGAGGGTCGAAGCCTGGATCGAACAGGAAGTCGCCAGACTGGGAAGCGCGCGCAGCTCATAGCCGATCTGTTCCCGGTTGATTCGGTCGCGCAACCGCGAACCATTCGTCTGGGCGCGCGCGACATTGCGTTCGTGCTCAAACGCACCAAGCGCAGACGCAGCATTGCCTTCACCGTGGACGGCAATGGTCTCGTGGTGCACGCGCCGTGGAAAGCGTCCGAGGTGCGCATCGAGCGGTCAATAGACGAGTCTGCCAAGTGGATCATCAAGAAAATCGACGAATGGTCGAACCACAAGCCGCGGGTGCAACGCTGGGCCGACGGAGAACGGATTGCCTATCTTGGCCGCACTGTCACCATTCAGATTGTTTCCGACGCCATCATCGTTCCGGCCGTACTTGCCGACGACTGGCGTCTGCGCATCACCGTTGCGGACAGCGGCTCCGAGACGAGAATTCGTGAAGCGGCCATCGCATGGTACCGGCGCCACGCGGCGCGCAATTTCATTGAACGCATTGCGCATTACTCGTCGACGATGCTGTTGCGGCCGCCACGCATGTTCCTGTCAAACGCGCGTACGCAGTGGGGTAGCTGCAACGCAAAATCCGAACTGAGGTTGAACTGGCGCCTGATCCAGGCGCCGCAGAACGTTGTCGACTATGTCGTCGTGCATGAACTCGCCCACTTGACCGAAATGAACCATTCGAAACGCTTCTGGAAGATCGTCGAACGTCACTTCCCCAGCCATATGCAGGTGAGAAAACACCTCAACGAGCACGGTCACTGGTATCTCGACATTTAACCGCTTCCTGATCGCCAGCAAAATCAGGTGCGCGTGCTACACTCGGCGACCCTGCCCGGAGCGGTCATACTGAAACAGGTTCGTGGGGAACACTGGATGCGCAACTCAATTCTGTCATTTGTAATCGTGCTGTTTGTTGCCGGCTGCGGCTCGAAGGGTGGGCTGTACCTGCCTGATGGGGAGACTGAGGAAGTAGCGCCGGTGTCCATGGAGCGGGAAACGTTTCAGCCGGAAACCCGGCAACAAGAACTTCAGAGCCAGCCAATCACGCAGGAAGAGGAAGAAGACGAGTGAGTTTCATTGCCGATCGCGACAACGAGTTGCACGCCGAGAACGTGGCGCTGAGCCGTGTAGCCGAAAAATTCGGCACGCCCAGCTTCGTGTACTCGCGCGCGGCGCTGACTGCCGCATTCGAGGACTATGACAAAGCCTTCGGCGATCACCCGCACCTTATTTGTTACGCCGCCAAGGCAAATTCCAATCTGGCAATTCTCAATGTCCTCGCACAACTTGGCAGCGGCTTCGATATCGTCTCTGGCGGTGAACTCAAGCGCGTGCTTGCGGCAGGCGGCGATCCACGCAAGATCGTATTCTCCGGCGTGGGCAAGAGCGAGGCCGAACTGCGCGATGGGCTTGCGGCGGATATTCTGTGCTTTAACGTCGAGTCCGAATCGGAACTCACGCGGCTGCAGCGTATTGCCGCCGACATGGGGCGAACTGCACGGGTCAGTCTGCGTGTGAATCCCGACGTCGACGCACGAACCCATCCGTACATCTCCACCGGACTGCGGCAAAACAAGTTCGGCGTTGGATTTGCAGATGCGTTGAGCCTGTATCGGCGCGCACATCAAGCGTCGAACCTGGAGGTTCGCGGCATCGACTGTCACATCGGCTCGCAGCTCACCGAGTTGGCGCCGCTGGCCGAGGCTGCCCGTAAAGTGGTCGAGCTGCTTGACCAGCTCACCGATGAAGGCATCTCCATCGAACATGTCGATTTCGGCGGCGGCCTCGGTATTCGCTACGGCGAAGAATCTCCGCCAAGCGCCGACGAGTTCGTTCGCATGCTCGTCGATACGGTCGGACAACGTTCCTTGTCCATACAGATTGAGCCAGGCCGTTCGATAGTGGGCAATGCGGGAATACTGCTTACACGGGTGGAGTATCTGAAGCACGGCGAAGAAAAGAACTTTGTGGTCGTTGACGCCGCCATGAACGACCTGATGCGCCCCGCACTGTACCAGGCACATCACACCATCCGCCCGGTACGCACATCCGCTGCGACGAGTGCCACCTATGACGTGGTCGGACCGATATGCGAGACCGGTGACTTTCTGGGACAGGCGAGAACGCTGGCCGTGCAGGAAGGGGATCTGTTGGCAGTGATGTCGGCCGGCGCGTACGCGATGAGCATGAGTTCGAACTACAACACCAGGTCGCGCGCCGCGGAATTGATCATCGACGCAGACGCGATGCATCTCGTGCGCAAGCGCGAAAGCGTCGAGGCCTTGTACGCGGACGAAACTCTTCTACCCTGAGGCGACACGCACACGCATTAATTTCGTGTCCTATCGATGAATGCGGCGGGCACAAAATCCGCTAGACTTACGTAATCACAAGGCCAATGCTTCGCGCTTTGATCGGCAGCGGCCCGAGACATGGAACCCACTGATGATTGTTTACGACCTTTCCTGCGACAAGGCGCACCGTTTTGAAGGATGGTTTTCTTCGGCGGATGATTTTGATTCCCAGAATCAAGACGAACAGATAGCCTGCCCCGTTTGCGGATCGGTCAATATTTCACGTCAGCTGTCAGCACCGCACTTCAGCACCGGTGCGACGCCTTCCGAGCCGCCTCAGTCGAATAACACCGCGGTCGCTGGTGTCAGTCTCGAGCAGATGCGGCGCAAGTTTCTCGAGTTCGTGCTGAACAACAGCGAAGATGTCGGCCGCAGCTTTCCGGAAGAGGCACGCAAGATTCACTATGAAGAGGAACCTCGGCGCGCCATCCGGGGCGAGGCTTCTCGTGACGAAGTGCAGGAACTTCGGGAAGAAGGTGTTGAAATCTTCCCGGTACCGGAACTTCCCGAACCGCCTGATCAGGTTCACTGACGGCAACAAGCAAGAGCCCGCACGGACTGTACAGTCCGTTAGTCGCGGTGGCTCACGAACTTGCAAAAAGTCCACGCGCTGAAAGCCGCAGGTATCGTTCGCGTGAACGCAAATTCAATGAACTAGAATGCTTCCCGTGAACAACAAAGCTCCACACTAGGTCGTGAACCGCAGCGCGCCGTTTCTCGTTCTCGGAATCGGCGTTGTAATCGTTTCCACGGCGTCTATCCTGATCCGCTATGCACAAGCTGACGGCGCCTCGTCTGCGGTCATTGCCGCCGGCAGGCTCGCGATTGCGGCGCTGCTGATCACACCATACGCGCTGCGGCGCGTGGGACCCGAAGTACTGCGCATCAGACGAAAAGACTTGCTTCTGTGCGTTGCATCCGGTGTGCTACTTGCCGCACATTTCTGGACCTGGATCGTCTCGCTCGAATACACCTCGGTGGCGAACAGCACCGCATTGGTTACGACCAACCCGATGTGGGTTGCGCTGCTGTCCGCATGGCTGTTGCGGGAACGGCCAAGACGCGCGCAGATTGCCGGGGTCGCACTCACCATTGCCGGAACCGTACTCATTTTTCTGGCGAGCAATTCGCACGGGTCAGCAGCAAGTTCGCCCGCGCTCGGCAACTCGCTTGCGTTGCTCGGCGCACTCGCGGCCTCCGGATACTTGTTGATCGGGCGCAGTGTTCGCGGCAACATGAGCCTGCTCTGTTATATCTGGCTGACCTATTCGTTTGCAGCAATTGCGTTGATCGCCGCCGCGATTGCCGGGGGCGAGACATTTGTTGGTGTATCGACCAAAGCGTGGTTGCTGATCGCAGCAATGGCGATTGGTCCGCAATTGTTGGGACACACCGCGTTCAACTGGGCACTGCGCAGACTTTCCGCAACCGTTGTTGCCGTATCAATTCTCGGCGAACCAATCGGCTCGGCATTGCTTGCATGGTGGTTACTCGATGAGCAATTTGTCGCACTGCAACTGGCGGGATTTGCTGCTTTGCTGACGGGAATTTTTGTCGCAGCGCGCGCCGAACTTGCGACTCAATCCGGCGCTGACGAATCACGCAGCTAACGAACCCGCTAGTCTGGACATGCTCACACGATTGTTGCCCGCCACACCAAGCGGTTGCAGTCCCCGTCAGGCCTGGTGAGGCCGCGCGCTGGTGGCAACGGCACGCTTGCGTTTTGCAAAAATGAGTCGCACGCCGAGCAGAATTGCCAGCACAGCTGCGAACAGCGCCGGTTCGCTAATGTCTTTCTTGACCAGCCACCAGAAATGGACGACACCAAGCGTGGCGATGACATACACCAACCGGTGCAGCAATTGCCAGCGCGCCGCGCCCAGGCGCCGCACCATCGCATTCGTCGACGTAGCCGCTAGCGGAATCAGCAATACGAACGCGGAGAAACCGACCGTGATGTACGGCCGCTTGACGATGTCTTTTACGATTTCCTGCCAGTCGAAAAACTGATCGACAACCAGCCATGTCAGGAAATGCAGACTTGCGTAGAAAAACGCGTACAGACCCAGCATGCGCCGCAGCCGCAACAGCCACGGCATATCCAGCAAACGACGCAGCGGCGTCACCGACAACGTAACCAGCAACAAGGCGAGTGCCCACCAGCCCAGCGAGTGCGTGATGAACTCGATCGGGTTGGCGGTCAACCCGCCCGTGAATCCCCGCCATATCAACAACGCGAACGGCATCAGGCAGACGACGAACAGTGTTGCCTTGATACGCGCTATCGATGTCTGGTCAGGACGCTTAAACGACATGGGAAGTTATTTGCGGGATCGGAAGGAACACTGCGGCTAGCGCCGAACGGTGTGACGTCCAGCGCCGCGTTCAGAAATTTTTCGCCAGATCCATCCCCGAGTACAGTCCGGCGACCTGGTCAGCGTAACCGTTAAACGG
>CATOSA010000025.1 GCA_951812315.1 uncultured Burkholderiales bacterium
TAGGTTTTTCTATTTTCACGTTTTCTATTTCAAGAGTCGCAACCAACTGCTTGACCAGAGAACTAACATAGAGAGCGATCTTATCGCCAGGCTCTATCTTTGGAAGCCGTCGCCGCAATTCGACAGTCTTCGTCCCATTCAATATGCGATTGGCGAATTCGGGTTTAACGGAAAGAAGCAAAATTCGTGTATTAGACATTGTGTAGAGTGATGCGCAAGCTGAGGGGTGATTATTGTGACAGGATGCTGCGCAATCGTGCGCCACACGATCCGGATTTGCTCACCTGCCCTGTAGTGCGCCCACCAAAAAGTCCCGCACCGCCTGATTGATCTCGGCCCGATCCTCATCACTCACCCCCAGGAACGCTCTGGCCGGAATATCACCCCAGGGGATCGGCCCACCACGTTTTGTCCTTCCGAACGCCCCCTGCTCTGCGCCAAACTGGTGCGTACCGGCATAGATGCGCGTGCTGCCGATCTCGATCTGCTGTCGCCCGGCCCGATACGCCAGCGTGCCACGCAGGTGGCCGTATTCGGTCAATATCTTGTCCCGGTTCTTTCGCTTGCGCGCCAGCGTCACCGCTGAGAGCGGCGCCCAGGGCTTGCCCTCGGGCGATTCTTTTTCATCGAAGCGCTCCCGGGTCGTATTGAGCAGATGCTCGCCGATGGCGGCCATCGCCGGGGTCAGATCACGACCGGCGCGGAGCAGGCGGTTGAAAGCCGCCTGTACCGAGGCGTCGTCCAGCTCAATCTTGATCTGCATGGGTGTTATAGTCCGTTCCGGCCGCTGGGTAGGCCGGGTAATTGGCGCAAGCCAGACCGCCGTCCCGGTAGAGGGTTTTCCGGTATCTCACGATGCCGGGCAGCGTACTGCATCGAGGGTTGCGTCTCGTCCCGGCGGCTATTCATCCAGTTCACCTTCCAGCAATACATACCGGTTCTCTTGCAGATTTTCTGCCGCCACATAACCTGCCGTTCTGACGGCGTTGCTGGTCAGGGTCTGCCTTGGTTTCCCATCCAGTTGCAGGCGGTCAGTGTATTTCACCCGCACCACGACCTTGCCGGCAGCGGCGGCACTGGTCGGCTCGAACACGAACAGTAGCGCCGGGTCCCGGGTATCCCAGAGCGTCGCTTTCGGTTGCGCGATGATATCGGGCAGCCGTGCCAGGTCAGCTTCTACCAGTACGGCACCGCGTTGCCGCTTGGTCTCGCGGGTGAGGTGGCTCAGATCGCGCTGGGCGATGGTGACGAGTGCTGTTTGCAGGTCAATGGGTTCAGGTAGCTGTGCGAGGGCTTTGACGCTCGCCGGTGGTATAGCGCCGAGACTGAAGGCTTCAGCGCTGCCACCGCCCTGGCGGCGCCAGTCGTTCCAGTTGCCGCGTAAAGCGGCCAGTGTGCGGGGTGCAGCCAAAGCCTCTGCCACCCCGGTGCTGGCAATGCGAACGGATTGTTTTACGCTTTGCACCAGCCGATGCCGCACCGCCTCGCCCAGTTGCGAAGCACGCCCCGGCGCATAGGCAAAGCCCGGGTCAATGCCTTCGGGCACATTGACCGTGCGCGGGCTGGGGCCGCGTGTGCCCACGGTCACCTCCCGTCGATTGAGCGGCGGTGCGGTGTCTGGCCCGTCCTTGCCCAGCTTGTCCATGTCTCTCTTCGAGAGAGATTCCACATAACACTGGCAACCCCAGCCATTGGGCGGGGTGTGCGTCTTCCACCACGGATCGTCCGCGGACAAGACCAGTCCATCCCAGGCCAGGTGCTCGGGGCGTGGATCGGTCACTGCGTTGGAATGCCGATAGCGCCAGTACGGGCGTGTGGCTTTGGTGGCCTGCAACTGTTCCCAGCGCCCGGCCGCGTAGCTGGTGCGCAGGTTGGTCTCATAGATCACGCGGGTGCGCCAGTCGCGCCCGCCGTTGTAGTTCCAGCCGTGTTTGCTGACGATTTCATCAAAGCGTTGGCGGAAGCTGGCCAGGGTCTCGCCCTCGGCGATGGCGGCATCCACGGCCGTGCGCAGATCACTCACCAACTCGGTCTTGGCCGCGCCGGCGAGCACAAAGGCGACGTCGTGCTGGGCCTGCCAGAGGTCGGTCCAGGCGCGGCTGGGCAGGTTAACCTTGTTGCGCAAAAAGTCGATCTGCTCCCCGAACGGCAGCCAGGCACCGTCATCATCAGCCAGGGCCACCTCCTCCACCGGTGCTGCGGCCTCATCCCTGCCGGTGAGGTGCGCAAGTAGCAGCGCATCACCCAGGGTGTCGGCCAGGGCGCGTGTGTCCAGCGCGGCCAGCGCCTGATCATCGAGCCAGTCGCGGTAGTCAGCGAGCGATCCTGTCTGGTTTGCCTGGGCGGCCAGCCCGGCCACCCAGGCATCAGACTTTGGGCCGAGGGCCTCCCGGGTCTGCCTGGCCAGCGGGTCATCATCCGGCTCGGCGAGGGCGGCCTGTTCAGGCGCGGTCGGCGGTGCGGCATTCGGGTTTCGGTTAGGGCCTGCTGGCGAGGCGATGTCCTCCACCAGTTCAAGCCCGTAGGTCGCCTTGATATAGGCGGTATCGGGACGCTTACCCATCATGCGGATCACGATCTCGTCGCGCTCGGCCTGGACCTTTAAGTCTGGCGCATCGTCGAGCTCACGTTCCACGCGCGGGTAGGCCGCCCCCGGAAAGTTCCAGTCGACGAGCCAGCGAACCACCGAGCGATTAAAGCTGTCGCAAATGAGCCGGGCATCGGCGGCGATGATGTCATCGCGCACCGACAGGTGGACCTCGCCCTGGGCCCGGGACGCGCCGTTATCGGTGGTCATGGTCTGGCCAATCACGACCTTGCTGATCGCGGCATTAAGCCGGTCGTACAAATCCGCGTAATTGCCCCGGCCGCTGCGGGCCGCCTCTAAGAGTTCCAGCTGCAGGTGTTCGGGGATCGCCACGGTGCTCTCGTGTGCAACCGCCTTGCCGGCGTCATGCCCCAGGCGCTTGTCCGCATCGGAGGCTGAGCGCGGGTACTTGACGACAACAGTAGGCGCGCCGAACTTGTCCGACCAGGTGAGCCAGAAGGTGGTCTGGTTGCGCTTGAACAGCACCGGCCAGTACAGCCAGTGGCCCAGTCCCAGCCCATAGGGTTCGTCATCGTGATCGGCGCCGGTGGACAGCCACCAGAATTTTTGTGGCGGTAGCGCCTCACCGTCGGGATGGGTTGTGGTGACCAGCCGTGGCTTGAAATCCGATCCGAAGACAAAGCGGCGCCGATCACGCACCTTGATCTTGTCCAGTACCACTTGCGCACCTTCACGCGCCCACAGGCATTCAGCCATGGCATAACCGTAGAAGCGCCCATAGAGCATGCGGTCTGTCACGGTATCCCAGCGGATATGGTCCAGGGTGTGTTCGATGAATTCTGCCGCCTTTTTGTCCAGGCGCCGCTCGCCGCCGGGGATGACCCGGGTCGGTTTGGAAACGAGCGCCAGACGGCGCTGGGCGAATACGGCCGCGACCTGATCGTCTCTGAGAATGTCGCGATACAGGTCATGGTTGTAACCGCCGCGCAGTTGCAGGATCGTGTCCTGCGGCTGTAGATAGTGCAGTTGATCGACCCAGCCGCGGGTAATGTCACGGCCACCGCCGATCGTGGCGATCTCACGCTCGAGCGCCGTGTTGCGTGGGCGGTTATCGGAAGCCGGCATAACGGTCGCCTCCTGTATACCCGGTGTAATCGTCAAGGCCGGCGGTGAAACGCTCGGTGCCGCCGGCGATATACTCCATCGGCCCGGCGTGATCGGCCGCGGCGGCGACTGCCAGGGCCAGCGCCCAGAAACGGTCAGCGTGGCCGTCCGTGCCGGAGCGCTCGGCGATCAATCGCGGCGCACCGGTCTGGCCGGTCTCGGCCTTGATGGCATGTAAATCCTGGCGCAGCGGCTCATCGTCAGGAATGCGCAATCGCGCGTCCTCCATGGCCTCGCGCAGTGCGGTGGCCACGTCCAGACGCCGTCCGGCGGACAGGATGACGCCCTCGACCCGGGATTTGCCGTGCTGCTCTTGCGCTTGCTCGACCACCGCCTCGCCCATGCCGGTCTGATCCATCGCGATGCGCACCGGGCGGTAGCGCTCGACCAGGCGATTGAGGATCGATGCCTGTTCGGCAAAGGGGATATCGCGCTCGGCGCACAACTCGCGCAGCCACAGCACATCGCCGAGCTGTTCAATGACCACCGCCACCCATAAGTCGCGCCGGCGAGCAATGTCCACGCCGATCCAGGTCAGCCCGCCCGCGTAGCCCCCAGGTGTGCCCGCCGCAGGGTCGCCGGCGGCACGAATCCAGTCCCAGCGCAACCAGGCACCGCCGCCCTGGCTGGGGATGCAAAACAATTCTTCATCGGCCTGCTCGGGCCGGGTATAGCCGCTGACGATCTCGTCACGCCAGCGCACCGCATCGCCGTCGCGCCAGTCGCGCCCCGTGACGCTAGCGACACGCCTGGCCAGACCGTCGGCAACCGCATCGTCCAGGGTGATGCGGTGCAGGGCGTAGCGCGGGTGTTTGCCCTCGCGCACCGCGACGATGAGCTGGTTAAAGGGATTCGCTTCGCCGTTATGGGTACTGACAATACGCACCGAGCCGCCCCACTGAGTGACCGCCGTGGCGGCTTTGAGCAACTCGTCCAGGTCGTCGCAAAATGCCGCCTCGTCCAGCACGTATCTGTCACCCGGCCGGCCTTTGGAGCGCAGCGCCCGGGGGCTGGACGGCACCGCCTGGATAAACTTGCCAGAATCGCAGGTGACGCTGTATTTGAGCAGTTGCTCACGCTCGGAGCTGATCAGCGACGCCTCGATCTCGCTCACCGCCAGACCAAAGCGCCTGGCCCAGGCCGCGCAGTCATCAATATAGGTGCGGGTCATGTCCTGGCTGAAAGATTGATAGTAGACATTGCCGGTGCCGGCGGCAGCGTGCAGCACACTCTCGGCGGCATCTGCCCAGGACAGGCCAATGCGGCGGGATTTTTCGCAGATCGCGAACTGCGAGGGCTCGTTGATCCAGCGCTGCTGATAACCGAGCAGCAGCGGCAGGCCGTCGTCCTGGATGGTGTCAGGGCGCGTGACGCTCATGCCGTGCTCGCCAGCGCGGCGCGCAGCGCAGCGACCGTATCCGCGGTCAGGCCCTGTTTTTTGGCGACCGAGGCCATCTTGTCGGCGGCGGCCGCGAGCTTGCGCTCGATGCGCTTGTCGGCCTTCTCCTGACTGTCGATCAGCCGCCGGATCGACAGTGCAAGCTGTGACAGGTCCTGCACGCTCGACTGGTCTTCGGCACTGGCGCCGGCCTCGAGCAAGTGATCCAGGGCGCGAGTGCGCACCAACTCCACCAGGTAGGCATCGATCTCGCCGCCATCAATCTGCCCCGTCGTCTGCGCCCAGGCCCTGGCCGCCTCACGCGCTTCGCGCATCTTCTCACCCCCGGCCTGCACGCGGGCGCTGTAGCGGTTGACGCTATGGCGGGACACCGGTGCCTTGCCGGCGGCAGCCAGTTCGGCATTGAGCGCCTCTCGCAAGAGTCCCTTCATGGCTGACATTTCGACGTCGGTCAGTTCCTCTTCAACGCTGCCAACGGCTGCCTTGTGTATGGTGCCGTGTCCGGCAAGCACGCCGATGTTTACGCCGGGTTTTATGGATTCCAGTGCGGTGACGTATCCCGCATGTCCTTCGTATGGCGTCAGTGCCGGGCCCGGCGTCAGTCGTCCCAGCATGTTAACGGCCTCTGAAAACGGCGCCGCGCCGAAGCCGCAATTGCCGACGATGCATGTCGTCACGCCGCCGCGTGATTTGAAACCCATGTCCGGGTGGTACAAGGCGGCAAAGTCATCGTGCGTGTGCACGTCGATGAAACCGGGCGAAAGTGCAAGTCCGGACGCATCGATGTCGAGCTTGGCGGTGCAACCATCGAGATTGCCTGTTCTTGCAATGCGATCGGATTCCACGGCCACGTCAGTGTTCCGTGGTGGCCTGCCTTCACCGTCATACACCTGGGCGTCGCGAATTAGTACATCGTAAGTATTGCTCATCGAATGGCACCTTGAAGATCGTCTGAAGGGTAATATGAGATTATCGATCAGGGTGTGTGCAAGTTGATTCTGATTGCACTGCGCCCGTATGTAATCTTGTGCGACAACTGTTGAGGTGACGACACTCATGCCATCCTACCAAGACGATCTTTCCAGCGCGAACGCGGTTCCCTGGCAACCCAGTCAACGCTATCCGGATCCGGCAATCCAGATACTCGATCAAAGTTTCGACAAATACCGTATAAAGCAGTCATCGGTTGAACGGATCGCGCACGGCTTTCGCTGGTGCGAAGGGCCAGTATGGTTTGGCGACGGACGCTATTTGTTGTGGAGCGACATCCCGAACAACCGGATACTCAAGTGGGAAGAACAAACTGGTGAAGTGAGCGTTTACCGGGAACCTTCCAGTTACGCTAATGGCAATACGCGTGATCGTCACGGCCGGCTGGTGACCTGTGAGCATGGCGGCCGCCGGGTAACCCGCACGCAATACGACGGCACGCTCACAGTCGTCGCCGATCGATTTGACGGAAAGCCTCTGAACTCGCCGAACGACGTCGTGGTGAAATCCGATGGCTCAATCTGGTTTACCGATCCACCATTCGGCCTGCTCGGAAATTACGAAGGCCGTGTTGCCAAGCAGCACTTGCCGATGAACGTCTACCGTGTAGATGGCAAAACCGGCGAAATGACTGTTGTCGAGAGTGAAGTGAATCGACCGAACGGGCTGTGCTTCTCTCCGGACGAATCAATTCTGTACCTCGTTGAATCCGGAAGTACGCCCAGGTCTATCTACGCTTACGATGTCACGAATGGCGGCAAAACACTTGCCAACAAGCGCAAATTCCTCGATGCGGAAGATGGGACACCGGATGGCATGCGCTGTGACGTCGACGGCAACATCTGGTTTGGCTGGGGAATGGGAAGTGCGGAACTGGACGGCGTGGTGATCTACAACCCGGACGCAAAATTGATCGGCCGCATCGTGTTGCCGGAGCGCTGCGCGAATGTCTGCTTCGGCGGCCGCCATCGCAACCGCGTGTTCATGGCGGCCAGCAAGAGTGTTTACGCGTTGTACGTCAACACGCAGGGTGCGCCCGGAGGTTGATTCGTCTCGGAAATATTCGGTGACATCTATTCAAATATCGTCGTCGCGATCGAAATTCCCAAGGGAATACGGCTAGCCCGCATATTTCACGAAGGATTCGCTTCTCAGGGGAAACGTGCCTAAACAGATTGGACGATCGGCCGCAGATGAATAGCCGGACTATTGCTCAAGGGCGATCGTTCAAGCTGTGACGGCACATCTTTCCTGAAAGCGAATAGGTACAAACTGTTCTCGGGCGAAAATGCTCGGAAACTCGGCTATCAAGTTGATTTGTGTCGCTAATACGCGATATAGGTGACCGTCTTCGTGAAATATGCGGGCTAGAGAATGTAGTCGGCCAGGATTTCCATCAGATGATCCGACCAGCGCTCCGGGAAAGGTTCGAGAAGCTCGACCGATTGCTCGAAGTCAGGTGTAAAGACGCGCTCGAGTAGTTCTTCAACGTACTCCGGGTGCGAAGTCGCGACATTCAGTTCCTTGTTGGTCTTGAAACTCAACTTGTCCCAGTTTGCCGATCCCAGGCACGCCCAGCCGTCGAACACCGCCGTTTTGACGTGCGACATACCCGGATACATAAACACGCGGATTCCGTGCTGGAGCATCGCGTTTGCAGCAAGCGCGTTGCTCTGATTGATCGGCCCGTGATTGCCGACCAGTGGCAGGATGACGCGCACGTCGACGCCGCGTCGCCGTGCTTTGGCCAGTTCATAGAGCATCGCATCGTCCGTGAAGTATGCGTTCTCGATGTAGATGTACTTTTCCGCGTTTCGAATCGCCGCACGCTGCACCCTGAAAATCTCGGCATCACCAGGGCGGGTGTGCAACAAGCGCAGCGGATATCCAATATCCGCGTTGGCGCGTTTAGCGCGCCTGAGTCTGGAAAACAGGTACGCAGCATCGCCCATGGGACCCGCGTGCGCCCATGCACTGTTGAATTCGCTACTGAGTAGATCCACGACCGGGCCTTGCAATTCCATCATCAGATCGTGCCAGACATAGCGGTACTCGCGGCCAATATTCATTCCGCCCGTGAATGCGACTGTCCAGTCGACGATTGTGGTCTTTACATGATCGCCGGCCACAATCCAGGGATTCGTCGACTGACGCACGTCGATACCCGAATCTTGTTCGAGGAACTGGCGTACCGATGCGCGCGCCTGGTGCTCTTCGGGCTGACTCTCATCATCGGTGCCAGTTGCAATGATCGTCCCGAAACCGTCCAGTAGTACCCGGATATCTATGCCTTCGTCCGACCGGCGCCGCAACAATTCGCCGATTTGTGCAGCGAAGTCATCGTTGTCGAAAATATAGGTTCGCATATCGACGGAGCTGGTTGCCGTCGTAATTGCATCGATAAAGCGAATGAAAAACTCTTTCCCGTCGATCAGGTAGTCAATCGTTCCGCGGGTCGCGTTGCGTCCGGTAATGTTGTCAATTTGCGCTTCCCACTGGCCGAGATCCATGCCTGGCCCAACATGGAGTTCGGGTATCGGTTCGGATTCGAGTGTGGATAGCCAGTTCGGTGTAGTTGTTTCTACAACTGCATCTTTCGCGACGAAAAACAAGCGCTGCATTGATGAAACAGGACGCGAAAAACATCCGCCGAGATGGCTTTGTGCCACGTGGCCGTATGTTTGCGCACGCTGGTAGCCTTTACTGGCGATGCTTCCTTCCCTGCGCGCTGGCGAATGACGCAAGAAAATCGCGACGGGCACATCGCGATCAATATATACAAATGGCAGGGAGTAGGCGCCTGCGTCGCCCGTGTCAAAAAGCAGACGCCGTTCATCGATACCGTCCCGGGAGAGAAATTCTTCCATCACCGGTCGTGCACGCTGAATGAACTCGGCGAAGTCGATGGTCTCAGCGACAACGTAGTTGCCCGGCTTGTCAATAATCAGCCGCGCTTCGAAATTGTTGACGTCGTTGTAATACAGAAAGTAATCGGCATCGCCGAATGCCATCACAATGCCGGCCATTTCGGCTTTAGGCAGTACCGACGCGAAAACATCGTCGATAAACCGGTTCCAGTACTTGCTGCCGAGCAGCCGCGGCACGACTGGATTGTCGGGTAGCTCCGACCAGCGCTTACTTTGCGCATACTCAAGCGGCAGGATGAATGGCCCTGTATAGCCGCCATCCCGGTCGGGTCTCAATGCAGCCAGGTCGGCCCGGTTCGACCAGTTACCGCCGGAGTAAACGAGGCCGTCTTCGCCTTCGAGCTGACAAAGAACTCGTTCTCACCAATAAGTGCTTCGACGGCGATGTACGGTGTGGTGACGGATTCTTCGGCGAAGTGCCCGGGCAGGATTCGAAGTTCTTCTTCTGGTGCTTCGCCGTTCATTCCCTGACTTCCGCAACTGACTGCGAGCAGCAGTGCCAGTGTCACGGTGAGTATACGATGCGATTGTTGATGACGGTTTTGAAGCATAGCCTTAAAGAATCCAGCATGGAACCCCAGCGATTGGGAACTCTCACTAATGGACAGATTGTTTGCTTATTGCCGGTTAGTGTATTGATCCAGGTCAACGCTCAATTTGTTCACCGCTTCATCCTATAGATATGGATATATACATAGTCGGGGAGAAACGTCGGCGTATCCTGATAAGAAAAGCGACGTAATTGCGCGCGGTATCACATGTCTGGAAGACGTTCACATTGACAATCTGTATCAAAGAAGGAGGGACAATGGCGAAGTCAATTTTCTGCTTGTTGATGACCATGGCGATTCTGGTGATGTCCGGATGCGCTACGTCGCCGAAGTCAGGAAAGGGATTTACGTTGCCCGAAGGCGACGCGCTAGCGGGCAGGGCAAACTTTGTCAGCCTTCGATGTAATGCGTGCCACAAGGTTGACGGAGTTGATCAAGTTGCCGAGCAGGGCTGGGAAGCCGAACCACCGATTACCATCGGCGGCGAGGTCACCCGGATCGAGACCTATGGCGAGCTTGTGACATCGATCATCAACCCGTCGCACCGACTGGCGAAAGGTTATCCGGTTTATGCGGTATCGGTGGACGGCAAGTCGAAAATGAAGAACTACAACGATGCAATGACAGTTACTCAACTAACTGATTTGGTCGCGTTCCTGCAGTCAAAGTACAAGTTGCTTGAGTACGAGCTGACAGAGTATCCACTGTACGGACCGTAATAGAAGTTACGTTTCACTAGTCTTCGTAAATGCAACCGGGTTTTGAGTGGTGAGGCGTTTCAGGATTGCAAAACACACCTATTGCCAGGCTGAGAGTCTGACCGCACAAGTTGCTGCTTGATTGCGATCGGGGAGCCGCGACAACCGTCGTCATTCAAACGATCGGGCGGCGAAAGTCTTCGCCGTAATTTGATGTTTGACAACAGCATCAACTCTTCAATTTGTTCCCGTGCGCTGACCGGATAGAAAGGCGTGGACTTCTACAGTTGATCTTTGTCGCGAAAATAATTCGCGAGTCGGTCAAAGAATGGAGATAATGCCATGAACTAGACGTATCGCATTTAGCAAAAGTATGCTGCGGCGCTAGTCACGGAGTTATTTGAAAGACGCACCGGGGAGCACAGTCATGGCCTACATTGCAGAAGGCATTGTCCGCTTCAAGCCGCGCGCCGGCTCTTCATTCAATCTTTACTGGGGTGACAAGGTCGAAGTGCTTAGTCGTGAGAATGGCCGTACAAAAGTGCGTGTATTGGAGCGCGGCGCGTCGCCGATCGAGGGCACGGTGGCCGGACGTTTGCCGACGCAGGAAAAAGCCCCACTGCAATTCATGATGGTGGATGTGCAACAAGGGGACGGCATCATCATGATCACGCCGGAAGGCAAGAAGATTTTTATCGACGGTGGTGACAATAAACTGTTTGCGCGCTTTGCCGCGGCGCGCTTTCGCGGAACCAGCGCGGATAATCCGCTCGACGTCGACGCGATGATCGTCACCCATGACGATGCGGACCACTTTGACGGCTTGAACAAAATCCGTTCATCGGAAAAACACAAGACGGCGCGCAAGCGATTGTTCCTCAGGCCGCATCGCGTCTACCACAACGGCCTGGTCAAGGGGCCTTCATCACTCGACGACGAAAAGATGTTTGGCGCGACCGTAAGTACGCGCAAAGGCCCGGTCATTGTCGATCTGGTGGAAGATGTGACTGCGGTGCCGAAGAGCCGGCTGAACAGGCCGTTCAAAAGCTGGGTGACTTCGCTCAATCACTGGGCCAAACGCGGGCCAATCGATTTCAAGCGCCTGGCATACGGTAACAAGCGCGAATTCAATTTTCTGCGGCCGGAGGGTATCGAGGTGGAGGTGCTGGGGCCGATCGAAACCCGGGTCAGACGTCGCGGCCGCAGCCGTGCCGGCTTGCGCTTTCTGAACAGACCGGCGAAAGATGCCAACATCTCGGTGACGGGGTCCGACACTGAGCACAAGCGTCCCTCGGCTTCGCATACGGTTAACGGGCACTCGGTGACCTTGCGCATCAGCTACGGCAATGTTCGGTTCTTTCTCAGCGGTGATCTCAATCAGGAATCCATGGACTTGCTGCGTACCAAGACGACGCCGAGTCAGCTGAAGAGCGAAGTTCTCAAGGTGCCTCACCACGGCTCCGCCGATTTTGACCTGAGACTGCTGAAAGAAATCGCGCCGGTGATTTCGCTGATCTCTTCCGGTGATGAGTCCAGCCGCAAGGAGCACATTCATCCGCGCGCGACATTGATGGGCGCGCTCGGCAAGATTGCGCGCAATGACGTGTCATTGTTGTTTTGCACGGAACTCGCCGCTTTTTTTGCGATGCGTGGAATGTCGCTGACGCTGGACAGTAAAAGAACACGCTACTTCGGATTCGAGCGCACCAACTTCGGGATTATCCACATACGCACCGACGGCGAGCGCGTGCTGGTGTTTACACATAGCGGCAAGGCCGGCATGAACGAGGCCTACCGCCTGACCGTGGACAAGCAACATCGTGTGAAGCTCGCGAAATCGATCAAGAAGCGATAGTGTCGACACCATCATCGCTATGAGCACGTCCAATAGTGAAGGCGATTCAGACCTGAGCGCGTCCGACCGCGCTCGCATTCGCGCCGAAGAGATTTACCGTGTCGAGGTAGTACAGGAGATTGCCACCTCACGCGCGGCGCCAACCGGAGTTGCGCGCGTTGTTGCGTTTCTCAACACTTCGCTGGGGATGTGGATTTTGGGCACGGTCGTCCTCGGGGCGATCACATTCGCCTATTCGAATATTCAGAAGTCGATCGAGAACACCCGCCAGGAGGCGATCGCCGAAGCCGGTCGTGCCGATCGCGAACGACGCCTTGTCTCGGAGATCGACTCGCGCATCCGCCGCCTGGTCGACCTCGAATGGGAGTCCCCGGAGGAGAGTGAGCGCGCCTTGCAGCGCTTTCTCGGTGGTAGTGAGGAGGCCGAAACCGAATTCGGCAGCGTACATCTTGGAACGATTTTGCACGATCTGATCGGCGTCGCCGAAGACCCCGATGCACCAATCAAGGCGCTTGAGCGCTACGATGAGCTGGCCACGGAGCGCGCCCGTCTGATTCGTTTTGTGAGACCCGGCGGCGGTTTTCCTGAACAGGTTCTCGATGCCGCGCTTCGGACCCGAATGCAGACACAGCGATTCGTGACCGCGTTGCGGAACGTCACCAGACAGGCCGGCAAGAACTTTCCGTTGTGGGACGAAGAGTACGAAGTGTTTTTCGAACTGTTACCCAGGCGCGGTGATTTTGTACACCAGTCGATTGCCCGAAACTTGTTCAATCGAATCGCGTTGCTGGCGGCGCAAGCGTCTGATACGGGACGGGACAAGCACCGGGTCTACCTGGTGCCGGCCGACGCTCCGGCAAGACTCAGGAATGCGGGCGCAGGCACGTACTTAGTCGCGGCGTCTGGACGCACGCCTCTGATTCCTGATGAAGAAACGCCCTTTCGCGTCAATCTACATGCCGGTGTTATCACCGGGGAGCGCGAAGGCGGCGAGCAGGTCAGGTACCGGGTGCGGATCATTAATGCAACCGGTTCCCTTCTGAAATTCGGGGGAACTTATCCAAAGACGAACTCTAATCGTCCTGAAGACCAGCTCGATTCCAGCCTCGATTACTACAGGGTCTCGCGCGTTTTTACTGACGTTATGAAGCGCAAGCATTGAGACCGGGAAAAGTATGTATCATCGAGTCAATGAACTCACGTTAGAACTGGCATGACATCTGAACCACAGAAAGAATACGAAACTTTGCTGTTGACCGTTGCTGCACCGCACGTGCTGCAGGTGACTTTGAACAGGCCCGAATCCTCCAATGCGCTGAACACGCAAATGGGGCGGGATCTGTTAAGTTTTTTTGACGGCCTTGCACAAGATCCTGGCGACACCCGCTGCGTAGTACTGACCGGTGCGGGCAAGAAAGCGTTCTGCGCCGGCGGGGATCTCAAGGAACGCAATGGCATGAGTGATGAAGCCTGGAGCTACCAGCATCGCATCTTTGAACGCATGATACGCTCGGTAATCGACTGCCCGACGCCTGTCGTCGGTGCGGTGAACGGCGCTGCCTATGGTGGCGGCTGCGAGATCGCGGCAGCGCTGGACTTTTTGTACGCCAGTGACAATGCACGATTTGCACAGACAGAGGTCATGCTCGGCATCATGCCCGGTGCCGGTGGCACGCAAAACCTTCCGCGCGCTGTCGGCGAGCGGCGCGCCAAGGAGTTAATCTTGTCCGGCAAGAGCTTCACTGCAGCTCAAGCCCTTGATTGGGGTCTTTTAAACGCTGTGTTCCCGCAAGATCAATTGATTGAGGAAACAATCAAGATCGCGACACGCATTGCGGCCAATGCGCCGATCGCAGTGCGTCAGGCCAAGCAGGCGATTCATCGCGGTTTACAAATGTCGCTCAGCGACGGGCTGTGGTTCGAAATAGAGGCTTACAACCGTGCCGTGCCGACGGAAGACCGGCATGAAGGCGTGCGGGCATTCAACGAAAAGCGCAAACCAAAATTCACCGGCAAGTAAGAGCGGGCGGTATTGTTCTCACCCACTCCGTGAGCGACGATCAGGCCGGTATTTCTATCTGCAGTGGCTAGTGCCGCAACGTCGTAAACCAGTGCCCGGCAGGTTTTGCAGATTCGCCGATTGCGTCCCAGACGCTGTCAGCTACCTCGTTGCCCAATAGTGCGGCAGCCTTGGCGCGAACTCTTGTTTCCCGCTCGGCGCGCGGCATTGGTGTGAGCAAGTCGTGCTCGGCGAAAATCGTCTCACCCGCGCGATCTCTGACGTGGACCTGAGCAGCAGTGTCACTCAAATCGGTATCGGTCTGGACCGAGACCCGGTCGCGCACGGCGAGCAGCGCAGTATCGGTACAACTAGCATCGTCGAACGTGGTCAACGCGCCAGTATCAGCGCCAGTTAAAGCCATCGCCGCGGTCAGTCGAAAACTGAACTTCGCTTCGAGTCCGGTGGCGGGGCTTGGGATATTGCAAACGCCAAGCCAGCGCGGATGCACAGTGATCTTCACGTCGTCAATGTCGGTTGCATCGAGATCACGGCTTGCGCGCGCCTTGGCCAAAGCTTCTATTGGTGCATGCGTGCCGTGACAACAGGCGTGAAACTTGTGCAGCACCGATTCCAGCTTGTAAGTCGTACCCAGACCTTGCAGGACATCGGCATGACCCGTTGACTGACCGCCGTGAGTATCGGCAAAGCCTTGCGAGCAGGTGAGCCCTTGCGGGTTTGATACGAATCCCGCTGATGCCAGCGTCGCGGCCTCAACCGCATTTGCGGCTGCCATACCTGCATGAAACGGTTTGCCCATCGTACCAAACTGAGATTTCAGGCCAGAGGCCCGCGTAGTCGCCAAGCCCAGGGCATGTTGCGCGCGTTCCCGATCCAGGCCGAGCAGTCTTGCCACTGCCATTGTCGATCCGAAAGTGCCGGACGTGGCGGTCTGATGAAAGCCGGCCTCATAATGCAGCTGGCCAAGCCAGGCGCCGATGCGACTGGTAACTTCCATACCAATCAATGCGGCCTCGATAAAATCCGAAACTGTCGCGCCTGTTTTTTCCGCGACCGCCAGTGCGGCCGGAATCACGGCGACGCTGGGGTGGCCCAGATACACGAAATTAGTGTCGTCATAATCAAGTGCGTGAGACGCTGTGCCGTTGACCATTGCTGCCGCGCGCGCAGGTAAGCGGGCCTGTTCTCCAAAAATGGTTGCGGCTGGCGTACCGCCGTCGTCCATGGCCATGTTTCTCACAATCTTGCTTACCGGTTCGTCGCTGCCGGCAACTGCAACCGCGATCCAGTCCAACAGCGACAGCCGCGCCATATGCCGCGCACTCTCGGGCAATGCTTCACTGGGTGTGTCAACAACAAATTGGACAATCGCTTCGGTCAGCGAAGGGCTATCGACGCGATCAGCTACCTGGGGAGCACTCATTGTCATCGGACTGGCCTCGGTATGGTCTCTGGATATAATGGAAAGCGAGCTGTTTGGTCAATAGTAGCGCGGGATGCTTCGCTTATGTTGTACCTTGCACCTGCCAGCATCGACGATTTGTTCGGTGACTACAAATTTGCGTTTGCAGGGGATAGAAGATGGGAGATCGACTCAAGAACAAGGTTGCGATTATCACCGGCGGAGCGGGCGGTATTGGCCGTGCGGCGGGCGCGCGATTTGTCGCCGAAGGTGCGCGGGTGCTGCTCGCAGATGTCGGGGAGCAGGCGTTGCGAGATGCGGTCTCGGAAATCGGCGACAACAACGTGAGCTATTGCGTGACGGACGTGACTGATTTCGAAGCTAACCTGCGTATGGTCGCGCTTGCTGAAGAACGATATGGCGGCGTAGACATATTGATCGCAAACGCCGGAACCGAAGGCCTGGTGAAGCCGATAGTCGACTGCGATGTCGACGTCTTCGATCGGGTTATCGCGGTCAACGTGCGAGGCGTATGGCTGGGCCTGAAGGCCGCTATTCCTGCGCTACAGAAGCGGGGTGGAGGCAGCATCATCATCACGTCTTCAACAGCTGGTGTGCGAGGTACGGCCGGATTGTCACCCTACACGACCAGCAAACATGCCGTGATCGGCATGATGAAGTCGGCCGCTCTCGAATGTGCGCCGTTCGGAATTCGAGTCAATACTGTCAATCCAGGTCCGGTTGAGACACGGATGATGCGTAGTCTTGAAGAAAAGATGGCGCCTGGTGCGGGGGAGACAGCTCGCGATAGGTACAAGAAACGTATTCCGCTACAGCGCTATGGCGAACCGAATGACATTGCCAGTTTGATGCTGTTCCTGGCTAGCGAGGAAAGCCGCCACCTGACCGGGGCCGTTTACATGGCTGATGGTGGCCTGACGGCTTGATCGGCTGCGTGCATTGCGGGCTTAGCCTTCACTGGTAAGGCTCTATCTGTCTGCTCCGCAGACTTTTCGACTAAAGATCGAAAAGTGCGTCTAACTTCGCCGCTTGCGGAGTCATTTTAGTTCCGGCCGCGCGCTTGGCGCGCTTAACTTGCTTCGCAAGTTAGCCTGCACTGGAATGACTTCATCTATTTGCTGCGCAAATTGTTCGACTAAAGATCGAACAACGCGTCGAGTTTCGCCGCACGGCTTGGAAGGTTTTAGTTACGGCCGCGTGCTCTGCACGCTTAACTTGCTACGCAAGTTAGCCTTCACTGAAATGATTTCATCTGCAAGCTTCGTTTGCTTTTCGATCAAAGATCGAAAAGTGCGTCGAGCTTCGCCGCACAGATGAAATCATTTTCACTAATCCCCTTTATGGCGTGGGTCACGTAGGCTATTTCGCATTTGTTGTAGCCGACGGTGATGTCGGGGTGGTGGTCTTCGCGGTGGGAGATCCAGGCGGTTGCGTTGACGAAGGCCATGGTCTGATAGTAGTTTTTGAACTCGTAGGTCTTGCGGATCATGCCGTCGGTGTATGCCCAATCCTGTACACCTTTGAGCATGTGGCCGATCTGGACTTCTGTCATCGGATCGACGCCGCCTTCACAGGGTTTGCATTTCTTGCGGACCAGGTCTTGTGCAGTTGTGCTCATTGTCATTTACCTTCGAAATTAATCAGGCCTTGGAAAGTTGCTGCAAGCGCTCGATGCGCACTGCCGCCGGCGGGTGCGAGTCGTAGAAAGCCGAATGCAGCGGATCAGGTGTCAGGGTTGACGCGTTGTCCTTGTACAGTTTGACCAGTGCACGCACGAGGTCGCTGGCCGGTGCATTCTCGGCAGCATATTCGTCAGCCTCGAATTCATTCTTGCGTAAATATGCGGCCAGCATCGGGCGCAGGAAGAACAGGAATGGCGGTAACACCAGATAGAACACGGTCAGAACCAGTGCGTCGGGTGCGGGGAATGAAACATTCAGTCCGGTAAACAACCAGGACGTTCCTTCGGCCAGTCCGAGCAACCAGAAGAAAAGGAAACCGAACACGGCAAACATCCCGGTGAGTTTGAGAACGTGGCGTCGCTTGAAATGGCCCAGTTCGTGTGCGAGGACCGCTTCCACTTCCGGCCCGTCGTGACGCTCGACCAGGGTATCGAAAAACACAATGCGTTTGGAGCGCCCGAATCCGGTGAAGTAGGCGTTGCCATGGCTGCTGCGCTTGCTGCCATCCATGACGAACAGACCCTTCGATTGAAAACCACAGCGTTCTAGCAGGCCTTCGATACGCTTTTTCAAATCTTCATTCTCAAGCGGAGAGAATTTGTTGAACAGCGGCGCAATGACTGATGGCGAAATAAACTGGATAAACAACCAGAACACGACTCCCGCAACCCATGCATACAGCCACCACATGCTCCCTGCCGCGTCCATCAGCCACAGCAGCAAAGCCAGGAACGGAAGCGCGAGTACAGCAGAGACCGCCAAACCCACGAAGAAGTCCTTTACGTATAACGCCGCCGTCATTTTGTTAAAGCCAAAACGTTCTTCGATGACGAATGTCCGGTACAGCTCGAAGGGAATGTCGAGGATGGACAGCAGTAAAGCCAGCAACGCAAAAAACAGCACGCCGCGCCCGAGACCGCTGCTAAGGTATTGTCCTGTCAGGTCATACACTTCCTGAAGTACGCCACCGAACGTCAGGACCAGCAGAATCGCAGCATTGAAAATCACTCCCAGCATCGAAAAACGCGATTTGGCGACAGTGTAATCGGCAGCTTTGCGGTGTGCTTCAAGATCTACTTCGGCAGAGAATGCCTGGGGCACGCTGGCGCGGTTCGCTCGCACGTAATTCACATGTCTTTGCGCTAGCCACAGTCGCGTCGCGGTTGCTGCCGCAAGGGTAATTAGAAAAATTATCGAGAAAGTGTTCATGTCTATAACAGTCGTTGGGTAGAGACGCCCAATGTGACACAATGCCACACGGAAAATTCAATGAAAATCGCTAGTTATGTCGACCGATTATTATGGCACAAGACGCTGACAACCTGATCTGGCTGGACATGGAAATGACCGGTCTCAGCCCGGACACCGATCGAATAATCGAGGTCGCGATGGTTATTACCGACTCCGAGCTCGAGACCGTAGCGGAATCCCCGGTTTTAGTCGTCCGCCAGGACACATCCATACTTGATGCGATGGATGACTGGAACAAGGCGACGCATGCACGCACCGGGCTGGTCGAGAAAGTGAAAGCGTCCATTCTCAGTGAAGCACGGGTGGAGGAGCAGATGCTGGCATTTCTGGAACAGCACGTGCCTGCCGATGCCTCTCCAATGTGCGGCAATTCGATTTGCCAGGACCGACGTTTTATGGCGCGTTGGATGCCGAAATTGGAAGCGTATTTTCACTACCGCAACCTTGATGTTTCAACGCTCAAGGAACTGGCCAAGCGCTGGAAACCGGAGATTGTGTCCGGCATCGTCAAAAATGGCAGACACGAAGCGCTAGCGGATATTTACGAATCGATCGAGGAAATGAAGTATTACCGGGCGAATTTTATTCTGACCTGAATGCTGCGATCCTGGTCAATTCCCGATTTCCGCAAAGCGAACTAGCTGCGGATATAAAGTGATCGTGCATTTGGGGGAGGGACGAAATTGGCCAGGCGTATCAGACCAGGGCTGGGTACGGCGAGTTACTCGAGCGAAATCTCACCTTCAAAATCAACATCCAGTCCAAGTGACGGAATGCTGAGCTTCATCGTCATAGGCAGCTTTTCCACGCCCTCGAGCTGACCACTTGCGAGTGCTTTCGAGACGGCTTGCTCGATTTCGCGTTGCGAGCCTACGCCGGTCATCTTCAGAAACTTGCGAATGCTCATGTTGAAGTTATCTTCGTTCATTTCCGTCCCCTTATCGTGCAAATACGTTCAATCATCGCAGCGGTCGACTGGTCGTGGCCGGGTGAAGCGTGGCCGCTACGGATGTCCTTCAGTACGTCGCCGGCAAGTCCTTTTCCGAGTTCGACACCGGGCTGGTCAAACGAGTTGATATTCCAGATTACGCCCTGTACGAAGACTTTGTGTTCGTAGAGCGCCAGTAGTGCGCCGAGCGCGCGTGCGTCCAGACGTTCGAGCAGTATGGTATTGCTCGGCCGGTTACCGGGAAAGCTCCGGTTAGTCGCCAGTCGCTCGGCCGTCTTGCCTGTGACTCCCTCTGCGGCCAGTTCGGCAAGCACAACCTCGGCACTAAGGCCTTGCAGCAGTCCTTCGGACTGGGCCAGACAGTTGGCGAGCAGTATTTCGTGATGTCCGGGCATATCCCATTCGCTGTGTGCCGCTGCAATGAAATCACAGGGTGTAACCTGCGTGCCCTGGTGCAGATGCTGAAAGAACGCATGTTGGCCGTTCGTGCCCGCCGCGCCCCAGATGATTGGCACTGTCGAATACTCGACCAACGAACCGCTGCGATCGGTACGTTTGCCGCCGCTTTCCATTTCGAGTTGCTGAAGAAACATCGGCAGCCACGCGAGATCCTGCGCATAGGGAAAAACGCCGTGCGTGGGTGCGCCAAGAAAATTTGTATGCCATATGCCGACAAGCGCCAGCAGCGTTGGCATGTTCTGCGCAAGCGGCGCGCTGCGGAAGTGTTCGTCCATCGCGTGCGCACCTGTGAGCAGTTGTTCGAACCGGTCGAAACCGACAGCCAGAGCGATCGGCAATCCGATTGCCGACCACAAAGAGTAACGGCCACCAACCCACTCCCAGAATCCGAACACGTGTCCCGAATCGATTCCGAACGCTGCGGTCTGTTCCAGATTCGTTGACGCTGCCGCAAAATGTTTGGACACGAGCGCTTCATCGGCACTGGAGCCAGCTAGTTGTGTGAGTAACCACTGTCGCGCAGATCGTGCATTGGCCATCGTCTCCTGCGTGGTGAAGGTCTTGGAGGAGACAATAAACAGGGTCGTTTGTGCATCCAGATGTTTCAGCGTGTTGGCAAGGTGAGCGCCATCGACATTGGATACGAAGTGGACCTTCGGGCCATCTTCTGTGTAGGGCTTGAGGGCAGCGCAGACAGTTAACGGCCCCAGGTCTGACCCTCCGATGCCGATATTCACGACATCCGTGAACGGCTTGCCAGTGGCGCCGCGCAAATTTCCGCTGCGAACGGCGTCAGAGAAAGTGCGCATGCGCTCGAGCACTGTCGTCACGTCCGGCATGACGTCGCGGCCGTTAACGGTGATCGAACGTTGCGAGCGGTTTCGCAACGCGATGTGTAATACGGCTCTGTTCTCGCTGATGTTGATCCGGCGTCCCTCGAACATTGCCTTGATCTGCTCCGGGACACTGGAGTGTTCGGCCAGAGACAACAGCAACGATCGCGTATCGTCCGATATCGGATTCTTCGAATAGTCGAGAAACAGGCCGGCTGCCTCGAGCGAAAATTTGCTGGCGCGTTCTGCGTCTGTATCGAACAAACCGATGATGTCGGTCGCGTCAGGCCGCGCAGCTTGCGCGGCAAGCGCTTTCCAGCTGCTGCGTTCGCTCAGGCGTGCCATTGACAGGCGCGCTGAAGCAAAGCGCGGGAAAATGCAGTTGAGTCTGAGTTCATAGGCCCGATTTTAAGGGCTTGCATCAATTTGCGCAGATCGGTTTTTCCTCGACCCCTTTTTGGGGCGCTCCGTACCGCTTTTGGTGTCAGTGCGACAGACAGAAAAAAGGCCTTCGGATTGCTCCGAAGGCCTTTTCTGACTTGCTTGCAGCGGATGTTGCGTCAGGCTGCTTTTTTCTTGGCAGGTGCCTTGGCCGTGGCGGCTGCGCCGCTGACTTCCTGTACCTGCTTGCCGGCCTTCGCGAAAGCGTCGTAGGCCTGGTTTGCGGCAGCTACCGCCGACTTCATTGCGGCGACAGCGACATCGGAACCGGCGGGTGCGCTTTTCTCGGCCTGATCCAGAGTTGAGACGATGGCCTGGTTCGCGTCAGCCATCCTGGCTTCGACGATCTTGGTGACGTCGGCCTGGCTTTCCGTAAGAATGTCGTAGCTGTCTTTCATGTAGGCGGTTATGGACTCCAGAGACGGCTGTGCCCACTGGGTCTGGATCGCGCTGAACGCCTGGGCATCCTTTGCGTCGGCAATCGCCTTGCCATTCTCTGTTGCGGCGGCTATTGCGGTTTTGATGACGCCAATGTTCAAATCCATTACTTTCTCGGCTGTGGTCGCGGCAATTCCGGCCAGCGCCATAGTCGTTGCAACGGTTTCCTTATTTGCTGCGGTCATTTGCTCAAGTACGTTGGACATGGGATCTCCTGAACTAGTTTGTGAGGTCAAGCCGACACTCGTTGATCGAGGATCGAACCTGATATGTTGCGACGCACAATTCTCTGCAAATTTTACCTGATATGAGGGTGATGTCAATAGCAAATGTTGTATTATTCAACATGCCAATATATCCTTATATTACTTTATTAACAATACGTTACGGAGTTATTGCAAGTTGATAACAAGCTATCGAAACAGCCTTCGGGCGCTCAAAAGTGCGCTGCGTCATCTATTTCACCCGACAATCCTTGGCGTACTGCTGGTTCCGGCTATCGGCGCGATTCTGGTCTGGGCCGGCCTGAGCTGGTGGTTCTGGGACAGCTGGGCAGGGGGGATTGAGTCGGGGCTGGTCAATGCTACAAGTGACGGCTGGATCGCCAGCCTGGAGCTGTCACGATTTGCCGGCTTTGCGGCAGTGCTTACCGTCCTCTTGCTCATCGTACCGGCAATTCTGGTGACTTCCATGCTTATATCCGCAGTTTTCGCGATGCCGATTCTGGTCTCCCAGGTTGCGCGGCGTGACTATCCCGATATGGAGCGTCTGAAGGGTGGGACATTTACGGGCAGCATCGTCAATGCCGTCACCAGCGTAAGCGCGTTCGTGCTGTTGTGGGTACTTACGCTGCCGTTGTGGCTTTTTCTGGGGCCCCTCGCGATCGTTGTTCCGCTAGGGTTATCGGCCTACCTCAACCAGCGCCTGTTTCGCTATGACGCATTGTCAGAGCACGCGAGCCAGGAAGAAATGCAGCGCATCTTTTCCCAGCGGTTTTCCGATTTGTTTGTTTTGGGACTGCTGACCGGCGCACTCTACTTTGTTCCCCTCGTGAATCTGATTGCGCCGGTTTTTTCCGCGCTGGCGTTTACCGGTCTTTGTCTCGACGAGTTGGCGCGCATTCGCGGCGAAGGGGCAGCCCCGACCAGCTCGTGACCGGCGTTCCATAAACCCGGAAATTCTCGCCGGTTGCTGCGTACACGCCGCGGACTGTCCGCTTATACGATTGACGATGCCCCGCGGGTCGCCAGGTTAACGCTCGACTGCAAGCGCGACGCCCATGCCGCCGCCAGTACACAGTGAAGCAAGGCCTTTTTTCGCGTCACGTTTGACCATTTCGTGCAGCAACGTGACCAGAATGCGGCAACCGGACGCGCCGATCGGGTGGCCCAGCGAGATTGCGCCGCCGTTGACGTTGACGTTCTCCGTATTCCAGCCCATTTCGCGATTTACGGTAATGGCCTGCGCCGCAAACGCTTCATTGATTTCGAGAAGATCGAGGTCTTTCACGTCCCAGCCCGCTTTCTTCAGACACCGCTTGCTCGCCGGTATCGGTCCGATACCCATGATGCTTGGATCGACTCCCGCCGAGGAATAGGCCTTTATCCGTGCGAGAGGCTCGAGGCCAAGCTGGTCCGCTTTTTTTGCGGACATCATCAACACCGCTGCGGCGCCATCATTGAGTCCCGACGCATTGCCGACAGTGACCGTGCCGTCTTTTTCGAACGCCGGCCTTAGTCCGCCCAGCGATTCGGCTGTCGTACCGTGGCGCGGAAACTCGTCAGCGTCGAAAACGATGTCACCTTTGCGCGAAGAAATGGTGAACGGCACTATTTCGTCGTTGAATCTGCCGCCTTTTTGCGCTGCTTCGGCCTTTTGTTGGGAAGCGGCGGCAAAGGCGTCTTGATCCTCGCGCGTAACACCCCATTTTTTTGCGACGTTCTCGGCGGTGACACCCATGTGATAGTGGTTGTACACATCCCACAGGCCATCGACGATCATCGTGTCGACAAGCTTGCCGTCACCCATGCGTATGCCGTCGCGCGCGCCGGACAGACTATGCGGCGCGATGCTCATGTTCTCCTGGCCCCCGGCGATGACGACCTCGGCATCACCGGACTTGATTGCTTGTGCTGCAAGATGTGTCGCCTTGAGTCCGGACCCGCACACCTTGTTGATTGTCATTGCCGGCACCATGTGCGGCAGCCCGGCTTTCATCGCCGCCTGGCGGGCAGGGTTCTGGCCGGCCGCGGCAGTTAGCACCTGACCCAGTACCACTTCCGAGACTTGATCTGCGTCAACTCCGGATTGCTTCGATAACGTGCGCGCCCAGGTCGCTGGCCGGCGTTCCGGCGAATTTACCGATCGCTGTGCGGAGCGCAGAAACGATGACTACGTCGTTCATGGTTGATTCTCCTGCGTGACGTTTCGGCGTGGCGCCTGCGACGGTGCAGATAGCCGCTCATGACTGTGGCGCGCGCCAGTAAACAAGAGCCGAAAGTCTACGCTCGCAGGTATTGACTTGTCGACCCTTTGTTGCATCGCAAGAAACGACAATATCTATAAAACAATATGTTAGGAACCTCTTGTTGCAATCCAACAGGGTTTTTCCGCACCGACTGAAATTTTGCGAAAGGGCCGTACTCCCTGCTTGCAAGCGTTTAACTGTTGTCGCGGTTGAATTTGATGATGTTGCGGCGATCCCTTTTGGTAGGGCGGCCCTTTGCATATATAGATAGTGACTGCCGCTCCGCCTTGAGTTGTGCCGCTGTTTCTGCTCGCGCTTCCTGGCTTTTCGGCGTTTCCGTGTACAGTTTTTGGGCCTCACTGGCGGGCCCTCGCCGGTCAGAAAGTGCCTCGACTGTAATGTCCCAGTCGTAGGCCCCGATTCGAAGGGCCATACGGCCACCTTTTTTCACCGGCTTCGCGGGCTTGGTGCGCTCGCCGTTCAAATCGACTTTTCCGCCACTCACCGCGGCTGCGGCCATTGCGCGGGTCTTGTAAAAGCGGGCTGCCCACAGCCATTTGTCGATTCGTACGCGCCGGTCTTCAGTCTGCAATATCAGGCTCCTCGTCGAGCGAGAAAGACATTTCACGCCAAGGAAAGTGCGTTTGCGGCACAGCTTTCCCCACGGCCGCCGGCCTACTTACACCGGTTTCGACCCGGGATTAATGTTTCGTGAACCCGGCCATCGTTTGAAATTCAGAGGCGAAAACCTGTTCTGCGTCGACGGTGTCAAAGACATACTCCCGTCCACAGAATTCGCACGCGACTTCGACGTGTTCGCGCTCGGTCAGTATCGACTGGACTTCTTCCCGGCCGAGCAGGCGCAGCATGACGGTCACCCGTTCGCGTGTACATGAGCAGCGAAACGCAGTTGGCCGTTCCTCGAACAGCCTGACGTCTTCTTCGTGGTAGAGCCGATGAATGATGTCGCGCGCGGAAAGAGTCAGCAATTCTTGCCCAGTGATCGTCTCGCCGATCGTCGTGGCGCGGTTCCATGCGTCTTCGTCGTACTCGGGATGTTCAGGAAGGCGTTGCAGCAGCATGCCGCCTGCCATGTTTGCGTCAGATGCGAGCCATAATCGCGTATCAAGTTGCTCGGACTTCGCCATGTAATGTTCAAGGACTTCGGAAACCGTATCGCCTTCAAGGCTGACTACGCCCTGATAGGCCTGCTTGCCCGACTCCGGCGCGATGGTGATGACAAACTTTCCGTCGCCCAGAAGCGTTTGAATTCCACCCGATTCAATGTCGCCCTCCCATTTGGCGGTTGCACGCAGGGTGTGTTCACTGGTTACTTCGACAACGAGCAGGCGCACGGGACCTTCGCCTTGCATTTGCATGATGAGGGCGCCGTTAAATTTCAGCGTTGCTGAAAGCAGTGCACCTGCGGCTACCATCTCTCCGAGTAATCTCTCAAGGGGCTCCGGATAGTCGCGACGTTCGAGTACGGCGCGCCAGGTTGCGTCGAGGCGCACAATTTCACCGCGCACAGGCGTTCCTTCAAGCAGGAATCTTTGCAGTGAGTCACTCATGTGAGTTCGGCTCCTGCGTGCTGTGCGTGAATCAGAAAGGTGTGAATCTCGAGGTCGCTCATTGGTCATCAGCACGCGTGTACAAGCGGTAGCGTTCGTCCCGATCACCCGGCCTGCCGCCTTCCCAAACCAGGGTCCACGGTGGTCCGATCGATGTTTCGTCCCCCCACTGGTCATGTGTAATCAGCACGTTGCACTCGCGCCGGACCACGCGCGTCGTGGCAATGCCGCCAAAATAGTCAAGCATTGCGAGTTGTGCATCACCAACATCCTGGCTAATGATGCATCGATGCTTTTCTGGCAACGCGGCGCTCATTTCCACGGCCACGGTTCGATATGTTCTGCGGGCATCGATCCAGTGGAACAGCAGGAACGCGGCAAGCGCCCAACCGGTGGTCACGCCTGCGGCCCAGAGAATCACCGGCCGTTCCGGCGATCGCTTGATATTGAACAGCAGTATCGGCCACAGGCACGTGAACATGATCGCCACGATCATCGAGAATGTGCGCGTCTCGGGCTTGTATTCAGTCTGGAGGCTGTGCAGATGTTCGGAGAGTTCGCCAGGCACGCCGAATTGAACCGCGCTGAAATAGACCCAGGCGACTACGGCAAAGACGGTTACGATCATGATGCCGAACCAGTAATATGCGTTTACCGCACCACGCGGAAGCTGTCCGACCGCAATCGACGCCAGCAATGCCAGCGGCAGCAGTATCGGCATTGCCAATACGTCGCGGCCCTGGCCGGCAAGTGACAGAAATCCGAATATCGCCAGGAAGGCGACCAACGGTACCTGTGTTTCGCGTCTGGCGAGCCCAGCCCGGCCCTCTATCCATAGCGACCACAATGCAAAAGGCCACAACGGCCAGGTGAACCAGGGCAGCACGTCAAGAAAATATAAATGACGTTCGTAGTCCCGGAACCTGAACAGTTCGGCAGCACTCGTCTGGGATTGTGCCCACCATTGCGCAAACAGGCCTGGATCGTTTCCGTACAGGGCAAGCGGCCATGCCAGTACCAGTGGCGTGGCGACCACCAAAGCGGTCACGATGCTCTTGGCGAAGCGGGCCGTGCGATAGCGCGGTGACACAATCACCATGCCGATCGTTGCCAGAATCAGCATGAGTGGATCAAGTAGTCCGCTGGCAAGAAAGGCGATGCCCAGCCCGGCTCCCAACCAGACGCCGCCGAGTTGCGAGCGTCTTGGCGCGTGTGCGAGGCCATATATTCCGATCGCCAGCGCGGCAAGCAGCACAACTTCACTGATAAGTTGGTGCCCGCGGACCAGTAACCCGGCGCATCCAATCAACATCAGAGGCGCTATCCAGGTCCGGTTCCCGCCCCAAAGCTCGCGCGCCGTCAGTGCTGTGAACAGCAGAAGCAGCGACATCCAGAATCCGACTGACAGGCGAGCCGCGTCGTGGAGTGGTACGAAGGGTGAAAACAGAATGCCGCTGAGCGCGCCGCCATAATGAACCAGCGGAGGCGTTTTCAGGAACGGCGTGTCGCCGATTCTCGGTACGACCCAGTCCCCGGTTTCGAGCATCCGGTACACGACGCCGACCGTATGGGCTTCGTCCGATTTCCATGGGTCATGTCCGATGAGCCCGATCAGCAGCCAGATGGCGCAGATCGCAACGGTCAGCTGCAACGGGCGGCGAGTCAGCCAGGTTGCGAGCCGGTCATCGCGAAGAATATGTTCCAGATGCATCATGCCGGGACGGGGGGCCGGCCGTTGCCAACCACCGGACACCCAACTGGATCCGGAGTCAACTGAAAATAACGAATGAACTGCACGATTGATTTCGCATGTCTGTGATTGCGTCGTGCGCGCAACGACCACCGCCGGCCCAGTGGTGGGAAGGACGATTCCTGGGCCGAAAATCTGGCCGCGAGCCGTTGCTCAAGCATAGCGTGCGTCAGAAGCCCCGGTGGGATCGCGGCGCGCCTTGCCGGCGCAGCTCGGTATGAATATATGCCATTTCATTATTCTAGTTCCTAATGGTTTTTAGCAAGGTTTTTTTTCCGACCATATCAGGCTTGAACGGTTGTCCTGAAGTCCAGATGGCAAAGGCGATGCGCAGTAGCTTTCTGGCCAGGATCACAATGGCCTCGGTGGTTGCCAAGCCCCTGGCTAGTAGTGCGCGATAAATTGGTTTGAACAATTTTGTCTTTGCCGCTGCCTGCCCAGCCAGGTAGATCAGCCGCCGATCCTCCGCATTGCCCTGTTTGGTCAGGCGCCGCTTGCCCTGATGAGTACCAGAATCCTTCGGGCGCGGGTCCAATCCGTAGGCGGCCACCACCGCATCGCTATTGGCAAAGGGCGTGTGATCGAAGCGATGGGTCAACGCCGCGCTGTTGATAAAGCCAATGCCGCGAATGCGCTGCAGTTGCTTGCGTTTGTTCTCCAGTTCATCGTTGTGTGCAATGACGCGTTTGAGCTCGTTGTTGAGCTCGGCGAGCAGCGTGTTCAGGCTCTTCAAGGCGCCTTGATGCGCGCGCTTTAAGGCGCGGTTGGACCGCGTGCCCGTAGCCCGGATGCTCTGGCGCAGCGCCGTAGTATGACGCACGACGCTCGCGCGTTGGCTGATCAAATCACGCAGCGTGCGCTGCAAGGCGCTGGGTACGACATAACGGGCAATCACGCCCGCGTCCATTGGATCGGTCTTGCCGCGCTGGCCCACGCCCCTGGCGTAAGACGCTACATGCTTGGGGTTAAGGACGTACACGACGTGTCCATGTCCTGCAGCCAGATCAGCCAGCTGCTGATGTAACCGGCCCGTGGCCTCCATGCCGATAACACAGCCTGCGGGAAGTTGTTTGAGCCAGACCACAATGGCCTCGCGCTTATTGGCAATACGCTGGCAAGGTCGCTGCGAGCGCGCCCAGGCAATAACGATTTCGCACTGGCTAATGTCCGCGCCGATGACTTCGATGCTCTTGTGTGAATCAGACATGTAAGCTCCACTTCCACGGCCAATGGCAACAACGGCTGCATACATGGACAACGCCGTGCTCAAGCCGCCCGTATCGCCGTACACTTAAACGTGCCGAGGGGGGCTGTCTTTGCCGCGTTAGCTTGTTTCTATCGGCGGTCAGGTGCGTAAACACTTGCCGCTGCTTCCCAAATCGACGCTCAGAAAGACAGAGTGGGGACATGGCTAGTTCGGTCTGTCCGGTTACGGCAGATAGCCTGCATCGTCCCTCCACCCCGGCACCCTCAGGTGCAGGACGTACCATACAAACCTGCATACCTCACGAAGGATTCCCCTCTCAGGGGAATTATGGCTAAACCGGCCGGGCGATTGGCTGTCGGGCAATCGCGAGACGATAACGCCATGATGTTTTTCAAGTGGCAATCGTTCAACCTGTGACGGCTGACGGATACCTTCCAGAGACCATGAAAACACAAAAGGCAGCCGAAGAGACTGTGTAAATAGTCTGGGGTTTTTGAGAAAATACCCGCACATTGTTGCGGGTATTTTTTTATGCACATTCAGGGACAAAGCCGGGATCAGGCGACGCTATTTCCGGAGCGGCTCGATGATCTGATAGGCCAGGACAATGCAGTCCGGGTGATCGACGCGTTTGTTGATACGCTAGATTTGAATGCACTTGGTTTTGCCCGCATGCAGCTTCAGGCCACGGGCCGGCCACCGTACCACCCGGGTGATGTGTTAAAGCTGTATTTGTACGGCTATATGCACCGAGTACGCAGCTCACGGTGTCTTGAGCGCGAGTGCCAGAAGAACCTCGAGGTTCTGTGGTTGCTGAACCGGCTGGCGCCAGATCACAAGACCATTGCCAACTTCCGGGTGGACAACCGTGTGGCCCTGACGCGCGTGTGTCGGGCGTTCGTGCAGTTTTGCCGCTCGCAAGCGCTGTATGGCGGCGAGCAAATCGCGGTTGATGGCAGCAAGTTCAGGGCGGACAACAGCCGCAGCCGAGTCACACACAAGAAAGATCTGCAACAGCGAGTCAGCGGCCTGGATCGCAGGATCGGAGCGTGGCTCGATGCGCTCGAAGACAATGAGGACAATGATGACCAAGGGCCCAACGGCGGCGACACCCAAGGCGCTCTTGGCGCACTCAGGGCCGAGCGCGAGACCTTAACCGAACGCATCCGGGCGATGGACGATGCGCAAGTCTCGGCGCAGCCCGATACGGACGAGCAGGCGCGGGTGATGCCCCGCGCACATATTGGCTACAACGTACAAAGCACGGTCGATGGCAAGCACCGCCTGATCGTGGATGTGGACGTGGTACAAAATGCCAATGATTTGCAGCAGTTGTATCGCATGGCGCGACGCAGCCAACGCCAACTGCAGCGCGATCGGGTGCAGGTACTGGCCGATGCAGGCTATTCCAATGGTCAGCTGCTAAAGCGCTGCCAGGCCCCCTATGTGCCGGTACAGCGCGCCACGAACAACCAAGGCGATGGCTGCTACTTCGACAAATCGGAGTTTACCTACTGCGGCGAGGGCGATTACTACGAGTGCCCGGCCGGTGAGCACTTGCCAAAGAAGACCCAGTCGAACAAGCAGCGCCACTGGCTGTACACCAGTGAGGCGTGCACGAACTGTCACATCAAGGCGCGGTGTACGGCCGCTAAGCAGCGCTGGGTGACGCGCCACTTCGAGGAAGACGTGCTTAACGAGGTCGCCGATCGCACCGCGGCCAATCCACTCATGATGCAACGGCGCAACGGCATGGTGGAACACCCATTTGGCACGCTCAAGCGGCGTATGGACGGCGGGCGTTTCCTGGTAAGAGGCATACAGAAGGTCAAAGCCGAGATGGCATTGGCCGTGACCGCTTATAACCTGACCCGTGCTATTAACATCCCGAGAACGAAGCAGCTCTGCAAGGTGCTGGCTATCTAATCACAAACGAAAAAAAGGCCACCTCGAACAAGATGGCCTCCGGGTTTTTACACAGCCTCCGAAGCTGCCTTTTGTTGCGGACCAGCGAAGAGCCGGCTGCGCTTATGCGGCCATTCCCTTCGACTTCACCCCGGCTTTTGCGTACTTCTGCTTGAAGCGTTCCACACGACCAGCCGTATCGACAATTTTCTGCTTGCCGGTATAGAAAGGATGGCAGACGGAGCACACCTCGACTGTCAGGTCGCGCCCCAGGGTTGACTGGGTCTTAAAGGTGTTGCCGCAGCTACACGTCACATTGATGACGCCGTAATCGGGATGAATGCCTGTTTTCATGACTGTTCCTTTCGTTTGCGCCGGCGGTTTGTGCGCCAGCCAGATAGGGAGCCGCGCATTATCCACGGCTACAGGACGAATATCAAGGCTGACCGCAGACCACCGAACAGGCTGGCCTGCCAGATTGTGATGTGGCGCGCAGCCGTCGATGAGGTTGTTTTGGTGAGCGTAGCTGTTCGGAGGCCAGGATTCCCGGAAACCGGAATTCCAATGGCCAGACCTTAAAAGACGAGACGCTGTTTTCCTGCTGATCAGCCGCGGCGCATGCTGTCAAAGAACTCGCTGTTGTTCTTTGTGGCCTTGAGTTTGCCGAGCAGGAATTCGGTGGCTTCAAGTTCATCCATCGGATAAAGCAGCTTTCGCAGAATCCAGACTTTTTGCAGGATGTCCTGCTCCAGCAACAGTTCTTCGCGCCGCGTGCCGGACCGGTTGACGTTGATCGACGGATAGATGCGCTTTTCCGCCATACGCCGGTCAAGGTGAATTTCCATGTTGCCGGTTCCCTTGAACTCCTCGTAGATGACGTCGTCCATACGCGAGCCGGTATCTATCAGCGCGCTGGCAATGATGGTCAGGGAGCCACCTTCTTCGATATTGCGTGCCGCACCGAAGAAGCGCTTTGGCCGCTGCAATGCGTTGGCGTCGACACCACCGGTAAGCACTTTGCCGGAAGCGGGAACGACAGTGTTGTAGGCGCGCGCAAGACGGGTGATCGAATCGAGCAAAATGACAACATCTTTGCGATGTTCGACCAGCCGTTTTGCTTTCTCCATCACCATCTCGGCTACTTGCACGTGGCGCGTGGCCGGCTCGTCAAACGTGGATGACACGACCTCGCCACGCACCGAGCGTTGCATTTCGGTGACTTCCTCGGGCCGTTCGTCTATCAGCAAGACAATCAGATAAACATCCGGGAAGTTCGACGCGATGGAATGAGCGATGTGCTGGAGCATGACGGTTTTGCCACTTTTCGGGCTGGATACCAGCAGGCCGCGCTGACCCTTACCAACCGGGGCAATGATGTCGATAATGCGCCCGGTAAGGTTTTCGTCCGATTTGATGTCGCGCTCCATGACGAACTGCTCCGTTGGGAACAGCGGCGTCAGATTCTCGAACAGGATTTTGTGTTTGGCGGCTTCGGGCGCCTCGTCGTTGACCTTGTCAACTTTTACCAGCGCGACGTAGCGTTCTCCGTCCTTCGGTGTGCGTATTTCACCTTCTACCGAATCGCCGGTATGCAAATTGCATCGCCGGATCTGGGACGGACTGACATAGATGTCATCCGGGCCGGCAAGGTAGGAAGTATCAGGCGATCTCAGGAAGCCGAAGCCGTCTGGCAGGACTTCAAGTGTTCCACTACCGAAAATCGAATCCCCTTTCTTCGCGCGGTTCTTGAGAAGCGCGAAGATGAGGTCTTGCTTGCGCATTCGATTGGCGTTCTCGATCTCGTTCGTGACCGCCATTTCGATGAGTTCGGTGACGTGGAGGGTTTTCAGGTCGGATAGATGCATATTTGGATGAGAGCCAAGCTCAGGATTGCGACTGCAAGAAAGGGGAAAGAATTTTCTGGAAGGATGGCGGGAGGAGGGAACCTTCAACCGCCGCAGGCTGTTCGGAAGCTTTGCCCTGCATCTTGATGCTTTAGGGCGCCCTGCGAATCAGGCTGCGGCAGAGCCTAAACGAGTTCAGATATTACTGTCAATAAAAGCGGTTAGCTGTGATTTGGAGACGGCACCGACTTTCGTAGCCTCGATGTTGCCGTTCTTGAAAAGCATCAGTGTCGGGATTCCGCGGATGCCATATTTGGGCGGCGTCGCCTGATTCTCGTCAATGTTCAATTTGGCGACCTTGAGCCGGCCTTCATATTCCTGTGCGACTTCGTCGAGCACCGGGGCAATCATTTTGCACGGGCCGCACCACTCAGCCCAATAATCGACCAGTACCGGAGTTTCGGACTGGAGTACCTGCGACTGAAACGTGTCGTCGCTTACGTGGTTGATATTTCCACTCATCAGATCTGGTTACCTCAGAAATGCAGTGTTTGGGTCGGCAGGCGTGCCGGGATATGTACGCAGTGCGGATGAACTGCGGGTATGAGAAGTGAGGGCGTATCGTAGCAAAAAAACTGCTGGTATGTGTGCAAGCCGGTTTCATGCCCGAATTGATGCCCTCAGACGATATTCCGGTGCCCGAAAATCGGTGAGAGATCAGTCGATCTCGGGCAACAGGTAGATGCGCCGAGGTTTGCTAAAATGCCCCGGTTCGCGTTTCACCATGTGACGGGCAGGGCAGTGTAGCGCTGCGGAACACGCCAACCCTCGCACAGGTTTAATCAGCCTCGATAGCGTTATACCCAAAACAAGCAAGGACAGGAATGACTTACGTCGTCGTAGAGAGTTGCATCAAGTGCAAGTACACGGACTGTGTGGATGTGTGTCCGGTCGACTGTTTTCACGAAGGACCGAACATGCTGGTAATCGATCCGGACGAGTGCATCGACTGCACGCTTTGCGTTGCGGAATGCCCGGTTGAGGCAATTTTCGCCGACGACGACGTCCCCGAGGATCAGCGCGATTTCATCGAACTCAATGCCGAACTGGCCAGGGACTGGCCCGTTCTCACCGAGAAGAAGGATGGTCCCCCTGACGCCGATGAGTGGCAAGACAAACCCAACAAGCGTGAGTTACTCGAGCGCTGACGGTTTGTCGCCGTTGTCCGGAAATGTCTGACAACCGTCTGGCGGAGGAAGCAGTTCCACCGGTTGGCGGCCTTGCATTACTGGCCCGCGATTTACTCACCGATTTTTCTGAAACGGCCCCCGATCTAACGGGGGCCGTTGTCGTTTTACCTAACCTGTATGCGGCGACTGAACTGGCCCGCGCCCTAAGCGCCGAAGCCGGTATTGCGCTAAGCCTGCCAAAAACGACGACGCTGAGTCTGTGGGCGGCTGAACAGGCGTTACCGGCCAGGCGCCAGGCAGGGGTCGTGCGCGAAGCGGGGCTTTTCGATGCGCTGCGCTCAAAAAACTGGTTCGATGCTCCTGATCTATGGCCGCTCAGCGGAGAACTTGCCAGGCTGATTGACGAGCTTACGTGCTACGACGTCGATCTTCCTGAAACTGTCGAAGCCTTTGAGCAGGCCCTGGAATCAGCCTACCAGGCCAAGGCCGGTGAAGCGATGCAGTTCGAGGCGCGGCTGGTGCACGAACTTTGGCATGCCTCGTGGCAAACGAAGGACGGTACCCTCGATCCAGTTGCAATTTATCAATTGCAACTGGCACAGATTGCGCGCGATGCTTCGCGGCCGCTCTATGTGCTTGGCCTGCCAAGTCTCACGCCGACCGAGGAGACTTTCTTGAATACCTATGCGCAGCGGGCGCGGGTCAGAGTCTACCGGGCCGATGGAAGCGTTCGTGGCGCGTCTTTGTCGGCCCGTTTTTTCGTCCAGGCATGGCCTCAGGCCGTGAATGACGACAAGGTGTTGCGTGCGCGAGCCAGGGTGTTCGCCACAGAGTGTCCAACCAGTCCGGTGGCTGGAAACCTGCGCTTGTTTGGTGCTGCCAGTCTGGAACAGGAAGCACAAGCGGTCGACGCGCAGGTGCGTCTGTGGCTTACCGGCGGGCGTAGCAAAATTGCAGTCGTTGCACTTGATCGACTTGTGACCCGCAGAGCGCGGGCGCTGCTGGAGCGCGCCCGGGTAATGGTCGACGACGAGACTGGCTGGACCTTTTCCACAACATCTGCAAGCACCATCGTCATGCGCTGGCTCGACGCGGTTTCAAGCGGTTTTCTATACCGTGATCTTCTCGACCTGATCAAATCGCCGTTCATTTTTTTCGGCTGGTCGCAGCGTCGAGAGGCGGTGTTCGGGCTCGAGCGCGTGATTCGCGCGAAATCGGTCGTTGCAGGTCTTGATGCATACCGGTCGGCCCTGCGCAGCTCCGACATCGATGATTCGGCGCCTGCGTTGGATATGCTGGACCGGCTCGCCAAAGCGGCGCGCATTCTTCGCCGCGACCAGCGCCGCGGGCTGCATGAGTGGTTGACGCTGTTGTTTGGCAGTCTTGCGTCGCTGGGTGTGGAAGATGGATTGCGGCGCGATCCTGCCGGTGTGCAGCTGCTTGACTACCTGCAACGACACGCGCATGACCTTGCCCAAAGTGATGCAGAGTTCACGTTTGGCGAGTGGCGCCAATGGTTGAATCGCCAGCTTGAGTCCGCCGAGTTCCGCGATTCCGGGATTGTCAGCCCGGTGATCTTTACCCAGCTTTCGCTGACCAGGCTGCGTGAGTTCGACGCGGTCGTACTGACCGGGTGTGATGCGTCGCATCTGCCCGGTACTGACGCGGGCAGCGTTTTCTTCAACCAGTCAGTGCGTGCGCAACTTGGTCTGCCGACGAGCGAGCGCCGAATCGGGCAGATTCGAGAGGATTTGATCGGGTTGTTGTCGCGCAGCAACGACACGCTGGTGACCTGGCAGCAGATTCGCAATGGCGAAGAGAATTTGTTGAGTCCGATGTTCGAGAGAATCGAAGTGTTCCACAGGCTTGCCTGGGGAAGCGGTCTTGACGACAAGGAATTGAGGCGAACTTTGCCAGACGTACAAGTCGCAGCACCAGTTGCGGCGCAACTACCGTCCGTGTCGTCCAGGCCCGCGCCGGTGATTGGGCCGGAACGCACGCCTGACCGGATCAGCGCCAGCGGTTACAACAGCCTAGTCGCATGCCCGTATCAATTCCACGCACGTTACGTTCTTGGTTTGCGCGAACCTGACGAGGTGCGCGAAGCGTTTGAGAAGCGTGACTATGGCGAGTATGTGCACGACATATTGCACAGGTTTCACGGGCGATTTCCGGTCTGCAGTGAGATCGCACCTGAGGAGCTGGATCTCGAGTTGCGCAGCATTAGTGAAGCGGTCTTCAAGCGCGCAACCGAAGCCAGTTATCTCAGCCATGCATGGGCACTGCGTTGGCAGGCCATCATTCCGGCCTACATTGACTGGCAACTGGCACGCGAAGAGCAGGGATGGCGATTTTGCGCCGGGGAAAGCAAACGGCAGGTCGAGATCACGTTGCCAGACGGCGCAAAGCTTACGATCGAAGGCCGTATTGATCGCGTCGACAAACGCGAGGCGACAGATCCCGCCGGGTATTCGCTCGTCGATTACAAGACACGTGCTGACGACGCACTACGTCGCGCGATCAGGGACGCCGGCGAAGACGTGCAATTGCCGGTTTACGCTGTGTTGCTGACGGAAGGGGCGCAGGAGGCGTTGTTTTTGTCTCTTGATGGTGGTCAGGCCCGTTCTGTGTGTCTGGACTCGCAAACGCTTGCTGAAGTCGGCAAAGCGATCGAACGCTTGCGCAACATCTTTGCCCGGATGCGCGAAGGCGGATCGTTTCGTGCCCAGGGTATTGACTCTGTTTGTCGCTGGTGCGAGATGCAAGGCCTGTGCAGGAAAGAGTACTGGGCATGAGTTCGCGGTCGGACATTCGCCAACGCAACGCCGCTGCGCTCGATCCGGCGCATTCGGTAGTCATCGAAGCTTGTGCGGGATCCGGAAAGACATGGTTGCTGGTGGCGCGCATGGTGCGATTGCTTCTCGCCGGTGTGAAGCCATCTGAAATTCTGGCCATCACGTTCACGCGCAAGGCAGCCCAGGAAATGCAGGCGCGCCTGCATGGCTGGCTGCACCTGCTTGCGACAGGAGACGACCAGGTCGTCAGCGATTTCCTGCGCGACCTCGAAGTTCCTCGAGACGATATCGGCGGCCTGTTGCCTCGCGCGCGCGCGTTATTCGAAGAATTTCTGACCGATCAACCCGGTATTACCGTGAGTACCTTTCACAGTTGGTTCCTGCAGCTGTTAAAACGCGCTCCTCTGGCATCGGGTGCTGCGAGCGGCTCAACTCTTGTCGACCGCACTTCGCTGCTGGTCGACGAAGCCTGGGAATTATTTGCCCAGGGTCTGCAACGTAACCCGGATAGCCCTGTTGCCCACTCGCTGCATTGGTTATTCGAGACATATGGCCTGGAAAATTCGCGTTCATTACTGACGAATTTCTTGCGCAAGCGCGCCGAGTGGTGGTCGTACACGCAAGACCAGCCCGACCCGGTGGCATTTGCGCTCGAACGTTTGCGCGACGAAATGTCGGTTAGACCTGAGGTGGATGTCATCGGCGAAACATTTGCTGATCAAACCTTGTTGCATGACCTTGCCGAGTATGCGGACCTGCTCGAGCGCAACGCGACCAAATCTGATTCGCGCTTTGCAGCACAATTGCGTGCGGCGCTTGTCGAGACCGAAGCCGCGCGCCGTTTCGAATCTGTGTCGCCAGTCCTGTTCAAAGCCGACAGCGCGTTGCGTGCGCGTAAGGAGAGCAAGGCGGCGCACAAGCGTCTGGGCGAAGAGGGCCAGCAGCGCCTTTTGATTTTGCACGACAAACTTGGTGAGGCGCTGAACAAGACCCGTATCTTGCTCGCAGAACAAGCCGGTTATCGGCTCAATGAGGCGGGCTTGCTGTGCGGTACCGAACTGCTGGAACGCTATCAGTCGCTCAAAGGCGAGCGCGGATTGCTTGATTACACCGACGTCGAATGGCGGGCCTGGTTGCTTCTTGGCCGAAGTGATCATGCCGAGTACATGCACTACAAGCTGGACGCCCGCTATGAGCACATTCTTCTCGATGAATTTCAGGACACGAATCCGCTTCAATGGCAGACCATGAAATCCTGGCTCAAGGCGTCTGCCGAAGTTCAGTCGCAAACGAGTGTTTTCCTGGTCGGTGATCCGAAGCAATCGATCTATCGGTTTCGCCGTGCCGAGCCACGGCTATTTGACATCGCGCGCACATACCTTCGGGAACACCATGCGGCGCGACCGCTTGAACAGAATGAAACGCGTCGCAATGCCCCGGCGGTGGTGTCGGTGGTCAACACCGTGTTCGACGGTGTCATGCCGAACTTCCAGCCGCACTCCGCGTTACGCAGCAGCGTGCCAGGCATGGTTGAAGTATTGCCGCTTGTTGCTGGCGGAAGTGGCGTAGATGCCGAGTCACAACGATGGCGCAACCCACTTGATCTGGAGCGTGCCGATGAAGCGGATCGCCGACGTGTGCGCGAAGGCGAACAACTCGCGGCTCGAATCACCGAGATGGTTGGTCACCGGCAGATTTTGGATCAGGACACGCCGCGATCGGTACGCTACAAGGACATACTTGTTCTCGTGGCGCGCCGAGCTCATTTGCCAATGTATGAGCGAGAGTTGCGCCATGCCCGTATTCCATATGTCAGCACGCGTCAGGGAGGTTTGCTCGACACACTTGAGGCGGTTGATCTGACGGCGCTACTTGAATTTCTGGTGGTGCCGTTTGCAGATTTACAACTTGCCAGCGCATTGCGCTCGCCAATCTTCTCCGCCAGCGACGATGATTTGATGGCCATCATCGATACGGGCGGCGACGGCTGGTGGGCGCGTCTGTGCAGTATGGTTCAGGACGGATGCGCCAGCGATACGTTGGCGCGCGCCCAACGATTGCTGAGTACGTGGATCAAGAATGTGGACCTGTTGCCGGTGCACGACCTGCTCGATCGAATCTACTTCGAAAGTGACTTGATGCGCCGCTATGAAGCGGCGGTGCCGGCGCCAATGCGAACTGCGGTGGTTGCAAATCTGCGCGCGTTTATGGAAGTCGCGTTGTCCACGGATGCCGGGCGTTATCCCAGTTTGCAAGGATTCCTTCACGAACTGTCGAGCCTGCGTCGCGCGGCTTCGGAAGAAGCGCCAGACATTGGTGTCGTGACAGAGGACATGGACGCAGTGCGCGTGCTGACCATTCATGGGGCGAAGGGCCTGGAGGCGCCTGTCGTATGGCTGCTCGACGCTAATACTGGAGCCAAGCGCAGTGACACGTACGATTGCCTGGTGGATTGGCCCCCGGATCTGGAAGCGCCTGCGCATTTCTCGTTGTTCAGCCGCAAGGACGAACGAGGTGAAAGCAGGGCGCGATTGTTTGATCAGGACGCACAACTTGCCGAGCGTGAGGACCTGAATCTGTTGTACGTCGCGATGACACGCGCGCAACAGGTCTTTGTCGCCAGCGGGGTGGAATCACGCGCAGATGAAAACAGTTGGTATCACAGGCTTGAGAACGCCATAAACGTTGCCGGTGGCGGGACACCCTTGCCGGACGCTGATGCAACGTCATCGGAAGAAACTTCATCTGCGACAGGTTCGGTACAGAGCGACCAAAGTACGGACCCTCTGCGCGAGCCGTTGCGGGTGGGTAAACGCACAGATGACCTCGTTGACCGACGCCGCCGCCGCGGGACTCTGGTGCACGCGGTGCTGGAGAAGGTTGTCCCTCCCTCCGAGTTCGGCGGCCGCGACGACCTGCGCGACAAAGTTGAAGTGACTGACGATGAGTTCGAAGATATGTGGAAGGAAGTGCAACTGATTGTTGACGAGCCGCAGTTGCAGCGCTTCTTCCAGCCCGAACATTATCTACGCGCGTATAACGAGTTCGCTTACGTGTCGCGGCAAGGTGAAATCAGACGCGTGGACCGGGTAGTGGAGTTCGACAATGAAATCTGGGTCCTCGATTACAAGACTGGCGAATCGATCGAGGCCGACAATCTGGAGGCGGCGGCGCGTCCTTACCGCAATCAGCTTACAGAATACTGTGAGGCACTTGGCGAACTTATTCCGGGAAAGCCGGTGAAGTCGGCATTAATATTCTCGGGGGGTCTGTTCTATCCGATGTAGGTTGCTGCGATAGTTCTGACTGCCTGGCCAGGTCAATAGGTAGCAACAAGTGCGGCGACCGCAATGGTAGCCAGTATTGTCGCCAGTAGCATGCGTACTTCGCCGTCGCGCACGCTGCGCATGAAGAAACCCGGTGGTCGTGGCGCGCGCACCAGCCTGGCGTGGTCTTTGGCTGTGGGATGTGTAAGCCGCTTCAGGGCTTTCTCGCACGCAAACGAGCGTGCCACCGGCAAGCGCGTAGTCGCGTCGACTAGGACTGCCGCAAGGCGCAACTGGGAATTCGCAGTCATCGCCTCGGTCTGTGTCGGTTCCTCGGTGAAGTCCAGTTCAGCGTCGAGCGATGTTTGCGTTTCGCTTTCAGTGTCTTGCTCCTCGGCCAAGCCAGTGCGCGCGATACGCACTGTCGACTCGATTCGCGCTGTCGATTCGGCCCTGTGTCTGGCCGCGCCAATCTCAGTCAGGCACGAGCGCAGATCAATGGCGAGTTGTTGCGCGTCCTGATAGCGGGCGTCAGGATCTTTCTGAAGCGCTTTCGCCAACACCAGATCGAGCATTGGCGGGACTTGACGATTGATATAACTCGGCGGCACCGGCCGAAAATTGACGACGTTGTAGACAATCTCGGACGGGTCGTTGCCCGCGTACAGTTTCGATGCTGTGAGCATTTCATAAATCACCGTGCCGAGCGAGAATACGTCCGAGCGATGGTCGGTCGGCCGGCCCGATTCCTGTTCCGGTGACATGTAGCGGGGCGTTCCGAGCATGACGCCGGTTTCGGTTTTCAGATCCGACTGGCGTACACGGGCAATTCCGAAATCCATCAGCTTCACGCGGTCGTTGCCGACAAGCATGATATTGGGTGGCTTGATGTCCCGGTGTACGACACCACGCTCATGAGCGAACGCCAGCGCTTCAGCAACTTGCGCGGTAATTTCTATCGTTTCGGATACACTGAAGCGTCCGTCCTTGGCGCGCGCGGACAAGTCGATGCCTTCGAGCAGTTCCATTGCCATGAACAGCATCTCGCCCTCGCGGCCTACATCGTAGATCGTGACAATGCCTGGATGAGCAAGGCGGCTGGCGGCGCGTGCTTCCTGATTGAAACGTGCCTCGTATTCCTGACGATCGGTCTCGTCTGCCGGAATGAAAATGGTCTTGATCGCCAGCATTCGATCGAAAACCGGGTCTTCCGCTTTATATACGATGCCCATTGCACCGCGCCCGACTTCGGCGATGACCTGATAACGGCCGAGTTGTTTTCGGGGCGCGTTCTTAGTTATTGCCGTCATGCGGATCGTAGTGACGCCATAGCGCGCGCGAACGTTTTGCGAAGGTCGTCCATATCGGTTGGATCGGAACTCCTGACTTGCGCAGGGCAGCCCTGAAACCGATAGCACTTCCAAGCAGGCCGACAACGACAGTGCCCAAACCCATGTACAGCAATTTGCGTCGCGTCGCGGCGGCACCGGGATTGGGAGTCAGAAGTTCATGCGTGCGCAATTGCCGATCAGTATATGTACTCACTTTTCTGAGACTACGCGCGCGTCGCGGGTTTGCTTGTCGCAGCGCATTCACGAATGCCCGCGATGCGGTGACTCGCTGTGGCCCGGCAAAGTCGGCGATCGAAGCGGCAACTCCGATTGCGTCACCCGCTATACCGGGATGAAACGATTCGTCCGGTGAGACCTGAATTGCGCCGTGATTGACGCCGATAGCCAGCGGCATGCTGACACCTGCCACGCCAGCGCAACGCTCGGCAACGTCCAGTGCGGCGACAGGGTTGTGCAGGATTGCGACTGCCATTCCGTCGGGTGCATCCAGAACGATTCTGCAGTTCTCGGGTACATCGACCAGGGAGACTGCAACGGCGCCCTCAAGCTGGGCGCGCAAGCGCGCCTGATCTGTGACTTGCAGTCCCGAGTATTCGGAGATCCGGAAAAAGACCACGCTTGCGAGCGCAGGCAACACATTCGGGTCGTTCACGGCGAGTGGTATCGAACCTTCCCAAGGGCGCTGGGTAGTTGCGATTTCAGGCGCTGCGCTGTCAATGGCATCAGCCATGCGCGTTGACTCTCCGTATGTTTCAGATCAAGGAAATTGCATCAGCACGCACGTATCATTCCTGAAGAGCGGCTTGAATTGAGACAATAACGGCGTTTCTGGATGGTGAATCAGGACCGGTTTTAGGGGCCGCGCCAATCACGCCTGGGCAGCACGGTTTTACGGCCAGTATCAGATGACGGGAACGGCCGTAGCCGAACTACCTATGCGTGTTCACTTGATCGAGGGGAGAAAATCATGAGATTGACGAACAAGGTCGCACTCATTACCGGCGCGGCTTCCGGAATGGGCGAGAGCGCGGCACGCATATTTGCGCAAGAGGGTGCGCGAGTGATGCTGGCCGACATACTGGAAGAAGAGGGCGCGGCCGTCGCAGCGGCGATCAAGTCGTCTGGCGGCGAAGCCGGTTTTGTTGCATTGGACGTGTCGAAAGAAGAGCAGTGGCGCTCCGCAATCGATGAGACGGTCGCGATGTTTGGCCGAATCGACATTCTGGTCAATAACGCGGGGCTCAGCGGGGCTGTTACAGATCGTATGGACGTTGCGTATTTCGATCAGCTGATGGCGGTCAATGCGCGCGGTAATTTTCTCGGCATGAAATACGTGATACCAGCAATGAAACAATCCGGTGGAGGTTCGATCGTCAACATGTCCTCGATGTCAGGCATTATCGGGCAGGAGTTCGTGCACATGGGCTACAACGGCGCAAAAGCGGCCATCCGCCTGATGACGAAATCCGCCGCCGTACAGTTCGCAAAAGACGGGATACGGGTCAATTCGGTACACCCGGGCTTGATGCCGCCGATGCGAACTTCAGTATCGGCAGCCGATCCCGAGTTGCGAGAGAAGATCATCGAATCGATCCCGATGCGTCGCGCCGGCACAGTCGAGGAAGCTGCCTACGCACTCTTGTTTCTTGCGTCTGACGAGGCGTCCTACATTACCGGAACCGAACTGGTCGTGGATGGCGGAGCAGTTGCCGTGTAACCAGTGACTGCGATGATCCATTGTCACTGGGAACAATTGCCGCCGGTAACAATTTTCGCTAGGGTCAATGATCACCAGAATCAATGGTCGGCACGGGCGCTAGTTACTCCACCAGGTCCTTGTACGCGTGCCATGTGGCGTGACCGATCAGCGGAAGGACGAGAATCAAGCCAGCCATCAAAGTTGCGAATCCGATTATTGTGAGTGCGACGATCAATACGGCCCACAGTGCCATTGCAAATGGATTTGTCGCGACGGCTCTGACGCTGGTCATGATCGCGGCCCGTGTGCTTCCGCCGCGGTCAAAGATCATCGGTGCCGACACCGCCGATATCAAGAACGCCAGTGCGGCAAACAATGCACCTGTGGCAAGGTAAGGCACAAAAAATCCAGGGTCGCGCCACTCAAAAATGGTGCGGTAGAAACTGATTTCGACTTCAGGTAGCCGGTTGCCGAACTCTTGCTGACACATCCAGTTTGACGCGATTGCCCATGCAATCGCAATGATCGCCAGCACGCCGCCGAGGCGGGCAAGTGATCCGAAATTCTTGGTGGCGGCGTCTAGCGAAGTATCAAAATCCGCTTTCTGCCCGCGCGCGCATGCGTGACAGGGCATAAAAGCCAGCCCCGAAAATCGGCCCGACCAGCAGGAAACCGGACAGCGCGAGTGCAAGCAGCTCGATCTGCGTGCTGCATATGACAATAATCAGCCATCCCAGCGCAGCGAAAATAAATCCATGAAAAATGCTCGGATAGGGATTGTTTTTCAGGTCTTCCCAGCCCAGGCTGAGCCAGTGGAAAGGACGCGTAAATTCAACGTGCCTGACGTTTGCGCCGGTTGGGTGTGTCTGCGCGGTGCTGATTGAGTGTTTCATGGTCTGTCCTTTCCATAAATGAAGTTTCGACCAGTACGACGAATCGTGGCATTGCACTAGTACAATTGATTACGTTCGTCGTTCGCAAACGGATTCCTCGCCAGCTTACACCCTTGATGTCTTTTTTGGGGTCTGATGGACAAGACAGTTGCACAGGGTCGAACGCCGTCTGGTGACAAATTTCATCGCGTGTAGTTCTGTGCCGCGTAGTTTTCGTTGTGTGCATAACATTTGGGGGGAGAGACAAATGCCTGACCCAGCCGCTGCTGGGCAAGACGGCTATCGTCACCAGCGCCGCAGGTGGTTTCGGAAGAGTGCTCGTGAAAGCGTTCTTGTCTCAAGGTGCGCGAGTCGCCGCGCTCGATGTCGACTCGAATGGATTAGAACAACTCAAGACCGATATGACCGGCTTTCCGAACGAGGGTTTGCTTTGTGGAGCGGTCGACATTTCCGATTACACGGCCTGTGCGCGCGCAGTTCGCGATGCGCGCGACGAACTTGGAGGTCTGCACATTATCGTCAACAATGGTGCGCTCGGAATGGGTGTAATTCGCAGCGATCATATGACCAGGGCGGTTGGCATTCAGGAAATTGAGCCCGATATGTGGCAACGATTCGTTGCGGTGAACATGTCCGGCGCGTGGAATCTGACGCGTGCTGCGATCGGGCATATGCTCGATCAGCGTTGGGGGCGCATTATTAATGTCACCACCAGTTTTTTCACGATGTTGCGCGGCGGCTTTCATCCCTATGGTCCGTGCAAGGCGGGGCTGGAAGCAATGTCGCATGGGCACGCCCTGGAATTCAAAGGCACAGGCGTGACCGTGAACGTCGTTATTCCGGGAGGTCCGGCCAATACTTCGATGGTTCCGGAAGAGGCTGGATTCGAACGTGCTGATCTCGTGCAGCCGGAAGTGATGGCGCCGCCAATGTTGTGGCTATGCTCGGATGCCGCAGGCCATATCACTGGCAATCGATATATTGCGCAGCATTGGGATTCGGGTCAGCCACCCGAGCAAGCGGAGAAAGCGTGCCGTACGCCTGCCGCATGGGCGGATCTGGCACAAACGCCGGTATGGCCTGGCGGCAAGCCGGCTAGCTAGCAGCCCGACAAACTGTCAGGTTTTCATTCGGCAGGCCAATTCAACCGCTTGGTTGCGCATCGAGCCGCACGATCCAGTCTTCCATGCCAGGCCGTGCGACCGGGTAGCGGTCGAACACGAGCGGGTCGTGGCCCGGGATTACGTGTTGCGGTGATGTGGCGAGCTTTCGCAAGGTCTTGAAACCTTCAAGCATGTCTGCGACGTTATAGACGATCGGGAAGGCGCGGCTTTGTTTCATATGGGCGTAAAAATGGCTGGCATCCGACGCCAGCACGACCCAGCCCCTGTTTGTTCTTACGCGCACGGATTGCAGACCCTTGGTATGACCGCCAATGTGATGTAACTCGATTCCGGGGGCGATCTCGGCGGTTCCGTCGTGAAACATGACGCGCTGGTCGAACACGCTGCGTACCATGTGAACGACGTGATCGGCTTCGTAGGCATGCCGCATGATGTCGTGGCACATACAGCGGCCTGTCGCGTAGTCCATTTCCGCATCCTGAAGGTGAAATTTCGAGTTGGGAAAGAGTGGCAGATTGCCGGCGTGGTCATAGTGCATGTGCGTTATGACAACATCCTCGATACGTTCTGGATCAAAGCCGAGTGCGTGCAAGCCTTCTTCAACGGGCCGCACAATTTCGCGGTTGCGTTTGGTGGCCGAGTCCTGACCGAACCCGGTATCGACGAGAACCGTTCGATCGCTATTGGTAACGACCCAGACGTAATAGTTCAGCGGCATATCGGTATCGTGCGGATCGCCGCCGATGAAGTTGTCAGGCGAACGCCGTGACAAGCGGGCGTATTTGATGGCGTAGATTTCGTAACTGTCACTGGTCATGACCGTTTGCTCCGTTGTGGCGAAAGCACGTACGGTAGAAACGCACGTACTGCGAAGTGCGTGTTCTCGCAGGTGCTTGTGATCTCAAGATTGCTGGACAAAACAATTGTTTACGATTCGTCCATGTCGGAAAGCGCTTCTTTGGCATTGCGGAACGAATCGATCGCGGCTGGAACGCCTGAGTAGATCGCGACTTGCAAAAGAATTTCACGTATCTCGTCCCTGGACACGCCGTTTCGAATTGCACCGCGCACATGCAACTTGAATTCGTTAGGGCGGTTGAGTACGGCGAGCATGGCAATGTTCAGCATGCTGCGTGTTTTTTTTGGAAGTTCTTCGCGGCCCCAGACAGCGCCCCAGCAATACTCGGTTACAAGGCGTTGCATGGGCATGTTGAAGTCATCGGCTGCCGCGAGCGACTTTTCCACATACTCGGGACCGACAACCGCTTTGCGGATTTCCATACCTTTTTCGTATAACTCATCGTTCATGATGTTCTCCTGTTGATGGTGGGTGCTTGTTATTGTGCTGGCCACGAAGGGCAGTGATACTCCATACGACCAGAGGTTGAATCTGGTGTCGCCTGGCTCTTGGTGCCCGCGTGGTATTTCCTTCTCTTTTTCTTTTCCGTTTTTTGATGGGGTCGATGCGCCGCCGGACCGGTCAGTATGCTGCGGTTCTGGTCAGATTGACGATGACCGGTATGCAGCGTGCTTTTTCACTTGATAACCGGTAGCTCGTCTCACTTCTCTTGCCAACCGGGTTCGGGTAGGCGTTATCCGCGCACTTCGACGCCTGCCCACGATTCGACGACACGACAGATTGAGGTGAAGTCAGAGTCGGCACCATACGTCGCTTTGGTTACGGCAAGCATTTGCCGAACTGCAGACCCGACCACCATCGGTACGCCGAGTGCCTCTGCTTCATCAATACAAAGGCAAATGTCTTTGTACGAAAGGCCGGTGGTAAAGCCGAAATCAAAACTTCCGGGCAGCACCGACTTGGGAAACTTGTCCTGGGTTGCGCTGTTACGACCGGTACTGGTATTGAGTACGTCGAGCATCAGCTTCGGATCCAGGCCGGCTTTCACGCCCATCACCATCGCTTCAGAGGTCAGTGCAATGGCGGCGCCTGCGAGGAGGTTATTGGCGATTTTCATGGTTTGAGCCTGGCCTGGTGTTTCCCCGAGGTGAAAAACCTTGCCGAAGTTCTTCAATATTTCTTCGACGCCGGCGAACACCGGTGCCGGGCAAGCGACCATGATGGCAAGCGTTCCTTCCCGGGCCCCTTTAACGCCGCCGCTGACCGGCGCGTCAACATGGGCGATATCACTGGCACCGAGACCTCTGGCGACGTTTTCTGCTGCGCGTGGCCCGATCGTCGAGAAATCGACGAGGCGTTTGATTTTCGTGCCTTCGATAATGCCATTTTTGCCAAGTGCAACAGCCTGAACAATTTGCGGATCAGGCAGGCTCAGAAATACGGTCTCGGCAACAGATGCAACTTCGGCTGCCGATGCGGCAGTCTGAGCGCCGATCTTTTCCGCCGCAGCGAGTGCTTCAGAGCTTGCGTCGAACACGCATACCTTGTGGCCGGCGTTGAGTAGCCGGGCGGTCATTGGCCCTCCCATCTTTCCAACGCCAACGAAACCGAGCACGTCAGTGGTCATGCGCTGTTCTCCTCTCCTGAAATTGTTATGCAAGTTGGTCTTGCTGTTGTGATGTTCCGGAACATTTACGAAAGCCGCATCACCAAATCAAGTGCCGGTTCGCGACGGATGCTAACGGCACGCGGTTGTTTTTGTACATTGTCTTACGTTACGGTTTTTGTAACCTTATGTCACACGTATCCTTAGTGCATTACAGCATGACTGGGCACAGTCATAGCGCTGCATAATTTTATTTTCGACAGGTAGTTGGACGTGCCTGTCCATCGGCATATTGCGACGCATCATAAGTCGTCGATGATGGGATCAAATCTTGCATTCAGCTATGGGCAGCGTTGCTGGAAACTATTCACGTGCTACCCCCAGCCGTTCAACTCGTAATGGCGGCCGCAGGGCCCAAAGTGAAAAGAGCAGTGACGCAGATCGCTAATGTCGAGGGAGGCTGCTATGACTCAGCGACGCCAACACCGAAGAAACGGGGCCGCGAGGCCAATCAGGACCAGGCGCGATTACGTGCAAGCTGGCGAGGCCGTGAAACGGCTTAATGACGAATTCGAGAACGAATCGGCCGCCGAGCTACGTTTGCAGGCGTTGATCCGCGAGATGGAAAAGTACGACGACGACGAGGAGGAAGACTTCGACACGGACATTTCGTTCGAATTCGAGAATGGCGGTCCGCGCCGTCGCTGGTCTGACGATCCGAACGATCTGGATTGAATCGGCCTGTGACTGATTGCGTCCTCGACTGAGGGCGTTTTCGTTCAGGCATAGCGGCGACGGTGGTTTGAACTGGCCAGCTACTGGCCCGGGCCCGGATTGACAAGGCTGCAATTGCGAAGATCGCGTTGTATCCCTTCGCTACCGGTGAATCACTTCTCTAGCCGCGCCAAGAGTCCGGACTGAGGATTCGAATCGGTTTTTCTGCGAGATACGCGAGCACGTTCTCGATTGATTCGCGGTAGAACCGCGAATAGATTCCCCTCGTGCAGTATCCTTGATGGGGTGTCAGAACCACATTGGGCAAAGTGCGCAACGGGTGATCTGCGAGTAGCGGTTCCTGATCGTATACATCGAGCGCCGCCGTCAGGCGTCCGCAGGCCAGCACATTCATTCCTAATGCTTGCCCGTAACGCGCCATGCGCGACCCAATCTTGCCCAGACCGATCACGCCCAGGGCGGCGCCGTCGAGGACTCGACCGGCAGGCAGTTCTTGCTGGAACCGACCCTCTTTCATCGATTCGTGCGCTGCCGGTATGTGGCGGGCCGCTGCAAGTAACAGTGCCAGCGCAAGTTGAGCAGTCGCTGCACCTGCCGCCGTCGCAGCCGTATGACAAACGACGATGTTGCGTCTGGTGCAGGCATCCAGATCCATCGTCCACGTGCGCGCACCGGTAAGTGCGATCATGCGCAAATTGGCAAGCTTGTCGATGACGGCTTTTGGAAAGGCGCTGCGTTCACGCATCGCGATGATGACTTCGAAATCCAGGAGATTCCTGACGAGGTCGTCAGGGCTGGAAAACGCCTCTTTGAAAAATACCAGCTCGGCCTGCTGCGCCAGTTCGCTCCAGTCGGCACAGCTGTGCGCGACGCCTTGCCAGTCATCGAGTATCGCAACTTTTGTCATGGGTCCAGTCCTTTGTTTGCTACGCACTCGGGAGATGGCAGCCGGCGATCGCGCGGTTGCCTGCCAGGGTTACCGGCCGCCCTGTTTCTCTGTTTTCAAAGTGAAAAGTTCCCGGTCGGCTATTTGCCAAGATGGAGCCCGCCATCGACAAGAATGGTTTCGCCTGTTACCAGCGCCGCGCCTTCGAGCAACCAGAGCGCAACCTCTGCGACGTCGTCTGGTGACGCGCTTTTCGCCAGAGGAACGGTTTTTTCGTAGCGTGCCTTGAACTTCTCGTAATCTTCGGCATTAAAACGTGCAGAGTGCCAGCGCGTATCGATAAGCCCGGGACATACGGCGTTAACCCGAATCTCGGGAGCAAGGGCGCGCGCGAGCGCCAGGGTCATTGCGTTGAGTGCGCCTTTGGAAGCGATATAGGCGGTGGAGGACCCGACCCCCCTGACGCCTGAAATCGATGAAATATTGACGATGGACGCGACACCCTGCTTCTTCATCGCCGGAGCGCAGGCGCGTGTCATCTGGTAGGCGCCGATGACGTTTACCGAGTAGAGGCTTTGAAAGTCCTCTGCATCGAGCGCATCAAGATCAGCCGCATTTGCAAATTTTGTAATACCGGCATTGTTGATCAACGCATCGATTCGACCCCACTTGTCGAGTGCTGCCTGCGCCAGTGCGCGGCAGTCACTATCTTCGGCGACATTGCCTTTTGCCAGCAAGGCGTCGCCTCCTGCGGCGATACACTTCTCGACCACATCTCGTGCTTCCTGCTCGCTGCGGCTGTAATTCACCACAACACGACTTCCTTTTTTTGCAAGTTGTATCGCGCACGCTGCTCCTGTGCCGGTACCTGCACCGGTGACGATACACACGGCATCTTCAAACTTCATTGTGACTCCCTGAGGTTAGTGACTGATCGATTGTAGATGCCTTGCCAGCATCCTGCAGTACTCCGGCAAGGTGGCACAAGGCGAAGACAGGGCTCCCCGATCAGCGCTGAACGCATCGCGCCCTTTGCGCACGTTGGTTTCATTCGGTCCGGGATTTGGTTAGTCTAGACGTTTGGTCCGAGAGTCCCAATGAACAGGGTAAACATATGCCGCACGTAACTGCCGACGATGGCGTAAAACTCTATTATGAAGATACCGGAAGCGGTAATCCGATTGTGTTCGCACATGAGTTTGCCGGCGATTGCCGAAGCTGGGAACCACAGGTGCGCCACTTCTCGCGCAGATATCGGTGCATTACCTTCAACGCGCGCGGATATCCGCCGTCTGACGTGCCGCCGGACGGTAGTTCCTATTCCCAGCAAAGAGCACGCGACGACATCCTGTGTATTCTGGACGGACTTGAACTTGACCGTGCGCACGTCGTTGGATTGTCGATGGGCGCATTCGCGACCTTGCATTTCGGGATGGAATATTCCCATCGTGCGTCTTCGCTTGTGGTGGCGGGTTGCGGGTACGGCGCACATCCTGACCAGTACGAGTCGTTTCAGAAAGAATCTGCGGCACTTGCTCAAACCATACTTGACAAAGGCATGGCGCATGTCGCCGCTACATACGGGCACGGTCCCACGCGTATGCAACTCGAGGAAAAGGACCCGCGCGCGTTTGAGGATTTCATCCGGCATTTCAGTGAGCACTCGGCCGACGGCTCGGCGAACACGATGGCAAATTACCAGGGCAAGCGTCCATCTCTCTACGCGCTGAAGAAGGAAATGGCCGGGATTACTGCACCGTTGCTCGTCGTTGCAGGTGACGAGGATGACTCGACACTGGAACCATCGGTGATGATGAAACGCACAATACCCACCTGTGGGCTCGTCGTTCTGCCCAGGAGCGGGCATGTGTTGAATATCGAAGAACCGGCGTTGTTCAATCGCGTGATCGAGGACTTTTTCCACACGGTCGAGACGGGGCGTTGGCTCAATCGTACCGTCACGGACACCTGACGTGCCATGAGCGAAGCGCTTTCACACATTCGCGTGATAGACCTGACTCGAGTGCGAGCAGGTCCAACCTGTGTCAAGCAGTTCGCCGATTGGGGTGCTGATGTCATCAAGGTCGAGATGCCGAGCGTTGCGGCCGACGAAGGATTTGGGCCGCGTTTGGGTTCCGATTTTCAGAATTTGCAACGAAACAAACGTTCGATCACGATCAACCTGAAAGACCCTCGCGGTGTGGACGCGCTCAAACGCCTGGTACGCACCGCGGATGTTCTGGTCGAGAATTACCGCCCCGACGTCAAACACAAGCTCGGTATCGATTACGAAACATTGTCGAAGGAAAATCCGCGCCTTGTTTACGCCAGTATTTCTGGTTTCGGGCAGGACGGCCCGTACCGGGACCGCGCCGGCTTCGATCAGGTTGCACAAGGAATGGGTGGGCTGATGTGGGTAACCGGCTTGTCGGGGCAAGGGCCGGTGCGCGCGGGCACACCGGTGGCCGACCTGAGCGCGGGGCTATTTGCAGCAATCGGGATTCTCATCGCGTTACAGGAACGCAGCGTTTCCGGAAAAGGCCAATGGGTGCAGAGTTCGTTGCTCTCTGCGATGGTGACCATGATGGATTTTCAGGCGGCGCGCTGGTTGGTGGAAGGCGAGGTGCCAGCCCAGGCAGGCAATGACCATCCGACATCCATGCCGACCAGCGTCTATCCGTCGTCGGATGGTTTCGTGAACATTGCGGCTTCAGGTGACATCATTTTTGCGCGGATGTGCAATGCGCTTGGCGTGCCCGAACTGGCAAAGAATGCAGACTATGCGACCGCGCAGTTGCGTTCGGACAACCGCGAAGCGCTTAATGCCGCGATCTCGGAATGTTCGAAGCAATTCAAGTCGCGCGATCTGATAACACTGCTTAACGATGCCGGCGTTCCGTGCGGACCGATTTACAGGATGGACGAAGTATTCGATGACGAACAGGTCAAACATCTCGGCATGGCTGCAAGCGTTCCGAACCCTGAGGGCGGTGAATTACGCCTTGTCGGCCCGGCCGTCCGCCTGTCGCGTACGCCTTCGCGAATGAAGCGCACAATCGGAAATGCCGGGGAACATAACGAAGAAATCTTCCGGGAGGTCGGCTTTAGCGCCGACGAGATCGCAGCCATGCGATCCGACAAGGTTATTTAAGGAGATGTCATGAGCAAGGGGCAATTGCGTTTCGAGCGCGACGGCACGATTGGCCGCATGGTGTTCGACAATACGGCGCGGCGTAACGCGATCAACGCCGAAATGTGGCGCGCGATTCCACAGGCGATGTCGCAATTCGAGAGCGATCCCAAAGTGCGATGCGTCATTCTGCGCGGCGAAGGCGAAACTGCATTTGCAGCCGGCGCCGACATTTCCGAGTTCGAGCAGAACCGGTCGAGCGGTGATCAGGTGCGCGCATACGAGGCAGCCGTCGATGCGGCACATGCTGCAATCCAGTCTTCAGCAATGCCGGTGATCGCTTTGATTCACGGCTTCTGTGTTGGTGGTGGCCTTGCAACAGCACTGTCGTGCGATTTGCGCTACGCGGACGAGTCGGCGCGCTTTGCGATTCCGGCGGCGCGACTGGGGCTGGGATACGGTGTGCAAAGCAACAACCGCTTGACGGCGACTGTCGGCCATGCTGCAGCGCGGGAGATCATGTATACCGCTCGCCTTTATGATGCGCAGGAGGCACTCGCAATGGGGTTGGTCAATCGTGTGATTGCTGATACCGACCTCGACGAATACGTGGAACAAGTTGCACTGAGGATCGCGGCTAACGCCCCGCTCACTGTCGCTGCGTCAAAGATAGCCTTCGAATCATTGATCGCTGCGACCGGTGATTACGCCGCGGCTGAAGCGGCCGTCGAAGTTTGCATGAAGAGTGACGACTACGTTGAGGGCAGACGCGCATTCATGGAGAAGCGCAAACCGCAGTTCAAAGCGAGATAGCCCTTCTCGAAAGCATTTGCAGTCAAAAACTGCCGGGGTCGCCGTTGTTCGGCATGCACTGCACGCACGCGCACAATTGGTCGGCTCACGTGCGGTCTGATTCTTGCGCGAGATCTCTCGTTGCCACCCGTGTGCGCCGAGAAAATTCGGCAAGCTAATGAAATTGTTAAGAAAGTTTGGACGCCGACGTTCCGGTCGGCGTGTTTCCCTGATTTCCAAATGGTGGGGCCATGTCCGTTTTTTGTGGAACACAGGCAACCGTATTCCATTGATAATCGGGGCAGCAGCAAGTGTATTGCTGGTAATGTTCGCAAGCGTAATGCACGCGAAGACGGTGCGCGATACCAGGCGAGCGGAGCTGAACTGTCTCGCCTTGAACGTGTACTACGAGTCGCGAGGCGAACCAATTGAAGGCCAGTATGCGGTCGCAGAAGTTACGATGAATCGAGCCGCACACCCGCGCTATCCAAACAGTATTTGCAAAGCGGTCTACCAGAAAAATTGGGACTATCTACGCAAGCGCTACGTTGGTGCATTTTCCTGGACAGAACTGGACGAGATTCCGGCGCCGCGCGGCATGGCGTGGGAGCGTGCCGTCAACGTGGCGGAAACAATGTATTCGGGAAATCGGGCTAGCGTGCTCGGCGGTGCATTGCACTACCATGCCCAGCATATTCGGCCCAGCTGGTCCCGCGGCGAAGAGCCGGTTGCAAAGAGGGGAACTGGACAGCGTCGATGGCCGGCAATTGCGAACGCGAGTAATCACATTTCAACCAGGCGTGGCGGCACCGTTACACAGCCACAATGGGCGTCCCGGCATCGTATATGTGCTGAAAGGTACTTTGACGGAGCACGTCGAAGGAAAAGGTGTCTTCGATCATCAACAAGGTGACAGTTTTACCGAAGACAAGACCACCGTACATTGGGCAGAGAATCGCACGAATGAGACAACGATTGTGCTAGCCAGCGACATCTACAAACCTTGATCGCGCAGGCGCGCTAAAGGCACTGATCAGGGCAAACGGTCCAGAAGCTCCCGCGCTTTTTCAGCGGCGCCGGTATCCGCATGATCTACCACCAGGGTTTCCCATGTGTCACGTGCAGAGTAGGCGTCACCCATTGCCAGATATGCCTTGCCGAGAAGGAATATTGTGTCGGGGACCTTGTCGCTTTCGGGATGAACGGATATCAGGGTCTCGCCAGTTTCGATGGCGGATCCATAGTATGTCTGTCTAAGTAAGGCTTCGGCCAGCCAGTAACGCGCGTTTGCGGCGATTGCCTCGCTGCCGTATTGCTCCAGGAAGGCCTCGAATTCGATGATGGCCGATTCATAGTCACCGTCGGTGTATGTCTCCAGAGCCGCTTCGTAGGCGTCATCAGCGGGATTGGTTTGGACCACCGCCGGGCCAGTTGACGATATGACCTCATGCATCGCTGTCAGCGCTTCTTCGAGTTGCAGGATCCTGTCTTCCAGCTCGGTGATTCTGTCTTTGTCTTCGCTTGTGTCCTCGGCAGGATTCGATTCAATCAGTTCGATTCGCCTGTCGAAGTCTGCCGCAATTGTCTTGCGGCTGATGTTTGATTGCTCGACTTCTTCCAGCAGAACTTCAACCACACCGCGCAAAGTTGCGATTTCGGAGCTCAGTACTTCGTTCTGGTTGAGAATCTCCAGCAACTGAAACGCGTCTGCCCCGTAATCTGGTGCGTTCGCCTCGTTCGCAACCGATGGACCCGCAAACGAGAACGACAGCACGAAACCGATCGCGACCATCCAACGCAATTTGGCACCCTCTTCGCCGGCCTCTCGTTTGACTGCTCTACTGTTCACGTTTATTCGTTGTTTGACAGTGCTCTTATTGAGGGAGCGATGCGGACGTCCGGGTCCTTCAGCATCGGATAGGCAAAGTCAGCGCGCCGGTTGCGCGCCTAGGCGTCTTCGTTCTGTCCAAATGCAACCGGCCGTTCGGCACCGAAACTGACAGATTCGATTTGTCGCGCCGGTACGCCCAATGCCAACAATGCGCGTACTACTGAATCAGAGCGCCGTTGGCCAAGGGCGATGTTGTATTCCGGGCTGCCGCGGTCGTCGCAGTTTCCTTCCATGAAGATTTTTACTGTTGGATTGGCAACCAGAAAGCGCGCATGCGCAGCGATTATCGATGCGTACTTGGTGTTGACGCTGTACTGGTCATATCCATAGTAGATGGATTGCTCGAGGAGTAGCGGGTTCGCTTCGCGCAGTTGTTCCTCGGTCACCATTCCGATCAGGGTGGGATCGTCATTGTCTTCCATTCGCTGTTGGCGCAGCTCTTCGATCTGGGCGAGCTCGCTTTGCATCCGGATTTCTTCCTGACGACGTTCCTCTTCGATACGAGCTGCTTCTCGCCTGCGCTCTATTGTTGCCTGTGCGCGCTCCTCGTTGGTCAGAGCATTGTATTGAGCACGCTCTTCGTCGGTCATGGTGTCGTAACGTGCGCGTGCTTCATCACTCATGGCTGCGCGCCTGCGTTCTTGCTCAGCAAGGGCGGCAGCTTCTTGCGCGGCGAGTTCTTGTTCGCCTCGAGTGCCCTTGTCGCCCATATTGATACAGGCCGACAAGGTCGCGACCAGGCTCAAAATAAGAAGACGTTTCATTTCGGTATCTCCACTCGGTTCGAGTCATATGGGCCCCAGGATGGCCCCCGTATGTCGTGTGCGTATGTTGCGATTCCCCACTTGGTACTGCCGTCGGTCGAAACCGCAGCCAGTGCGCCTCGGCCTTTGATTTCCGTGGAATACAAGACGGCTTTTCCGTTTGGAGCAAAGACGGGCGAGCGGTCATCTCGCCCTGATGTCAGGTATGTCACCTGGCCGCTGCTCATATCCTGCATTGCAATGCTGAAACGACCGGACTCCAAACGAACATAGGCGAAAGTATCGCCATTTGCAGAGTATTTCGGTGAAGTGTTGTAGCGGCCGTCGTATGTCATCCGTTTGGCGCGGCTCGAACCATCGACCGGAATGCGGTAGATCTGCGGCGTCCCGCCGCGGTCCGACGTAAAGAGAATGTGGCGCCCTTGTGGCGAGAAATTTGGTTCGGTATCGCGCGACCGGCTGTCGCTGAGGCGTATCGGATTTCCGCGGCCGGAATTGTTTGTCCCGTTGGCATCGATCAAGTAGATCTGGGAGCCGCCGTCCTTTGACAGCGTAACGGCCAGATATTTGCCATCGGGGGACCAGGCCGGCGCGGAGTTGGTCCCGCGGAAATTCGCAACTACTGTGCGCTTCCCGGTAGAAATGTTGTGCACATAGATTCTCGGCCGCTGGCGCTCGAATGATACGTATGCGAGGCGTGTCCCGTCCGGCGACCATTGCGGCGACATGATGGGCGCGTTGGTTTCGTACAGCACCCGGCGGTTGTAGCCGTCTGAGTCGGCGATCACGATTTCTGAGCTGTGTCCGTCGCGAGCTATATAACAAATCTTGGTGGCGAAGGCACCGGGATAGCCGGTGAGTCGTTCATGGACCTCATCGGCAATGCGGTGAGCCAGGTGTCGTGCCCCGAAGTCGGATTCGACGATCGTTTCTTCGAGAATTCTTGTTCTCCTGGCGATGTCCACGAGCGCAAAACGTGCCTTGATCGAGCTGCCTGTTTTTGACACTTTGCCGATGACTACCATATCGGTGCCTGCAGCGGAGAAATAGGCATGATCGACTTTGTCGTCGACACCGGCGCCCAGTCCCGGTGCTTCAAGCACCCGCAGTGCGCTGCTGCGCATCAAGTCGGCTGCGATTACCTGGCCGATGCGGTGTTCATCCTGCGCTTCTTCGTCGCCATGAAAAGAGAGCACGGCAATCGGAATTCGGCTTCCTTCTCCACCGACGACCTCGACAGTTACCTGGGCAATAGCAGGTTTCGACAGGAGTGCGATGAGTAGGGCGGATAACGTAGTCAGGATGCGGATTGAGCGTGTCATCAAAATTACTCTTTCGGACGAAAGCTTAGGAAGAAATTCTTGAAAATCGCATGGAACAATTCGGGATCCTCTGGAACTGGAAGTGGTTGTGCAGCCATGATTGCCCGTTCAACCGCTGCGTCGTATGTCTGGACCCCACTTGATGGCAATAACTGGACCTGCACAACCTCTCCGCCAGGCAATAGCGAGACTTCATAGATCGCTTGCGGATTGCCCTGCAAATCGGGAGGGAGGATGACGCGCTGCCGGATTTTTGCGCTAATACGCGCGCGGTAGTCATCTGCCAGCGCTCCTGCGGCCGCGTCTTGCGCTTGTTGCGCCTCGAGTTCGGCGAGGCGTTGTTGCGAGGCAGCGCTGATCTCCTGAAGTTCGCGTGCAAGCGTGCGTTCGCGCTCGAGTTGCTGGCTGAGCCGTGAGTCTTCTTCGCGCAGTTGTTCGGCCAGAGCCAATGCTCGCTCGCGTCTAAGCGCCGCCACGTCGACTTCCGGTTTCGGACCAGCCTGTTGTTCAATCTGTTTTGGCGTGATCTCCGGAAGAGGTTCAGCCGATTGGGCATTGACACTGGCCAGTGGCACATTTTCGATGGGTTTTCGTACCGGAGTGGCAGGGTCGGCGATCGGTGGCGCATTCTCCGGCGCAACCGGCTGCGCGGTGTTGACAATTTGCGCCGGTGTGTAGGTTGGAGCGGGCTCGACGGAGGCAGTGTTGGCGCTGTCTGGCGCAGGTTTGTCCAGGCGTTCGCGCATCGGCGCCGCCAGGTCATCCCGCGATGGTTCGGTCTCCTGCGCAACGGGTTGTGCGGTGTTGACAAGTTGTGACGGCGTGTACGTTGGAGGCGGTTCGACGGAAGCGGCGCTGGCGCTGTCAGGTACGGGTTTGTCCAGACGTTCACGTATCGGCGCAGACAAGTCTGCCCGCGATGGCGCAATTTCTGGTTCGACCGGCCGGGAAACATCGACGTTCGGAGCCGGCGTGTAGGTTGGCGCTGGTTTGACCGATGCGACATTGATGCTGTCGGGCACCGGCTTGTCGACATCCTGGCGTCGCGGCGCCGCAAGATCCGCACGCAGCGGCGCGATCGCTTGCGTTGGTGCCACGTTGACTGCGGGCGACCTTGGTTGCGGCATCGCAGGTGAAATTGCCGCAGGCGTGGTTTGAGTGATGGGTTGACTGGGCTGCGCTGCGACAGGTTTGAATTCTGGTTTGGCAGGTGTAACCGGCGTTCGGTGTTTTTTTGGACGCGACGTTTTGACTGGAGTCACCGGCACGGTCTTCCACAATTTGACCGATGTCTGTGGCTGGATGTTTTGCTGCCAACTCATATTCAGAATCAGCAAAGCTGCAAATGTCACGTGCACGACTGCGGTGAGCACACCGGCTGCGACCGGCTGCTGCTCCGGACTGGGAGCGTACATCTGTCGAGGGTTCAAAGGCAGTGCGGCCATCGTGGTTGATCGCTTACCGGATCACCTCGGGGTCAGGACTTGGGCAATGCGAGCAAGCCGACATTTGCAACCTTGTTGCGAACCAGCAAATCCATGGTTTGCAGGACGAGGTCGTACTTGATTTCCTTGTCGGCGCTAATAATTACCGCCTGATCAGGCTTGTCTGATTGTTTGGCGTGCAGCACTTCGGCGAGTTCTTCCCGGCTGACCGGGCGCGCATGTCCGGAAATATCGTGGTCAATTATTGATATTGAGCCGTTGGCGGCAATCTGCACTTCAACCGGTTCGGCCGGTGGATTATTTACGTTGCCCACCGATGGAAGATTTATCACGCCAGGCGTAATCATTGGCGCGGTTACCATAAATATCACCAGTAACACCAGCATGACGTCTATATATGGGACGACGTTGATCTGGCTGACCAGGCGCGGACGGCGGCGAATGGCCATTTAGGTTTCCTCACCGACCGTGGCTTCGTCCTGCAACTCGTTGGACAGTTCTTCCATGAAACTCTCGAAGCGAGTCGACAGACCTTCGAGGTTGCGAACGAAATGGTTGAATCCGATGACCGCAGGTATCGCGGCGAACAGACCCATTGCGGTCGCGACGAGTGCTTCCGCAATACCTGGCGCCACGCTCGCCAGTGTTGCCTGACCAACATTGGCAAGGCCACGGAAGGAATTCATGATGCCCCAAACCGTGCCGAAAAGGCCGATATACGGACTGACCGAGCCCACCGTAGCAAGAAACGACAAGTTGCTTTCGAGGCTGTCCATCTCGCGTTGATAGGTCGCACGCATCGCGCGCTGCGCGCCTTTTATCAGGGATGCACTCGGTGGCTTGGTGCGTTTCCTGCGGAGCTTGTTGAACTCACGAAATCCCGCAACAAATATTCGGCCGAGGCTGGCGCTGGGATCGTGCGCTTTTCGCGTTTTATCCTAAAGCGAATCCAGATCGGTAGTGGCGACAAAACCCGCTTCGAATGCCTCGGTATTCTCGCGCGCATCACGGAACGCATATGCCTTGCGGAAAATGTACCACCATGACACTACTGACAATCCCAGAAGAATTGCCATGACCAACTGGACCAGAAAGCTGGCGTCGGCCAGCAATGCAAGGATACTAAGATCGTGCTTGACTTCCATTCGGAGAACTGCCCCTTTCCACGCTTGCAATTCCGTCATTGCATGTGCAGCGCGTGCGGGCCGGGAGAAACCTTTGTTGCCGTATTAAGGCGGGCGTTTCTCCGCAGTAGTGTTGCAGCGCCTTGCGTGCCAATTGATGTCGATGTTCTTCATCTGTAAGAGCAAACTCCGTGCTAGTCACCTCCGGACGCCCGGTCATGGAAACCGGTTTGACGATCGATTTGTGGTTGCTCACGCGATCGCGCCGCGCGGCCTTTGAATGCTGACTGCGTACCGGTTTTCCAGAACTTCGGCCTGAAAAGCGGCAGTGTTTTCTTGAAAAATCAGATGGTTATTGTGAAATAGGGTGAGCCTGCCGTAGCCCCACGACAGTTGCGATATCGATTCTGACAGGTGACACGATGTGTTTTTCCATACTGTTTTTACCGGACAGCACATGGTCACTGGTCTTTTCGGGGGTTGCCGAACGAGGCCAGATTCGGGGCGATTGCGACGCGGTACGTCAACAGGGCCCCCCTGGTCAGCTGCTAGTTCCTATGGTTTTTAGCAAGGTTTTTTTCCGACCATATCAGGCTTGAACGGTTGTCCTGAAGTCCAGATGGCAAAGGCGATGCGCAGTAGCTTTCTGGCCAGGATCACAATGGCCTCGGTGGTTGCCAAGCCCCTGGCTAGTAGTGCGCGATAAATTGGTTTGAACAATTTTGTCTTTGCCGCTGCCTGCCCAGCCAGGTAGATCAGCCGCCGATCCTCCGCATTGCCCTGTTTGGTCAGGCGCCGCTTGCCCTGATGAGTACCAGAATCCTTCGGGCGCGGGTCCAATCCGTAGGCGGCCACCACCGCATCGCTATTGGCAAAGGGCGTGTGATCGAAGCGATGGGTCAACGCCGCGCTGTTGATAAAGCCAATGCCGCGAATGCGCTGCAGTTGCTTGCGTTTGTTCTCCAGTTCATCGTTGTGTGCAATGACGCGTTTGAGCTCGTTGTTGAGCTCGGCGAGCAGCGTGTTCAGGCTCTTCAAGGCGCCTTGATGCGCGCGCTTTAAGGCGCGGTTGGACCGCGTGCCCGTAGCCCGGATGCTCTGGCGCAGCGCCGTAGTATGACGCACGACGCTCGCGCGTTGGCTGATCAAATCACGCAGCGTGCGCTGCAAGGCGCTGGGTACGACATAACGGGCAATCACGCCCGCGTCCATTGGATCGGTCTTGCCGCGCTGGCCCACGCCCCTGGCGTAAGACGCTACATGCTTGGGGTTAAGGACGTACACGACGTGTCCATGTCCTGCAGCCAGATCAGCCAGCTGCTGATGTAACCGGCCCGTGGCCTCCATGCCGATAACACAGCCTGCGGGAAGTTGTTTGAGCCAGACCACAATGGCCTCGCGCTTATTGGCAATACGCTGGCAAGGTCGCTGCGAGCGCGCCCAGGCAATAACGATTTCGCACTGGCTAATGTCCGCGCCGATGACTTCGATGCTCTTGTGTGAATCAGACATGTAAGCTCCACTTCCACGGCCAATGGCAACAACGGCTGCATACATGGACAACGCCGTGCTCAAGCCGCCCGTATCGCCGTACACTTAAACGTGCCGAGGGGGGCTGTCTTTGCCGCGTTAGCTTGTTTCTATCGGCGGTCAGGTGCGTAAACACTTGCCGCTGCTTCCCAAATCGACGCTCAGAAAGACAGAGTGGGGACATGGCTAGTTCGGTCTGTCCGGTTACGGCAGATAGCCTGCATCGTCCCTCCACCCCGGCACCCTCAGGTGCAGGACGTACCATACAAACCTGCATACCTCACGAAGACGGTCGTGTAAGCCGCATAATGGCGTAACGAATCAACTTGATACAGAAACTATTGGGCATTTTGTTGCGGGGCCAGATTGTACCTGTTCGCTTTCAGGAAAAATCTGCCGTCACAGCTTGGACGATCGATCTTGAGCAATAGTCCGGCTATTCTTCCGCGCCTGATCGCTGGTGACCGGTTTATCTGAGCAAACGTCCGGGAAGCGCGCCGGTGTGCTCGTCGGCGCAAACGATTTCGGTGCCGGCGACGAAGGTATGCCGGTAGCCGCGCGCTCGCTGCAGTAATCGCTTTCCGCCGGCAGGAAGGTCATAGACGACTTCGGGCGTGAGTAGGCCCAGGTGATCAAAGTCGATGACATTGATATCGGCGCGATAGCCCGCTTTCAACAAGCCGCGGTCCGTCAGGCCATAGATGGCACTGTCGCGCGTATGCTTTCGCACCAGTAACTCGAGCGGCAGCAATTCGCCGCGCTTGCGGTCACGCGCCCAGTGCGAAAGAAGGTAGGTTGGTGCGCCTTCATCGCAAACGGTACAGACGTGCGCACCACCATCACCGAGGCCCATGATGGTTGCGTCATCGCGCAACATTTCGCCCACGACTTCGAGATTTCCCTCGCTATAGTTCTCGAACGTGTGTGCGAGCAGGCGTTTGCCGTTGCCGGACATCATCGCCTCAAGTGACAGATCCCATATACTTCGCCCCGAAGCAGCCGCCATTGCGCCGATGCTTTTGTCTGGTGACGGCTCATAATCAAACTCGTCGTCCACGATATAGGTGCGCGACATCCACTGCTGCATTTGACGCGTCTGATCGGTGTCGGGAAGCTGGGTTGTCAGCGCAAGCCGCAACTGTTCCTCCTCGCACAAGCGCGAGTAGCGTTCTGCAGGCGTCAGGTGCTGCATTTCGATCCACGCCGGATGAGAAGAAAACGGGTTAATACTGGTTTCGAGGCCCATCATGACGATGATCGGCCGGCAGCCAACCTGGGCGTTGACGTCCAGTCCTGCGGCGCGCGCGTCATGTACCTGTGCGCGTGTTTTGCGCCAGAGATCCGGTTCGTTGTTCACTTGTAACAGCAAAATCGACAACGGCCGGCCGGACTCTTGTGCAACCATGCGCAAAACTTCGAATTCTCCGGGACCGAAGTCCGAGTTCACTTCGAACACACCTCGTCCGGCACGCTTCATCGCCAATGCGAGACCTTTCATCTCTGCTTCCCGCGCCGAAAGACTGGGCGTGTTACGACCGTCTCTGGTCAAATGCTTGGTTGTGCGGGAGGTCGTGAATCCGAGTGCGCCCGCACGTAGCGCTTGCTCAAGCAGTTCACCCATTGTTGCAATTTCGTCGTCAGTGGGTTGGCACAGGTGGTCTGCGCCACGTTCCCCCATTGCATAGAAGCGCAGTGGCGCGTGCGGTACCTGAGCGCCGATGTCAATAGCTTTGGGCGCAGCATCGAGTACGTCAAGATACTGTGGAAACGACTCCCAGTTGAAGCTGACGCCTTCAGCAAGAACGCTACCCGGGATATCCTCCACACCTTCCATGAGGTTAATAAGGAAGGACGCGGCGTTTGGCTTCACAGGCGCAAATCCTACGCCGCAGTTGCCGAAAATTGCCGTCGTTACACCATGCCAGGAAGATGGCGTGAGATACGGGTCCCAGGTAGCCTGGCCGTCGTAGTGTGTATGAACGTCGACAAAACCGGGTGTCACCAGTAAGCCTTGCGCATCAATTTCGCGCCGCGCCCGGCCGGTATCACTTTCAACTGCCGTAATCATTCCGTTGTCGACCACGACATCGGCGATGCGGGAAGGTGAACCGCTGCCATCGACGACATTGCCGCCTCGAATAACCAGATCATGCATCAGATTTACGATCCTCAGAGAGTGGAAGAATCAAAGGGAGAACAAGTTGAAGTCATTCAGTGAAGCGGCGGCTTCCTGAGAAAGTCGTTGCGATCGGCTGATCGTATTTCAAAGCGCAATACGTCGCCTTCGCGGGCGACCGTAAGCGGGATGACTGTTCCGGCAGGACCAAGCTGCCATGCTGTTCGAAACAAACCGGCCAGTGAAGTAATACGCTTGCCAGCAACCTCCAGGACAAGGTCGCCCTGCTTGATGCCGGCGGTTGCTGCCGGGCCGCCTTCAGCGAGACCCCCAACCACAAGGTTTTTTTCCGACTCGCTCGTGTACATTCCCAGCCATGGTCGAGGTTGGGCGCCTGATCTCCCGGTATTCAGCATGTCATCCAGTATCGGGTCGAGCAAGTCGATCGGTACCATCATGTTGCCCTGAACTGTCTGGCCGTCGACGGCTTCTTGCACCAAAAGCGAGCCAATGCCAAGCAAACGACCATTTTCTCCGACAAGTGCAGTGCCGCCCCACTGCGGATGCGCCGGTGCCGTGAACAGGGCTTCGTCGAGAACGTATTCCCAGTAGCCGGCAAACTCCCGCTTGTCGATCAGTTTAGCCTTCAACGCGTGCGGACGTCCGCCTTGCCCGATGACAAATACGTCGTCGCCCGGTTCGCATGACGCTGCGGTGCCGCGCACGAATGCCGGTACGTCGAGCTTTCCCAATGGCTGAATCAACCCCAATCCCGTTGTCTGGTCGTATGCGAGCGGATAACCGGAGACGACATCGCCGTGATTGGTCGTCAGCCACACAGTTTCAGCTTCTGTGATCAAGTAACCAATTGTCAGAATGAGTCCATCGGAGCGTATGACGACACCATTTCCTATACGCTCGGTACCGAGTATTGATGCGGTGAACGCGTCTTCGGGTATTTCAGCACGAACAGTCACGACGGCATCGAGCACTGCGTTAAGCTCGAAATTCACGTCGTCCGTATTAGGTTGCAGACTCTCGGGAAACGACCATTCTTCGACGTCGGACATATGTGCGGATCCAATCGGTTTGTACAGCACATGCCAAGAATGCGCCGTCACGAGTTATTGAAATTTTACGCTATTGTATCCGCGTGCTTCCATACCGGGCGGTTGGCATTGCGACGCTAATGCAGCAGGACGATATGGGTTCGCCGAGGGAGTACTGTGGCCAGAAAATTTCGCGAACGATGCGTGTCGCGTTTGCTCGGACGAATATCGTATTTCGCGCAAGTATTGCTGTGCCTGAAGACAGTGCACGCAATAAAAACGGCGCCCTCAATAAAACGGTACCCGCAATTTGGAAGGGCCCACGAAGCATTCACTTCGTGGGCCCCCCTCCCTGCCGCTCTTGAAGGCGGCTTCTCTCCCCCCCCCTTCGCGGGTAATCTTGAATTCGGAAGTCGCAGCTTAAGCGGCTTTTGCTCTCGCGTCCAGATGAACGCGCTGAACCGACGCGAATTCATTGTTGACAAATCGCGTACTGTGGCAGTCAGAAATTCGACGTGGCAATCTGTGATCAATGCCGCAGCTTGTGTGGGGTGCAATGGGGTAAGGCGTGTTCATGGTGTGCGCCAGCACAATCTGTTGACCTTGGTGCGATGCATGATAATGGTGCTTGATATTGCGCAGGTTGATATGGATTTGAGGCGACTAACATCTACTCGGCGATAGTGACGGGTAGTCACGCAATTCAGGAAGTGAAAGAGTTGCAGCGTTCGTCGGCAGGCAGCGCGCATCATCGGGTCACTAAGTCCTTGGCATTGAATAGCATATTCGTACAACCGGAATCATTTGCATTGGTCGCGCGTTAATTGCTTGTAGAGCGTCGACGCAGCAAGGGTAAGAATATTTCCAGATATCGTAGGATTAAGGTTCAACGTTGCACAGCACCAGATCACTGCAGTTTCCAGCATGAAATGCGCAATAACCTGATCTCAGTCCACGCCTTCGGGCGCGATATTGCGCTTGTTATTTAGCCTGGGAACGGCCAATTTCGATGTGGTGGGTTGCGTAGCAGTGAAATAGTGAAACCGGTCCGGCCGTTATCTGCCGGCAAGTGACGTGGCAGAAAAACCAGGGTGGCCTGGCTTGCGTTAGTCTCTCGGTTCTGCGGATTCGCTATTCAGCGTTCATCACTGGTTGCCGTGCCTCGCTTGCACGAGCATATCGTCGACGCAGGGCGCGTCTGCCAATTCACCAGTGCATCAGTGTCAGTGCCCCGGACCGTCGACCGATACCAGGCCATTGCGTACCGCATACTTCACCAGATCAGTGGTGCTATCCAGGGCGAGCTTGGTCATCATGTTCTTTTTATGCGTGCTGACTGTTTTGGCACTCAGGTTCAGTCGAGACGCGATCTCGCTCGTGCTGTTGCCACTGACGATCAATCTGAACACTTCGTATTCGCGCGGTGAAAGATCGTCGTGCGTCATTTCCATACGATCGCGGCGGAGATTCTGGGCAAGTGTAGCGGCCACTCTCGGGTTGACATACGTGCCGCCTTTGGCAACGGTTCGAATTGCAGTGCCAACCTCGTCAGGCGATGTTGATTTGTTCAGAAATGCCGCTGCACCCGCCTTCATTGCGCGCACTGCGAATTGTTTTTCCGGCATTCGCGTATAAATCACTACGCCGATTTTCGGCCAGCTCGATTGAATTTCTGACAGTAGGTCGATGCCACTGCGGCCCGGCAAACCGATGTCGAGTACGACTACATCCTGTTTGCCCTGTTCCAGAGCAACGATCGCCTCGGCGAACGTGCCCGCTTCGGCGACGATCCGGATATCCTCGCAATCTTGTACCAGCAGCCGAAATCCGGCCCTGAGCAAAGGGTGGCCGTCAATGAGCAGTACTCTGATCATCATCCTATGCCTCGAGAGCGTCCGCCACATTTTCTGCGAACACATCGCCCCGTTGGGATGACGGTGGCACCTTCACGACAATTCTAGAGCCGTTCACGCCGGTTTCAACTGAGAGTTCTCCGTTCACCGCTGCTATCCGCTGGCGCATGCCGAGCAGCCCGTAGCCGCCTCCGCGTTTTTGACGGTTGCGCTTTGCGAAACCACGGCCGTCATCGCTCACTTCCAGTACGGTCTCGAGCCCTGTTTGAACAAGAGATACGCAGGCGTTGCTTGCATGTGCATGTTTGGCGATGTTGGTCAGCGCCTCCTGCGACGTTCGATAGAGAGCAAGCTCTACTTTTCTGTTGAGCTTTTTGTTTCCGATATCAAGATTGCAAACCGTTGCAATGCCGTGTGTCGTTTCGAACTCTGTAGCCAGGACTTCCAGTGCGCCACCGAGCCCGAAATGATCGAGCATTTGTGGCCAAAGGTTCCTGATCACTCGGTCCACCGAAATATTTGCCTTGTCAGCCAGTTCCACCAGGTCACTGGCGCCGGCGCCAGCGAGGCTGGCCAACCGGACAAGGCCGTTTCTAAGTGCGGTCAGGATGGCGCCGAGGTCATCGTGCAAATCCCTTGCAATGCGGCTGCGTTCTGTTTCCTGAATTTCGTGCAGGTGTTGAACCAGTGACTCGATCCGTTCGCGTCCGGCGCGCACATGCGCTTGCGCGCGCTTTTGTTCGGAGAGATCGATTACTGTGCACACCGCGACCTTGACGGGTCCGGATTCAGGCAGTGGCGTTGACACGAGCATAACCGGCAGTACTTTTCCGTCCGGCTGGTTGAGTGTTGTTTCCAGGCTTTCGGCACGGGTCAGGGCGAGTTCTTCATTGGTACCGCTTACCTTCTCAAACAATGTTGCCAGTCGCATGCCCAAAAGATGGTCGCCGGTTTCGCCTTCTGCAGGAAAGCCTGCCATTGTCCTGAAAGCGGGGTTTGCCATGCGCACCTGGCCGTGTTCATCAATGACAAGCAAGCCGATCGACAATGAGGAGATGATGTCGCTCAGGTAATTGACCGAGTGTGTGACGCTATCGAGTCGATCGGTCATCTGTCGAAAGGTGCTGGCGATACTGCTGATTTCTGCGCTATCGGTTGTAAGAACGGTTTCAGTGGGTGCGTCGCGATCCGTGTCGGATTGTGGCTTGTCGCCGGGCCCCGCAGGCGGGTTCGCATCCGACTGTACAGTTGCGACGAAACCGGGGCGGCGAGCAATGCGCTAACTGTGATCATTACAAACAGCGTCACCAGCGTGGTTAGCGAACGCAAATTCTCGTTGACCACAATCAAAATGGTCAGAAGCGCTGTCCAGATGAATAGAATCGTTGTGCCGAGGATATGCAAGCGGGTCGAGAACGCCGGGTAGGCGTGCCCGCGTTCAGGTCTCATGTACGGTCGCGACCATCCGAAGTGTGCATGTTTGCGTTGTACTGTGAGTCTTGTGTCTAGTTCGGCATCCACGGTCTTGCTGTCCCGGCCAAATTCAAAAGCGGCATGTTCGTCGGCACTTAATCCGATATTGTTGATACGTGTGAAGATTTTGCGACCATGCGGCAGCGACATTGGTTCGCTCTTCCCTTGTGCGGATACATGTCAGCGTAAATCGGGCCTGCAACGCGTGCAGGCTTGGCAAAGTTCAGTCAGTGCGGTTCAAATACTTGAATTACGGCAATTGCTGTGCGCGGAAACGCGGCCGACCGACAACTGATAGGCACGGTATGAATCGATCTCCGCGCTCATAGGGGCCAATGATGTCTGCGAGCGGCACACAAAATGGCTACGACTCTTCAGAATCGTCATACATCACGGCGGCCCGTTCTCATTTTGTTTCGCTAAACGCAACAATACGTTTGACCTCGGAAAAATCTGAGTGAGAGCCTTCCGATGATCCGACGGACCTTGTCGGAACGTTCCTATATGGCTGAAAAATAGAGATATTTAATGAGCCATTGGCATGCTACCTGCGACTTGTGGATTCAATAGGAACATGGGGAGCGGCTTATGGCAGCAGAAAAGAGTTCAAACGACTCCGATAGCGGTGACTGCTTTGCAGTAGCCACAGTCGGATTCGAGGCGAAAGAGCGCTTGTTGTTGCGCAACATTTTGCGCATTTCCGAACAACACCCTCTCGCATTTCGCCCATATCAGCAAAAACGCGATGGTCAGCCGGCAATTGTCATCGTCAACGGTGACAACGCCGACGCGGTGACACAATGGGGCAAACTTGAACAAGAGCGGGCGTCGGATGCCTCTCCATTGTCGGCCATCTTTCTGGCACGAGGGAATCCACCGGCAGGCGCAATGTATTCGCTCGGCCGGCCGTTTATTGCCACCCGGTTGTTTGCGTTACTCGAGCGAGTCGTGACCGAGCGGCATGGCTATCAGCCCGACCTGGCGTTGACTACAGATGGAATGTTGTTGCTGACGAATTCCAGTGATTCGCACTCGGTCAATCCATCTCCCTCTGACGTCGGAAAAGCGGCCGGTGCCACGCGGGCCGTCGATGCTGATTACTCAGAGTCAGAAAACCGCCGTTGTGCGCTGATAATTGACGACAGTCTTCCGGTTCGCGTGCAACTCAAAAAACCATTGGAGAAAGCGTTCGATCAAGTCGACGTTGCCGAAAGTGGTGAAGAAGCGCTCGAATTGCTCGCTCAGCGTCACTACGAACTGGTACTTCTCGACGTAATTCTTCCGGGAATTGACGGGTATGAAACGTGCAAGCGCATCAAGAATGACCCGCGCCACGTTGATACGCCCGTGGTAATGCTTACCAGCAATTCGTCTCCGGCCGACCAGGTAAAAGGCAAGCTCGCCGGGTGCGAGACCTATCTGATCAAGCCGGTAAAAGCTTCGGTTTTCGAAACAGTGATGTATGGATTGGTGGGGTCGCGCGCTGCCGCTTGATTTGTTCGATGGCATGCGCACTGCCTGCTTTGTAATTGCCTTTTTGTTGTTCGCATTATGTGCTGAAGGAACCGGAGTTCTGAGATGGCTGCAAAAAAAATCCTGGTGGTCGATGACAGTGCAACTGGCCTGAAGAATATGGAACAGATTGTCGCTGGCGCCGGCCATATTGTGATTTCCGCCAGCGGCGGAGCAGAAGCGCTTGCCAAGGCAAAGTCCGAGAAGCCGGATCTCATCTTCCTCGATATCGTCATGCCTGACCTGGACGGGTATGCCACCGTTCGTGCGCTGCAATCTGACAAGTCAACGAAGGGTATTCCGGTTGTTTTCGTAAGTAGCAAGGGTCAGCAGGCCGACAGAGTCTGGGCGCAGATGCAGGGCGGGTCGGATCTGGTCGTCAAACCGTTCACCAAGGCGCAGATTGTCAAACAGCTCAAGAGGGCAGCGTGATCGTTCGGCAGGATAAAGTCTATGGGTCTGTTCAGGCATGAAGTCGTACATGCTTGCAACAGCAGCCGAGATCGATATGACTGCAACCCGGGACGATGTTGCCCGCAACTGGATGAGCCCGGTGGAAGCGCTGACCCGTTTTGCGCCAACTGAACGGATCACGTTCGACGAGGCAAGCAAGCCGGCAGAAAGCGAAGTCCGCTATGCCATCCGTGTTGGCGATTTCGGCCTGTTGATTGGGGCGCGCGTGCCGACAGAATTCGTTCTGCCCGTGCCGGTCTCGCGACTACCAAATACACCGCAATGGTTCGCCGGGTTGATCAACCTGCGCGGAGGAATAGTGCCGGTATTCGATATTGAGTCAATGATTGTTACAGACGAGGAGGCGGCGCAGCGCTCGGTGCCGGCCGGTCGCTTGCTGTTTCTGGTGCTCGATCGTGGCGAGCACTCTGCTGCCCTCAAGATTCACGGTTTTCCGCAGGCGTTGAGTGGTCTTAAGCCACTCGATGAGATGCCATCGGTTCCGGCTCCGCTGGACGATTGCGTCAGCAGCGCAATGGTCGAGAACGGTTCAGTGTGGTTCGAATTTGATCATCTACGCTTGTTCGACCTGTTTTCGGCGCGTTTGGCAAAGTCCGACAAAGCGAGCGTCCGGTGATTCAACAGACACGTTTCCGGTGTTTTGCGCGCGGACTTCGTGTCTGCAGCACGTAGGGCCGTGCTTGCTGTGCGTGAATCCGGGATCCGACTGCGGTTTCCATGGCAGCGCGGAACTGACAGCTTTCCGCGATCCGCTTGTCTGGATATTTCGCCGAGGAGAGGGTGATGAATAAGGTTCTGGTTTGGTTTGCCACGCTTAGCGTGTGACACAGGATGGCGATTCTGGTGCTTGCGCTCCTGATTCCAATCGCATTCCTGGCGACGTTCGTGATCAAGGGTGAGTTAGAGAAAGTCGCAATTCTTCAGGATGAGGTCAAAGGTCTGGAACTGATCGCACCGATCGCGCATTTGACCAGAGTCATTGCCGAACATCGAGAGCAGGCCGTGATGGCCGCGTCGGGTGACGCGCGCAAGGGGCGGGCGTTGGGCAAGACTACGCAGGAAGTCGGCCGTGTGATTCAGGAAATTGATGAAAGAAATGCTGAGTCCGCAGACAAGCTGGGCCTTTCGGGGCAATGGGACGCGATCAAACAGGCCTGGGTCGCGCTAAGACAGGCGACACCGCAGAGGATGTCGGTAAACGCCACAACGAGCTCATAGACGAACTGAATGCTTTGCGTCTGCATGTCGCTGAGGCGTCGAACCTTCTGTTCGACGAGAATCCGGGCAACTACTTCATGGTTGTTGCATCGACTGTTGAATTGCCGACCGTAACGCAGGCGTTATCGGATTTGCGCGCGGAGGCGGTTAACATCGCAATCTAGGGCGGCAGGATTTCCGGTGAGGCAAAGCAACGTCTTGTGGCGCGCCAGGAACTGGTCAAGTCCAAGCTCGAGCGCGTTCGTTACAACCTGACCAAAGCCATCGAATTCGACCCGAGCCTTGCACCGGTAGCTGACGAGCGCCGTGTATCCGAGCGCAACGCTTCGGCCTACTTCCAGAAAATTGACGAGACTTTCCTGAAACCTGTGAAGGTGGAGCAAAGTGCGGGAAGGTCATTCAAGGATGGTCTGCAGGTAGTTTCGCGACTGGAAGAATATGGAGAGCAAGTCCACGCTGCAATTCGCGACCGGCTTGAGCAAAACTACTCACAGGTTCAAAGCTACGTCGTCAAGTTACTTGTTCTGCTGGGAATCGGTCTCGTACTTGCAATATCCATTGCGGTCTTGATTGCCCACGGAATCGCTGGCCCGCTGTCACATCTGTCCGACGTTGCCATGCGGGTTGCAGCCGGCGAGAAATCGCTTCGAGCGAATATTGAAACCTATGACGAAATCGGTTCGTTCGCTCGTCAATTCGACACCCTGCTGGACCGGCAGGTAGAGGCCAAGGCAAAGACCGACACGGACAACCAGAGATTGAACAAATCGGTCCTCGGATTGCTTGCGGCGGTGGCCAAACTGGCAGAGCGAGACCTGACGGTCAGGGTTCCGGTGGCGGCGGATGTGACCGGTTCCGTATCGGATGCCATCAACCTGATGACAGAAGAAACCTCCAAAGTGTTAGGACAGGTTGTAGGCGTGGCACAAGGTGTTGCAGGCGCGTCGACAGAAGTGCGGCAACAGGCTGACAGCGCGATGAATGTCGCACTCGATGACAAGATCAAGGTCGAGCAGGCAGCTGGCGAACTGCAGCAGGCGGCCGAAACCATGACGGAAATTTCACGACTTGCGCTGGCTTCCAACAAGTCGGCCGCGAAGGCGTTTTCCACAACGGAACAGGCGCAGGAAACAGTGCTTGGAACGGTCGCTGGTATCGCTGGTATCCGCGACACAATTCGCGAAACGGAAAAAAGGATCAAACGCCTCGGTGAGCGCTCGCAGGAAATTGGCGGCGTTGTCAGTCTGATCAATAACATCGCGGAGCGAACACATATTCTCGCGCTCAATGCATCAATGCACGCGGCCTCCGCCGGCGAGGCAGGCCGCGGTTTCGCGGTCGTCGCGAACGAGGTGCAGCGACTTGCGGAAAGCGCGCGTGAGGCGACAGGCCAGATCGCGGGGTTGGTAAACAGTATTCAGGCAGAGACCGCGGATACCGTCAATACAATGAACGAAACGATTACCCGCGTTGTCGAGGGTACGCAACTCGCCGAGCGCGCCGGCGTCGAGATGGGCAATACGCGCGAAGTAACCTCGGAGCTTGTCGAATATGTAAAACGAATCGGCGAAAGCTCCAAGCAGCAGGTCAATGTTGCCCGCCGTCTCGTGGAGCGAGCGACCGAATTACAAGCATCGGCGCAGCTTACCTACAACTCAATGCAAAACCAGGCAGCCTCGACTGTAGACCTTTCGGAATACTCCGACAGATTGATTGAGTCGGTGAGCGTATTCACGCTGCCCGAGAGTGCAAAGATCAGTGCTGAAGACGTGACTTCCACAAGTTTCCGCGCATCGGGGCGCGTGAAGCGTGTCGCCTGAATCGGGCTGGCCAATCGGTAAACGAAGCTTAAGGAGATAGGTTGATGTCATTGCGTACCGCGATCACCGCGTTTGGATCAGTTCTCACGCGAAGGAAGTCGCGCACGCCACTGGGCAAAGCCCTGGCCGAGTTTGACTGCAGCGCCGATCTCAAAGCTGCAAGAAAGAAATTTCCGGAGCAACAACGCGCGCTCACAAGACTGGCGGAACGCTTGTTGAAGCTGGCATCGATCGCTGCCGCCGAAGACCGGGCAATAATCGGCGATGTATGCTCGTTGATCGCAGCTGCGCTGACGCAGCAAGTGCGCGGCGAAGCGCGGGCTAGCGAAGACGATTGGCGATGGATGGCTCGCTGGCCGGACAAAATGTTTGACTGTCATGCTGGCGGTTACGACGAGGCCGAAACCCTGTTGTGCCATCTTCTTGAGTCGCCGTGGGCTGACTTCCTGTCGCCCGATGCGGTTAGCGATTTGCTGGACCGTCTGGGCACGTTATCTGATGCACCCGAAATGCGTTCGGCCAAGCTGATGTCGCTGTACGAGCAGTATTGCATACAGCGTCAGGCGGGTGATCACGCCGCGATCAAAGACGATGGCAGGAAATCCCCAACGAACACCGAAGCTGATTTCGAAGTCAAAACGATAGCGTACGTTGGCAAGCTGGCCGGCGCCCGGCAGTCGTTCGGGCGCGCGCCCTTGCAAGGGGCAGATGCAAGTCGCGAAGACGCGGCAATTGCCGCCGATGGTACGGGCCTCGTCGCCGACACGACGGACGTGCACGCATCGGAAATGGAGTTACCAATCGTCGACTTTGTTCCGGCGGTGGACGTCGCGGCGCGCGACGATGGTTCCGTTATGCACGAATATGGCGATACGATCATGAGCGCGCTGTCGAAGACCGATATGTCGCTTCCCGATACGATGATGTTCGACACCAGCGCGCCCGACGAAGCCGCCGCTGATTCGGTGGAAACAGATACTGTGGCCTACGATTTGACGGCGCCTGGCGCGTCGGCGGCCGATGCGACCGATTCAGATACCGCGGTGATCGATGTAACAGCGTCTGGTTCGGAAGTGCCCGATACGACGGTTATCGATACGACGGATATCAGTGCTCCAGAAATCGACGCTGTACCAATCAATGCGGCAGAAAGCGATGCAGCAGAAAACGACCTGACAGAATCCAACCAGGCAGAATTCGAAGTTGCGCAGATCGATATTGCCGCACCTGCCGCAAGCGTGCAGCCTGATGACGGGAACTCTACCGGTACCGCACTCATTGTAGCCGTTGAAAAAAATGAAGATCTGCTGATCGATCAAAGTCTGACTGGCGCTGGCAATGAGGCCGCGCAAAGCAGCGCCAGCTTCCGCGACGCCACAGTCGAACCTGTTGTTCAGGCGTCAAATGATGCGTTGCTTGCGAGCGATGGTTTTATCGGTCGCAGGCAGCCCATAGACGAATCGAAACCAGGCTCGGGGTTGGTGGGCGCGTTGTCAGCCGGACAACTCGATCCTGATCAAGGACAAAGTGAATCGACAGGCGATGCGGGCAATGGCCAGCACGCCGAAGCGAGTGACGCGTCGCTTGTTCACAGCGAAGTTCTTGCCGGTGCTTCCGATTTGCGCGCCGCGGTGCAACTGCCGTTACCGGCAATAGCTGCCCCGCAATGGGTTGCTCCGGACAAGGATGTCGTGACTGACCCGAGGAATCAAGTGCTTGCGCCGGATTTCAGCGAGGCGGTAAATGCCGTTGGCGAAAGTCGTCCGGTCCGAGATGAAGCGACAATTGACATGTTCGACGCATTGGAGGCCATGTCAATTCCCCTGGGTAGTAATACAGATCACGTCGCCGTTGCCGAGGTTTTCATTGATGCGAATGAAGTGGCAGTCGACACGAGCGACGACGAGCAGGCCGGCAATGGAAATCGCGTTATCGAGAGTTTCGATAAGTTCGGGTCGGATGACGACCTGGACGCGGTCGATATTTCGCACGATGAGGACGAGCAAAGCCGGGCCGTACGTTTTCCGGCTGGCGCCTCAGGTGGCACAGCACCAGATGATGATCATGTAGACGATGGGGTTAAAGCAGACGATTTCGCATCGTTGGATGAAAAGCCCGCGTCTATCAATGACAGTGCTGCAGCTCCGGTCGAATCCGCTGAAGTAGAGCGGCCCGCACTGCATGCCGCGATTCAATCATCAGTGTCTGGATCCGAATACGCTGGCAGCATTCCGGCGGACCCGGTTGACGAGCAAAAGGCAGCGGAATCGCCCGTAGCCGATGAGCCGCAGCCGTCATCCGCTGTCGAATTCCGCAGTGATCAGGTTCGCAATGATCATAGTCGCAGTGATTTAATTAGCGCACCCGATCTGGACAGCATGCTGGACGCATTTGACGAGACGTTGTTCGGCGATGATGATGCGGTGAATCTGGATGCATTGATGCGGGAGAAAGACGCGCCGACGTCTGTCAATGACGATGTTCCCGCTACGTCAGAGTTTGTCGATCTGGAACAACCAGAGTTACTTGCCGGCGATCCGACGCCGATGTCCAGGCCTGAAGCTCAGGGAAATGAGAGTGAACTCTCTGTTGAACCAGGTGACGAAGCAACGTGGGCCGCGTCAGGCGATCCAGGTACTCCGAACGTTGCACCATTTCGAGATGACCAAGCGCAAGCCGAACCCACCCTCGAAGACATTTTCGATGCCTTCGATTGCACCGAGTTAGGCGATGACGCTGATGACGAAGTGGTCGCGCTGGACGGGTTTTTACTGACTGAAGATCCAACGGCAACGATTGACAAAGATGTTCCAGCCACGGCCTCAGCAGCCGAACTCGTACGGAGCGGGGATCTGGCTGGCAAGTACCCGCCGGTCGCCGGAGCCGAAGTGAATGGCGACGATGAAACGGATGGCGCAGAAGACCTCTCGGAGCGAATATCCACGAAATCTGCGCCGACCGGTAAGAAATTGTCGCGCTCCGCAATGCAGGTTGTCGAAGTGCTGCGCGCGGAACTGCCCAAAGTCGAAATCGAGTTAAGCACATGTTCAGGCTTGGGTCAGTCATTTGTCTCTGATTGGAAAGCCCTCGATGAAGCGGCGCAACGCTGCGCAGAAGTACTCAAGCGTTTTGGTTCAGCAGCGGATTCGGTCGGGTTTACCGGTCTTGCAAATGTGTTTGATGCCGCGTGCGAGCGTGTGCGCTCTCTTGCAAAGATTGGCAGGTTGTCTGAAACGCAGGTCCGACGGCTCTCGCAGTTCGCGAGTATTGTGCGCGCGTATCTTGACACCCCCTACGGATCAGCTTCGGCACAACCGCTCGTCGACTGGGTTTGCGACGATTGCTGGGTTCCGTCTGCCGTTGTCAACGATCCCGACACGCTGCTTTGTTTGCTGGTTAACCCGGACCTGACAGCCATTGACCACGATGCTTCCGAACGCCAGAAGCGCGCCGAACCAGAGGATGTGTCGCTGGCCGTTCCGGTCGACGTAAACCGTGATGTGCTTGACGGCCTGTTGCAGGAACTTCCGGTTCAGTGCGAGGAGTTTTCGGCGGCGATCGAGCGCTTGATGAACGGCACGGGCGCGCATGAAGACATCCTCGTTGCTCAGCGAATCGCCCATACGATCAAGGGTTCCGGAAATACCGTGGGCATACGCGGATTGGCCTCGTTGACGCACAACGTCGAAGACATTCTTTTGGCGCTGGCGCAGGAAAAGCGGCTGCCTACGCAAGCGTTGGCTGACATGCTGATGAATGCGGCGGATCGCCTTGAAGCGATGACCGAGTCCCTGCTCGGAATGGGACGGCCGCCTGAAGACACGTTGGAAGTCCTGCAATGCGTGCTCGATTGGGCGAATATGATTGATCGTGGAGGCCTGCCGTCTGACGACACCATGCCTCAATCCTTGCCGCTACACGCGCGTGAATCGTTGAAACCCGGGCCGCTTTCCGTCCCGGCTCCTGCATCACCCACTACTGACGTTGCAGTGTCCGCCGAGAATACCGGGAATGCCATGGCGGACGCAGAAACAGAAAGTGACGCCCGTCATCGCAAAGCTGGAGAACAGCGCGCGGCTCAGGAGCAGTACGTCGCTAAGGAAAACAAGGCTGAGCCCGAACGTAAGAACGATTCGGCAGGCGAGGCTGATACAGAACTCGAAGCATTGTTAAGGGTGCCGGCGCGGTTGGTTGACCAGCTGCTGACCAATGCCGGCGAGTCGATCATTCTTACCGGCCAGTTGCGTGAACGCGTGCGACGGGCAATGGCAGACCTGAACGCCATGTCATCCGAATTCGATCGCCAGCAGCGGCTCGGCGGCGAGTTGGAGAAACTCATCGACGTCAAGGATTTCAGTCGTCGCCAGGCGCACAATGACATTAGCTTTGACGCGATGGAAATGGATCAGTACAACGAGTTGCATAGCACCGCGCGGCAGTTGGTGGAAAGTGCAACCGATGCGCGCGAGATGGGCCATGCCCTTGTCGACCATCTGTCCGCTCTGGACGAAATGTTGATTGGCCAGGAAGATCTGAACCGAGACACTCAGGAAGCCGTGCTTCACACGCGCATGGTCAGTGTCAAGTCCATTTTCCCCCGCTTGCATCGCGCCGTGCGTCAGACTTGCCGGTCTACCTCCAAACAGGCCGAACTGCGTTTGTCAGGGGGTGACACGCCGATGGATAGTGATGCACTCGCGCGGATCGTCGATCCGCTGATGCATTTGCTGCGCAACGCCATCGATCATGATATCGAAGAAGCCAAAACGCGTGTGCAAAATGGCAAGGAAACAGTCGGAGCCGTACATCTGGATTTTCAACGAGACGGGAACGATATTGTTATCAACTGCCGCGACGACGGTGCCGGACTCGACTATGACGCGATTAGACGTGTCGCTGAGGAACGCGGTTTGATCGGGTCCGACGTGTCTCTCGATGCCTTGAGGCAAATAGTCTTGCGTGCCAATTTCTCAACGCGCAAGAAAGCTTCTCAGGTATCTGGTCGGGGCATTGGCCTGGACGCCGTGCACAACAGCGTGCTGGCACTGGGCGGCACGATGACGGTCGAAAGCGAATCCGGGCAGGGTTGCAGCTTTGAGATGCGTCTGCCCTTTAACCTAATTTCCAGCCACGCTTTGCTAGTGCGCGCTGGTCCAAACGTGGTTGCGCTCGCAAGTCGCGGCGTAAAGCAAGTTGTTCACGGCAGCGAGGGGGAAATTCGGAACCTCGGAGACAAGACGGTGTTCCAGATCGGTGAGGATATCTATCCGATGACCAGTCTCGAAGCGGCTATTGGCGACAACGAAGAACGTCGTGAAAGTAACCGTCGATCACGACCGGTAGTGCTTGCGCATAGCGACGAAGGCGTGACAGCAGTGAGTGTTGAATCGGTGATCGGCAGTCGTGACCTTGTCGTAAAAAGTCTCGGCAAGCTTCTGCCAAAATTTCGCGGAATAGTCGGCGCGACGATTCTTGGTGACGGACTCGTCGCACCGGTGATTGATCTTCCGGACTTGCTCTCGAACCGCAACACGGGCGCCGATGTCGAGTCTGTGAAAGTGAAGGATGCAACTGGCGACCGCAGCGACGATTTCATCCTGATTGTTGAGGATTCGCTCAGTGCGCGACGGGCACTCGCACAATTCATGCAGGATTCGGGCTACCGGGTGCGTACCGCACGTGACGGCATGGAAGCGGCAGAGCTGATGGAGGGGGCACAGCCCATCCTGGTGCTTGCAGATCTGGAAATGCCGCGTATGAACGGCATCGAATTGACCGTGCATCTGCGCGCGACAGCCAGAAACGAAGATGTTCCGGTCATCATGATTACCTCACGTAGCACCGAGAAGCACCGCGATCAAGCGCTCGCTGCCGGCGTGAACGCATACTTCACGAAACCGTACTCCGAAGACACGCTTGTTGAAAACGTACGTCGATTGATTCGTGAGCAAGAGGTCAAGCATCATGAGCGCACTGCTGCATAGACTACGTACGTACTTTCACGTATTCCGGCCGCTTGAATTCGTGTATGTATGCGTCATGTCGGCCGAATGGTTAGCGCGCCAGTTTTCTGCGTCGCCTTCGCTCCGGGGGCTTGTACACGATGACGGCAAACGTGAAGGAAGCCTTTCGTCCGGCAGCCAGTGGCTCTACAACGGCGGCGCAGCGACGATATGTATCGAGGGCGTTCGCTAGTGATGGCGCCCGCATGGCTGTTGACTGTGAACGACGGGCGTCACGCGGCGGTCGGCGAACGCGAGCTCGTTCATATTGTTTCCGATGAGGTGGAGCGTGTCGTCGGTCCGGCTACGTCGGAACGCATCAACGAGTTCATTATCTGGCAGAACCGGCGTTTACCGCTATTCGATGCCACTCCAAACCTGCGCAATAACAGCTTCACGAACGATTTGAAAGCACTGCCTGCCAAACCGGGCAAGGCGATTTACGTCGTTGCAGCTTATCAGCTTCCAGAAGAGAGCCAGATAGGTTTTGGCGCGATAGCCGTCCTGGTATTGCCCGAGCGCATCGAAGTGTCAGATGACACTGGTTGTAATTTGCCCCCGGATTCAACCGGCTGGAAAGAGTTAGCGCGCTCGTGCTTCAAGCATAAACAATTTGGTGCCGTGCCGATACTTGATCTAGTGCGTGTGTTTGGCGAGGGCACGAATCCTGGCCCATATTCTGAGCGAACGGCGGACGCGTGAGCGCAAACCCTAAAGCGATATTGATAATCGGTCCAAGCAACCGCATGAGACTTGATGTTGGCAGCAAGATCAAGCAAACGTGGCCGAAAACTCGTGTCGAATATCATGATTCGCTTCTCGGTGTGCCCGGTCCGAACGTGTTGTCAGGTCGATTTGACGGCATTTTGATCGCTCACGATCTTGCTATTCAGTCTGAATCCGGACTGGCATGGCTAAGAGAGATGCGTGACACAGGATCGATGCCTCCGGCAATTTTGCTTACCGATTCAACCCATGGCATTGTCGAAGAAACCGCGCTTCAGAATGGGGCGTGCGCCTGCCTGATCATGGAGCAATTGTCGGCGGATACGCTGTGCGCAGTCTGCGCGCGCGAGTGGAACCTGGCCGGGAATTCCCCGTTTGACCGGACCGAAGTCCTGACACCGCAAAGCGACCTGTCGACGGGCCGGAGTCTGTCATACGTAAACAGTATGTCCTTCAAGACTATAGGCGGGAAGGTCATTGATGTGCCGGGATACCAGATCGAAGCACTCATCGCTCATGGCGGAATGTCTGCCGTTTACCGGGCATCACGTGAAAGCGACAAGAAACAGGTCGCGTTGAAGGTGTTGCAGCTGGACGAGGAGCACGATCACGAACTGATTCACCGATTTATGCATGAGTACGCATCGGTGGCGCAACTGTCGCATCCAAACATCATCACCATTGAAGAACGTGGATTTTCCTCGGACTTTGCGTACATCTCGATGGAATATTGTCCATCGGGGGACTTGAAAGGGCGCATTCAGCTAGGGCTTCTGCCTCGCGATGTTCTCGAATACGCCAGGCAAATGGCGCTCGGATTGGGCGCGGCGCACCGTGCAGGTCTTGTACACCGGGATGTCAAGCCAGGCAATATGCTGTTTCGTGAGAATGGCACCTTGGTGGTGAGCGATTTCGGCGTTGCGAAGGACATTTCCGAATCGCAACGAAACTTTACCAAACCAAAGGCGGTTGTCGGAACCGTCTACTACGTGAGCCCGGAGCAGATCATGGCGGGGCCTGTTGATGCGCGTAGTGATCTGTATGGGCTCGGCGTGGTGATCTACCAGATGCTTACCGGGTACCCGCCGTTCGTTCGCAAGGAGCGCACTGAAATTCTGGACGCGCACATGAGCGAGCCCGTGCCGCCGCTGACGGGTAAGAATTTGCAGTTCCAGAAACTGGTTGATGGTCTTCTCGCCAAGCACCCGGACGATCGTTTTCAAACTGCTGAAGAAGCTATAGAGGGTCTGAACTGGATCGAGGAATCGTTCGCTTAACGGTGTTCATGTAATTGCATACTACAAGGACAATTTTGTCACATGAGTGATTGCACTGCATCGCGAGCTGTGCGCGCCGGAGTAGGCAGTCGGGCTCATCTTGCCGGGGCTTGAAACTTCATTGATACCGTGATGTCAATCTTGTGTATAAAAACACGCGCTGGATCATTCAGCAGACTCGGCCACGTGTTTGGTCAGGTGGCGTCTGCGACGTGTTTGAAGGAGCGCTGTAGCCGCATCCCGCAAGTGTCGGGATGTTTCCGCTGGTACGTTTTCCAGAGAAGAGGAATCAGCGCGATCCATGTTCCATCGTTTTTTCCTTTTTTAGTTGCGAGATGCGCGCCAGGTTCGACGATATCCGTGCACGTGCGTGCGCAGTCCAGGTAGAACCGTTGATATAGATCGGAACTGATTTAGATACGAACCAATTTTGATCCGAACCGATGTAGATATGAAACGATGTAGATACGAATGCAAATCCCGAATACTCCAGTAACCGTATTGTTTGCCGACGTTGTCGGCAGTACACGCATCTACGATCAGATCGGCGATGAGGCGGCGTCGACCCTGATTGGCGGGGTATTGCGCCAGGTCACAGAGGTGGCCGGTCAAGCCGGAGGTCAGCGTATGAAGAACATCGGCGACTGCGTCATGTTGCAGTTCACTGGCACGCCTGCCGCGTTCCTCGCCGCGAAAGGAATAATAGCGGCGGTCAATCGGGTCGAGTCAATGGCAGATGTGACCTTCAGGGTTGGTTTGCAAGTTGGTACCGTCGTTCGGGACGACGGAGATTTTTTTGGTGATACCGTAAATGTTGTCGCCCATATTACGAAGCTTGCGACACCTGGCGGGATTGTTTTGTCGGATGCGGTTTATGCGTTGCTTCCGCCGCCTCTGCAGGCTGAGGTGCGCCCGTTAGGCCGAATCACGCTCAAGGGCAGAAAAGACCCCGATCCAGCTATTTGAGGCACTCGGCGAGGGCGCGCTTGAGGCGACATCAACAATGTACGCGGCAGACGATGTTGTCGACAATCAGAAAGTACGTCTTTGCCTGGAGATCGGGGGCACGACCCGATATCTGTCGGCCAGTGACAACTGGTTGACCCTTGGGCGTGCCAAAGCCAGCGACGTTATTCTTGCCAGTTCGGCGGTATCACGAAACCATGCGCGTATAGGTTGGCACGATGGAAACTTTGTCTTGATCGATCAAAGTGCCAATGGGACATTTGTGCGCATTGTCGGGCAGGAAACTCATATCCGTCGTCAGGAAATGCTGTTGTTCGGCTCGGGCGAGATTTGTTGTGGTGCACACGCTTTGACAAACCGGGCGCGGAGATCATCAGATTCAGAACAGAAACCTGAGCACGCCTGTCGCCGCCGCCTGGAGCAGACCGTCTGGTGAAGCCGACCGTTGCGTTATAGGGGTCCGGCACGTTTTAGCGCCGTTAGTCGCGAAGCACCGCGCTCAAAGCAATTTCTGAAACCACGCGATCAGGTCGCTTGAAATAGCGACTTCTGCTGCGCATTCGCATTTACTACGCCCAGTGCAGTCATGTTTACTAGTCGACGCACGGTCGTGGTGGGTGTGAGGATGTGCACTGGTTTGTCCGCCCCGAGCAATATCGGGCCGACAGTGATGCCTTCACCTCCCGCCATCTTGAGCAAATTAAACGCGATATTGGCCGCGTCCAAGTTGGGCATGATGAGAAGGTTGGCCTCTCCCCTGAGCTTGGAGTCGGGGTGCATATTGTCGCGAATCGATTCTGAAAGTGCTGCATCGCCATGCATTTCGCCATCGATGTCTAGTTCGGGTACAGCGCTCTCGACAAGATCAAGCGTCTTGCTGACTTTGACTGCCGACGGCGAATCGTCTGTACCGAAGTTCGAATGCGAAAGCAAAGCGACTTTGGGTGTCAAACCGAAGCTGCGCACCTCATTTGCTGCCATCAAGGTGATCTCCGCGAGCTGTTCTGGAGAAGGATTCTCATTGACATAAGTGTCGGCGACAAACAGGGTGCGTTTTGGCAGTAGCAGTACGTTCATTGCGGCAAAGATTGACGCGCCGGGTTTGCGCCCAATGACATTGCGGATGTGCCTTAAATGGTCTTTATGGCGGCCGAAAGTGCCGCATAACAATGCGTCACCATCACCGCGGCGCAATAGCATCGCGCCGATCAGCGTGGTCGACTGACGCACGTGCATTCTTGCGTCGTCTGGTGATACGCCCTTTCGGCGCATTAGCTGGTAATAGGCCTGCCATACTTCCTTGTAACGCGGGTCGCTTTCCGGGTTGACGATTTCGAAATGTTTGCCAGCGACCAGTCGCAAGCCGGCGCGCTTGACGCGAGTTTCGATGACGTCGGGCCGCCCGATCAGTATCGGATGGGCTATTTCTTCATCGGTTACAACCTGCACCGCACGCAAGACCCGTTCGTCTTCGCCTTCGGCGTAAATGACGCGGCTTGGTTCGCGCTTTGCAGCCGCAAATACAGGTTTCATCACGAACCCGGAGTGGTAAACAAAATTGGAAATTTGTTCGCGATAGGCATTCATGTCCGTAATAGGGCGGGTTGCAACACCGCTATCCATCGCGGCCTGCGCGACGGCAGGCGCAATTCTGGTAATCAGGCGAGGATCGAAAGGTGTCGGAATGATGTAGTCCGGCCCGAACGAGAGGACTTGCCCTTCGTAGGCGCTGGCCACTACGTCGGATTGTTCTGCCTGGGCGAGTTCGGCAATAGCATGCACGCAGGCAAGCTTCATTTCCTCGGTGATTTTGGTCGCCCCAACGTCGAGTGCGCCGCGAAAAATAAACGGAAAGCAGAGAACGTTATTGACCTGATTTGGATAGTCGGAACGGCCAGTGGCGATGACCGCGTCAGGCCGCACAGCCTTGACATCCTCAGGCAATATTTCAGGCGTCGGGTTGGCCAGCGCCAGCACCAGTGGCTTGTCGGCCATGGTATTGATCCACTCCTGTTTCATTGCGCCGGGCCCGGACAGGCCAAGAAAAACATCGCTATCGGGAATCGCCTCGGCAAGGGTTCGTGCCTTGGTATCGGACGCATATCGTGCCTTGTTCGGCTCCATGCTTTTGTCCCGGCCTTGATAGATCACTCCCCTGGAATCGCAGACGGTTATGTTGTCGCGCTTGATACCAAGGTTGATCAGCAGATCAAGACAGGCGATTGCTGAAGCCCCTGCTCCAGAGCACACCAGCCGGACATCACCAATATTCTTGCCGACAACTTTCAATCCATTGGTGACTGCCGCGCCGACAATGATCGCGGTGCCATGCTGATCATCATGAAAGACCGGAATATGCATGCGCTCCCGAAGTTTCTGCTCAATATAGAAACACTCCGGTGCCTTGATGTCCTCAAGATTGATTCCGCCCAAGGTGGGTTCGAGTGCCGCGATGATGTCCACGAGCCGGTCCGGGTCGGTCTCGGCGAGTTCGATATCGAATACATCAATACCGGCAAATTTTTTGAACAGGCAAGCCTTGCCTTCCATGACGGGCTTGCTGGCGAGCGGACCAATATTGCCCAGTCCAAGGACGGCAGTTCCATTGGTCACGACACCGACGAGATTCGCACGTGAGGTTAGTCTGGCAGCACCGGCAGGGTCGCTCTCGATAGATTTGCATGCGAACGCAACTCCGGGCGAATAGGCGAGGGCCAGATCGCGCTGGTTGGTCAGTTCCTTTGTCGGGACTACGGAAATCTTTCCTGGGCTGGGAAACTCGTGATATTCAAGTGCAGCGACTTCCAGTGGACTAACCATTCGTACTCCTTATGCGACGCGTTCAATAAGTTGGCAGTGAATGATACGCGCAGATGAGGCTGTGTAAAAACCCGGAGGCCATCTTGTTCGAGGTGGCCTCTTTTTCATTTGTGATTAGATAGCCAGTGCCTTGCAGAGTTGCTTCGTTCCCACGATGTTAATAGCACGAGGCAGGTTATAAGCGGTCACGGCCAATGCCATCTCGGCTTTGACCTTCTGTATGCCTCTTACCAGGAAACGCCCGCCGTCCATACGCCGCTTGGCCGTTGCGCCGTTGCATCATGAGTGGATTGGCCGCGGTGCGATCGGCGACCTCGTTAAGCACGTCTTCCTCGAAGTGGCGCGTCACCCAGCCTCACTGGTGTACAGCCAGTGGCGCTGCTTGTTCGACTGGGTCTTCTTTGGCAAGTGCTCACTGGCCGGGCACTCGTAGTAATCGCCCTCGCCGCAGTAGGTAAACTCCGATTTGTCGAAGTAGCAGCCATCGCCTTGGTTGTTCGTGGCGCGCTGTACCGGCACATAGGGGGCCTGGCAGCGCTTTAGCAGCTGACCATTGGAATAGTTCCTATGGTTTTTAGCAAGGTTTTTTTTCCGACCATATCAGGCTTGAACGGTTGTCCTGAAGTCCAGATGGCAAAGGCGATGCGCAGTAGCTTTCTGGCCAGGATCACAATGGCCTCGGTGGTTGCCAAGCCCCTGGCTAGTAGTGCGCGATAAATTGGTTTGAACAATTTTGTCTTTGCCGCTGCCTGCCCAGCCAGGTAGATCAGCCGCCGATCCTCCGCATTGCCCTGTTTGGTCAGGCGCCGCTTGCCCTGATGAGTACCAGAATCCTTCGGGCGCGGGTCCAATCCGTAGGCGGCCACCACCGCATCGCTATTGGCAAAGGGCGTGTGATCGAAGCGATGGGTCAACGCCGCGCTGTTGATAAAGCCAATGCCGCGAATGCGCTGCAGTTGCTTGCGTTTGTTCTCCAGTTCATCGTTGTGTGCAATGACGCGTTTGAGCTCGTTGTTGAGCTCGGCGAGCAGCGTGTTCAGGCTCTTCAAGGCGCCTTGATGCGCGCGCTTTAAGGCGCGGTTGGACCGCGTGCCCGTAGCCCGGATGCTCTGGCGCAGCGCCGTAGTATGACGCACGACGCTCGCGCGTTGGCTGATCAAATCACGCAGCGTGCGCTGCAAGGCGCTGGGTACGACATAACGGGCAATCACGCCCGCGTCCATTGGATCGGTCTTGCCGCGCTGGCCCACGCCCCTGGCGTAAGACGCTACATGCTTGGGGTTAAGGACGTACACGACGTGTCCATGTCCTGCAGCCAGATCAGCCAGCTGCTGATGTAACCGGCCCGTGGCCTCCATGCCGATAACACAGCCTGCGGGAAGTTGTTTGAGCCAGACCACAATGGCCTCGCGCTTATTGGCAATACGCTGGCAAGGTCGCTGCGAGCGCGCCCAGGCAATAACGATTTCGCACTGGCTAATGTCCGCGCCGATGACTTCGATGCTCTTGTGTGAATCAGACATGTAAGCTCCACTTCCACGGCCAATGGCAACAACGGCTGCATACATGGACAACGCCGTGCTCAAGCCGCCCGTATCGCCGTACACTTAAACGTGCCGAGGGGGGCTGTCTTTGCCGCGTTAGCTTGTTTCTATCGGCGGTCAGGTGCGTAAACACTTGCCGCTGCTTCCCAAATCGACGCTCAGAAAGACAGAGTGGGGACATGGCTAGTTCGGTCTGTCCGGTTACGGCAGATAGCCTGCATCGTCCCTCCACCCCGGCACCCTCAGGTGCAGGATGTACCATACAAGCCTGCATCGGCCAGTACCTGCACCCGATCGCGCTGCAGTTGGCGTTGGCTGCGTCGCGCCATGCGATACAACTGCTGCAAATCATTGGCATTTTGTACCACGTCCACATCCACGATCAGGCGGTGCTTGCCATCGACCGTGCTTTGTACGTTGTAGCCAATATGTCCGCGGGGCATCACCCGCGCCTGCTCGTCCGTATCGGGCTGCGCCGAGACTTGCGCATCGTCCATCGCCCGGATGCGTTCGGTTAAGGTCTCGCGCTCGGCCCTGAGTGCGCCAAGAGCGCCTTGGGTGTCGCCGCCGTTGGGCCCTTGGTCATCATTGTCCTCATTGTCTTCGAGCGCATCGAGCCACGCTCCGATCCTGCGATCCAGGCCGCTGACTCGCTGTTGCAGATCTTTCTTGTGTGTGACTCGGCTGCGGCTGTTGTCCGCCCTGAACTTGCTGCCATCAACCGCGATTTGCTCGCCGCCATACAGCGCTTGCGAGCGGCAAAACTGCACGAACGCCCGACACACGCGCGCGTCAGGGCCACACGGTTGTCCACCCGGAAGTTGGCAATGGTCTTGTGATCTGGCGCCAGCCGGTTCAGCAACCACAGAACCTCGAGGTTCTTCTGGCACTCGCGCTCAAGACACCGTGAGCTGCGTACTCGGTGCATATAGCCGTACAAATACAGCTTTAACACATCACCCGGGTGGTACGGTGGCCGGTCCGTGGCCTGAAGCTGCATGCGGGCAAAACCAAGTGCATTCAAATCTAGCGTATCAACAAACGCGTCGATCACCCGGACTGCATTGTCCTGGCCTATCAGATCATCGAGCCGCTCCGGAAATAGCGTCGCCTGATCCCGGCTTTGTCCCTGAATGTGCATAAAAAAATACCCGCAACAATGTGCGGGTATTTTCTCAAAAACCCCAGACTATTTACACAGTCTCAGATACCCGCATTTTTATAGTGCGGAAGAAGTTTGTTATTATGAAATTGGGCTGCAGGCGCCCGTGAATCTCGAGCTGATGTCGCGGATTATGAGCTTCTCGCAGGCGTAATCGTTGCGAAGTGTCAACAGCGCAAGGTTGAAATGAGCCGCACAGAGGAGAAAACGGAGTGTCTGGCTTGCAGATATGGCGATCAGATGTTTGCCGGGGTTTCGAATGAGACTGGCGGTGGTTGGGGCTGGAATCAACGGCGTCATGAGCGCATGGGCGCTACTTGATGAAGGGCACCAGGTCGACCTCTATGAGCAAGGTGAGCCGGTTAACGCGACCAGTCGCGCGTCAACCAAGTTGTTGCATGGCGGCTTGCGCTATCTTGAGCATGGAGACTTCGGCCTCGTTCGTGAGGGATTACGAGCGCGCAGCTGGTGGCTGAAGCGCGCACCTGATCATGCGCACAGTATAGAGATTGCCATTCCGGTATATCGGGGCGGCGGCCGTAGCCGCTGGACACTAAAGGCGGGCCTGGTGCTATATGACCTTCTGGCGGGGCGGTCACGCTTGTGTCGACATCGATGGCTCGATCCTGAAAAGTTGAGTAGGCGCGTGCGAGGGCTGAAACCCGGTCACCTGCGCGGCGCTTACGTATTCTGCGATGGACAAATGGACGATCATGCTTTGGGCATGTGGGCGCTGAATCAGGTACAAGCGAAGGGCGTGCGCCTGTATTCAAACGTGGCCGTACAGACGATCGCCTTTAACGGAACACTTGTTACTGACAAGCGTAGCGAACAATATGACGGTATTGTTAATGCGGCAGGACCATGGTCGGTCGCATTGCTTGAGCGCAGTCATATACCATCCCCGCATCAACTGGATCTGGTTCGCGGGAGCCATTTGCTCGTTCCACGGCGCCATGACATTGGGCTTCTTCTTGAATCGCCTGACGATGGCCGGGTTTGCTTTGTTCTTCCCTATGGCGACCTAACCCTGATCGGTACCACGGAAGTGCGCCAGAGCCTCGCTGAGCCGATCATATGCGCAGCGTCCGAGCGAGCCTATTTGATACGTCTTTACAATTGGTACTTCCAAACCGCTCTGGTGGACGACGCGTCGATACAAACATTCGCGGGCGTTCGCCCCCTCATCGCGTCTGAAGAATCAGATGCCAGCGCAGTGACGCGCGAATGTGCAATCGAGGTACAGGGGAAGGTCGCTACGATCTTTGGCGGCAAATGGACGACGTCGCGAGACACCGGAAAACGTATTGCCAGTGTCGCGCGCGGCTGGATAAAGTAGCGTTGTGCTCCGCTCCTACGAGACATTTTTGAAGCGGCCATAAAACGTCGAAAATTCGAGCCCAGAACTGGTTTTATACTGCATTGCAAATCTTGCATCGCTTATTGTGGGGTCGCGCCGAGCAGGCCGCGGAGCGAGCAACGGCGGCCCGTCTTTCACTGGGTAAAATGCCTCAGGTGTGCGTAATCCCGCCAGTTTCCCGGTGCCAGTGCGTTACGCAGGCGGATCTTTTGTGCACGCGCCACAACCCGAGATGCGACGATGAAAATCGAACCGGAAACGAAACGCAATTGCCGACGTCGTCCTTGTGTGCTGCACCATCTTTTGGTGACCCCTGAAGGACTTGATTCTTTGTCCAGCATTGGCGAAAACCTTTTGACGTCAATCGAATACCCGCGTATAAGGCAGCTTGCAAGATTCTCAAGCTGAGAAATCGTTAGCCTGTTCTGACCGTTACTCGCGGTATGCGCCCGGTTGTCTGATCTCTCCTTGAAGTTCTGGCATTTTGTGGGGCTTTTGCCCTTCAGTTATTTTCATTCGAGTTAGGAAGAGATAGATATGAGTACCGGTACCGTTAAGTGGTTCAACGATTCAAAAGGTTTTGGATTCATTACCCCGGATGGCGGCGGCAAGGATCTTTTTGCACATTTTTCCGCGATCGAGGGTAGTGGTTTCAAGACCCTTAAAGAGGACCAGAAGGTATCGTTTGACGTGACCACTGGCCCGAAGGGCGATCAAGCGACAAACATCAAGCCAATCGACTGATTTCGATCAGACAAACAAAAAGGCCCGGGCTTGCCCGGGCTTTTTTGTTGCGCGCAGTCTATAAAACACTGTCATTTCCAGGACTGCGCCTTGGCACATTCATGACATTCACATTCAGTGCCACGAATATGGTTTGTGGTGCTGGAGTTTCTTCGAAATCAACGGAACTTGAAGGGGGGCTGACATTGCTGCCGACATCTTGGGCCATTCAAAAACGGGATTTCTGATCGCTGGCACACGCTTGGCTGCTTCCGCCATTGGCAGTCTGCCGCTTCAAAAGCGGGTCTACCCGAAATGGCACAACACTGGCAGTGTGGAAGAGACCACCTCCTCGGTCGCGGAGCGAGGAGGCAAAGAACAGTCGCAGCGCGAGCTGCAGCTTCCCGGATCAGGCGGTTGTTGCGCTGGCCCGGCGTCGTCTTTCGACCGACGCTGCAGTCTTACGCTGACGGCGGTCGGCGAGCCCGGCACGTGTGATCAGTTCGCGCCAGAACCGGTCGCTCTGGTCTGACTTGAACTTGATGTACAGCGACACGTGTTCGGTATACGCGTTGCTGGACCCTAAGCGCGACAGATGGTCCGTTCCCTGCGTGCCCGACATCGACGGCGCATTGTCGGATTCCCAAGCGCGCATGATCGTTTGCCACAGCGAAATCTCGAACGGATCGTCGTCCTCCTCGAAGCCGTATTGCCATTTGAGAAACGAAATTTCGGCCGGCGAAAGGTCCTGGTTGCGGATTTTCAGACTCATCGTTACCTCAGTTAGTGCCTTTTCTGAAGGCTATTACATACTGAAACTGGCGCCCTTGACCCGGGAGTACAGCTTCCTGAAAGAGGCGCCAAGAGCGAAAATACCACGATGCGCGCTGAGAATCGAATTCAGTCGCATTGATTTCGCAATATTCCGCTAGCGGCGTTCCACCGCGAGCATTTCCACTGTGAATATGACGCGTGCGATCGACGGAGGTTCCGTGACAGCGGCCGCCGCCAGCACTGAAACCGGGAGTGGCGGCCGGGTGAAATAGGGCACGAATGCACCAAAGTTAACGAAACGACAGGTTTTGGCATTCGGGAAGGCAAGCATTCGACCGACTGTGCATCGGGATTCGTTGCGATGCGTGTGGCACCGCAGTTTGCACTTTCTTTGCCAAGTCAGGACAATTTCTTCCGTTTCCAAACCTGTTCACAGCCCACGGCGTTCAAGGTTACAAAAGACGCCGATTGCGCACTCAAATATTACGTAGAAGAATTCATTCCTCAGCGCGCAAGCTGAAAACGTAAGGTATCACCCAGAACCATTGGATATAGCCGATCAGGGCTGCACCCAACCAGGCAAAGAGTTCCGGACCGTAAGCGCTCCAGTATGTGGCAGGTACGCCGGCAGCGCGTGCTAGCGCGTCTGCAAAGGGATCGAGTGTGGGAGCCATCCATATCCACAACAGTCCTGCGGGAAAAGTGATAACGCCCATTATCGTGTCGAGAAGTTGGCGATGGTCGACGCGATGACTGTCGCCGTAGAGGATGCCTGCTAACCACCATACAGCGAGTGCAAGCAGGCACAAACCCAGCCATCCAAACCTGAGCACGCGTTTCAGCCGGTTTGTCCAATGGTCTGCTCTGACATAGTCACGGGATCTTTTGCGTCGTCTCATTCAGCAGCAAGTCTGGTTGGAATAGACGGATAGCATAACCGTGCCCACACGGTGAGCACAGCATTCTGGCGCGGCAAAAGCGCCGCCGAGCGTGGCAAAAGCGCCGCCGAGCGTGGCATGGCGTACCGGAAAATGGCGACCCAGGGCAGCATTTGGCCGAACCGTTTGGGTTGTAAGCAACACGGAATCCAGCGAATTGTCTCGTGCAAGAGGCGCGTCCGGTGCGTTGATCAAATACGTGATTGAGTTATCTCACAATTTCCTTGGCTGCGAAGCCGACTTGATGTGGACGCCTGCGGACTGGGCATGGATCGGAGGGCTGATGGATGTGCTGTTTGCCGCATGGCATCACGGGATTCCGGTGCTTGCACGGCGTTCCGAAAAGTTCGATCCCGAGGCGGCCTTCGATCTGATGGCTCGCCACGCAGTACGCAACGTATTTCTGCCGCCGACCGCGCTCAGATTGATGCGCACGGTGAATCAACCTCGGTCCCGCTGGAAACTGAACCTGCGCTCGCTTGCAAGCGGTGGTGAATCACTGGGACTCGAGTTGTTGCAATGGGCGCAAGACTCGGTTGTATTGACCATTAACGAGTTCTATGGACAGACAGAATGCAATATGACCGTGTCGTCGTGCGCATCTCTGTTCGATGTCAAACCGGGCGCAATTGGCAAGGCTGCACCCGGGCACCGCGTTGCTATTATCGATGACGAGGGCAATGTACTGTCACCGGGCACGCAGGGAAAAATCGCTATCCGATCGCCGGATCCGGTAATGTTTCTGAGCTACTGGAACAATGAACAGGCAACGAAAGACAAGTTTATCGGCGACTGGCTGGTCACCGGTGACATGGGAATTGAAGATGAGCAAGGCTATGTCACATTTGTCGGCCGCGACGATGACGTGATCACCAGTGCCGGTTACCGGATTGGTCCAGGACCGATCGAGGATTGCCTGCTTGCACATCCGGCGGTGCGCACTGCTGCGGTTGTTGGTGTGCCCGACGCAGACAGGACCGAAATTGTTGCAGCTTACGTGGTGTTACGCGATGGATTTCGGCCTGGCGATGCGCTCACCCAGGAGTTGCAGCTCCAGCGCGCGCAGTGAATCTGCCGGTTGATCATTTCGGCCTGGCGATGCGCTCACCCAGGAGTTGCAGCAGCATGTTCGCTTGCGCTTGTCCGCCCACGAATATCCGCGCAAAGTTTGCTACGTTGACGCGCTGCCAATGACCACGACCGGCAAAATTATTCGTAGGGCATTGCGCGAGATAGACTGATAGCTCTTCGCCCAGTCTGGTCATACATACCGGTATGGTTAAACGCCTCTGATCGTGTTTCCGCCGTTTTGTAGCTCGGCCATGGCGCCGCTAGATTGATTCGACGAACTTGACCATGGCTGCCCGATCGTCAGCGGGCATTGTTCGAAACGCCTCGCGTGCGGGTTCGGCTTCGCCACCGTGCCATAGGATCGCCTCGGCAATGTTGCGCGCCCGTCCATCGTGGAGCAGGTCACTGTGGCCATTCACATCGGGGAGTAATCCGATTCCCCACAATGGCGGTGTGCGCCACTCTTGACCGGACGCCTCGAAATCCGGCCGCCCGTCAGCGAGACCTTCACCCATGTCGTGTAACAGAAGGTCGGTGTATGGGCGGATCAATATACCTGTGGCCGACGCGACTTCCGGTGGAATTTCGTCTTTGGTGCCAACCTGTATTACCGGAATGTGGCAGCTGCTGCACTGCGCTTTCTCAAAAAGCTGTTCGCCATGTTTGACTACCGGATCGAGGGCGTTCCTGCGGGCCGGCACTGAAAGCGTGCGCAGATACAGCGCGATGTTGGTCAGACGGCTTGGATTAACCTCCGGCCGGAACGTAAAGCCTTCACACCCGCCCTGTCCACCGCAGCTTGCCGCGGATGGTGTGTCCAGGCACTTCAGCTGGGCAGCCGGACAGTTCTCCGATTGAAATAGGTAACTCGTGGCTCCGATGTCACCCATAAAAGCTGCGGCAACTTGCTGGCGTACAGTAGGCTGATTGGCCTTCCAGCCGAAACGACCCATCATTCTGCGTTCGTTCTCGACGTCCCAAACGTAGTTGGGTCTGCCGCTGATTCCTTGCGCAGGCTGTTGCCGTGCGAAGCCCAGAATTGTTTCTTCAGTAATGCCTTCGAGCAGACCGAGACCGACCAGTTGAGGCGCTACTCTCAACGAGCGCATCGTTGCCGCATCGATATCGCCAAACTGTAGATCGCGGAATTCGATTTCGGGCTCGCGAAGCTTGACGATTTCGCCATCGGCAAATTTCATTTCGCGTTCGCGATAATTGACTACAGCTCGACCTTCCGGTGGAACGCGGCCCTCGATGCCGCGGTTTTGCAACTGGTCACCATAGGCTGGATGGGGCAGTGGTTCGCCATGTTCGCCCAATCCCTCCAGACTAAGGCGAACGAGCGGGCCTCGAACAGCTTCACCACCATCCGGGACGGCAGCCGAGCGCCCGTTTTCTACGTGGCAATGCACGCACCGGTCTTCGTTGAATGTCGGGCCCAATCCCCACACACCGGACGGGTCGGGCGCAAGCACCCACATCTCGTTGAACTGTTCCTTGCCGGCGGCAAAGCGTTTGCCCTGTTTCTTCGTGAGCATTGGCACCGGGACGCTGTATGCGTTCGGACCTGCTACGACGTCACTTGTCCAGTGGCCAGCCGTTAGCGCGTCCGGATGCAGGGTATCGGCATTTCCGGCGAGCATGCCGGCTGCGCTCAACAGCAATGCCAGGCGTGCTACTGATCGCCGCGGGCTTGCCCATCGCAGCCGCGGCCCGGAGCGTCGCATCAGTGATCGTCGTCCCATGGGCTGTGTTTGACTTCGGGCGGTACCCAGATTGTCTCGTAGACCTTTTGAAAGTCTTTTTCCATGGCCAATTCGTCACTTTCGGAGATCTTCGAGTATTTTTCCTGGGTCGGACTCGTAAATCTCTTCGTGTTCAGACTGGGGGCAGATATGACCTTTCGTAACTCACCTTTGCATCTCTGGCATGCACTCGGGCTGGGGTCACTGATACGGTGTCGCGTCCGGTAGATTACCTTGCACGGATCGCAGGCGTACTCATAAGTCGGCACTTCGTTTACTCCACTAATGTCTTCCGTAATGTTCCTGCAAGCAGCTAGTCGACGTCAATGAAAAAGGGCCGACTCCGTCGCCGGAATCGGCCCCAGTCACGCGATCAATCCTTGCCGATTACGCGGTTGCCGTTGCCGTCAGATTGGCTTTCGCTGACATTGCGGCTGACTTGTCGATACCCCAGATGCGCGCGGCGTTTTCACCAAACACCTTGCGGCGAATTTCCGGCGTGATCTTCGGATATCCATGACCTTCGATCAGTTCATCTGGAATCTGGAACTTGCGGAAGGCCTCGATTTGCCACTGCGGGTTGCCCCATAGAAGTGAATCGGTACCCCACAGCACATAATCCGGACCGATGTCGCGCAGCAGCGTACCCATTACATGCGCGCACTCGAGCGGGCGGCTGGTAACTGTCGCCGCGAACGTCGAACCGACTTCGCAGTACAGATTCTTGCGCTGTGGCTTGAATCCCTTCAACGCTGCCAGTTCATTGTGATACGGCCACGCAGAGTGGTAGGCGATGAAGTTCAGATCCAGGAAATCGTCCGCAGTCGCGTCGAAGTCTTCGGCGTGGGCATAACGGGCGTAGAACTGACCGAACGGAATGCCTTTGTGGCAGCCAATGTTCTTGACGCCAAGCTTGCGGCACTCTTCCCAGATCGGGTAGGTGAGTTTTTCGTCGTCGAACCACCAACCCTTCTGCGGTGTCGCGTCGAACGTGTACAACTTCAGCCCGGAGACCTTGTAATCATCGACGTACATGCGCAAACGATCCAGCGTTTCTTCCACGCCCTGATTTGGAGTCAGGCCACCGGCCAGCATTATTGTGCTCTCCGGCCAGTTGTCGCGCACGCCAACCTGATACTCAATCGGGATCATATCCTGACCGCCGTAATGCTCACGGAAGCCGAACGGGTTGAATATGCCAACTGTCGTATCGCTTTCCTTGAGAATCATCTTGCCGTAATTCGCGACGTTCATGTCACGAGTACCGTTCTCCATGCCGAACGCTTTGCCAAGGCCGTCCAACAGGTCAACGAACCACATGCCGCGCTCACTCGTGTTGACCCCGAGTTGATAATGACCCGGACGGGTACACACGTGTGTGTGAACGTCCACGACGAAGTCACTACTGGCCCGCGCAAGCTGTATTGCTTCGTTCTTGGCGTCGATGTCCGCGGCTTCTGCAGCGCCCACTTCGAAGAACTTCATGCCGGTCACTTCGTTCGCGGCGAGCATCGCTGCCGAGAAACCCAGCGAGGACTTCACGAAGTTGCGGCGTGACATTCCAGCCGCTTTCGCTTTCTCGTCCATCTTCTTGGAAATTTTCGGCCCCATGTTGCCGGTCATGAAAAGTGATGTACCAATTTCATCGGCCTTCAACGGGTCAGTCGGTATATCGTCCAGCCCTTTGAAATGATTCAGGATATTGAACTCCATCTGGCGCTCTCCTCCTCAGTTGCTTATTAGTCTTGCAAACTCACCAGAGCGTATTGGACGCCAGTGATTTGCAGTTTGTATTGCAATGCTCCTGTTGCAGCTGTGTCGAATTTGCTGCGGTGTTCACAATGGCTTCATGTTACTCGATCACGCTACCCCGCGCGCGTTGCGATGTCAATCAATGTGCGCCTGTATCGCAACTACAAACGAAAAAAACAGGTTGTTTAGCCGATAAAGTGCGGGGTTTGGCACTCTCAATAGTTGGCTGCCAGACTTGCGCGGCAACGCACCCGATTTCGAATGCTGCGTTGCACGATAGCCGCGATGGTTGCAAATGTAATCGTTGAACATTGTTTCGACGCACCAGCAATTGCGCATTTATGTTGGCGCGCCGGGTCAAATGGCAGATTGACGCTGTTGTGTTTAGGGCCCTTGGGCGATCGTTTGTTGTCGCTTCAGATGCAGATCACGACTTTTCCGAAATGCTTCCCTGAAGCGAGGTGCTCATAAGCTTCGGCCGTTTCATCGAAAGGGAAAACACGATCAATCACCGGCTCAATCGCGCTCGATGAAATAGCCGCGTTCATGCGTTCCAGCATCGCCAGGCTGCCGACATAAATCCCTTGAACTGTCAGACCTTTTGCCATGATGGGGCGTGGATCGACGCGGTCCTCGATTCCGGTCAGGCGGCCAATCAGGCTGACTTGGCCACCAGTGCGGCACGCAGCCAGGGAACGTTCGAAAGTGCCGCCACCACCGACTTCGATAACACGATCAACGCCAGTTCCAGCGGTGAGTTCGAGTACCGAATCTTGCCAGTCCGGCTGCGTCCGGTAATTCACCAGTCCGGCTACGCCCATATTCTTTACTCGATCGAGTTTCTCGTCACTGGACGATGTCGCGATGACTTTCGCGCCAGCTAATTGTGCGAATTGCAGTGCGAACAGGGATACACCGCCGCTGCCGAGTACGAGCACGGTTTCACCGGGGCGCAGCGGTATTTTCTCGAACAAGGCATGCCACGCAGTCAACGCAGCGCAAGGCAGTGTGGAGCCTTGTTCAAACGAAAGGTGCGCGGGCATCCGAGCAAGGCCGTGTTCTTTAAACACGCAGTACTCGGCAAGTACGCCATCAATTCCACCGCCAAGTGCTGTTGCCATATGTGCAGGCAGAAAACTGCCGTCAACCCATCCATGGAAAAAGCTTGAGACGACGCGGTCTCCGCTCTGCCATCGGGTGACGCCTTCGCCCGTTTCAATGACTTCTCCGGCGCCATCCGAAAGGGGAATCAATGGCGCCGAGTCCGTTGCACCTGTATACATGCCTTGAGCAACGATAAGGTCGCGAAAATTCAGCGAGGCCGCGCGCATGCGCACAAGCACTTCACCACGCCCTGCTTGCGGTTTCTCCACCTCCCTGATGTTTACCGCTTTCTGGTCGGGAACGACGGCTGCTGCTTTCATGAGGTGTATTCCTTATAGTTCTCGTTTGTTTGAAGCGCCGACCTATTGAAGATCGAGCGCATGCTTTTTTAGATCATCAAGCGAAACGACGTTCAATGCCGCTTCATGCGTCGCGGCCAATACTACGCCAGGTGCTGCGCCCTGTTCGAAAGCCTCAAGCCAGCGCGCGGCGCACAAACACCATTGATCGCCGGGCTTCAATCCGGAAAATCCGAGTTCGGGGTCCGGCGTGGACAGATCATTGCCTTGTTGGGCAGAGAATTGCAGAAATGCTCTTGTCATACGCGCGCAAACGACATGTTAACCGATGTCGCGCGGATCCGAACTACAGCAACCGTCGCGCAAGAATCCGGTCAGCGGATCGTCGCTGCACGATTGCAAAGGTCCACCCAGAACATTGCGCGCGCTTCCCGGGTGTGGCTGCGGATCGTAAGGCATTGTGGGCGCCTCCTTTTGTCATACGATTTGAATAATTGTATCGCCGCAGTTTGCTTACCATTCGCGGCAGTTGGGGTCGCGGCGGAACGACATAATGCGCGCCCGACCGTGCCTTATATATGCCTTTCGAGTCAATAACCTGCTGACATCCCCTTCTTTTACAGACAACTACGGGAATGTGCCGCCATGGCGCAGGGCCCGGCGCTTGCCGACTATAGCTGGCGCAAGGGTTGCAGTGGAACAGAGACAAAGGTCTCTGCGGTGCAGAGCCTGAACGCGCGAGGACCAAAAGTCGTCGGCTACACCCGGTAATCCGAGGGGAAAATAATGTCTTTAACGGAAGCAATTCTCATCTGGCCTGAAAGGCCGGCAGTGTCGTTTCTTGCACTGTTTGTTATTGCCGTGCCTTTTCTGTATGTGGCTCGCAAGCCTGTCCACGTCATGATTCACCGGGTGGCACGGGCCATTGTGAATCCACTGCGGCTAATCTCGCACTGGTTGTCCGAGTCGGCAACGAAGATGCGCGCCCGCAACCGTGAGGTCCTTTTCGCCCACGGTACCAAGGAAGTGCGTCTCACCATTGAACGCGAGTTTGAACGGGTAACCACCCTGGTTCAGCGCGATCTCGAGGGCTATCCGGTTCTGCAGCGAAAGCTCATGGACGAAATCACCAAGATTGAAGAAGACTACAAACAGAGTGGCGAAGTGCCACCGCCGCCACCGGAATGGGTGAAGGCAGTAGAAGGATTTGCCAAAGTCAAGAACAATGGAGACGGTGTCGTCGAGCGCATACTTGCCGATATCCGCGACTCGATCGAAGGTGTGTACAAAAAGATTGTTGCTGAGTATCGGGGCGCGTATCAGGAGCGTCACCACATTCTGAAACGCTTCCTGCCGTTCTGGCGTTCGGCGAATCAGACGCTGCTAAGAGTTGAGCGCAACATTACCGGATTGAACGAAAGCGCCGAGATAATCGACAACAATGTCAACAAGCTCGAAGGTATTTTCGCCACACGTAATGATTCCGAACGCGCACTGACGACATCGGCGTCGACGCAATTCTTCGTTTCCGGGTTGGTCATGCTGATCGCGTTCGGCGGTGCTTACGTCAACTTCAAGCTGATCGCATTGCCGATGTCCGCTATGGTCGGCGGTGGAGACTACATTACTGCCAACCTTCAGGCATCTGAAGTTGCAGCGCTGGTAATTATTCTGTTCGAGGCGCTGATGGGTTTGTTCCTGATGGAAACGCTTCGCTTCACCAGTCTGTTCCCGCTCGCGAATCTCACCGAAAAGATGCGCCGAAATCTCATGTGGGTGTCGCTGGCTATTCTCACCGTACTTGCCGGCGTCGAAGTTGCACTGGCGGTAATGCGGGATGTCATTATTGCGGCCGACGTTGCGCTGAAACAGGCTCTCGGTGACGGGGGTGAGGCTGCAGGCGCGGGTGCCGCGCATGCTTCAGGATGGGTCCTGCGCATTCCCGCATTCGGACAAATGATTCTTGGTTTCACGCTTCCGTTTGCACTCGCATTTGTCGCAATTCCGCTCGAATATTTCATCAATGCCGGACGCATTGTCCTCGGTGCATTGCTCGTGCAGTTGTTGCGCGGGACCGGATTCGCACTACGACTTGCTGCCAGCCTGGTGCGCGAGGCGGGAAAACTGCTGATCGGGTTCTATGACATCGTAATCTTTCTGCCGTTGGCCATTGAGCGATGGGTCGGACAAAAAGGCAAAAGCGGCGGTGGCGCGCTCGACAGTACGATCGGTTCGGGCGTTGCCGCTTTCGGCAAGCAGGCAGTGGGGAGATGATATGAGACATTTGAACATTGCCTTGACGGTAGCTTCTTTCGGCATGCGGTCCCAAGGGCAACTATCATCATGCAGTCTACATGCTGATTGATACCTCTGGCACCTATACCAAGCAAATTGGTATAGCCCAGGCGGTGGTTAACTATCTACTTGGCGCAGTGCAACCCGGTGATGTGCTCGCGGTGGCACGTGTTAAAAGCCGCAGTTTCACGGAGCAGGACATTGTCGCCAAGGTGACTTTGAGCAAGGATCCGCTCCAGGCGAACTCGCAAAAGCGCGTTTTTAGCGAGAAGATCAGTGAATTTGCAAAGTCCACCAAAAAAGGAAAAGGCAGCAAATACACTGACATAAGCGGCGGTGTAATTCAGGCTGCGGAGTTTCTGAAAGAAACCGGAGCCGGGCGCAAGACCATAATCATTTATTCGGACATGCAAGAAGAGCTTGATTACAAGACCAAACGTGATTTCCCAATTGAACTCGACGGGATTCGCATCATTGCGGTCAATGTAGCCAAGCTTTCCACTGACAACATCGATCCGCGGCGCTATATCGGACGTCTGGAATGGTGGCAGCAGCGCGCGCTCGACGCAGGCGCTTCGGATTGGAAAGTGGTCAACGATATGGAGCACCTCGACCGGATCTTCGCGAAACGGGGCTAAGCGCTCGCACGCTCTGGATTACGCGCTCCTGGCCGGTTTGTCCGCCCGCGATATCAGTTGAGACCGGCGAACTTTTGTAGCCACTGTATTTTCAAGAATCTGATCGCGCCTGTGGCGGCGTCCAGGGTACCCGAATCGCGTTAGTATGCTGGCAGTGTGATGGCGGACCTACGGTGGTCAGGTTCACGGCATGCCGCGCGCCAGTCGCAACCGCTCCAGGCCTTTTGCAAGACGTTCTTCGCTTGCGGCAAAACACCATCGCACGAATCCCTCACCTTCGGGACCGAATGCGATTCCAGGTGCAAGCCCGAGTCCGGTCGAGTTGACCAGATTCTTGCAAAACTCGAGGCTGTCTTGCGCACCCGGAATTCTGAAAAACGCGTACATAGCACCCGATGGCAGGCTGGTCTCCACTTCCGGCAACTGCGCCAGCTGTTCCATGAGAAAGTCGCGGGCACGTTTAAGGCGGGCGTTGAATTGCAGAACCGCATCCTCGCCCTCGAGGATTGCAGTGACGCCGGCGCTCTGAATGAAACCCGGTGCACATGACGTGTTGTACTCGATCAGGGTTGCTACTCCGGGGGCCAATTCCCTCGGCAGGACAATCCAGCCTAGTCGCCAGCCAGTCATCTGCCACGCTTTGGAAAAGGTGTTGGTACTTACCAGGCGATCGTCAGGTTCAGCAATGCCAAGGAACGACGGCGCCAGACCCGCATCATTGCCGAAATAGAGGCGTTCATAGGCGTCGTCGGCAAGTATCCAGATGCCGTGTCTGCGACAGTGCTCGAGGATCGCGCGCTGAGACTCGACGTCAATGGTCCATCCGGTTGGATTGTTCGGTGAGTTGATGTAGACCGCGCGGGTGTCGGGCGTCAACTCGGTCAGCAGTCGTTCCATGTCAAGATTCCAGCCGTCAGTGGAAAAGGTCAATGGAAAAGTCACTGACTCTGCACCGAGAATTTTGGGAATCTCGACCAGGTTAGGCCATAACGGTGTCACGATCACCACCCGGTCTCCGGGTCCGACCAGAGCTTGAGTCGTGATCATGAGGGCCGACATGCCCGAATTTGTAACAGCGATGTTGTCCGGGCTGGTTTGGCCGTGAAGTGCGGAGACATAGTCGGCAATTGCCTCGCGCAGCGGTGTTATACCCAGATTTTGCGTGTAGAAGGTATCACCGGCATTGAGTGCGTCGACTGCGGCGGCGCGAATGAATTCCGGCGTGACCTGATCCGGCTCCCCGAACCAGAACGCGACGACATCCTTCCTGCCCATTCCTGCGTTGGCGACTTCCCGGATCGTGGACGAGTTCAGTTGCTGAACTGCTTCGCGAGCGCTGAGAGAACGACTGGGCATCGGTACATCTTTGCAAAGGACGGCATTGTCTCACGCGCATGTGAGCACCCCAAAATGCGCATCCGGTTTACCTGTTTTCGAGCAAAAAAAAGCCGGCTACGTTGTGTAGCCGACCAAAAGGGGTGGGGAATGCCCAGCTAGGGATGACATTCCCCACCATCGGGATTTATTCCAGATACAACACTGGCTCTTGCTCCAATCCAATTCTTCGCTGAACAATCTTGTCCATACGGGTAGCGCTATGCAGCAGGGCTTTGAGTAGGCAACTTGATTGCTCTGGCGGCGCATCCGGTGCCGCTTCCCGCGTCTCTTGCAGTCGTGCTTGCTGTTGCTTGAGTGCCTCATTCAGTGCAGATTCCAGTGTTTCGCGCTGCATATCCATCTCCCCGGATTTGTCTTATTGATTTCAGGTGATGTGTGCAGTGTCCTAGGGACCGGCCACGTAGTAAACGGTTTCGAAGATGGTTGATACCTGCTATCCCTTTGGTATCAAATGTCAGTACTTTTATGACTAATTGAGAAAACAAATGTCTGATACGACGGCGATGGTTGGCGGGCTGAAGCGAATACTGAAAGCGCGGCGGATAAATTACGCGCAGGTGTCCGATGCGCTCGGCCTCAGCGAGGCGACTGTTAAGCGCATGTTTTCAAAGAATGATTTCTCTTTGCACCGTTTTGAGCAGGTTTGCGAACTTGCTGAGGTCAGCGTGGTGGAGCTTGCAAAAGAAGTCGACAGCGAAAAGAACTACATCAGCCAACTCACTGAAGAGCAGGAGAGGCGCATCGTCGGCAACACACAAGTGGACCCCGAAACTTGGACCCCCGCTTAAGTGAAATCTCCATGGGATTCAGGCCGCGCTCTTCAACGCCGTTTGTTCGAAGTACACCGCATCGGGGGGTACGCCGGTCAAGCCCAGTGTGAGGACGCCGGGTATTGTAAAAACGAAAGTATTTGTCCAGTCCGGCGCGTAATGCCGCCGGCGTTTCATACGCGCGCAGATACACGTCTTCGTACTTCACACTGCGCCACAACCGTTCGACGAACACGTTGTCGATCCAGCGAGCCTTGCCGTCCATGCTGATCGTCACTTCGTGGTCCTTGAGAACGCGGGTGAACGCATCGGCCGTGAACTGCGTGCCCTGATCGGTGTTGAATATCTCGGGTGTACCGTAGCGAGGCAATGCCTCTTCGAGCGCCTCGACGCAAAAGTCGCTGTCCATCGTGTTCGACGCCCGCCACGAAAGCACCTTGCGCGTATGCCAGTGCATAATCGCCACGAGCTACATGAACCCCTTGGCCATCGGTAGATAACACATATCGCTCGCCCACACCTGGTTGGCCCGCGTGATTGTCATGTCCCTGAGCAAGTAAGGATAGATCTTGTGTCCCTTGTCTGGCGTGCTGGTGCGCCGCTTCGGCTACAGCGCCCTGATCTGCATCTGACGCATCAGCCGCTGTACGCGCTTACGATTGACCTGCAGCCCGCGTGTATCGAGTTCGTTGCGAATACGACGGCTTCCGTAGAACGGCAGCTCAAGGTGGATCTCGTCGATCAGGCGCATCAGCTCAAGGTCTTCGGCTGACACCTGTGCGCCGCGATAGTACGCTGTGCAGCGTGCCACTCCGAGTAACTCGCAGCGGCGTGCCCTGGACAGTTCGTGAGCGCTTTGAATCTGTGCTCGGCGCTCGCTCACCGGTCGCGCCCGAGAAACTTTGACAGAAAATCTTTCTCCATCGTCAGTTGCCCGACCTTGGCGTGCAGCTTCTCGATTTCGCGTTCGGTGTGTTGCGCCTCAACTGCGTTGCCACCGAACACGTCCTCGGCACTATCGACCAGACGTTTCTTCCAGTCCTGGATCTGATTCGGGTGAACGTCGAACTGTTCAGCCAGCTCGGCCAGTGTGTGCTCGCCACGCACTGCGCCCAGTGCTACTTTGGCCTTGAAGCTCGCCGTGTGATTTCTTCTCTTTACTACGTGTCATCTTCGGATCCTCTCTGTGTCGTAAAAGAATAATCCATAAGATTTCACTTATCAGCTACATTTTGGTGTCCAGCCGTTGGGGTCCACCTCTAACCAAGTTGTTTCTGGTCGCGGTGTGTGTACTTAATCACTTGTCACTTGAGCAGATCGTGTCGGTATACGACGTTTCGACCAGCGAGTGCATCAAGTTGTTGCTCGAACTGGACCGCATTCGATTTCTGCAACTTCTGCCTGATAACCGGATCAAGTTACTGGTAACGAGGAATTTTGCCTGGCGTGCGAATGGTCCTATCCTGCAGTACGTAAAAGCGAAGGGGGATTTCGGACTATTTTGGCTCGCGATTTGACGGTCGTGGCGAACATGTCACGGTGATCAATGCGATGCTGTCCACTGCATCGTCTGCGCAGATCATTAACCGTCTGAAGCGTCTTGGACGGGAACTCGCAGAAATGCACGATGACGATAAGTATCTGGAACTCGGCGAGCGCCGGCCCGCAAGTCTCTTGTTGGCGATCAGACCGTGGGAACTTGAGAGTTTCAAGCAGTTGCGGCGCAAAACACCCCGCGTATAATATAATGCAAATCATTCTCACTCACAATCAGGACGTATTAACCGGAACCGCGTTTTCAGATGTTTGAAGTTGCCAGCAAAGAGTCCGAGCGCCTTGCTGACTTGCCACTTGGGTCGGTCGCGACGGTAGATTGTGTGCATCAAAGCGTACCTGAAGATCCCATTGCAAAACGGCTTCGTGATCTTGGTTTCGTCAGCGGGGAGCCAGTGCGCATAGTAGCTGCCGGGCCAATTGGGGGTGATCCGCTGTTAGTGCAGGTTGGATTCACGCGCTTTGCGTTACGTCAAGGCGAAGCGAGGCGGGTGATGGTACATCGGGCACTGCCACATACCGAATAGCTCGGAGCCCGTACCTACCGTGTCTACACTGCGCATTGCCCTCGTCGGAAATCCCAACTGTGGTAAAACCGCGCTATTCAATCTTCTGACGGGTAGTCGTCAGAAAGTTGCCAACTACGCAGGCGTTACCGTAGAGCGTAAATCTGGTCGGCTGACGACGCCATCCGGCCGTACGCTGGAAGTGCTTGATTTGCCCGGAGCCTACAGCCTGACGGCGGCCAGCCCTGACGAAGAGATAACGCGCGATGTCTGTCTGGGCCGGCTATCGGGTGAACAGCAGCCCGATGCCATAGTCTGTGTTGCCGACGCGACCAATCTCAGATTGCATTTGCGATTCGTGCTGGAACTGCGGTATCTCGGATTGCCGATGATTCTTGCGCTCAACATGAGTGATTCCGCGATGAAGCGTGACATTCGTGTCGATCGCAACATTCTGGAAAAAGAACTCGGCATACCGGTTGTCGAGACGGTTGCGGTACACCGCGGCGGCGCTTCCAGTCTGGTATCGCAATTCGATCGCGACTTGCCCGAACCAGCACTGGCATTGCCCGAAGGCGCGGATCTTCATGCGGAAGTAAACCGCATCCTTGAAGCGGCAGTTTCGATGCCAAGCCGTACCGCAAAAATGGATGACGCGATCGACAGAGTCGTATTGCATCCGGTTTGGGGACTGGCGATTCTCGCGCTCGTGATGTTTTTCATGTTCCAGGCGGTATTCGCGTGGGCGGCTCCGTTCATGGATTTGATCGACGCCGGCATCGGCGCCATCGGTACGTTTGTTGGCGATGCGCTGCCGGACGGTCCCCTGCGCGGACTGCTTGTCGAAGGCATCATTGCAGGCGTGGGAAGCGTGATTATTTTTCTGCCACAGATTTTAATTCTCTTTTTGTTCATTCTGGTACTCGAAGAATCGGGCTACCTGCCTCGAGCAGCGTTCCTGCTTGATCGCATGATGGTGGGTGCGGGTTTGACAGGGCGCTCTTTTATTCCATTGCTGTCCAGCGTCGCGTGCGCAATTCCCGGCATCATGGCTGCGCGCACAATTCAGGATCCGCGTGATCGCCTGTCGACCATACTTGTCGCGCCGTTGATGACTTGCTCGGCGCGCCTGCCGGTGTACACCTTGCTGATTGCCGCCTTCGTTCCGCAGCAAACGGTATTGGGCGTATTCAATCTCGGCGGTGTTGTATTGTTTGGACTTTATGTAGCGGGGACTTTCTTCGCGCTCGCTGCAGCCTACGTGATGAAGCGGCTGCGCCGCACAAGCGAAGATCATGCGCTGCTTCTCGAATTGCCTTCGTACCGAGTGCCTAATCCGCGCGACATCGCAATCGGACTTTGGGACCGGGCGCGCATATTCATCGTGCGCGTTGGCAAAATCATTCTTTCAATCACCGTAGTTTTGTGGGTCCTTTCGTCGTATCCGGTGCCTCCAGCCGATTGGGGAGGTACTGCAATTGACTACAGCCTGGCGGGACGAATTGGCCATTCAGTGGAATGGATCTTTGCCCCGATCGGTTTCAACTGGCAGATCTGTATCGCATTAATACCGGGTCTTGCCGCGAGGGAGGTTGCAGTTAGCGCGCTCGGGACGGTTTACGCGATTTCCGCGGCGAGCGATGATGCAGCCTCGCAACTACTACCGATCATTTCGTCACAGTGGTCGCTTGCAACAGGCTTGTCGCTGCTGGCCTGGTACGTATTTGCGCCACAATGCCTCGCGACTCTGGCGACGATGCATCGTGAAACGAATTCATGGGGTGTGGTCGCAACTGCGCTGATTTATCTGTTCGGCCTTGCGTATATTGCGTCGTTTATAACTTATCAAATCGCGGTCGCTCTCACATGAGCATCTACGCTGTTATCGAATCAATTGTTGTGATGGTGGTCGCGCTGATCAGCGCTTACTACGTGTTGAAACTGATTGTTCCCGGTCCAATGCGCAGGATGCGTGCGCACATTGCGCAACGGTTGCGCAAAAAGGCGGGCAGCGGCGGCCCGCTGGGTCTTCTGGCGGCGCGCTTGCGAGAAGACAATGACCCATCTGCAGGGTGTGCCAGCGGCTGCGAAAGTGGTGGCTGCAACGGGTGTAATCTGGCTACGCGCACCGATTTTCTGTCTGCACGCGACGGCGCAGATCGCGCCTGAAATCAAAGCGCGGATCGGGGCTGTGTCTATCGGTCCGTGATATTCCCCCGATCACATACGCGTCAACAGGTCCTCAATATGGGCCGCTCTCCCACCGTTGCAGCCGAATCATCCTGAGTTCGACAGACTGCTAGAATCGCGCCCTTAACCTTTTGGGGGGAATACAATGTCCAAGCAGAAGTATCAGAACTATATCGTCGGCGAGTGGGTCGACGGCGCGGCAATTTCCAATGACATCAATCCGTCGGATACGTCCGACGTCGTCGCGGAGTATGCCCAGGCTGACAAGAAACAGGCAGAGACTGCAATTGAAGCCGCGCGGGCTGCTGCATCTGCCTGGGCGAATTTCAATGTCCAGGCAAGAGCCGATTTGCTCGACAATGTCGGCAACCAGATTTTTGCAAGGCGTGAAGAGTTCGGCACGCTATTGTCGCGCGAAGAGGGCAAAACACTCCCCGAAGGTATTGGTGAGGTTGTCCGGGCGGCTAATGTGTTCAAGTTTTTCGGTGGCGAAGTATTGCGTCGCGCGGGCGAATTGCTGCCGTCGGTCCGGCCCGGAATTGATGTCGAGATCGTGCGCGAGCCAGTTGGCGTTGTCGGCATCATCGCGCCGTGGAATTTTCCTGCTGCAATTCCTGCATGGAAGATTGCACCGGCACTCGCTTACGGCAATTGCGTCGTATTCAAGCCTGCCGACCTCGTTCCCGGTATGGCGCACGCTATCGCGCAAATCATCGTGGAAGCCGGCATCCCGGAAGGCGTCTTCAACTACGTCATGGGCCGCGGTAGCGTGGTTGGCGAAGCAATCGTCAACGACCGCCGTGTCGACGCCATCAGCTTTACCGGCTCGGTCGAAACGGGCCGCAAGCTGGCGGCAAATGCGATCAAGCGCATGGCCAAGTTTCAGCTCGAAATGGGCGGCAAGAATCCATTGGTCGTGCTCGACGACGCCGACCTGAAAACGGCCGTTGAATGCGCAGTCAATGGCGCATATTTCTCGACCGGGCAACGCTGCACGGCATCCTCCCGCCTGATCGTGACCAAGGGCATACATGACAAGTTTGTCGAGGCGATGATCGAACGGCTGAAGACGGTCAACGTAGACGGCGCGCTGAAAAAAGATACGCACATTGGGCCGGTTGTGGACAAGACCCAGCTCAACCAGGATTTGTTCTATATCGAGGAAGGCAAAAAGGAAGGCGCCACGCTGGCTTACGGCGGCAACCAACTAAAACGGGAGACAGAAGGTTTCTACCTGGAGCCCGCGTTGTTTACTGGTACGTCCAACGACATGCGCATAAACCGCGAAGAAGTGTTCGGCCCTGTAGCGACCGTGATTGCAGCGAACGATTATGACGAGGCATTGGCCATCGCCAACGACACGGAGTTCGGTCTCTCATCTGGAATCTGCACCACTTCGCTCAAGCACGCGTCGCACTATCGCAAGAACAGCCAGGCTGGAATGGTGATGGTCAACTTGCCGACGGCGGGTGTCGACTATCACGTGCCGTTTGGCGGACGCAAAGGATCGAGCTACGGACCGCGTGAGCAAGGGCGCTACGCGGCGGAGTTCTATACCACCGTCAAGACCAGTTACGTTATGGCCTGACCGCGCCGTCTGAGCTTGGTTGCGCGACAAAAAAAGCGACTGCAACTTGGTCGTATGCCACAAGATATTGTTTTGTAACATGTTATAGTCGTCTGCAGTGGACGACAGTGGCGATCGGGAGCGCACGTTCACAGACTGCCTGTGATGACCAATCGAGCAGTAAAGTAGGCGCCCAGGACGATCCACCCGTAAATCAACATGTCACCAATGTGGTCGATCCGTTCCAGCCGCTGTTCGACAACGCGTTCCACCCACGAGCCGCCGACGAAGGCTGCACCTATGACGAGCGGCGCATAGATAGGGTTATGGCGCCAGGCGCCTCGCAGGGCTTCGAGCCGCCAGCCTTCGGTGCTGAGAGCGCTGAAGGCAACTCCACCGATGCCAAGCAGCACCAGTGCGAGCAGCAGCAGTTGCAGAACGGTGTATACCGCTTCGTGTACGACCGAAGTGACGATTCGTAGCGGACGGTCGTGAAGATTTGCGATCGGATTGAGCATGAAAATCCTCCATGTTGGGTTTGTGTACGTTCTGTTCTTTTGGGAGGCTAATAGCGGCTTGCGTGCCACCAGGTATTTCCTCCAAAAGTTCATGTGCTTACGTCGAGCCACCAAGCGGTGTCAGCGAAAATGGTGTCGATTTCGTCGCCGTGCGGAGACGATTTGCTAACAGTCGAGGTAGTAGGTTGAAGATTGCAGCACAAACGGCAGTGTCACTTTGTTTGGAGCGGAGCGTCTTTTTACGGCCATAAACCCGCTATTGATTTCACACACAAAAAGGCACGCGAACGGAAACCGGTCCAGGGCGTGGTAAGGCGTCATTCGACACGCGCGATTGCCTATTGTTTTTCGCGGGCAGCATGAGTATCAAGTCTCATGAATCGAACTAATATGGCGTGCCCGTATTGCTGTGGATTGATATGACATGGGAGTAATGTCAAAGTCACCATTGCATCGCTCGCCTCAATTTGGTGGATTGAGGTCGTAGTAAAGCGTTGATGGGAATCCTGGTGGACGCCCGATTACGTTGCATCTAACACCGCGCAATCGCGTAGCACCTGATCTCATACCTGGGTGGGCGTTCCGGCAATAATTACCTCCAGTGATTGGTGCGACACCTTACAGAAAGCGGCTAGTTGAAGTGCAACGATCTTGAATGCTGTCGGCCAGAAGAGGGGTGGGAGGGGGGCGACGGTTATAGTCGGAGTTTCGCGACTTCGCTAGAAGTTTGTTACGTGCGCTAGTTCTTTTGGCTTTGGGCGACCAAGGAACAAAGAGGGCAGAGTTTTTCGCGATTTTCGATACGCTTTGGCAGCTGGATTGCCCGCGCAAACTACTTTGCGACACCGTATGGCGAATCGGTCTATTTCAGGCGACTTTATGTTTTACCCAGATTAGTTTTGACAATATCGATGCGTCCCTACGACTCCTTGGAGGGGTCGCGCGGCCAGCGAGGCGCACGTCACGAACTGGCTCAGCAGGTACATTTTGGGAACGCCGAGAGCGCGTAATTTTTCTGCGTTTGCGCCTACTGCGCAACGTCAATATATTGTCGCCCCGGATAAAAATTCTGTTTGAAAATCCTAAGATCCGGTCAAAAGATGTGCGAAGTCATTAGTGCAAATTAGCAATTGGTTTTTCTTAGCATAGGCATCTAGTCTAGCAATGGGTTTGGCAAAATGCCCGAAAAACTAAACAGGGAGGAAAGAATGGGCAAGTTTCGATTCATTTCGAGCATGCGCCGCGGAGGTATATCGGCGGCGATAATTCTGAGTATGTTTTTGTCTATGTCAGGCGGCGCGATTGCCCTCGAACCTGATGAAGAAGATTACGCACTCAAACTGTTGGGGAAGTATCTATTCTTCGACAAAATTTCACTTCCAAGTCGCCAAGCGTGCGCTAGTTGCCATACGCCGGACGCAGGCTGGACAAATGGAACATCCGGCATCAACAAGAAGCAAGTCGCGGTAACTGGTGCAAACCCTCACACCGTTGGTACTCTCAAGCCGCCCAGCAATGCGTATGCGACATTTGCTCCGAATTTAGACCTCAGTAGGCCGGTCGGGGGAAACTTCTGGGACGGCCGTGCCACAGGAGACGAGGTGGCAGCGTTGAATGTATTAGGGGGTGCGCTAGACAGATATGCAAAGTATCTGGGTCCGACGGCAGATCAGGCCCATGCGTCCCCGTTCATCAACGGTGTTGAGCAAGGGCTACCCGATATAGCAGCTGTCTGCAATCATGTCGCGTCGTCACGATACGCTCCCCTTTACTCGATAGCCTATGATGGCGCGCCAATCGATTGCGGTATTAATGTGGCGGCCACTTTGGGGCGCTTTGCAATTGCACTTTCCGCCTACCAGCATTCCAGCGAGGTCAATGCGTTCGACTCCAAGCGGGACAGGGCTTTAGCAAACGATAACGATGAGACTCCTGGAGCCTTTCCGCTTGTGCAATTGACATACCAGGAAAACTTGGGCCATGACTTATTTTTCAATGTGACGAGCGCGCTAAATACAGCAGGTAAGCGGGCAAACTGTGCCCTCTTTTGCCATCGCAGCGGGGCGCGTGATGGTGCTGATGCGGATGAAAGGTATACGAACGACAGGTATTTCAACATTGGAACGCCACGCAATGTTGATGTACCGGGTAACCCGGAACCGAGCATCGGTCTTGCAGCGACGTCAGGAAACGACACCCATCTCGGAGTTCAGAAGGTCCCGACCCTTCGCAATGTTGACAAGCGTCGCGGCAGCGGCTTCAAGAAAGCTTACATGCACAACGGTTTCTTCAAGAGTCTAGAGAGCCTCGTTCACTTTTATAACACGCGCGATACAAAAGCCAGGTGCGCTCCCGGTGCGACCGAAAAGGAAGCACTTGCACAGAATTGCTGGCCCGCACAGGTGTTGATGGTGATTCTGTTACTGGTGGACCCATCATCGGGAATCTTGGGCTAACGTCGGACGAAGAGGCCGCAATCGTGGCTTACTTGTAGACATTAACGGATATACCGACGGCCAAGGCGCCTCGACCCTTCAACTTGAATAAGTTCTACAACGGACTAATCAAATAATAGGTAAGCCCATACCGGATTAACGAGGCACGTTAGACGCAGGCATTGTCCACAGCCCGCCGATTCGGCGGGCTGTGGAACAATTGAGTCCCGCCTGGGGCACCCTGTCTTTCGTCCTGAAATATTTTTCATTCGCGAAACGCCAGCTCGAGTTTTCGATATCGCAACTGTACAAGCGTGGTCACTGCGACTTGTACGTTGAATCGTGCATTGCGAGAGGCGAGCCAGTGTGGCGCTTGTTCGCCATTAGTATTCTCCTCTCTGTTTCGTCCGTTTTAGCACAAAGGTGGGAACAGTTGGCGCCTCATCCCAGTTTCGCTTATTCGCGCTATTTTCTCTTTCATCGGCACGACAAATTGTAGCGATCGACACACCGCGCACGATCGCAGGTCCCCTTGTACAGGTCCAGGCGATACGGCGAATGGCACAGGGCGTGTTCTCAGTTGATTTGGCAGTTACAGCGGAACTGGTGCAACGTCCTGGGCTCATCGCGCCCTGTACACGCCTGGAGCCAACGGCATCACAACAGGAGAAGGTGAAATGCACCCACTGATTGAGCAGCATCGTGATGAAATCCTGACCCTGGCGCGACGGCGTGGCATTGAAAACGTGCGCGTGTTCGGCTCTATGGCGAGGGACGAGGCGGACGAAACCAGTGATGCGGACCTGTTGGTGTCCATTCCCCGCGACAAGAGCGCCCTTGAACTGGGTGGGCTGTTGGTGGAGATCCAGAGTCTGCTCCATCGCCGTGTGGATGTGGTGAGCGACCGGGGCCTGCATCCCGCATTCTGGCCGAGGTGTGGCCTTATGAAGCCCGCGCCACAATCCGAACGGGTTCTGCTTGACCGTGTACGCGAATGCATTGAGCGCATTCATGAATACACGGGTGGAGCGCAGGACACTTTCGTGCATACGCCAATGGTCCGGGATGCGGCATATCAACTGAGAAGTGCACGCAGGACAATGGCGAGTATCACGATCCGCAATCTCGATAACACCGTGAAGGCTCGGCTGCGCGTCCGCGCGGCTGATCCTCCGCGAGCCCGCGCACGAACCGCTGTCATTCGATTGAGCCGACAATCATGATGGTGCTTCTTGATACGAATGTCCTGTCCGAACTGATGCGCAAGTCGCCCGATCCCGCTGTCGAAGCGTGGGCTGCTGGATATTCCCTTGAAGAGTTGTTCTTCTCGGCGATCGGTGAAGCCGAGTTACGCGACGGGGCCGCATACTACCGATCGATCGTGACGCGGCGCGCATTTACGCAGAGACTGCCGCCGCGCGCCGTTCCGTCGGGCGGCCCATCGCAAGGGTCGATAGCCAGATCGCCGCGACCGCCCGCTCCCGCAACATGGCGTTGGCGACGCGAAACGTTCGCGATTTCATGGGAATCAACGTAGATATCGTCGATCCGTGGGCGGCGACATGATCGACCAACAAGTTAACCTCAATCGGGAAGGCGATCAACGTGGTCGACAACTACCAGACTGGGGAGATTCGATCGACAAAGAATCTTTCAGGCGGCGAGAGCTTTATCGTCAGCCCGTCTCTGCTTTGGGTTTGTCCCATATGGCTAGCAAGAATGTCCGGGTTGATTCGCTGTTCCTGGATGAAGGCTTCGGCACCCTGGACGAGGAAGCCCTCAATACCGCCTTGGAAACTCTTGCGGGTCTGCAGCAGGACGGCAAGTTGATCGGTGTTGTTTTTCACACGTACCCGCCTTGAAGGAGCGGATCAGCACGCAGATCCAGGTAACGCCTCAAACCGGTGGCAGAAGCCAGATATCTGGGCCTGGGTGTGGCGAGTTAAGCGCTACAGAACTGGCAATAGAAGTAGGTTAACTCGAGAATGTCTGACGATCTCAAAACAGCAAAAACGGCTCTCACCAAACTCCATCAAGACATGGAGGCTATCAGCCGTCTGGCCAGGCCGTCCTACCTGAAAGTGATCGAGCAGATGGAGCGCACGCTCGAACCCATCCGTCGTCAGCAGTTGGAAATCAGCCGCGCCCTCGAAATGTCTGGAGCAGCTGCCCGGATCCAGGAGATCGTCAGTGCCAATCAACATTGGCAAAAACTGATAAAACAGACCACTGTGCCAAGCAGAATTGCCGAGAGCCTCTCGGCTGTGCAACAGTCATGGATTGAGCGCATCAAGCCCATACAAAACGACATCTCGCACCTTTCACGGCTTCAAGCATCGGTCAAGTTGGATCTGTGTGATACCTCGCTGCGACTTGCTGCCATGGTCGATCTCTTGTCGAGTCACTGGATCCATCGGCATCACAATGTGCTCATTACCGGGTCGACTGGCTGCGGCAAGACCTGGCTAGCCTGTGTGCTGGCAACACAGGCCTGTCGACATGGACTGAGTGTTCGTTACTTTAGAACCAGCAGATTGCTGGAAGCCCTTACCATCGCCCATGGTGATGGCCGCTTTCATGGCGATGGCCGCTTTGTGAAGCTGATCAGGCAAATCGCAAAGACGGATATTTTGATCGTGAATTGAATCACACAGCAGGGCAAAATGTCAAATCACCCAGATGATTTTGAAGGGTGGTAAGGACGTGTTGAGCAACATGGTGAATTTTGGTGAAGTCTTGTATATACTTCTGATTCGATTGAGGGGATGAGGGTCTGCTGGATGGCAAAAACCACCGATATGAAGCGGTTCACGATCACTCTTGATCGAGCTGACTATGATGCACTCCGGAGAATCGCTGAAACTCAGCGGCCTCCCTTGTCGCTTCAGTATGTCGTGCGGTATGCGCTCCAACGCTTCCTGGACGAATACGAAGACTGCCAATTGATGCTAACGCTGACTGAAAAAAGAAGAACAACCAAGTGAGAAGAACAACCTCTATTGTAGACCATCCTGGACATGTCTCCCTGGCGCAGCATTGGCGTTCCGCACACTCGCACGACATCGGGAGATACCTATGCCGGTAAGCACGCTCGCTTCGACAAACAAATCGCCACGTGGTCTCAATGCCGCCGATGCGCCCCAGCTTCCTCTGCCACGTCCGAAAGCGCTGACCATCTCGCTTTCCGTTCCTTCCGGTACGCGCGCCATAGAAGACGATTCCTTCCCCTTCGAGGCACTGAGCGACATCGCCGAAATTGAAAGCTGGCGCAAGGAGATCAACCGGCCCCTCTATCATATCCACAAATGGTGGGCGCAACGCCTCGGCACGGTCTTCCGCGCCATGGTGATCGGCGCGTTTACCCCAGCGGGCGCTGACATTCTCGATCTGTTTTACCGACCGCTCCGCATTGACAATGCCACCGTGTTCGATCCCTTCATGGGGAGCGGGACGACGATTGGCGAGGCCCTGAAGTTAGGTGCGCGGGGTATTGGACGTGACATCAATCCCGTTGCGCATTTTCTAGTCAATAACGCCCTAGCCATTCACGACCGCCGCGCGATCCTGTCTACCACCAAAGACGATTTGCCAGTGCCCTTTGCGCCGGCTAGCCATTCACGACCGCCGCGCGATCCTGTCTACCTTCCGGGCGATAGAGGCTGACATTGCCGAGCAAGTGCGCCGCTACTATCGGACAACGCTTCCGGATGGCACCGCAGCCGAGGTTCTCTACTTCTTTTGGGTCAAGATCGCCGACTGCCCGTCTTGCGCCACCCACGTCGATCTTTTTTCTTCATTTGTCTTCGCTCGGCACGCCTACGCAAAGCGCTACCCCAAGGCGCAGGCCGTTTGCCCAGCTTGCGGCGCCATTAATCAGCTCCGTTACGATACTCGAGAAGCTAACTGTGGTGCTTGCAATACCAGCTTCGATCCGCAGTCTGGTCCCGCCAGCGGCCAGAAGGCGACCTGCCCGTCTTGCGCTGAAGTATTCCCAATCGCCAGGACGATCCGCGACACTGGGCGACCGCCAGAACACCGGCTTTATGCCAAGTTGGTTCTCTTGCCGGATGGCACCAAGGCTTATGCCGCCATCACGGATGAAGATCGCGCCCTATACGCAGAGGCTGAGAGTACCTTGGCGAGCCGCAAGAATCCTTACCCGGTTGTCGCGATAGAGTCTGGCTACAACACCAACCAGGCACTCGGATATAACTATCGCTACTGGCACGAAATGTTTAATGCCCGCCAGTTGCTATGCCTGTCCATCGTCGCTGACCGGATCAGGGAGATACCCGATCAAATCCTTCGCGACCTGTTCGCCTGCCTTCTGTCCGGCGCGCTTGAATTCAACAACATGTTTGCCTCCTATAAAGGCGAGGGCACTGGTGCAGTGCGGCACATGTTTGCCCATCACATCCTCAAACCGGAGCGCGTACCTTTAGAGGCGAACCTTTGGGGTACACCAAAGAGCTCAGGTTCCTTTTCGACTATGTTCGAAGGCCGGATCAGGCGCGCGCTTGATTACGCCGATGATCCGTTTGAAATCCGGCCGAGCAAGCACAATGGCCGTGCTAGTACCGAGAAGGTGTTCGGGCTTTCTGAGAACATCGGTTACGCAATCACCGACAGCTACCCTGCCTTTGCCCAAGGCAAGCGGGTTTATCTATCCTGCGCCGATTCCCGCACAACCGACCTGCCGGATCAAAGTGTCGATGCTGTCATCACCGACCCGCCCTTCTTTGACAACGTCCACTATTCACAAATAGCCGACTTTTTCTACGTCTGGCAGCGGCATATCCTTGGGCCAACGGGCCATTTGGAGTCGTACACGACCCGATCCACCGGCGAGGTGCAAAACCCGGATGCCGGAGCGTTTACCGAGCGGCTTGCCGCCGTATGGGGGGAAGCGCACCGCGTCCTCAAGGGCGACGGCATTCTTGCCTTCACCTACCATCATTCACGCCCCGAGGGCTGGCGTTCCGTTCTGAACGCCCTGATGACGGCTGACTTTGGCATCACAGCGGCCCATCCGATCAAGGCCGAAATGTCTGTCGCCATGCCCAAGCACCAAGCCAAGGAGCCGATCGACCTCGATATCATCGTCGTTTGCCGCAAGTGCACACAACTCAAACCACACCAATGGAATGGGGACCTCTGGGGAACCGTCACCCCTGTAGCCTCGGAGCAGGTCTGGCGGCTTCGCGATGCTGGCCGGTGCCTAAGCCGAAATGACGTGCGCGTGATCCTGATGGCGCAACTTTTGCGCCAACTCTCGATTTCGCACACCGTCGAAGCCGCGCTGGAATGGCTCGACAGTACGAATGGCGAAACCGAGAAATTCATCGAGGCTCTCCATGCTGGTGAAATCAAGTACACGAAGGGGGAAGCGTAGATCGTGTCCAATGCAACGAAGCTTTTCAGATTATCCGTTCAGGCCATTCGCAACGACGAACTTATCGAGCGCGAAGGCCGCAGCGACAAGGAATTCCACTTTCAGAACTGGTTTCAAAAGCGCCTTCACACCCTCGGCCTCAAATTCGATCAACCAGCGCGCAATACCTATCCGGATTTCCGCCTGGTCCATTCTCCCGAAGGCTATGAGCTAAAGGGCCTGGCCTATCCGGGCCGTGAGGCGAACTACGATTCCAACAGCCAGGTGCCGTGCGGCGAGCATAACGGTAGGCAGGTCTATTATCTTCGGGCGATATCCGAAGGAACCGGACGGCAACATCTATCCCGTCGTGGACCTTGTGCTATGCCACGGCAGCTTCCTCAACGCCGATAACGACTACATTCACCACAACAAGAGCTTTCGAGGATTTGGCACTTACGGCGACATTCTTGTCCGCGACCGGAAAATGTATGTCTGCCCAACGCCGCACATTGATCTTGCCCGCCGATCACCCTGTCGAGGATGATTTTGTCGAGGTTGGTAGTCTGGCGCGACGCGAAGTTGATCGGATGGTGGTCGCCTACAATTTCGACCTACGCACCAACGAACTTGTTACGACGCAAGTCCCGAACCCGAATTCGGGCCGTGAACACCTTTTCAAGGCATACCGGCTCAAGGGCGATCCGACGGAAGAAGTTACTCTTTGCGAAAATGCAACGGTGCAGGCTGAACTGCCCGTAAACGGCAATGAGGATGATGAAGACAGCGAATAAACATGTCGACGCGTATTGTAGAACTGCCGAATCGCAATTCTCGGCGCGCGTGTAAGGTAGTTCGGCGATGCGCATAGCCCGGCTCAAGATAGAGAATTTCCGGTCCACCAAAGCTCTCGATATGGAGCTTGGTGAGACAACTGTTCTCATTGGACCGAATAATGCGGGCAAGACATCTATCCTGGATGCGGTGCGAATTGTCCTGACCCGCCGCTGGGGACAGCGTGGCACGGGATTCACCGAATATGACGTGCATCTTGCGTCGGAGTCCGACGACCCAAAGGAATCCACTGGTATAGCCATCGAGTTGCATTCTGAAGAACAGGTAGCGGGCGAGTGGCCCGATGCGCTTCAGCAGGACCTGGACGATATCGCCCAGACCGATCCGACCACCGGCAAAAGTTTCATCACACTGCGGGCAAGCTGCGCCTGGAACGCGGCGGAAGGTGCGTTTCTTCCGGCCTGGATATTTCTCAATGCCGCACGCGAGCCAATGATCGGACAATCGGCCCGCCGTATGAATCTCGAACGTTTCTGGCAGTATCTCCCGGTATTTTATCTTGGCGCACTGCGTGACGCTGACGATGAATTTTCTGCACGTTCGCAGTTCTGGGGCCGGTTGCTTAAGGCGATGGAGATACCGACTGCGCTTGAGCAGAGAGTCCAGCGCGTGCTCGATTTGCTCAATCGCAGGCTCCTACAGGCCGATCCGCGCCTGGTGCAAATCGCCAAAACGCTTTCAGGGGCGACGCGGGTGGCAGCGCGCGACCGTGACGGCGGCGTTGAGCTCCGGTTCGTGCCTCTAAAATCCTGGGACCTGCTGTCCAAGGCCGAAATTATCCTGCGTAACGAACCGGATTGGCCGTGGCTGCCACTTCAGCATCATGGCCAAGGCGTACAGAGCCTGTCGGTTATCTTTCTCTTTCAGGCTTTCGTCGAGCACCTTCTTGCTGAGCTTTATAAAGCCGATAGTGAGCCGGTCCTTGCGCTTGAAGAACCGGAAACGCATCTACACCCGCAAGCCGCGCGCACGCTTTGGGCGCATGTAAACGCGCTACCGGGACAAAAGATCATCACCACGCATTCCCCGTACTTTGTCCAGCACGTCCCGTTCCGCGACCTACGCCTTATTCGCCGTACCGATAACGGCACGGAAGTCAAATGGCTTCCTCCGAACTTCTTGGCGCGGATTCCGTACGTGCCTGCACTTGACCAGGTGTTAGCGAACAACCCTGGGCTACTCGAATTTGACCTCGCCGGGCAGACCATAACCGTCAACGGCAAGCTCGAAGATGCGGTGTACCGCGACCTTCTCTCCTGTTACGGCACGCATACTGATTGCGCTGTCATCCACGGAATTCTGTGCGACTTACGGGATCGCTCTCTGCTTTTCATTGACAATGATGAGTTGAGGGCACTTGAAACCTTCGCCCGTCGCATACGCGGAGAAATTTTTTTTGCGACCCGGTGGATGATCGTCGAGGGGCAGGCGGAGTACCTTATCGTTCACGTCCTTGCCCGTGAACTCGGCTACGATCTGGATGAACATGGCGTATCCTTGATGGATGCAATGAATAACGGCAATCCCACGACCTTTGCTGTCCTCGCGCGGGCGCTCGGAATTCCCTGGCTTACCGTGTTCGACGGCGATGCTGCCGGGGATGGCTATACCCAAACAATTACTAACCGCGATTTTGACCCGGCCTTTGTTGCGCAGCGATGCCGCACGCATCCAGCAGGCGATTTGGAAGACCAGTTACTTGCCGATGGGCTAGAAGCGGAACTTCGCGGAGTCTTGCAAAGCCTAGGACACACCGACGCCTTGACGATTGATATGCCTACGCTCGAAAAAAGGCTCGAAAAAAACAAGACCGCCTATGCTGCGGAACTGGCCAAACAACTCCGTGGCAACACCGCCCTTGCCAAGCGCATGCCGCAAGGTTTCAAGGATGCGATTGCTGATCTCAGGGGGCTAACATGAATGGCACCCCTCTTGATATAGCGCTCGCCAAGCTCACCGATATTCAGCGTGAGGCCGTTAAATGGGATCAGGGTGCGATGCTTGTGCTCGCCGGGCCAGGCTCAGGAAAAACGCAGGTTCTAACCTGCCGTATTGCCCACCTGCTTAACGACTCTCGCGAAGACAACTTCCGCGTGCTCGCCCTAACCTTTACGAACAAGGCCGCCGATGAAATGAAGAGGCGCGTCGCTACTTTTGTGCCCGGCCTCGAAGAACGAGCCAATATCGGCACGTTCCACAGTTTTTGCGGGCAGGTCCTGCGACAGCACGGCGTTCATCTCGGAATAAAGCCCGATTTTACGATCTATGCACAGGATGACGACCGGCGCGCTGTCATGGAAGACGCTCTTGCCCGAGCTGCATTCGAAGGCAAAGCCGTTAGCAGCGATGATATTCGTTACCTTAAACTGATCGACCAGATGAAGGCGCCGCTGATCGAGCCGCAGGATGCCGAAGCAAGATTATCACACCTCGCCGAGCGTGAGCGCGTGGCCCTCGTCTATCAGGCTTACGAGGAAGAACTGCGCCGCCTGAATGCGCTCGATTTCAACTCACTCATCTTGGAAGCGCACAGGCTGGTCACCACCTATCCTGCCATCGCCGCCCGCTACAAACGCTCGCACCCCTACTGGCTTCTGGACGAATTTCAGGACACGAACGACGCACAGTACCGGCTTATCCGGGCCATGGCCGGCGATGAATTCCACAATGTCTTTGCCGTCGCGGATGACGATCAGATCATCTATCAGTGGAACGGGGCCAGCTTCCGGCAGATTCAACGCTTACGCGCGGACTTTTCAGCGCAACTTATCCAGCTTCCTACCAACTACCGCTGCCCGCCTGCCATCGTTGAAGCTGCCAACCATCTTGTCGTCTACAACGTTCAGCGCACCGAAGCCAAGAAGCCCCTGATCGCGGGCAAGATCGCGCTTAAGTATCCTGAGAGCGAGCACATTCAGGTGCGTGAGTTTGAATCCGAAGAGGATGAGGCCGAAGCGATCGCACAAGAAATCGCCGCGCGCGGTTTCGATCAGTGGGGACAGATCACCGTCCTCGCACGGACCCGCGCCTTGCTGGAACGCATGCATAAAGCGCTTCAGGCCAAAAATGTTCCGGCGGTGATCGCGCAGCGCAGGGACGATTTTCTCTCCCCTGAATTCAGATGGCTTGCCGCATGTCTGGCTCAAATCTTGCGGCCCCTTGACAGGCGCAACATCAACGTTCTCATGGAAGCCTTCAACCGCATGGCTGAAATCGAGATTGCTGTTGACCAGATCATGTCCGAAGCCGAGGCGACAGGGGAAGGCTATTTGAGTGTTTGGCTGCAAGCTGCGCGAGCGGAGGTCGCGGCTTCACCGAAGGAAAACTTGCTTGATCTGATCCGCCAGCTTGCTGCGGACCCTTCAGCGGCAAGAAAGTTAATCAACGATGTCTTGAACGTGTTTGATTCCGCGCTTTCGGATGAACAAACTGATCCCGATCTCGCCGAAGACCTCGCCGCTTGGCGGGAGATTTCAAGGGATATGGCCCGCCATCTTGGCCGGAATATCCCGCTCGATCAGTTTCTTCAGCAGCTCCAACTGCGCTCGAAAGAACCCTCGCCGCAACCCGGCACGGTCACATTAATGACGGTCCACGGGGCCAAAGGACGCGAGTTTGATATTGTGTACGTCATCGGCCTTGCTGAAGATATTATGCCGTCCTACCAGAGCCGTCAGAAGGGCGATAATAGCCCGGAAATGGAAGAAGAACGGCGCAACTGCTTTGTCGCAATTACGCGCGCCAAGGAGTCTCTTATTCTCAGCCGGGCAAACCGCTATCGCGGCTGGCAAAAGCAGCCCTCCCGCTTTCTTGTCGAAATGGAACTAGCAGATTCCGCTTGACCTCTATTACATCTCGTGGTGCGTCTTGTCTGTGGGGAGTAAAGACCACTGGCCCTGCCCTTGTTGAAGGAGTCGGCGACTCCGTAACTGCCACAGGGACGACCTGATAGACATGCATCGGAAAGTTTCGTCGCGTATCGCCAAACGAATGCGTCGTCGCCTGAAGTTCCAATGTCCCTAGTGTCCTGTCCGAGTAGTTCGTTGAATGGTTTTGGCAATCGATTGAATGATCTCATCGGCAGACTTGGTCCACTTGAATGGTTTTGGTTTGAGGTTGGTTTGATCCAGGTAATCGCGAATGGCGCTCTCGAGTGCGGGCACGGAAGTATGCGTGCCGCGGCGCAATTGCGCCTCAGTCAATGCGGCAAAGAATCGTTCTACAAGAGATTGAGCCAGGAGCTGTACGTCGGGATAAAATGCAGTGTGCAGCGAGGGTGGCGCAAAGGCCAGTTCTTGACCCGTTGCGTTTTGTGCGTGCCGTAGTTGTCCAGCACCAGGTGGATGTGTCCAGTTCAGCAGGCGCCACGGTGTCGATATGACGCAGGAAACTGATGAACTCTGTACTGCGATGGTGGCGTTTGAGTTTTCCGATCACCTCGCCTGTGGCCACGTCAAGCGCGGCGAACAAGGTGGTGGTTCCATGGCGCTTGTAGTCGTGGGTGCGTGTCTGGGCCAACCCGAAAGTCATCGGCAACTGCGGCTGCGTGCGGTCAAGGGTGTTGATTTTCGCTGAGAACTGACCCGGTATTTTCACCGAGATTTGACCCACCCTTGTTTATGTCTCAGCGGTCATGTTGTGGTCAATGCTAGCGTCTCCTTTCTTGTTTTCTTTGCGGCCTCGGAGCTGACTTTGAAGCGGTAGCTGTCATTGCCGGTTTCCAGGATGTGGCAGCGGTGTGTGAGCCGGTCGAGGAGCGCGGTGGTCATCTTGGCGTCCCCGAAGACTTGCGCCCATTCGCTGAAGCTTAGATTTGTTGTGATGATCAAGCTGGTGCGCTCGTAGAGTTTACTCAGGAGATGGAATAGCAATGCGCCACCGGACGAACTGAACGGCAAGTAGCCCAATTCGTCGAGGATGACCAAGTCAATCTTGGTCAACATCTCGGCCATCTTCCCGGCCTTTCCGAGCGCCTTTTCCTGCTCTAACGTGTTGACGAGTTCCACAGTCGAGTAGAAGCGCACCTTGCATCTGTGATGCTCGATGGCTTGAACACCGATGGCCGTGGCGATGTGGCTTTTGCCCGTGCCGGGGCCGCCGATCAGGACAACATTCTCTGCCTTTTCCATGAACTCGCCGCGGTGCAATTGCTTGACGGTGGCTTCGTTGATGTCGCTGGATTTGAAGTCAAAGCCAGCGAGGTCCTTGTAGGACGGAAAGCGTGCCACCTTTGTGTGGTATGCGATTGACCGCACTTCTCGCTCTGCAATCTCGGCCTTGAGAAGTTGAGACAGCATAGGGGTTGCAGCCTCGAACGCTGGTGCGCCCTGGGCAACCAGATCATCGACGGCTTGCGCCATGCCATGCAGCTTGAGACTGCGGAGCATGATCACAACCGAGGCTCCTGCAGGGTCATGACGCATGGCGTTTCTCCTTGGCCTGTCTCAGGTTGTCATAGCGATCAACGTTGGCCTTTGGCGCCGTTTCCAAGGCCAGGGCGTCTGGTGGATCGACCTCTGGCAGATCGGGCTGCTTGCGGTCGATCAGCCTGTGCAGCAGGTTCAGGATGTGTGTCTTGGTGGGCACCCCGGCTTCCAGCGCCAGTTCTACTGCATCCAACATCAATACTCACACGAATATCGCACGACGGGGTCATTGTTATATTCTCCGCAAGTCAAAACCAGTTACGAAATCATCCGCTGGTCTCGTCTATTTACAGAGCCACATCACATTCTGATCGGCACCATCCCGTTCGACCCATCGGATGATGCAAGATGGCAGGGGCGGCATTTCAGTATCGAGCGAACCAGTTACCCAGTCGCTGACCCCATGAGACCACCCCCGCCAGAATCTATCCTAAACTAATTCTGCGGGGACCTGCCACCATGCAATTTCGATGGTAGACCCCAAGGCCTAAAACTGGCGCACGAAGCGCAACTTGGCACGGTTGCGCCGATAGCTATATAACTGTGCATTGGAGGCGTTCTCTTCGTTCACCAGCACCACCTGCGGGCTGAAGCCGTACAGGGTGAAACGACGGTTAAAAACGGACAGCCGCAGGGTGCGCATTGTGGAACCCGGGTGTGGCTTGGCGTATGCGAACGTCATTGCCAGATCTGAAATCGCAATGACGGATGCGGCCACCCGGCCGCGCGCGCCGCTGTTCAGCCGGGGTGGCTTAACGGGCGGCGATTCAGTGGAGCTATTTAGCGGGCGCTTCTTCCTTGGTCGTCGCTGCGGCTGCCACGATCACCTGCCTGAACTCGTCTCGAGGCGCCGCCGGCATCGGTTGCCAGCCTGCATCCTGGACCGCCGCCTGGGCAGCCGCGAGACGCGCAACCGGAACGCGGAACGGTGAACAACTCACGTAGCTCAGCCCGGTCTTGTGACAGAACTTCACCGAGCGGGGATCGCCGCCGTGTTCACCACAAATCCCGATTTCGAGATCCGGGCGTTCCTTGCGCCCGAGTTCGACGGCCATCTTTATGATTTTTCCGACGCCTTCAATGTCGAGCGTAGCGAACGGGTTGTCCGGAAGCACCTTGTTTTCCATGTAGTGAACAAGGAATCCGGCCTCCGCGTCATCGCGCGAGATTCCAAACACCGTTTGGGTCAAGTCGTTGGTCCCGAACGAGAAAAATTCGGCCGTCGTCGCAATCTCGTCTGCCGTCAGCGCCGCCCGGGGAATTTCGATCATCGTTCCCAGCTTGTAGGAAATTTCCTGCTCCTCCTCGTCCATGACCTCGCGCGCCTCAGCTTCGACGAGTTCACGCTGGGTGCGAAGCTCATTCACGTGTGCCACCAACGGGATCATGACCTCGACTTTTACGTCGACCCCTTCGCGCATGCAGCGCGCTGCTGCCTGAAACAGTGCCCGTGTCTGCATGCGAGTGAGCTCCGGAAGCAGCATACCCAGACGCACGCCGCGCGTGCCGAGCATCGGATTCATTTCCAGAAGGTCCTCAGTCCGGCCGAGGAAATCCTGTTTCTCGCGAATCTCTTCCAGGGTGTCATCGATCTCGCGAAGCGTGGCCAGATGCTGCAGACGAACTTTGAGTTCGGACAACTCGCGCAGCAATTCCTGATGGTTGGGGAGAAATTCGTGTAGCGGCGGGTCCAACAAGCGAACCACAACGGGAAGGCCATCCATTGCGCGGAAGAGCCCTTCGAAATCTTCCCGTTGCAATGGAAGAAGCCGGTCGAGGGCGCCGTCACGCTCTACATGATTTCTCGCCATGATCATATCGCGCATCAACGGGAGCCGGTCTTCTTCGAAGAACATGTGCTCTGTCCGGCACAAGCCGATCCCCTGTGCACCCAGGTCCCGAGCACGGCGAGCATCTTCCGGATAATCGGCATTTGCCCAAACCTGAAGAGTCCGGTATTCGTCGGCCCAACTCATGAGTTTGGACAGCCATGGGTCCTCGATGTCCGGCACCACGGTCGGAAGCGCGCCCAAATAGACTTCTCCGCGCAAACCGTCGATCGAGATTTCAGCCCCTTCGCGAATCGTGAGTTCGCCCACCCGTGCTTCGCGGTCGACCAGATCGATCTCGAGCGTCTCGACACCGACGACAGCGGGTTTGCCAAACTGACGCGCGACCAGGGCCGCATGGCTGGTCCGTCCGCCCCGGCTGGTCACAATACCCTCCGCCGCAAGCATGCCGTGAACGTCGTCCGGCCGCGTCTCCGGGCGCACCATGATCACTGCCTTGCCGTCTTCCCGCGACCACCGTTCAGCGGTATCTGCGTCGAACGCCACCACGCCGACGGCCGCACCCGGCGACACGTTCAATCCACGTGCGAACACCTGCGCTTCATTTCTTGCGGTTTCATCGAACTGCGGATGAAGGTAGAAGTCCACTTGCTCGGGACTGACCCTGAGAACGGCCTCTTCCTGACGCAGCAGTCCTTCCTTAACCATGTCAACAGCGATTCGAACTTCAGCCTGGGATGTACGTTTGCCGTTGCGTGTCTGAAGAAGCCAGAGTTTCCCGTGTTCAATGGTGAACTCGATGTCCTGCATGTTTCTGTAATGGTGTTCCAGCCGACCTGCAATCTCACACAGTTGTTTGTGCGTTTCCGGGAAACGGTCCGCCATCACGCTGATGTCGAGCGTCTTGCGAGTTCCTGCTACCACGTCCTCGCCTTGCGCGTTGACAAGAAAATCGCCGTGCAAGCCCGGCTCGCCCGTGGACGCATTGCGGCTCATCACAACACCTGTCCCCGACGTTTCGCCCATGTTTCCAAAGACCATCGTCTGGATGTTCACCGCGGTACCGAGGTCGTGCGGAATCCCCGAAGCGTTCCGGTAATCGGTCGCCCGTTTCGTATTCCATGAGTCGAATACCGCTTCCGTCGCCGCCTGAAGTTGCTCATAGGGGTCGAGCGGGAACGGCGCCCGTGTGTGCGTCTTGACGAGATCCTTGAACCGCCGCGTGACAGCTATCCAGTCGTCCGCCCCGAGTTCCGGATCAGTGCTGACACCGGCGGCCTGCCGGGCTTGTTCGATGACTTCCTCGAACACGTCGTCTTCCATTCCGCGCACGACGGTTCCAAACATCTGTATCAGTCTTCGATAGGAATCGTAGACGAAGCGCGTGTCGCCAGTGAGCCTGACCAGTCCTTCTGCCACTTCATCATTCATGCCCAGATTCAGAATGGTGTCCATCATCCCGGGCATGGAAAACTTCGCGCCTGACCGGCACGAGACGAGGAGAGGCTTCTCCGGATCGCCAAATTTTTTGCCGGTATCTGATTCGATACGATTCAGAGCCTGGATCTGCTGCTCCCAGATGTCTTTCGGAAACCTGCCTTCCGCACCGAGATAGCTTATGCAGGCCTCAGTCGAAACAGTGAAGCCGGGCGGCACGGGCACTTGAATACGCGACATCTCCGCCAGATTTGCGCCTTTTCCTCCAAGCAGCGCGCGCACGTCCTCCCAGTCACCTGCATAGGCCTCTGCGGCTTCCAGCTCGGTGAACAAATACACCCACTTGCGATCCATTTCCCCTCCCGCCATGTCTGATCAATATTCTTGCGCGCCGCAACGCGCCCTGCCCCTGGTGACCTGCGCAATCAGTACCTGCCTCCTGAAAGCTCCGGCTCCCTGCGTATTAACACCCGACCGCCTTTGTTATATAGAGGCGTCACATGAATGAGCCAATAGTTCTTGCAGCCAATCCAGTTCAGGTATCCGCGCCGCCGCGCGACCGCATATTCTACCAATCCTGTGCGCGGTTCCCAGCCCCCATCCTGCCGGCGATTTCAGATGCGAAGCGCCCCACTGAAGCCGCAGCGATTCACTCCTAACTATCAACTGGATATAGGGCCTGCAACGAGGCCAGGTCCGCACTGTCGCGGCCACGCTTACTGGTGCAATTCGTAGATTTTTCAGTCTGTGGGATGTAATTTCACGCTAACGCGATAGGCGTTCTATGTGCACCACAGCCATACCACAAGTCGGTCTCTTGGCCGCCTATATGCCGCTTGTCTCAGAAACTGGCTGGTGGGCCAATTACCGACAGTGTCGATAGAAACTTATGCCGTTGTGCCAGCATATGCAGGCGACGTAGTCAGTAACGGACCTGGAAGCTGTTTTCGCCACTCCGATCGGTGCCGCGCATCAGGTAGACGGTGCGCTGGGACATATCCAGCACGCCTTCGCGCTTGAATCGCGTTTTCAGGTTGTGGCGGTAAACAGAGCTGGTCGGCATATATCGCAATGTCATCCCCCGTCTCGGCATGTCCGACGTGTTGGCTTCCGAGCCGTGATACAGATACACGTCGTGCAGTGAAACCTGTCCAGGTTCCAGCACGATGTCGACAGATTCAGCTTCATTGAATTCGGACTTATCGAGTTCCAGGCCCAACGCCAGGCCGTCGGCGTCGTTCTGATGATGGCTAGCAAGCCTTTTCGCGCGGTGTGACCCGGGAATGACTCTCAGGCAACCGTTCTCCGGCGTCGACGCATCGATCGCGATCCAGACCGTGCACGTTGCAAGCGGCCGAATCGGCCAGTACTCGCCATCCTGGTGCCATGGCGTCTTTGTGCCGACGCGCGCGGGTTTCGCGAAGAAGCTCGAATTCCACAGCGCGATATCCTCGCCGAGAACCTGCTCCACCATGTCGAGTATCTCGGGCGTCCTGGCAACAGTCAGGTACCAGGTATCAAAAGCCAGCATCGCGGAACAATAGTCTGCATATTCCGGATAGCGCTGCACGAATCGGCCGTGCGAGGCGCGAATGTCATCTATTACCGTATCCGAAAGTCGAAAATCGGGCGTTACATATCCGTCACGATGATATTTCTCAACCTGTTGTTCGCTTAACATTTCAACTTCACCTCATTATTTGGCATCGATAGCTCCACAGACCAAACTCGTGCTTGCAACACCGAGTCTGCAATCGATGGCAACATGATAGCAGCCGGGAACGGCAAAATGCCATGCCGTGCAACTGGGCACACCGGGCGACAACGAACATTTCCAGGCGGCGCCAGCCTCGGTGTTCCACATACATTCTATGGTCCAATAACACGACTGCGCACATACGCAATATGCGAGCTGGATGACAACTGAATTTGAGGAAAGGTGACCGGGTGGGATTGTTTGAAAAGGAAACGTCGATTGACCGCGTTGACGACGGAGTTTGGGAAACGCGACTTTCTGCCAACTGGAATATTGGAACCAACAGCAACGGCGGATACGCGATGTCGCCTGTCATTCGTGCGCTGCGCGAGCTGACCGGAAAGCCGGATCCGATTTCGGTCACGACGCACTTTCTTCGCCCCGTGCAGGGTGGCACCGTTGGCCGCGTCGAAGCCACACTGATTCGATCGGGCCGGACAACGTCCACTGCACGCGGAACACTATCGGTGGACGGAAAGGAACGTCTGGTCGTGATCGCCGCGTTCGGTGATGTCGAAACACAGGTTGGCATCGGTCCGGAAATGGGACCACCGCCGCCGGATCTGCCGGCAGTCGGGGACTGCGTTTCACGTGATGATCTAAAACAAGGCGTCAACGTGCCGTTGTTGTCGCGCGTCGATTGCGTTCTTCATCCCGATTGCTTCGAATCGGGCGAACGCGCGGTAATGGAGGGATGGATACGTTTTGCCGATGGCACTGACCCATCGACGTTGTCCTTGCCATGTTTTCTGGATACGTTTCCGCCGTCACTCATGGCGCTTGTCGGGAATACAGGATGGGTTCCGACCATCGAGCTGACGACCCATGTTCGGCGAGCGCCAAAACCCGGATGGCTAAAAGCGAGGTTCGAATGCGACGACCTTCACAACGGTCGAATGATCGAAACCGGAGCGCTGTGGGATTCAAGTGGTGCGATCGTCGCACGCAGCCGGCAGATCGGATTGTTGCTGGAACGATGAGTTCCAGAATTAATTAGTACGTTGAGTTCCAGGATAAATTAGAACGATGAGTTCCAATATAAATTGGCACGATGAGATCCAGGATAAAGCAGATAAAACATTGATAAAGGGGATGGATTGTCTCAGCGCTGGGGAGAGCTAGCGCGATCGCCGTGCGCAAAACTCGCGTCAGACAAGAAAGCGCACACATGGCTGGCAACTCTGCTCGATAAAAGTAGCCCAGTGTGATTCGTCGGCAACACGACCTGATCGGTTGCATTGATCACGTTCGTCTCCTCCAAAGGCACAACGCCATCATTCGGTTCAGGTAATTTGCCGAACAGCCGTCCCAGTCCGAGCGATACGCTGCCGGCGATGACGCCAACCGCAACACCGTCTGGCGACCTGTTTACTGACTGAGTTTTCCAGATGTCCGTGCTTTTCCCGAGTAACATCCTGCCGGCACGAAACCGGGCGAGCCTGCGCCCGGACATACTGCCGGATACCGGGCTGCCCAGCAGCACGACCCGCTGCACTATTTGGTCGGGACGCAGTTGCAGCGCGCGTAATGTCACGACGCCGCCGAGACTGTGCGCAACGACGTGTATGACATCCATGTCGAGCGCTGCGATGAAGCGGGACAATCGCGCCGCATTCTCTTCCAGTCCTGCGCGCATGGACGGGTAGCCAAAACGGTTTACTTTGAATCCGCACGTCCTGATGCGCGATTGAAGCGGCACCATCGCAAGTTCGTTCATCCACAGCCCATGAACAAGCGTCACGCTTGTTCTTGCGCGATCGGGATTCATCGACGCCGCCACATGATCTGCCGCCACATCAAAACTAACCCGCTTCTTCTTCCTGCAGTATGGCCAGTGCCGCCTTCAGCGCTTTGGCGTAACGCTTTCGTTCTGCCGCGGTCCGGGCATCGTCCCACTCCCAGAATCCCTTTCCGGTTTTCAGCCCGTATTCACCGCGGGCAACCATGTCGGTGAGAAACTTGCGCGGCCCATCGTCGTTGCAAAGCTCCGGATACAGAACTGCCGCTGCGGCAGCGGTCACGTCCAGCCCGGATATTTCTTTCTGCAAAACCGGCCCGGCGGCAACATAGCGAAAGCCGAAGCCATAACGCACTGCGCGATCGATGTCCTCGGGCCGCGCCACCCCGTCATCGATCAGCGACCACGCTTCGCGTGACAGTGCAGCCTGCAAGCGATTTGCGATAAACCCGGGAACATCACGTTTCACCATGACCGGTTTGAAGCCCAGGATCGCAAGGTCATCGTACAAACGTTGCGCCATTTCCGGATCAGTGCGCTCTGACAGAACAACCTCGACCAGCGGCACCAGATGCGCAGGCATGAACAAGTGCAATCCCAGCATGCGCTCGCGGCTGTCGAGTCCCTCACCAATCAATCGCACAGAGAATGTCGACGAGTTGCTCGACAACGGCGTTTGTGCCTTGGCAAGTTTGACCATCTCTCCAAACACCTCTTGCTTGATCGCAAGATTTTCTTTCACGTTCTCGATTACCAGGTCGAGTTCTTCCCACGGTAAATCCTGCATAGTCGAAACCAGATTCAGCGGAAGATCCGTGTAGTCGACCTCCAGATCCGCAGCAGAGCGCTCTGCACGTTCGGCGAATGCGTCGCGGCTCGGCCCCGGACGTGCCATGAGAAAAACATTGCAGCCCGCTGCGGCAAAGCGCACCGCCATGTCCGTGCCCATTGTTCCTGCACCGATAACCGTCACGTTTCGTATGGATGCCGCCATAGTGATTGCGCCTTCAGATTGAATAACAGTCAATTATAGGTTAGGCCGTTCTGATAGACTTTCGCGCCTCCCATGCCCTTTCCACCTGAAACCATAGCCGCCCTGGTGCTCGTTGCGCTGGCCGCCTATGTCATTGTCGGAATTTCCGGTTTCGGCTCTGCGCTGGTGTCCATCCCGTTGCTGGCGCATTTTCTGCCGCTCACAACGGTTTTGCCAATGCTGGTCCTGGTCGACTTCACCGCGACACTGACCAACGGATTCAAGTTTCGCCGGGACATAGACGTTAAAGAACTCAAGACTATTATTCCGACAATGTGCGTCGGCATCGTCATTGGCGTCATCATGCTGAGCCGGCTTCCGGGTACGGCATTGCTGCCCCCGCTCGGCCTCAGCATTGCTGCCTACGGCCTGTACCGGCTACGCGAACCGATCGCCAAAACATTTGTGTCTCCGCGCTGGGGGTATCTGACCGGGCTTGCCGGCGGTTTTTCCGGCGGCCTGTTCGGTATTGGCGGCCCTGTCTACGCCACCTATTTATCGCGTCGCACCAACGACTTTGCGAAGATACGCGCGACGATCTCCGCAATTTTTGCGGTCAGCACCGGCTTTCGCATCATCGCTTTCCTGATCAGCGGATTGCTGTTGAATCCAGAGGTCTTGTGGGGCGCCGTCATCGTCTTGCCTGTCATGTTCATCGGACTGAGCATCGGCCACCGGCTGCACGGCAAACTCAATCGCAAACATCTGTCAGTGTTCATCAGCATTCTGCTGATTGCGAGTGGGCTTTCCCTCGTCATGCGAATGCTCTGACAGGGGCGATCTGGATGTGTCGCGCATGGCGTTCGGCAGGGTGTGTATCATCGGTGACGCGGCATCTGCAGTGAGACCGCACGCCGCGGCCGGTACCGCAAAAGCGGCTTCGGATGCATCGGTAGCGGCTGATACCCGCTTATTTTCGGACTACATGGGCCTGGCGTATGACCAATCAAAACGACGATCTCGTCTCGCGCATGTCCGATGCCGCCCAGACACTGCTCGATTCCCTGTCTGAGGAGCAACGCCATGCTGCGCATTGGGAATTTCCGTCCGACGAGGAACGGCGCAAGTGGTTTTATACGCCGACGGATCATGGCGGACTTACGCTCTACGATATGCGCCCCGCGCAACAACGCATTGCGATGCAACTGCTCGCGTCCGGTCTGAGCCGCGCCGGCTTCGTGACTGCGGCGACCATCATGGGCCTGGAGAATATTCTCGACGAACTGGAAAGCTGGGGTTCTAGCTTCGAACAGGAGCGTGGCCGCGACCCGACCCGCTATTACCTGCGCATTTTCGGAGCGCCGGGCGCAAAACAATGGTCTTGGCGATTCGGCGGGCATCATATTTCCATTCACCACACGATCATTGACGGACAGCTACGCGCATTTACACCGTGCTTCTTCGGCGCCGGCCCGGCAGTCTCGCCAATGCTCGGAGCGCACACGCTACGGCCGCTGGCCGCGTGTACCGACCTTGCATTTGACTTGCTCCATTCACTCAGCGACGATCAACGTTCGACGGCTGTTCTTTCTCCGGCACCACCGATTGATCTGGTCACCGCGAACCGGGCAATGCCAGGTGACGGCGATGCTCCTCTTCGATTAAACAAGATCTGGCGCAATGAATTTACCGGCGAACTGCATGAAAGTTACGAACGCTATCAGGACGCTGAGGAGGCGAAGGTCGGTCTGACGGATACACATGTCGAGTCGATGCGATTCACGACCAGACCCAAAGGTCTGGCCACTTCCAACATGACTGACGCTCAGCACGAAATATTGCGCGCACTCATGGATACCTATGTAGGTCGCCTGCCCGACCAGATCGCAGAGAACGAGATGAACAAAATCACAGGCCAGTCATTTTCTTCGCTGCATCTGGCATGGGCCGGCAGCGACGACGCTTCCCGGCCACACTATTATCGCGTTCAGGGGCACAGACTCCTGATGGAGTACGACAATACCGCGCGGGACGCAAACCATATTCACACGGTATGGCGCGACCCGGTCGGCGATTTCGGTATGGATGCGCTTAGTGCGCATCGCCGCCACGAACACTGATTCGACAACATGCTAACGAGAAACCTGGCAGTGCCTGAAGTGCACGCAACACACCTCCCGAATGAAGAGGAAATACACCGCCTCGACGCCGCATCGGATCTGCATTCCCTGATGGCCGAGGCGGCGCGCCTGCGCGACGCTGGTCATAACAACGTCATATCGTATTCGCGCAAGGTATTTATTCCGCTGACCCACCTGTGCCGAGACGTATGCCATTACTGCACATTTGCGAAGACGCCGCGACCGGGCGAAGCGGCATTTCTTTCGCGAGAGCAAGTTCTGAAGATCGCGCGTGACGGCGAGCGCGCCGGCTGCCATGAAGCACTCTTTACCCTGGGTGACAAACCGGAACTGCGCTACAAAACGGCGCGCAAACAACTCGAACAGCTTGGCCACGAGACAACCCTGTCCTACCTCGCCGAAATGTGCGACTTGCTGTTGCGCGAAACCAGCCTGTTGCCGCATGTCAATCCGGGTGTAATGAATGCAGAAGAAGTCGCGATGCTAAGGCGGGTATCGGTTTCGCAGGGCATTATGCTCGAGAGCGTATCGGAAAGACTGTGCCAAAAGGGAGGCGTTCATTACGGTTCGCCGGACAAATCACCCGCAGTGCGCCTGGAAACGATACGCCACGCCGGCGAACTCAGGGTTCCGTTCACGACCGGCATACTGATCGGAATCGGCGAGACACGTGAAGAAAGGATTCAATCGCTGCTAGCCATTCGTGACCTGCATGAAAAATTTGGTCACATCCAGGAAGTCATCATCCAGAATTTCCGGGCGAAACCGGCCACCAAGATGGCGAATGCAATGGAACCGGAGCGCACTGAACTGATGTGGACGCTTGCGATGGCGCGCATTATTTTCGGACCGGAGATGAACCTGCAGGCGCCGCCAAACCTGACCCCGGAAGAATATCCGCTGCTGATCAAAGCCGGCCTGAACGACTGGGGCGGTGTCTCCCCGGTTACGCCTGATCACGTCAATCCGGAAATGCCGTGGCCACAGATCACCAGGCTGCACGAGCACACGCAACGTGCGGGTTATCAACTGGTCGAACGGCTTGCCGTTTATCCACGCTATTGCCTGGATGCGCAGAAGTGGCAGGATCCGTCATTGGTAGAGCGAATTACGAGGGCGGTCGATACGCAAGGATTCGCGCGCATCGATAGCTGGTCGCCCGGACAAAACAGCCCGATACCGGATAACAGAGATCAAAAGCGAACTGTTGCCGGTTCGCAAATTCAACGCATACTCGCCACGGCCGCTAACGGTGAAACACTTGATGAAGGCGATATCGTCGCGCTGTTCAGCGCGCGCGGGTCCGAGTTCGACGCTGTCTGTACCGCAGCGGATGATCTGCGCAAACGCACTGTGGGCGATATCGTGCGTTACGTCGTCAATCGCAATATCAACTACACCAACGTGTGCGCGTTTCATTGCCATTTCTGCGCGTTCTCCAAAGGCAAGGCGCATGAAGAGTTACGCGGTCAGCCTTATGACATTGAGGCTGACGAAGTTGTACGCCGCGCGCGTGAAGCCTGGAGCCGCGGTGCGACTGAGGTGTGCATGCAAGGCGGCATACACCCGGACTACACCGGCGAGACCTACCTCGCGCTTTGCCGGGCAGTGAAATCGGCATTGCCGGATATGCACATTCATGCGTTCTCGCCGCTCGAGGTCACCCATGGCGCGCAAACGCTAGGCATCACGATCGAGGAATTTCTTGGCCGGTTGCGCGATGCCGGTCTTGCGACCTTGCCGGGCACTGCCGCCGAGATCCTCGACGATGAAGTTCGCAAGTTGATCTGCCCGGACAAGCTCACCACCGACGAATGGCTGAATGTTATCGAGACTGCGCACAACGTCGGATTCAAGACGACCGCCACCATCATGTTCGGCCACGTCGACCGCTACGAACACTGGGCTCGTCACCTGTTGCGTGTGCGCGCCCTTCAGCAACGCACGCACGGATTCAGCGAGTTTGTGCCTCTACCTTTCGTTCACATGGAAGCACCGATGTACCTGAATGGCCAGGCGCGCAAAGGACCAACCTTCCGCGAAACGGTATTGATGCATGCGATAGCGCGACTCGCTTTGCACCCACTGATTCCGAACATCCAGGTTTCGTGGGTGAAACTCGGTGACGACGCTGTTCGTGCCTGCCTGCAAGCCGGCGCCAACGATCTGGGCGGCACCCTGATGAATGAATCCATTTCGCGTGCGGCGGGCACAGTCCACGGTCAGGAAATGAATCCGGCGCGAATGGATGCGCTCATTTTCCAATGCCAACGCACACCGAAACAGCGTACAACGTTGTACGGCGTGCCATCGCGCACGTCGCGTGAATCTTCCTACGCCGCCCAACCGCTTTCTCCCGTAGTACTGACGCGCGCCGGACGCAAGGCAAGAGTAGCCGGCGCCAGGTCGAGGCGCGCTGAATCAACCCGGTCTTGAACGAGGACTTATCATGGATTTCGGTTTCAATATTCCCCCACGCGGCCCGCTTGCTTCGCGCAATAACATCGTTGCGCTTGCGAAACGTGGCGAAAAGCTGGGATTCAACTACATCGCGATTCCCGACCACATCATCATCCCGCGGACGATCGCGTCGCCGTATCCATATAACAAGGAGCGCAAAATGGCGGGCGCCTCCGACGGCGACTGCATGGAACAACTCGTACTGATGTCATTTCTTGCCGCCGCCACAGAGAAGATCAGGTTGCTGACGTCGGTCATGGTAGTACCGCATCGCAACCCCGTTTTCACCGCCAAGGCACTGGCAACCATTGACCTTTTGTCACAGGGGCGAGTGACTGTCGGATGCGGCGCAGGATGGATGGACGAAGAGTTCAAGGCGATCGGCGGCATTCCGCCATTTGCCGAACGCGGTAAAGTCACCAATGAATACCTGCGCATCTTCAAAGCACTCTGGACCGAAGACAATCCGGAGTTCAGCGGTGATTACGCACGCTTTGCCAATGTCAGCTTTCTTCCAAAACCGGTTCAGAAACCGCATCCACCGTTATGGATCGGTGGAGAAAGTCCCGCCGCACTGCGAAGAGTCGCGGCACTCGGGGATGCCTGGTATCCGATCGGCTCGAATCCCCAGTTCCCACTCAACACACTTGAACGCTACAAGGAAGCGCTCGATCGACTGGGCGACGAAGCCGAAAAAATCAAGCGTGATCCTGCGACAATCGATCTTGCGTACTGGGCAAACTGGTATGTAGAAGGACAGACACTCGAAGTCGATAGCGGCCAGCGCCAACTGTTCACCGGCGATGACGAGCAGGTCGCTCTGGATATTCGCGATTTGCGTGCCTGCGGCGTCAATCACCTGCTGTTCAACTTCGTGCGCGCCACGCTCGACGAATCGTTAACCGCAGTTGAGCGCTTCGCGGCAAAAGTCCTGCCGCTGGCAGCGGAATGAGTCCAGCCATGTCGAGCAAAACGCAAAAACCGGTCATTGCCATCCTTGGTGGAACAGGCGCACAGGGAAGTGCTCTTGCGTTGCGCTGGGCAAATGCCGGTTATACGGTTGTAATCGGGTCACGAAATCCCGAAAAAGCGACACAGGTGTGCAAACGCATTTCGATCGAGGTCGACAATGCCAATGTCTCATACGAGAACAATCTGGTCGCCGCGCAAAAAGGCGACGTCGTCGTGCTGTGCGTGCCATACGCGTCCCAGCGTGCAACCGTTGAAGAGGTGCAAACGGTACTTGGCGGCAAAGTCCTGATTGATACAACTGTACCGCTGGTACCGCCCAGAGTCGCACGGGTACGACTGCCGGACGGTGGGTCCGCTGTCGCCGCGATTCAGTCAATGCTGGGAGAGTCGGTCAGTGTCGCATCGGCATTTCAGAATGTCGCCGCGCAAGTTCTGGCCGATTTGTCGTCGAAAGTTCAGTGCGATGTGCTGGTGTGTGGCAACGACATGGAAGCGCGCGAACTGGTCATCAAACTGGCAAGCGACATCAGTGTGCGCGCAATTCATGCGGGGACTATTGCGAATTCAGCCGCCGCAGAGGCACTCACATCGATTCTGATTTCAATCAATTCGCGCTACAAGGTTCACGGCGCCGGCATACGTATCACCGGTCTGGACTCCGGGGAATAGAAGGTTTTCCGCTAGCAACCCTGAACAATGGGCGCCATGAGCACAACTGAATCAATGTCGGCACCCGCCGCGGTTCGGCGCAATCTTCACCTGGTCGCATTGTCCGGGATACCGATGGTGCGCGAAGGGGACGATTTGTGCGAAATCATTCTTGCGGCCGTCGCGCACTCGGGCGAGAAGCTTGTGAGCGGCGACGTGCTGATTGTGGCGCAAAAGATTGTTTCCAAAGCACGCGGCCAATGTATTGATCTGCGCACGATCACGCCGTCGGCAAAGGCGCTCGAACTGGCGGAAACCGTCGAGAAAGATGCCCGCCTGATTGAATTGATTCTGCGCGAATCGACCGAGGTCCTGCGTGTCCGGCAAGACGTCATCATCGTTGCGCATCGCCTGGGTTTCGTAATGGCCAATGCCGGAATTGATCTGTCCAATATTGATCTGTCCAATATTGATCAGCCCGATATTGATCAACCCGATATTGATGGCGACGAGGACGCCAATTATGCGTTGCTGCTCCCTGAAGACCCCGATGCAGAGTGCGAGAAAATCCGTCACGAACTGAAGGAAAGGTCCGGTATCGATATCGGCGTTGTCATGAATGACAGCCATGGACGTGCCTGGCGCAATGGCACTGTCGGTGTTGCGATCGGTGTGAGTGGCGTTCAGGCATTGGCGGACATGCGTGGCAAGCCCGATCTTTACGGGCGGGCATTTCGCATCACCCAGGTCGGGGTCGCCGACGAGATTGCATCGGCCGCGTCACTCTTGATGGGCCAGTCCGATGAAGGCTTGCCGGTGGTGTTGATGCGCGGCCTGCAAACCGGTGACGGACGCGCCGCGGACTTGATTCGCCCGCGAAAAATGGATCTGTTCAGATAGAACATATCGTATGCACAGGTCCACTCTCCGTCCCCTGGTAACCGCAATTCCGTCGCTAGCGGCACTTTACTGCGACCGGAAACCACAGTTCCTGGGAGCGACCGGTTACGCCGCAGTTCAGGCTGATCCCGACCGACGCCTATTGGCGGTACGCCTTCGACGCATGGGTGAGAGGTGGACCCCAACGGCTGGACACCAAAATATAGCTGATAAGTGAAATCTTATGGATTATTCTTTTACGACACAGAGAGGATCCGAAGATGACACGTAGTAAAGAGAAGAAATCACACGGCGAGCTTCAAGGCCAAAGTAGCACTGGGCGCAGTGCGTGGCGAGCACACACTGGCCGAGCTGGCTGAACAGTTCGACGTTCACCCGAATCAGATCCAGGACTGGAAGAAACGTCTGGTCGATAGTGCCGAGGACGTGTTCGGTGGCAACGCAGTTGAGGCGCAACACACCGAACGCGAAATCGAGAAGCTGCACGCCAAGGTCGGGCAACTGACGATGGAGAAAGATTTTCTGTCAAAGTTTCTCGGGCGCGACCGGTGAGCGAGCGCCGAGCACAGATTCAAAGCGCTCACGAACTGTCCAGGGCACGCCGCTGCGAGTTACTCGGAGTGGCACGCTGCACAGCGTACTATCGCGGCGCACAGGTGTCAGCCGAAGACCTTGAGCTGATGCGCCTGATCGACGAGCTCCACCTTGAGCTGCCGTTCTACGGAAGCCGTCGTATTCGCAACGAACTCGATACACGCGGGCTGCAGGTCAATCGTAAGCGCGTACAGCGGCTGATGCGTCAGATGCAGATCAGGGCGCTGTAGCCGAAGCGGCGCACCAGCACGCCAGACAAGGGACACAAGATCTATCCTTACTTGCTCAGGGACATGACAATCACGCGGGCCAACCAGGTGTGGGCGAGCGATATGTGTTATCTACCGATGGCCAAGGGGTTCATGTAGCTCGTGGCGATTATGCACTGGCATACGCGCAAGGTGCTTTCGTGGCGGGCGCCGAACACGATGGACAGCGACTTTTGCGTCGAGGCGCTCGAAGAGGCATTGCCTCGCTACGGTACACCCGAGATATTCAACACCGATCAGGGCACGCAGTTCACGGCCGATGCGTTCACCCGCGTTCTCAAGGAGCACGAAGTGACGATCAGCATGGACGGCAAGGCTCGCTGGATCGACAACGTGTTCGTCGAACGGTTGTGGCGCAGTGTGAAGTACGAAGACGTGTATCTGCGCGCGTATGAAACGCTGGCGGCATTACGCGCCGGACTGGACAAATACTTTCGTTTTTACAATACCCGGCGTCCTCACACTGGGCTTGACCGGCGTACCCCCCGATGCGGTGTACTTCGAACAAACGGCGTTGAAGAGCGCGGCCTGAATCCCATGGAGATTTCACTTAAGCGGGGGTCCAAGTTTCGGGGTCCACTTCTGTGGAACAACATGATTCTCGCGCTGGCTGGCGGGGTGGGCGGTGCCAGGCTTGCGTATGGGCTGGCGCAGGTACTGGAACCCGAAGCACTGACCATCGTGGTCAACACTGGAGATGACTTCAATCACCTCGGACTTCACGTGTCGCCCGATCTCGATACAGTCATGTATACGCTTGCCGGTATTAACGATCCGCAGAAAGGCTGGGGCATCGCGAACGAAAGCTGGAGTTTCATGGAACAGCTCGAGCGACTGGGCGGAGAAACATGGTTTCAACTCGGCGACCGCGACCTGGCGACCAATGTCGAACGCACAGCCGATTAGGCGAGCAACAAAGCCTTTCCGAAGTCACCGACTACCTGTGCCGTAGACTCGATGTCCGGCACCAGGTTGCGCCCATGAGCGATGAGCCGGTGCGAACGCGCGTGCATACCACCGAAGGTGTCCTCGATTTTCAGGACTACTTTGTGCGCCAACGTGCCCGGCCAACGGTCACCAAACTGGAATACGCCGGCGCTGCCGGATCACAGATGTCAGCGACGCTGCGCAGCTGCCTGGAGAATCCTTCCCTTGATTCCATTGTCATCTGTCCGTCCAATCCTTACCTGAGCATTGCACCGATTCTCGCGATCCCCGGCGCACGGGATGCAATCGCGAGCGCTCGCGTACCAAGGCTCGCGGTTTCACCAATCATCGCCGGGCAGGCGATAAAGGGACCGGCCGCGAAGATCATGCACGAACTCGGAAAGCCCGCATCGTCGATAGGAATCGCCAGTTTCTACCAGGGGCTCGTAGACGGACTGATCATCGACAACGCCGACGAACAGCTTTGCGACGCTATTGCGCAAACTGGCGTTGAGCCATTCGTGACGGCAACTATCATGCGCAGCGCGCAGGACCGGCGACAACTTGCGGGCGATGTCATTCGCTTCGCCGGTCAGGTAAAGCCGTCAGGGATAAGGAGCGCGAGCGCATGAAGCCATGGCTCGTCATTCCGGTCAAGTCGCTGCGCGATGGCAAGACCCGCCTCGCGCCGGCGCTCGATCCGGTGCAGCGCCGCGCATTCATGGATCGGTCGCTGGCCCATACCTTGAAGCAGGCGGCTGACTTTCCAGGACTCGAACACACTTTGGTCGTGAGCGCGTGCAACGACACGCGAGAACGTGCGGCCTCGCTCGGCGCCGAGGTCCTGAACGAAAGCGGATTCGGCCTGGACGCTGCCCTGATACAGGCGCGAGAATATATTCGTCAGCGCGGCACGACGCAGCTGATTGTCGTGCCCAGCGACCTGCCATTTCTTTGCACTGAGGACTTGAAGTACCTGTCGCAGCTTGCGACCTCCGGAAAAATCGTGATTGCGCCGGACCGCCGCATGCGCGGCACAAACGGACTGTGTCTCGAAGCCGCGTTCGATTTTGAGTTCGAGTTCGGACCCGATAGCTTTGCGCGCCATAAAGACAACGCGCGACGTCTACAGCGCGGCCACGCCGCAGCGATCAGCCCTGGGCTGGAATTCGATGTCGATACGCCGGATGACCTTGCCGAGTTATACAAGCGAGGTGACTACCAGCCGGTGGTTGAGACCGTTTCCGCGCGTTGAAGGCAACAGGACACCAGTTACTGCAAGTCGAACCCGGAGTCATCTGACGACCCGTCGGCGCACGGCAAGCATGGCGCAAGTTCTTTAGTATCCAGTACGTCAGTCGCGACCGCGGACAAGCGCTATTGAAGCCCGTCCAGCAGCGATTTCGCCTCCTCCTGATCTTTCGAGTCAAAGCCTTCCGTGAACCAGTTGTAGACGGGAGCGAGAAGACCACGGGCTTCCTCTGACTTGCCCCGGGATTGCAGGAGACGGGCGAGAGAGGTTGCAGCGCAGATTTCACTCAGGCGGTACTCTTGCTCCCGCGCTATGCGGAGCGCGTCCTGGAACAGGCCCTCTGCCTTGGTCGCTTCGGCGCCGTTGCGGGCGAAATCGACTTCGCCCGCTAATCGGTTAGCCACCGGCCAGAGTGTATTCTCTCCGGAATATTCCAGGTATTCCAGCGCTCGCCGGATCGCGTCTTCGGCATCATCGAGTTTGCCCAGACTCAAATAGATTTCAGCAAGATGTTTATTGATCCAACCTATGCCTTGGCGACATCCAATGCTGTCCAGGTATCCGCCGACCCAATTGAGATCCTCAATGCCGCGATCGAAGTCGCCAAGAAGCCCGCGCGCGGCACCACGGCCAACTTTCGCCCAGCCAAGGAAAAACGGAACGCTTTGCTCCTCGCAGAACGCGATGCATTCTTCGGCCCAGGCGAATGCCGGCTCGGGACGGCGAAGATACACGGCTACGTTTGCAGCCATGGCCAAACCAGAGGCAGTTGACATCGGATGCCGGATTGCCCGCGCCAATTCGACGGCGCGCTGCGCTTGCGCCCACGCTCGGTCCGGGTACCCAAGAAACATTTGCGTAAATGCCAACCAGGCCGTCGCCGAAATCTCGATATCTTGCCCGTTGATACGGAACGAGAGATCGCGATGGCGCGCGGGATCATAGTTGCTCAATGCTGTTTCCAGAACCCCAATGCCTTCCGAGCCCCGACCCACATGAAAGCTGACGGTGCCGTAATTGACTTGACCCACTACCATTAAATCTTCGTCATGCGCCTCCTCGGCGACTTGCTTCGCCCGTAAACGATACCCGTCGGCTTTGGGAAAATTCGCCCTGTTCCAATGGTAAGTTCCAAGTGACGTAAGAATTGGCATTATTTCGGTCGCGTTTTCGGCATGCTCGATAAGCTGTTCGGCGCGGCTGAAGGCATCGACTACCGGGTCCGCGCTAAAACCGTAGATGCTCAAGGAAGATAACCCTAGCAGCGTCTGAAGGCCGAGTTCGGCTTTGGCGCGGGCGCGTTCATCGCCGATTCGGGGAACCAGCTTCAGGCCGTTTCGAATATGAGCCGTGGCTTCCGGAAAAGCCGATGCGACAAAAGCCAACTGGCCGGCCTGATACCAATAAGGAATGGCCTGATCGTAGTTGCCGGCTTCGGTCAGATGGTGGGCCAACATTTCCGGCCGGTTTTGCACAGTTTGTTCGAACTGATCCTTAAGACTCGTTGCGATCTGCTGGTGAAGCAGTTGGAGCTTGCTCTTGAGCAAGCTTTGGTACGCCGTGTCCTGGATCATCGCGTGCTTGAAAGTATAGTGATCGTCTGCTGCAGTGCCACGGCGGAAGATCAGTTCGCTGTCGCTTAGTTGTTGCAGCGAATCCTGCAATTCGTCATCGCGCAGGTGGGAGACGGCAGCCAACAACTCATATGAGAATTCGCGGCCGATGCAGGCGCCGATCTGGGCGACCTCCTTGACCGGGCTCAGCCGGTCGAGTCGGGCCATCAGCGAGTCCTGCAAGGTCGCCGGAATGGCCAGCGGTGGCAACGGGCCGTCAAGCGTGTAACGATCACCTTGCTCTTTGAGGAAACCGGCTTCGAGCACGGTCTTGGTCAGCTCCTCGACAAACAGCGGGATGCCGTCGGTCTTGGCGACGATCTGCTCAAGCACTTCGTCGGGAAGCGACTTGCCGCCGGTGACCTTGGCGACCATGGTCGCGCCCATTTTGCGCCCGAGCCGGCCCAGGCCCAGCGGCGTGACATGGGCCTGGCCGCCCCAGGGCGGCTTGAATTCCGGCCGGTAGGTAATGACCAGCAACACTGGATGCGCCCGGATTGCCTCGATTACCGCGCCAAGGATCTCCAGGGTCGTCGGGTCGATCCAATGGGCATCCTCGAAAATCATCAGCACCGGTTGACTGGCGGCGAGCGCGACTACCTGGCCGACCAGGGCCGCCATCGTGTTTTCCTTCTGTTTCCGGGGCGAGAGAACCAGCGGCGCGTAGCGGTCAACGGGCAATGACAGCAGCGCCGCGATCAGAGACATTTCCTTGGACTTTTGTCCGAACAATGCTTCGAGCTTGTCGAGCTTGTCGAGCTTGGCGTCCACGTCGTCACTGCGCGCGAAACCTGTCGCCCGTTCCAACTGCGCAATCACCGGATAGAATGCCGAGTTGCTGTAATAAGGCGAGCATTGGTAACCGAGCCGGATGTGGCGCTCGTCGGCCAGTCGCTCGCGCAGGACCTGGGTGACCCGGCTTTTGCCGATGCCGGCCTCGCCCGACAGCAGTATCACCTGGCCTTCGCCGTCCTTGACCCGGTCCCAGCGCTCGATGAGCGTTGCGATTTCGTTCTCGCGGCCGACCAGCGGCGTAAGCGTGCCGCCCAGGGAAGCCTCAAACCGGCTTTCAGTCTCTGCCGCGCCCAGTACCCGATGAACCTGCAACCCGCCGGAGACACCCTTGGCGTCGCGGGTGCCCAAGTCTTTGAGCGCGAATGTGCCGCCCAGCAGTTGGCGCGTACTCTGGGCGACGGCAACCGTGCCCGGCTCGGCCAGCCCCTGAACGCGCGCTGCAATATTCGGTGTCTCGCCAACCGCGAGCCTGGCGTCTGCGCCCTCGTCGGCGCCACTTTCGCCCACCACCACTAGCCCGGTGGCGATGCCGATTCGCACTGCCAGCGGTTGTGGCCCCTCAAGCCCCTCGACAGCATCGACGATATCGAGCCCGGACCATACGGCGCGCTTGGCGTCATCCTCATGCGCAACCGGCCAGCCAAAATAGACCACTAGCCCGTCGCCAAGATATTGCGCGACATGGCCGTCGTATCGCCCGACCACATCACCGCAAGCCTTTCGATAGGCCTGCATGACGCTGCGCAACTCCTCTGGATCGAGTTTTTCAGACAGTGCGGTGGAGCCAACCAGGTCGCAGAACATCACCGTGATCTGGCGACGTTCGGCCTCACGGGTTACAACATCAGTCGGCGGCTTTGGCTGCGCGCGAGGCGGTGCGCCACTGACTGCCGCCAGCACCTTCGCGCATGGGCCCATGGGCAAACCCAACTCCTTCAGGTTTGCATCGGTAATGTGAGGCAACTCCGAAAGCGTTATGCGCTCTATTTCGAAGGCTTCAGCGTATTCCACCAAGCCCGAGGCGGTTTAGCCAATCGCGGACGTCAGATATTTCGGTTCTCCCTCGCTCAGCTTACTTTCCACATTGACTCGCCGCAGCATCCGCTTCAAGTAGCCATTCTTGGCTAAAAACAACCAATATGACTCGCTACTAATTTCTGTGTTGAGATGTGATAACGGGCGCTTGTTTCCCGGTCGGCTGTCTACTGAGTATACGCAAACATGTGTCGGTCATGACCGCCGGCGATGGCCCGCCGGCGCTGTCAATCACGTCACCGTCCGCAGCGAGCGCCGAAGAGATAGCCCGCGTCGCCCGCTATTGTCGAGGCCGATTGCTCGCCCCGGAATAGTGGAAGTTGAACTCCGATCCTTTCCTTGAGCGGTCATAAACTACTGGACTGACCCTATGCGCCGGGAAATCAATCCTTGCAATTTGTATATGGAATCGACATCGTAGTTGTGGTCCCGATCGTTCGGCAAACACGAAAAGCGCCGCGTCGCAGCGGCGCGTTATTCATTGGGAATTAACATGAGCGAAATGACTCGACGCAAGTTCCTGCAGCGTGCCGCCGCGGTTGGCGGCGTCGCATTGTTGCCAGCCACGCTTCGCGCTAACGACAGCGACAAGCTTGATCTGCTCATTCGCGGCGGAGAAGTGCTCGATCCCGGCCAGCGGCTGCGCGGCCGCTACGACATCGGCATTCGCTGGGGACGGATCGTGAGCGTGCAACCGTCGATTCCGGTCGCGCAGGCGCGCCACGTTATCGAGGCGAACGGCAATCTGGTCACGCCGGGCTTGGTCGATTTGCACACACACGTATATCCGCTAGGTTCGGCAATCGGGCTGCCTGCTGACGAACTGGCACCATATACGGCAACCACGACTTACGTGTCGGCAGGAGACGCGGGCGCCAACAATTTCGGCGCGTTCAAGCATTACGTGATGGCGGCAGCACGCAGCCGGATGTTCGCCTTCCTGCATATTTCGCGTATCGGGCTGGCCGGCTTTCCGGTGGGCGAGGCACTCAACATCGACTATGCGGACGTCGATGCCGCGGCCAAGTGCGTGGCAGAGAACAGCGACGTGGTACTCGGCATCAAGGTGCGTATCTCACGCAATGTTGTCGGCGCGAACCAGCTCGAACCGCTGCGCCGCGCCATTTTAGCGGCCGAAGCTGCCGGGACAAACGCGCGCGTCATGTGCCATATCGGCGATGCGCCGGGCAATCTGTCGACCTTGCTCGATCTTCTGCGACCCGGCGACATTCTCACGCACACTTATAGCGGCGCCGGCAACAACATCGTCGCCAATGGCAAGGTATTGCCCGCGGCGCTTGAAGCAAAGAAACGTGGCGTACTGATCGACGTAGGCCATGGCGGCGGAAGCTTTGATTACACCGTCGCCGAACCCGCTATCGAACAAGGCCTGCTACCCGACACGATCAGCAGCGATATTCACGCGCTCAGCGGCAACTCGCCGGGAATGCCATATCTGCCGTGGGTTATGAGCAAATTCCTGAACCTGGGGTTCTCTCTGGAGCAAGTCGTTGCACTTACGACTGCGTCTCCGGCACGCATCATCGACCGCGTCGACAAACTGGGTACTTTGCAAGTCGGCGCCCCGGCGGACGTGTCCGTCCTCGAACTGGTCGAAGAGCCGGTCGAATTCGTGGACACGCGCAACAACTTTCGCAAGGGTTCGCAATGGCTCAGGCCAGTGCATACGATTCGGGCCGGCCGGCCTTTCGGTCGACCCTATCCGATGCCGTTCAACTATCCTTGAACGCCACTTGCGCTGAACAGCAGGAAAAGAACCCGGTTTACCTCGGCCGATCTCTGCCTTGGAGCAGCGCGGTGCAGAGCTTTACTGATCACGGCACATATGTTGAATGATCTCTAATAGTTGAGACTCGGCCGTACAGAATAGTGTGAGAATTAGTCGAGTTTGAACGGCGGCTTTCGCCGATAGCGGACGTCTAGATTCTCCGAAACGTAACTGTGGAAAATGTCGCAATCGGCCAAAAGAAGTCCTCCCCGGTTGCTGCCCCTTCTTTTTGACGTGCTAGTTTGTTCACAGCAGTCGACTCGTCAGGAACGTCGAGGCCAGCCTTTGCGCCGACCCTCGATCGCAACTTCGGGGAAATTGTACTTCCGGTGCTCTAGGCTTACGTTGTCTGGACAGCCGGGATAGAGTTCGAGGAGCTTTTCAATTGATTGTGCCGCTTCCGCCTGCCGACCCAACTGGCCGTAGACCACACACGTTGTGTTCGAGCCGCTGGATTTTCTGGCGCGGCTGGACCAATGGCTGCTCGAAGTGGCAATGCGGCGATGCCGAGGAGGGCAGTACACCGCTATAGCGGCGAAGTGACCCGAATTACACGCCGTTCGCGCCGGCGCATTCTTCGTCGGGGACTGGGATGTTTATAGCAACAGAACCCTGTTCATACTTACTATACTCATTGCTGCGTCAACCTAAGACGGGTGAACTATTTCCTATGGTTTTTAGCAAGGTTTTTTTCCGACCATATCAGGCTTGAACGGTTGTCCTGAAGTCCAGATGGCAAAGGCGATGCGCAGTAGCTTTCTGGCCAGGATCACAATGGCCTCGGTGGTTGCCAAGCCCCTGGCTAGTAGTGCGCGATAAATTGGTTTGAACAATTTTGTCTTTGCCGCTGCCTGCCCAGCCAGGTAGATCAGCCGCCGATCCTCCGCATTGCCCTGTTTGGTCAGGCGCCGCTTGCCCTGATGAGTACCAGAATCCTTCGGGCGCGGGTCCAATCCGTAGGCGGCCACCACCGCATCGCTATTGGCAAAGGGCGTGTGATCGAAGCGATGGGTCAACGCCGCGCTGTTGATAAAGCCAATGCCGCGAATGCGCTGCAGTTGCTTGCGTTTGTTCTCCAGTTCATCGTTGTGTG
>CATOSA010000026.1 GCA_951812315.1 uncultured Burkholderiales bacterium
GGCGTCAAGATCGGCGGGAATCTTCTTTCATTCTTTTTGGCATCAGCCATCGCCCAGTGGTAGCGAAAGGTCAGGTCAGCCTGATCCAGGAGTTGCGAAACCGGCCGCAGTTCTGCCTCATCGATAAACCGTTGCCTTTTGCGATCACTCATGCAGGCAATGGCGCGCTTCGCATCGCAAGTCCGATTGGGAATGCTGAGCGCATCGACGTAACCAAGCGCCCAGAGAAGCGCGGTTGCAGCCTCGAAACTTGCTGACAACGCCTTCTTCTCTTCATCCGTGGGCGCGGCATTGCGAATGAATTCCTTTTCATTCGGCGTGAAATGCGGGGCCAGACACAAGTGGACCCCGAAACTTGGACCCCCGCTTAAGTGAAATCTCCATGGGGTTCAGGCCGCGCTCTTCAACGCCGTTTGTTCGAAGTACACCGCATCGGGGGGTACGCCGGTCAAGCCCAGTGTGAGGACGCCGGGTATTGTAAAAACGAAAGTATTTGTCCAGTCCGGCGCGTAATGCCGCCAGCGTTTCATACGCGCGCAGATACACGTCTTCGTACTTCACACTGCGCCACAACCGTTCGACGAACACGTTGTCGATCCAGCGAGCCTTGCCGTCCATGCTGATCGTCACTTCGTGGTCCTTGAGAACGCGGGTGAACGCATCGGCCGTGAACTGCGTGCCCTGATCGGTGTTGAATATCTCGGGTGTACCGTAGCGAGGCAATGCCTCTTCGAGCGCCTCGACGCAAAAGTCGCTGTCCATCGTGTTCGACGCCCGCCACGAAAGCACCTTGCGCGTATGCCAGTGCATAATCGCCACGAGCTACATGAACCCCTTGGCCATCGGTAGATAACACATATCGCTCGCCCACACCTGGTTGGCCCGCGTGATTGTCATGTCCCTGAGCAAGTAAGGATAGATCTTGTGTCCCTTGTCTGGCGTGCTGGTGCGCCGCTTCGGCTACAGCGCCCTGATCTGCATCTGACGCATCAGCCGCTGTACGCGCTTACGATTGACCTGCAGCCCGCGTGTATCGAGTTCGTTGCGAATACGACGGCTTCCGTAGAACGGCAGCTCAAGGTGGATCTCGTCGATCAGGCGCATCAGCTCAAGGTCTTCGGCTGACACCTGTGCGCCGCGATAGTACGCTGTGCAGCGTGCCACTCCGAGTAACTCGCAGCGGCGTGCCCTGGACAGTTCGTGAGCGCTTTGAATCTGTGCTCGGCGCTCGCTCACCGGTCGCGCCCGAGAAACTTTGACAGAAAATCTTTCTCCATCGTCAGTTGCCCGACCTTGGCGTGCAGCTTCTCGATTTCGCGTTCGGTGTGTTGCGCCTCAACTGCGTTGCCACCGAACACGTCCTCGGCACTATCGACCAGACGTTTCTTCCAGTCCTGGATCTGATTCGGGTGAACGTCGAACTGTTCAGCCAGCTCGGCCAGTGTGTGCTCGCCACGCACTGCGCCCAGTGCTACTTTGGCCTTGAAGCTCGCCGTGTGATTTCTTCTCTTTCTACGTGTCATCTTCGGATCCTCTCTGTGTCGTAAAAGAATAATCCATAAGATCTCACTTATCAGCTACATTTTGGTGTCCAGCCGTTGGGGTCCACCTCTGTTGTTCGTCTCGGGTATTGGCAGCGTATCGCGGCCGGGTGCTTTATGTTCTGCAGGGCCGATGCGTTTACCGATATCGGAGGCTTCAACGAGAAAATATTTGCCACCGAAGAGTTCTGGTTTGCACTGAAGTTGAAGAAGTGGGGAAGAAAGCGACGAATGTCATTCGAGATGCTCGACGACGTGTCAGTGATAACTTCGAGCAGGAAATTCGAAGATCCGTATAGCCTGCTCAAGATGTTGATGGTTGTTCTCGTTCCATTCTCGATATTCTTTCGATCGATGTGTAGGTTCTGGTACAAGCGGACCGATTTGTCGACAGCAGGTGGCGATACCGATCCGGCACCTTGACCAGCGACCGGTGCAATCGGTGCAGCGCATTGTGCCCAATGTGGTCGCGTTGGAGTCGAACTTGTCTGGTTAAGCCGGATTAGTCTTCGCTTTACGCGCTTTCTCGAGCATTGCGCGTATGAGCTCTACATGTCGAGGCATGTTCTGGGGCTGACTTCAGATTATGACCACTGAGATATAGTGCGCCATAGCGTACCGATGACAAAATGTCGTCCCCGGAGCAACGAAGCCGATTGCCTTGTTGAGTGACAGGAATACGCGCAATTTCAAATAAAGAGAAGGTGACGGAACCAGCGACAACAATTGCGTTGTTGCCGATACTGTCTGTCAACTTTGTCGGCACGCTTGGTTTCAGTGTCGTGCTTCGATTTCTGGTATTCCTGGTGACCAAATGGGGCGGCAACGCATTTGTGTACGCGTTGATGGGTGCAACGTATTCGTTCTTCCAGATGATCGGTGCACCAGTGTTGGGACGATGGTCCGATCGCTACGGGCGCAGAAAAGTTCTCCTGCTGAGTCAGGTTGGCACATTGCTGTCGTGGGGAATTCTCCTGATCGCGTTTTTCTTGCCGGTTACGGTTTTAAGCGACGTCAATTCCACAGTTCTAGGTGAGTTCACACTGACACTTCCACTGGTAGTCATGTTTTTCGCGCGTGCGACTGACGGTATCACCGGTGGAAATGTGTCGGTTGCCAACGCCTACCTCGCGGATATCACGGATGAATCCAGGCGCAGTCAGAACTTCGGCCGCATGGCCATGTCCGGGAACCTCGGCTTCATTTTCGGGCCCGCCCTGGCGGGCTTGCTGGGGGCGACAGTTTATGGCGAGGTGCTTCCGGTCCTTGCCGCCATGCTGATTTCGTTTATTGCAACCCTGATTATCGCAATCGGGCTTGAAGATACGCGTTCACACACGCTCGAGCGCTATCCGGACCGCGTGAGTGTGCGCAAGGTGTTCGGGCAGGAACAGAAAGACTGTTTTCGCATAAAGGATGCTGATCGGGTGTCGGCGCTGGATATTCTCGGATTGCCGGGCGTGTCTAGGCTGATGGCCATCTACTTTCTGGTCATGCTGGGTTTCGGTTTGTTTTACATCGGTTTTCCGATTCATGCGGTGCAAGGGCTCAACTGGAGCGTCATGGACGCCGGCATTTACTTCGCCACATTCAGTCTTGCCCTGGTCGTCGTACAGGGACCGGTTCTCGCGCGCGTTTCACGCAAGGTGCCGGACAGGAACTTAATTGTCTGCGGAAGTCTAATACTGGCCGGCGGCTTCATACTTCTGCTCAATGACAGCGTTTACGTGATTTATGGGGCCGCAATGATGATTGCGCTGGGCAATGGTCTGATATGGCCGACCGTAATGGCGGTACTTTCGAAGGCTGCGGGCGACACATATCAGGGGGCCGTGCAAGGATTTGCAAGCAGTGTCGGCGCCATTGCGAGCATTGCCGGGCTGATTATCGGCGGGTTTCTCTACAACTGGGCCGGATCGGGTGTTTTCTTGTTTTCTGCAGGGACAATTATGGTGGTCGCGGCGGTCGCATTCTTTGACAGGAAGTGAAACCTGCATGGCTGGTGCGGGAAATTTTCCTGAAGTTCGGTCTTATCGTGCCGTAAATCTGATTGGACGTGCAATTCAATTAGAATCTCGGATCGGTTTAGCGCTACGCAACAGTGTACGAACGAATAATTCAACAGGAGGTAGCAAATGAAAGCTCGGACCGTGAAGCATGTGCCGGTTCTCGTGGCATCGCTTTGCCTGGCAGGATTCTCGGCAGCGAGTGCCGCGCATGACCACATGTCTGCCGGCGTGGCCTACGTCAGTAACCAGAAAGGTAATGTCACCGTAATCGATCTTGAGACGTTCGAGCCTGTCTCGGAAATAAACGTTGGTGCGCCGGGCCCGCGCGGCATCGGCGTTACACGCGATGGCAAGCTGCTGGTGACTGCCAATGTCGACGGCGGTGATCTGTCGCTGGTCGATCGCAAGACAGGCAAGCTCGTGAAGCGAATCCCGATTGGCGAGAATCCGGAATTCGTACGTATCCGCAACGATCGCGCGTTTGTGTCGTTTGAGCCAGCGTCGCTCGGTGGTCCGCCACCCAAGCCCGGTTCGGAAGAGGCGAAAGCGCTGGCCGCCTCGCGCGAAGAAGATGACGAAGAGCCCGCAAAAATTGCCGTGGTTGATCTGGCCGAAGGGAAAGTGATTCGGGCGATTACCGGCGGAATGGAAACCGAAGGTATCGAGTTTTCGGAAGATGGCACCAGGATCATCGTCACCAACGAGGCGGACGAAAATCTCACCGTCCACGATATCGAAACCGGAGCGTTGCTGAAAACAATCGATACACGCGCGTACGGAAATCGCCCGCGCGGAATAAAGATGGCGCCGAACGGCGAAACTTACGTCGCGAGCATAGAATACGGCAACAAACTGGTCATACTTGATAGCGAGTTCAATGTCATGAGATCGGTGGACACTGGTGCTGTCCCGTACGGCATTAGTTTTGACCGTGAAGGCAAGCGTCTCTATGTTGCGTTGGCGAGAGGCCAGGTTATCCAGGTATTCGACGCCAGTACTTATGAGCCGATCGGTGAAGTCAAAACCGGCAAGCGCTGCTGGCATTTCACATTTACGCCGGACGACAGCCATATCCTGATTGCTTGCGGGCGCTCTGATGAGGTTGTCGTGATCGATGTCGACACGCTCGAGCCGGTCAAGCGTATCACTGGTCAGAAAATGCCCTGGGGCATCGTGACCTACCCGCATTCGGTCGGTAGCCTCGACATTCCCTGATCGTCCTTGGAATACGAAGAAAGGCCTCGTATGAGGCTGTGTAAAAACCCGGAGGCCATCTTGTTCGAGGTGGCCTTTTTTTCGTTTGTGATTAGATAGCCAGCACCTTGCAGAGCTGCTTCGTTCTCGGGATGTTAATAGCACGGGTCAGGTTATAAGCGGTCACGGCCAATGCCATCTCGGCTTTGACCTTCTGTATGCCTCTTACCAGGAAACGCCCGCCGTCCATACGCCGCTTGAGCGTGCCAAATGGGTGTTCCACCATGCCGTTGCGCCGTTGCATCATGAGTGGATTGGCCGCGGTGCGATCGGCGACCTCGTTAAGCACGTCTTCCTCGAAGTGGCGCGTCACCCAGCGCTGCTTAGCGGCCGCACACCGCGCCTTGATGTGACAGTTCGTGCACGCCTCACTGGTGTACAGCCAGTGGCGCTGCTTGTTCGACTGGGTCTTCTTTGGCAAGTGCTCACTGGCCGGGCACTCGTAGTAATCGCCCTCGCCGCAGTAGGTAAACTCCGATTTGTCGAAGTAGCAGCCATCGCCTTGGTTGTTCGTGGCGCGCTGTACCGGTGACTTGCCCCGCCATAATTAGGCCAACCGCTATGTTAGGGTTTCTCAATGGAGGAGGACCCGATGAAAGGCAATCGATTCAGCGAAGAACAGATCATTCGAATATTGCACGAGGCCGAAGCAGGATTGTCCGTGGCCGAAGTGTGCCGCAAGCACAACTGCTCGGAGCAGTCGTTTTATCGCTGGAAAGCCAAGTTTGGCGGCATGCAGGTCGCTGAGGCGAAGCGGCTTCGAGAGCTCGAGCGCGAGAACGCGCAGCTCAAGAAGATTGTGGCCGAACAAACGCTGGACATCCGGATGTTAAAGGACGTGAACAGCCGAAAGTGGTAAGCCTGCCAGAGCGCTGGCGCTGCGTGACGTACCTGCACAATACGTACGCCGTTAGCGAGCGCCGCGCCTGTCAGGCGATGCACATGAACCGTTCGAGCTACCGCTATATCGGTAGTAAAGACATTGTCGACGCAGCCTATGGGCAGGTGGTGAACCTGTCGCAGCGCTATGGTTGCTGGGGCTATCGCAAGATATACGAGCTGATGCGCGCAACCGGGTTAGCGATTAGCCGCGAGCGCGTACGCCTGATACGTCGCCGTGAAGGACTGCAGGTGCTCAGAAAACGGCGCAAACGCAAGGTGTTGGGTACAACGACCCAGTGGGTGAACCGGGCGAATTATCCGAACCACGTATGGAGTTACGACTTTGTGTTCGACCAGAGCACCGATGCGCGACAACTCAAGTGCCTCACGGTGGTCGATGAGTTCACCAGGCAAGGTCTTGAAATCAGCGTGGCACGCAGCCTGAACGCAAGCGATGTCATTCGTGTTCTGGACAAGCTGTTCCACGAGCAGGGCCGCCCGGCGTGTATTCGCTCGGACAATGGTCCGGAACTCGTCGCGACGGCAGTACAGCAATGGCTGAAGAAAAAGCACGTGGATACCCACTACATCGACCCGGGCAGCCCATGGCAAAACGCATACTGCGAGAGTTTCAACTCGATCTTTCGAACCACGTGCCTGAATCGCTGGCTGTTTTGCTCGATGACCGAGGCCAGGGTCGTAATCAATCAATGGCTCGAGGAGTACAACACGATCAGGCCGCATGGATCGCTGGGCGGCATGAATCCGGAGCAGTTCTTACAGCGATGGACCGAAGGACAGACGATTCAACAACCTAATTCCCTAACAGCGTGAATGGACCAAAGATCTCGGGCTTGACACCGGCACATAGGGGGCCTGGCAGCGCTTTAGCAGCTGACCATTGGAATAGCCTGCATCGGCCAGTACCTGCACCCGATCGCGCTGCAGTTGGCGTTGGCTGCGTCGCGCCATGCGATACAACTGCTGCAAATCATTGGCATTTTGTACCACGTCCACATCCACGATCAGGCGGTGCTTGCCATCGACCGTGCTTTGTACGTTGTAGCCAATATGTCCGCGGGGCATCACCCGCGCCTGCTCGTCCGTATCGGGCTGCGCCGAGACTTGCGCATCGTCCATCGCCCGGATGCGTTCGGTTAAGGTCTCGCGCTCGGCCCTGAGTGCGCCAAGAGCGCCTTGGGTGTCGCCGCCGTTGGGCCCTTGGTCATCATTGTCCTCATTGTCTTCGAGCGCATCGAGCCACGCTCCGATCCTGCGATCCAGGCCGCTGACTCGCTGTTGCAGATCTTTCTTGTGTGTGACTCGGCTGCGGCTGTTGTCCGCCCTGAACTTGCTGCCATCAATCGCGATTTGCTCGCCGCCATACAGCGCTTGCGAGCGGCAAAACTGCACGAACGCCCGACACACGCGCGTCAGGGCCACACGGTTGTCCACCCGGAAGTTGGCAATGGTCTTGTGATCTGGCGCCAGCCGGTTCAGCAACCACAGAACCTCGAGGTTCTTCTGGCACTCGCGCTCAAGACACCGTGAGCTGCGTACTCGGTGCATATAGCCGTACAAATACAGCTTTAACACATCACCCGGGTGGTACGGTGGCCGGCCCGTGGCCTGAAGCTGCATGCGGGCAAAACCAAGTGCATTCAAATCTAGCGTATCAACAAACGCGTCGATCACCCGGACTGCATTGTCCTGGCCTATCAGATCATCGAGCCGCTCCGGAAATAGCGTCGCCTGATCCCGGCTTTGTCCCTGAATGTGCATAAAAAAATACCCGCAACAATGTGCGGGTATTTTCTCAAAAACCCCAGACTATTTACACAGTCTCGTATGCGAGGCCTTTTTTTGTAAGTGGTTTATCAGAGATTACGTGTGGAAATCGTTTTAGCTCGTGGGTCGGCTTAACGCAGCGTAAGCCGACAGGGTTATTAAGTCCTTTCGTGTGCAATGCGGCGAGATCTGGCGTTGTTGCCGTAGCAGGCATGCCGGGGGTAGCCCGGCGGCTAGTTACTTTCTCTTGCGTGCCCAAGAGAAAGTAACCAAAGAGAAGGGCACCCCACTAAGCCGTACCTTCGGGATTCCCTGCGTTACTCGAAGCGACAGGCGGCTGCGGAACTCGCCCGCGCGAAAACCGCGCGCACCGGAGCGTGGAGCAGGGGCCCCATTGGGGATGTGACCGCGTAGGTGCGCATTCGACCGCGTTGTTCCGGTGCGCAAGCATCCCGCTCCCGGGTCGCATCCACGCGCTGGCGCGCACGGAACCTGCTCCGCCGTCCGCGGTCGCGCTCAGACAGTCCTCGTCGAAAGCCCCTGCCACTTCTGCGTTACTCGGCGGCTCAAAAAGGGAAACTACTTCTTCGGTGCGTAGAACCCGACGCCCCTGCCTCTCGTGATGGAACTCACATTCATGCTACCTTCGATTGCATTTGCACGTTATGCACTTCCCGTTGCGGGAACGGTATGGTGATGCCCGAGCTGCTGAACAGTTCTTTTACTTTCCGCGTCAGGTCCAGTTTGGCGGCAAAAAAGTTCTCGCGCCTCACCCAAGGGCGCGCGTAGATATTTACCGAGCTGTCTGCAAGCTCGGCGACTGCAACAAGCGGCTCGGGTTCTTTAAGAAAACGATCATCTGCTTCGATCAGCTCTCTGACGAGCCTGACCGCCTCATCCATATCGTCCCCGTAGCTGATACTGAAGGTCAAATCAATGCGCCGCGTTTCATTCTGGGCATAATTTCTGATCGCGCTGCCCCAGATGTGTGAATTGGGTACGATCAGCCCAACGTTGTCGGGCGCATGCATTCGTGTGACGAATAGCCCGATCTCGTCAACAGTGCCACCGATCGACGCAAACTCTACGTAGTCGCCGACGCGAAACGGCCGCAGCACCAGCAACAGTATTCCAACGGCGACGTTGCTCAGCGCGCCCTGTAGTGCCAGGCCGATTGCCAGTCCGGCGGTGCCCAGCAGTGCGACCAGACTTGCTGTCTGCACGCCGAACTGGTTCAGAACAGCGATAACGGTCACCGCCAGGATCAGAACGCGCGCAATCTTGCCGAGCACGATCGCCAGGGTGGCATCCAGAACCGGGTTTTGATCGGCATGATTTCGCACCGTCCTCTGGGCCCATGCGGCGATCAGCCATCCGGCAATCAGTATCGCGACCGCGGCAAGGGCCTTCAAACCGAGGTTGATAAGAAACTCGATGGTTGCAGGCGTAATCTCCGGCATGGGTTCTCCTTTCGTGACTGATTTCGGACCGCCCGGCTGTTGAACTAAAGCGAGCAGGCATTCGTGAATGCAGGTGGCAGATGTCGCGTGGTATGGATCATCCGCCGACCTTGTGTTGTTTTCCCACCTTGTTCGTTGGCGATAGTACATCGCGCCGCCGTCCCGAAGTCGTTTGCGATAGTGCTGACTGGCGCATTGCGATGTCCGGGTCCGCACAAATAACCGCGATGTGGGAAGGTTCTGAAGGCGGCAGCGCACGTGCTGCCTGGTGCAGGCTAGCCAGATGGTTGTAAGCTCTACGCAGGTCAGGCCGATGTCCCGGCCGCCGACTGATTTCTTACTACTGGAAAAGCCCTGATGCCGGAATCGACACTCGATCATATTGTTATTACTGCCCCGACCTTGAAATCTGGCGTGGAGTGGGTCAGGGATACCCTGGACGCAACGCCTGAATTCGGTGGAACCCATCCCCAGTTTGCCACCCACAACTGCCTGTTGAGCCTTGGTGGACAGACGTATCTCGAGGTGATTGCGCCGGATCCGAACGCGGCTGCACCGGAGCGGCCACGTTTGTTTGATCTGGACCATGTCCAACGCACATCTGATCCGCGTCTTGCTGCCTGGGTTGCGCGGACCACAGATATCAAGGCGGTTGTCTCCGCGTGCTCCGAGCCGCCGGGTACGATCGAGCCGATGAGCCGCGGCGAACTCAATTGGTTGATTACGCTTACCCGGGATGGCTCGTTGACCCTGGACGGGACTGCGCCGATCCTGATCGAATGGCCACCGGCAACGCATCCGAGTACGGCCATGCGTGAAACAGGCTGCCGCCTGCTCGCTCTGGAACTGCATCATCCCGACAGCGGACGCGTCGCACGCGTACTGAAGTCCATCGGCTTCGAAAGCGATGTCGATGTCAAGCCGACGCAGGATGAAGGGGAACCATTTCTGGTGGCAACCATTCATACAGCACGAGGCGAAATATCGCTGTCGAAGCCTTGATCGAGTCGTTCGGCAAATTCACACGGTGTCAGACCCAATGAAGAAAGCTGCTGTCAAACGCATCTGCCTGGACTGCTACCGGAAGATGCACAAGCGTGGGGGGGTGTTTGGACCTGAATCTGGCAATTGCGTATGATTTGATCCGCCATTGGGGAAAAACCATGGGGAAAAGCCATGGCCACTCGGTGCAATTGATACTGTGCCTGTCACACGCGATCTGGCCGGTAGGCGCCGAGATAGTTTGGCGTGTCCACCACCCAGGTCGATTTCCTGTAGCTGCAATCAGACGTACCGGTCTTCGGTGCTGGTATGGAGCCGCTCGTAAAATATGGACGCAGGACTGCGTTTACAAAGGATAGGAAGGCTATGAAGTTTCACTACATTGTCGCAATCGTTCTCGGGCTTATTCTGATCCCGGATCAGTCCATGGCAGTCAGAATTGACACTGGTGGAAAAAGCGAAGCAGAACTTAGTTCGGAAATGGTGCGTCGCTGCCAGCACCAGATGGGGGAGTTCGGAAACGAGGGCGTCAACACGTGCATCGAATCTGAAACTGCGGCGCGAAAAGCGTTGGATGACTATCCTGATGAGGTTGAAGATATTGCAGATCGCTGCTACCGGATGAACCGCAAGGTTGGATGGTATTTGGTAAAGCGATGCACCGACGACAATGCTGCTGCGAAGGAAGCGCTTCAATCCTATCCTGCCGAGCACAGCAGTATCGTCGAGGCCTGCGAAGACGAGTTCGGGCGGCGCAGGTACGACCTCGTGTTGCAATGCGCAGATGCGCGCATTGCCAAACAGGCGGCGGGCGATTAGTGATCCGGCATGCTTCGCAGGTTGCAGAAGTCTGCTGCGTGCGAAAGACTTGAGCAGTCTTGCGACGAATGCGTCTGGCCGGCGTGCGCAAATGTGATTTTTTCTGATGGCCTGGGTGATATGCGCACAATGCTTCGATTCCTGAATCTAATCTGTTTGTTGGCCGGATTGGTCAGCGCCATTTCGGTGTATGCGCAAGAGGCCGTGCCGGTTATGGTTGCAGTGGTCGAGCGTGCGAAAAGTGACGACGAGTTGCGCCTGACCGGGACGGTTACTTCGGAACGCGTCGCATCCCTCTCGACGAGCGTCAACGGACTCGTGAAGCGGGTGCGCGTTGACGCGGGGGACCGCGTTTCCGCCGGCAAGGCACTGATCCATCTGGACTCGGCGATGGCGAGGTTGGCACTGGACAGAACCAAGGCTGCGGCGCAAGAGGCGCGTGCACAGCTTTCCGAACAGCAGCGTTTGCGCGATGAAGCAAAAGAAATGTTCGAACGCGGACTAATTCCGGAAACGCGATTGCACTCGGCTGAATCAGAGCGAAGAGTCGCCGCTGCAAGAGTCGATCGCCTCGTGGCCGAACAAAAGGAACAGCAAGAGATTGTTCGCCGTCACACGGTCGTTGCGCCGTTCACGGGTGTAATCAGCAACAAGTTTACCGACCCGGGCGAATGGGTAGAGACGGGTACCACTGTGCTGGAGCTTGTCGACACTCAGCGTCTTCGCATCGATGTGCAAGTTCCACAGGAGCGCTATCGGCAAATCAGCGTCGGCGCGCCTGTCAGTGTCGAGCTCGATGCAGTTGCCGGGCGGTTGCACAAAGGAAAAGTCATTGCGAGAGTTCCGGTGAACAATCCGGGCGCGCGCACATTTCTCGTGCGCGTCAATATCGACAACGGCGCGAAAGAAATGGCGCCCGGAATGTCGGCACGGGTGGTGTTCAAGCTGCTCGAAGGGCGTTCAACCGTGCGCGTACCGCGCGACGCGATATTGCGCAAACCTGATGGCAGTACGCGCGTGTGGATCGTTATTGATGGCGGCGCGCCAACGGTTTCCGAACGGCAGGTCGAATTGGGGCGCTCGCTGCGCGGCTGGGTCGATGTGCAAAGTGGTGTCGATGCCGGCGCGCGAGTCGTCGTGCGAGGCAACGAGGCGCTGCGCGAAGGGCAACAGGTGCGGGTGCTGTCGGTCGTCCCGGGCACTTCGGGATCTCACTAAACATGTTTGAAGGAACGATCAAGCACGGAACCTTGCTTGCCATTGGCGTGCTGATCGTTTGCGTATTCGGAGTGATGGCGGTACTGCGCGTTCCGGTGCAGATGATTCCGGATCTCGAGTCACGCGTGATTACGGTGCGTACTTCCTGGTCAGGCGCAACGCCGCAGGACATCGAAAAAGAAATCCTGATCGAGCAGGAGGAACACCTTCGCAGTATTCCCGTTCTGGAACGCATGGTGTCGACGGCAACCATGGGAGAAGCAATCATTTCCCTGGAGTTTCCGTTTGGCGTGGACATCAGCGATGCACTGATTCGCGTCAACAACGCACTCAGCCGGGTTCCCGCCTATCCGGAGAACGTTGACGAGCCGCGCCTGTACACCACTTCGTTCTCTAACAACTCGTTCATGTTCTTCCGCGTCTCTCCACTTCCCGGCAATCCGAAGGGCGTGGACATGAACATGGTGCGCGATTTCGTTGACGACAATGTACGCACGGTGCTCGAGCGTGTACCCGGCGTGTCCGAAGTCAGTATCTTCGGAGGCGCTGCGCGGCAAATCCAGATTTTCGTCGACCCCGGGCGCCTGGCAGAGCGCGGCATCTCATTGACGCAACTGCGGGCGGCCGTCCGCGAGCGAAACCGTGACGTCTCGGGCGGCGATCTGAACAGCGGCAAGCGGCGTTATCTGTTGCGCACGGTCGGCCGGTTTCAGGATTTGAAGGAACTGGAGGATATGGTGCTGGTCGCGCGCGACGATGCGATCATCCGCCTGAAAGATGTAGCGCGCGTCAGGCTGCATCACTACGAAATTCGCGGTCACTCCTACGTGAACGGCGAACAGATTATCTTTCTTTCCATACGCCGGGAAACCGGCTCGAACGTTATCGCGATCAAGGACGCGATCATACCGGTCGCGCAAGCGCTCAGCCGTGATGTGCTCGAACCGATGGGCATGCAGATCGAACTGACAACTGATGACGTGCGCTATGTCAAAGCATCGATCTCCAATGTCTGGACGAACCTGTCGATTGGCGCGGTGCTCGCCACCGGGGTTATGTTCCTGTTCTTGCGCTCGGTACCGGCGACGATGGTCGGCGTTATCGGTGTGCCGATTTGCGCGATCGCGGCGTTCCTGGGACTGCTGTTGGCCGGTCGTACGATCAACGTCATTTCGCTGGCGGGTGTTGCGTTTGCCATTGGTATGACACTTGACAACAGCATTGTCGTGCTGGAGAGCATTGTTCGTGAGCGCGGCAAGGGACTGAACCGTGTTGAATCTGCGCTGAAGGGTGTGCGCAACGTATGGCCGGCCGTGCTGGCGTCAACCCTGACCACGGTGCTGGTATTTACACCATTAGTCTTTCTGGGACTGGAGGCAGGGCAACTTTATTCCGACGTCGCCATCGCAATCGCGGCGTCAATACTCGTTTCGATGTTTGTCGCAGTGACGGTTGTCCCGTCTGTCAGTGCACGCCTGTCATTCGGGATGAATGGCGGTCCTTCTCGCGATCTCAGCAAGTCGCGCTTGATCGACGGCATTGCCTGGCTGGCCGGAACGCGACCCCGGCGGTTCGCCTGTCTTGGCGGAATTCTGGCAGCAACCGTCGCCGTTATCGTCTGGTTGACCCCGCCTGCGGAATACTTGCCCGAGGGTGAGGAATGGAAAACGTTCTCGATGATGATCGCGCCGACTGGATACAACCTCGAGGAAATGCGAACAATCGCCGACGAGTTGCACGCGGTTTTTCTGCCTTATCTTGACAAGGATCCGAGCGAATTCGAAGAAACTGACGGCGCTATCCCACCGCTGGCTTACTTCGTATCCATTGTGCGACCGCAGTATGTGCGCGTGATTGCGGAGACGAAGGAACCCAAGCACATCTTTGCGTTGATGCGCGCGCTTGATCAACGTTTCTCCGGCTACCCGGGAATGCGATCCTTCTCATCGCGTGGCTCGATTATTTCCAGTAACGACGGCGGTACGCGCAGCGTCAATGTGGACATAACCGGTTCGGAACTGGCACCCATCTATGATGCTGCTCTTGTAGCATATCGGCGCGCGCAGGAGATATTCGAGAATCCCCAGGTCAGGCCGGATCCGCCGACATTGACCCTTGGTCAACCGATGCTCGAACTGCGCCCACGCTGGGAGCGCGCGATTGAACTCGGCATGAACGCGCAGGAATTGGGCTTGGCAGTCGCCGGGCTTACTGACGGTGCCTACGTCGATGAATTCTTTCTCGCTGACGAGAAGATCGACATCTTCATGTACACGACCACGCAGCCCGCTGAGGAACTCGCAGCCATCGCCGCGCTGCCCGTGTACACGCCGCAGGGCACCGTGCTGCCGGTCGGTGCAATCGCCGAGATGAAGGAAACCGTTCACACTAATACCTTGCGCCGCGTCGACGGGCGCAGAACCGTAACGCTGAATATCATCCCGCCACGTTCTGTACCGTTGGAGACTGGCGTGCAGGTCGTGCAATCTCAGCTCATTGATCAGATGAAAGCGAACGGAGAAATACCGGCGGGCGTCACGCTCGATATATCAGGTGCGAGCGACCGGTTGGCCGCGACGCAGCAAGCGCTGTCCGGAAACTACGCAGTCGCTGTCCTGCTGTGCTATCTGCTGCTTGTGGCAGTGTTCACACACTGGGGATATCCGCTCGCAATCATGACCACTGTGCCCCTCGGAATTGCCGGTGGTATTGTCGGTTTGTGGATGCTCAACCTCGTAGGTGGCTGGCTGCCGGCACTTGGGCTCGTGGAAATTCGCCAGTCATTTGACATGATTACGATGCTTGGATTTCTCATCCTGGTTGGCACAGTGGTCAACAATCCCATCCTGCTGGTGGATCGTGCCGTGCATAATTTCCGCGATGGCGGCATGGATCCGGTTGCCGCCGTGCGCGACGCGGTCGAGACCCGTCTTCGTCCGATTTTGATGTCCAGCATCACTACCATCTTCGGGCTCGCGCCGCTGGTGTTCATTCCCGGGGCGGGCACGGAACTTTATCGGGGCGTTGGCGCGATCGTACTGTTCGGTCTTTTCTTCGCGACCATGGTTACGCTTGTTTTCCTGCCGTCGCTACTGGTTGAAGTATTTCGCTGGCGCATGCGGATTGCCTCGGTGATGCAGCAGCGCAATTCCGTCAGTACGTAGCTTCAAACTCCGCAGTCCGTAGTCCGTAGGTCGGGCTAGCCCGCATGTTTCACGAAGGATTCGCTTTCAGGGGAAATGTGCCTAAACAGATTGCGACGATCGTCCGCAGAGGAATAGCCAGACTATTGCTCAAGGGTGATCGTTCAAGCTGTGACGGCAGATTTTTCCTGAAAGTGAATAGGTACAAACTGCTACCGTGAGACGCTGCCGCAAAATGTTTCTAAAAATTTGATTTGTTTCGCGAATCAGTTGAATACCCAACCGTCTTCGTGAAATATGCGGGCTAGCGCAGCGTAAGCCGACGTAATCGCCTGGCTTGTGTCACGTCCGTACCTTGTGCGGGACGCCTCATTCGCAATACGGGCGCGGCATGAAGCTTGCAATTGAAAGCAGTCGACAACAGGAGAAAACAGATGGAACACGTTGATACGCGCGGCTTGACGGCCCATTTCATAGAGGTGGACCCCAACGGCTGGACACCAAAATGTAGCTGATAAGTGAAATCTTATGGATTATTCTTTTACGACACAGAGAGGATCCGAAGATGACACGTAGTAAAGAGAAGAAATCACACGGCGAGCTTCAAGGCCAAAGTAGCACTGGGCGCAGTGCGTGGCGAGCACACACTGGCTGAACAGTTCGACGTTCACCCGAATCAGATCCAGGACTGGAAGAAACGTCTGGTCGATAGTGCCGAGGACGTGTTCGGTGGCAACGCAGTTGAGGCGCAACACACCGAACGCGAAATCGAGAAGCTGCACGCCAAGGTCGGGCAACTGACGATGGAGAAAGATTTTCTGTCAAAGTTTCTCGGGCGCGACCGGTGAGCGAGCGCCGAGCACAGATTCAAAGCGCTCACGAACTGTCCAGGGCACGCCGCTGCGAGTTACTCGGAGTGGCACGCTGCACAGCGTACTATCGCGGCGCACAGGTGTCAGCCGAAGACCTTGAGCTGATGCGCCTGATCGACGAGATCCACCTTGAGCTGCCGTTCTACGGAAGCCGTCGTATTCGCAACGAACTCGATACACGCGGGCTGCAGGTCAATCGTAAGCGCGTACAGCGGCTGATGCGTCAGATGCAGATCAGGGCGCTGTAGCCGAAGCGGCGCACCAGCACGCCTCTACATAGCCCGTTCGCCAGGGTGCGCGCAAAATGGCAGGTACGCCAATTCGCGTGCTTTGTCTTACCCTGGATTCTACGAAGACGCAATCAGGCAATCCTGCCATGGAGTTTATTCTCCGGTAGTCGATTGCCGGCACGGCGCAAAGCATCAGCGCGCGGGAATGTTAGCTTTTTCCCACGCCCTTACCTGTATGCGCGCCTTGTCAAAAATCCTTTCGTAGTTGTCTTTAAGAAGCATTGCCCGCGCCTCTGGCGTCAATTCGGCGAGCATGGGAGCATAAATGTCGTAGGGCTCCAGATACTGCTGCTGCGACCTCGGCGCCACCGCATCCGTGCCAAACAAAAACCGTTCGGGAAACCGATTGATCAGGCGCGCTGCCATACTGACTGTTTCCGGTGTCCTCATCAGGTACCTGGCCGTCACGTCCCACGAGATGTCGAAATGAACATGCTTCAATTCCGGTCTGAGCAATGCACGTTCAATCATTCCAAGTTGACTTTCGGGAGGCCGGACGATGCGGCCCAGACCGACATGCGCCCAGATTACTGTTGTATTCGGATGTCTGAGGAACAGCTCCTCGAGCTTCAAGACGATATAGGGATATTGGTTTGGTCGCGGAAACGGTGTATCGACGTCGCAATGCAATACCACGGGAAGGCCGACCTCACCCGCAAACTCGAGGATGCGATCAAGCGCCTTGTTGTTCACCGTGGCGACTTCGCCGGCAACTTTCGAAGATACAAATTCCTTGTGGATTGAAAATTCACCAATTCCCGAGAAGACGCCGGGAAAGGTCGTAAGAGCTCGCCGGATATGATCCGCCGCATACATGTCGGTCGGGTTGAAACCGGTAATCATTGGATCGAAACGCGCACGCTCCGCGGGCTTCAACGACCTGTATGCCATCGCGATAAACGCGTCAGTAAACGAATAGTAGTAAAGGGGTGCATCCGTTTGCGTGTAGTACCTTGGCGCGAAATCACCGGTGCTTGCGTGCATCCACTGCTGCTGCAGCGGAATGCCGGACAGCATCGAACGGCCCACCTTATTCCCCATAATCTCGAGGAAATTGCGAATGTCAGGTCCTTCCTGAACATAATTCGTCAGGTGAAAATGAGAGTCGTGAAACAGGTAAGCATCATTGTTCGGCAGTGTTTGCTGGCCGAAACCTGACTGCGCTGCCAGACCTGCCGCAAGCAACGGCAGGCAGAGCCACCTCAAATTTCTGCGCGATCGAATGCAATCGGACTTCATAAAATGTTTCTTTGTACGTGGAGCCTTGATTTGCCTGTAGTGAACGGAACTAGCAGTCTGTCGGACTTAGGGGTTCGAAAGCGAAACGGTGGGAGAGCGAGCACAGATTTTAACGAGTTCGACGCGCATATCGGGAATACGTAAGGAGAAATCGATGAAATATGGGCCGCTCTCCCACCGTTGCAGCCGAATCATCCTGAGTCCGACAGACTGCTAGCCCGCACCTTGTTGAAACAGCGGCGTTGCGATGAAGAGCTGGATGATTGTGGCATTGGCAATGTCCAGAAAAAATGCACCCACAAGCGGAACAATCAGGAACGCCTTCTGTGATGCTCCAAATTTTTCCGTCACAGCGTGCATGTTGGCAATTCCGACCGGTGTCGCACCGAGCCCCAGACCCGTGAAGCCGGCAGCGATTACGGCCGCGTCATAATCGCGGCCCAGTGCAGGAAAAATAACAAGGATCGAAAAAACGACCGTCACGCTGACCTGCACGACAAGTACCAACAGCAGCACACCGAACGCGCCGCCCAGGGTCCACAACTGAAGACTCATCAAACTCATTGCCAAAAACAACTGCAGACTGACGTCACTGCACAGACTGATTGACGGCTTGTACATCTCGATCTTTGCGAGATCGAAAAAGTTTGTGATCACGATGCCCACAAACATTGCCGTCAGAAATCCCGGCAACGGTACCGAGGAATGCCTGCCGATCCATTCATTCACTGCTGCGCCGGCACCCACACAAAGCGCAAGCAAGAATATTGAACCCAACATCCCGTTGGCCGTTACCGGGCCACTCTCACTGGTTTCCTCCGGGCCCGGAACGAACGCCTGCTTGCTGACATCGCCGCTCAGATTGTGTTTTGTGATCAGGCGTTTTGCAATTGGTCCGCCAACGATACCGCCGGCAATTAAGCCAAAAGTCGCACAGGCCAGGCCCAGTTCCATCGCGCCCGGAAGACCGTGGTCAGCAGCCAGCTGGCCGTAAGAAATTGCCGAACCATGACCACCTGCGAATGAAATACTTCCTGCGAGCAGCCCGTACGCCGGATTTTCACCCAGTAACAACGCAATCGAAATTCCGGCTATATCCTGAAGGATCAGGAAAACCACCGCACAAGCAACCAGAATGGCGAGCGCGGTTCCGCCGCTGATCAGGGTTCGCAACTTTGCGGACAACCCGATGGTGCTGAAAAATACCAGTAACAACGTGTCGCGCAGCGCCAGATCAAATTCAACCTGCCGATCGGTCGTGAAGAAAACGATCGCCACAAGGACGCTACACAACAAACCGCCGCTGACCGCCTCCGGAATGTTGAAGTCCTGCAGGAACCGTATTCTCAATGTGAGCAATCGGCCAAAGTACAAAACAATTACGGCGGTAATTGTCGTCCATGTGACGTCGAAGTAAATGGGGATCGGATCGCTCATTTGACGATCACAATGACCGCGACGGCCCAAACAGTTTCAGGCAACCCACCCATAGATATCAGACGAATGTGTCCGGGTTGCATGGTCGTGAATCCTTTCCCCGCAAACGTGCAGGCTAGATAGCATTAACTCTCCGCGACATTTCCTCATTCGAGAAACCCTTCGCGCACCGCCTCCATCGTTGTCTCGCTTATCCCGATGCTGCGCAAGTATTCCAGCGCTCCGCCCCGGGTCTCTTGCAAGCCATCGAGAAAATCACCGATCGCGGTTTCGGGGACGCCGGCAAGACGCTTCAAGGATTCACGGCTCATGCCCTCTGGAAGCCCGGTAGTGTTCTCGATAAACGCAAGCTGTCTTGGCACATCACGGTTGGTCAGAATGTAATCGGCTTCGATCAACGCCCGGTCGACACCAAGTACCGACAGCAGGAACGCCGTGGCAACACCAGTGCGGTCTTTGCCCGCGGTGCAGTGAAGCACAACCGGCTGACTGGCTGCAGTTTCGAAAATCCCGAACATGCGAATCCATGTTTCAGGTCCGAACTCCAGGTAACCAAGGTAACGCTTGCCGGAAATTCCGGTATCTCCAACAACCTGGCTGAGCTGTTCGGACCCACCTTCCGGGATAACCGCGATATTGTGATAGGTCGCCCCCATGGTTTGCAGCGGTCCACGGCCATGCTCATGAATTTCACTGGACGTGCGCAATCGATCTGGGTTGCAATAACCAGCTCCGCAACTTTCCCGACGTCGCCGCTGGTCATCCGGTCCTGCCGGCCGGCGCGAAAATACCGGCCCCAGCGAATTGTTCTGCCATCAGCAGTTGGATAACCGCCGATATCCCTGAAGTTGAAACAACCTTCGAAAGGATGATGACGGTCAGAATAGTCATTAATCATTTCATGTGCCCAAAAACCCGGCGGATCTGATGCGCAACTGTTAGCCCGTCTCCCGAAACACCGGCCACTGATTTGCAATTGCAGAATCATTTACGACCAGCAGGTCTCCAAACTGCAGCATTACGTGCTCGCTCTGGGTCGGGCGCAGGAACATGTAATCGTCAACCTTTATATCCACGGATTCAGAAGTCGACACCGGCTCCTGGTTGGTACTGTGGTAAAAGGCATCTGGTACGCTGGACGGCGATACATAACGCGCCTTCCAGTAGCCACCGTATACGTAGTACAGGCGCCGGCGATTGGGGTCCCAGGCCGACAACGTTTTGCCCATGTTGCCACCGAGCGGCAGGTAATCGTATCGTTTCAGAATCGGCGTGCCAATGAACAACGCTGGCTGGTTGTCTCTCAGATGGTAGGTATCAAAATCGAGTGGCTTCACCACGCCCGAGCCTGCAGACAGATCGTTCATGGTGTTGTCCTTCTCGTAGATGCCAAGCGTATGGCTGCCGGCACCGTTCAGGGTCAGTCGGCTGACATCAATGCCGCTGTCTTTGGTCTTGTCGATGAATCCACGGTACACGGACAGCACTGATTTTACTGACTCATGGTCAAGATTTGCTGCAAGGCCCGTAAGATGCGGTTCGTATCCCATCAATCCGCCGAGGGTGAGATGCGAAGGGTCATCCTGGATCGTCTTTAACAGCGGAGTGACGGCTTCCGGTTCCGGCAAACCGCCGCGATGCAGGCCAACATCAATTTCAAGATTCACTTTCATCCTGACGCCAAGGCGTCGCGCAAGACCCTGGTACTGGGCGAGCCGCTCCGATGAATCAATCAACCATTGCAGCTGCGTTGCTGGATCGAATTCGGGCTGGAACGAGAACTTCTTGTAGAAAGTCTCAGCCGCGCTGACCGGCATGGGCTTTCCAAGCAGCACGTCCGAGTCAGGGAAAGTATCCGCAACAACATTGACAAAGGGCTGGTGGAACAACATCAGTGCGCGAGTGTTGGCGCGCGCCATCACGTGGCGCACAAGCTCTACCGACGGCAGCGACTTCACAACAACACGATAAGTCTTGTCCGGCCCGACTGACTTCGCCAGCATGTCAATGTTGTGATTCATGCGATCGAGGTCAATCAGCATGGCCGGCCCGGTCCTGATTGTTTCAACAAATCATTCAGCGCGGAAAAATAAGCGTCATGAGGCTGGACATGGTCACGGGGGCGCCATATCAGCCCGGCCGCAACTGCTGAGGCCGCGACCCCTGCCCCGCCAAGCAACAACGTTCTTCTTTTCATGACCTTCCTCTCATAACGAAAGAATTATGTGGCACGGCTGTGGCTCACCATACCAGAAACACTAACGTACCCTCCGCTGATCCCCGTGAACACGACGGCCGCCATTGTCAGAGACAGAGACAGACCAGAACATGAACGGTATGCTAGTGACTAGCCTGCACTAAACAGGAACGAACCAGCGTCCATGTCGTTTTCCGGCGGCTGCGCCTGCGGCGCGGTTCGCTATAGTTGCACCGCAGAACCCGCCTACATGGGGAACTGCCATTGTCGGGATTGTCAGCGCGCGACCGGTAGCGCGTACTTCGCCGCGATTGGGATCAAGGCGTCGGACTTCAAACTGGACAGTGGCGAACTGGGCTGGTTCGAGAAACCCGCCGACCGCGGACACATTGTGAAGCGTGCGTTCTGCGCTGGATGTGGCTCACCCATTCTGTTGATAAACGACGCCAATCCGGAGTTCAGAGTGCTATATGCAGGCAGCCTCGATGACCCTGCTATCTTCCAACCAATGCAAGACATTTATGTTGCCAGTGCGCAGCCCTGGGATCATCTGGATCCGGACATTCCAAAGTACGATCGCCATTTCACCAGAAAATAATTCTTTGCACTGAGCGGGCGCGCCTGCCCACAAGTTATTCACACAAACAACAAGCCTGCATGTTTCACGAAGACGGTCTCGTAGACCACATGTTAGCGAGACGAATCAACTTGGTAGCAATACTTTTGGGCATCTTCGCGCGTGTACGGTTTGTACCTATTCACTTTCAGGAAAAATCTGCCGTCACAGCTTGAACGATCACCCTTGAGCAATAGTCTGGCTATTCCCCTGCGGCCGATCGTCCAATCTGTTTAGGCACATTTCCCCTGAGAAGCGAATCCTTCGTGAAATATGCAGGCTAACGTCGCTACAACATCTCGATCAACTTTCGCATGCCTTCGCCAATGCGGGTCAGGCCGGCCTGGTAGATAAAGCGGTCCCAGCCGATACAGAAGTGGCGAACACCCAGGTCAATGTAACGCCTGGCCTGTTCCGCCTCGCCAATCTCGATGCGCGGTGCGATGCCGTATTCCAGCGATTTCCTGATTATCTGCTCTTCAAAAGGCCGGATTTTGGGGCTGTGCATGAGGTCGGGCGTGCCGCGCGAAAATCCGAAGTCGGCCGGTCCCCATTGCGTCATGTCGACACCTTTCGCTTTGGCCATTTCAAGAATTTCGTCGATATTGTCGAGCGCGGCATTTTTCTCGATCATGATCAGAAACACGGTGGCGTTCAGGTCCTCCAGGTAACCGCTGGGCTGGTAGCCGCTTAACGCCGGGCGACGCAATTTGACTCCCATCTGGCCGCCTTTGTCCGGCGTGTCAGCGGCGATACTGCGATGACAGGTCGCGACATCTTCCGCTGACCGGATGTCGGTGAACAGCACCGCCTTGAAACCAGCACCAAGCGCCGCCTGGGCCCAGAAGCCCTGGCTCTCCTGATCGGGTTTGAGCATCAACGGCAGATTGGCGCACTGCCCGGCGCGGGCCATGTGATACAGCGATTGCATATCGAAGGCGGAATACTCGGCACAATACTCACCGTAATCGAACAGTCCGGTATTGCCGATGATCTCCGGTATGTCCGGATCAGCGGAGAGAAAATGCGTGCCCATTGTTGCGGCACCTGCGTTCAGTTTCTCCCGCAAAGTATTGGCCATAATCATGTTGCTGTGTCCTTTGTTCGGCTACCAGTGTTTCGGGTTTTCAATTTTTCTGCCTGGTGGGGACGGTACGATCCGGTGCCTGCAGACTTCCAGGCGAACCAACAAAACTTCTGTTATCCAAACGGGCGACAAAAGGCAAGGCCTGACCCCTCCTTTCCGTCTTCTGCGACGCCATATCCTGGACGGTCGCCCGGTCCAGAACGTCGAACGTTTGGCAGTGAATCAGCTCACCGGTATTCGAAGAACGCGTTATTGACTACGACACGTTCGTCGCAGCGCGCCTCGAAAACGACACGGCCAGGGCCGTCTTGCCACGCCCGGATGATCATCTCATCCCCGGGAATCACCGGCGAAGAGAATCGCAGCTTCAGCGCACCGAAGCGTGCCGCGTCGTTGTCGGCCAACGCGCCGAGCAACAGTTGGGCGCAATGACCGTAGGTGCACAAGCCATGCAAGATGGGTTTGTCGAAACCGCCAAAACGCGCAGCTTCGGGATCGATGTGCAACGGGTTGTAGTCACCTGACAAGCGGTATACGTTTGCCTGCGTTTCCGGAATGCGCACCGACAGCTCAAGATCCGGCGCCTTTGCGGGCATTTCGATTTTCATCGAGCGGCTGGTACCAGCACCTTCGAACGGTGCGATATCGCCGAGCTTGTTAACGCCTCGGCGAAACGAACCACTGATCATGCGCGTGCATAGCTGCCCGCCTGAATCGGTCACTTCGGACTCGAATTCGAGAAACGCACTGCCCTTGCCGCGCGGCTGCACGCTCAGCAACCGCGAACGCACCTGGACCGAGCCGGACAACGGCAGCGGCGCAAGCTGCATCAGATGCCGCTCGGCGTCGATCGTCAGAGGCCCGGGCGAAGGCGGCAGCGCCGCCTCGTCCAATTTGATCGCCCGTCCACCCCAGCGAATCGGAAACGTGGGAAACACGGCAAAACCGTCCTGACCTTCCCAGACCTGGCGCAGATCGTTACAGCCGATGCCTACGGCATAAAGCAGAACGTCGCGCTGATCGTACGCAATCGAAACCGGATCGCCCCACGGCCCCGGTTCGTCATCCGACAGGATTTTGCGTGGCTGGTACTCGATCATGTCGCTAGTTGCGGAAAACAGCCGCAGTCGACGGATCTTCTGTACCGCCTTCGTACTGGCGTACCTCGTGGCGGCCGACCACCATGTGGTGAACTTCATCCGGTCCGTCCGCCAGTCGCAGGGTGCGTTGCTGCGCGTACATACGCGCCAATGGTGTGTGCTGCGATACACCGAGTGCACCGTACATCTGGATGGCCTGGTCAATAATCTCGCAAACCTGCTTGGGTACCAGCGCCTTGACCATGTGTACCCATACCCGTGCTTCCTTGTTGCCGAGTACGTCCATCGCCTTGGCGGACTTCAGCACCAGCAAACGCATGGCTTCGATTTCGGTGCGCGCCTTCGAGATAATCTCCAGATTGCCGCCGAGCCGGACGAGTTGTTTGCCGAAAGCCTCGCGGCTGATGCCGCGCCGTACCAGCAGGTCGAGCGCTTGTTCTGCCTGACCGATCGAGCGCATGCAATGGTGGATACGCCCGGGTCCGAGACGAAGTTGGGATATTTCGAACCCGCGGCCTTCGCCCAGCAACATGTTGCTCTCAGGAACACGTACATCGTCGAACTTGATGTGCATGTGACCGTGTGGGGCATCATCCTCGCCGAACACGTGCTGGCCACCAATAATATTGACGCCGGGTGTGTCCTTGGGCACCAGTATCATCGACTGTTGCTTGTGTGGCGGCGCATTGGGACTGGTGCGCACCATGGTGATCATGATTTTGCAGCGCGGACTGCCGGCGCCGGAAATGTAGTGCTTCTCGCCATTGATCACCCATTCGCCACCTTCGAGCACGGCACTGGTGGCCACGTTACGCGCATCAGATGATGCATGATGCAATTCTGTCATCGCATAGGCGCTGCGGATTTCGCCATTGAGTAGTGGTTTCAGCCACTGCTCTTTCTGTTCGGGTGTGCCAACGCGCTCCAGCACTTCCATGTTGCCGGTGTCTGGCGCGGAACAATTCATGCACTCGCTTGCCAGCCGGTTCTTGCCCAATTCCACCGCAATGTACGCGTAGTCCAGATTTGACAGCCCCTCGCCGGTCTCGGCATCAGGCAGGAAGAAATTCCACAAGCCTTCTTTCTTGGCCTGTTCTTTCGCGGCATTGAGTACATCCAGTTGACCGGGCGCGTAGTTCCAGCGATCGGCACGGTCGCGGCCGAGTTCCTCATATTTGACGCTCATCGGATCGACCACGTCCTTGATAAATTTTTTGACATGCTCGAAAAGCGGAACCGACTTTTCCGACATGCGAAGATCGTTCAGTGGATCGGCGGGATTGAAACCGTAACCGCTGCCATTGGATTTGCTCATAGTGCTGTCCTCCTGATTTATTGAGTTTATTCTGAAGCCAAACTGTTTTTACACCGGCGGCAAATGTTCATCCTGCGCCGACGGCACCGCCATCGCAGGCAATCGTCTGGCCGACGACGTATTCGCCGGCGCGCGAACACAGAAATATCGCCAGTCCGGCAATATCCTGCGGCGTACCAACACGGCCACTCGGGTTTTGCTGGCCGACACTGGCCCAGTCGACATCGTCAACCTGGCCCCCAAAGCCGACACCGGTGGACAACATCCAGGTCGGAAACGGTCCAGGCGCAATCGCGTTGAACAAAATGCGATCCTTTGTAAGCTGCGATGCGAGAAAACGGGTCAGGTGATGTACCGCCGCTTTCGACGCACCGTAGCTAGGCGTGCTGAAGGTCGCATTCTTCAAACCGTCGATCGAGCCGATATTGATCACTCGAGCCGGCTCACCGCTGGCAGCGGCCGCTTTCAGCTGTGGCAGCAGCTGCTGGGTCGTGAAGAATACACCCTTGACGTTGGTATTCATCACTTTGTCCCAACCAGCCTCGGGAAAGTCCTCGATTGGTGCGCCCCAGGCTGCGCCGGCGTTATTGACCAGAATATCGAGCTTGTCCTCCAGCCCGGAAAACTCCTTTGCCAACGCTTTGCTGCCGCCGGCCCCAGACAAATCGGCCGGCAACGCGATACACGTGCCACCATAATCGCGCACGATGGCCGCGGCAGTTTCCTCGCAAGCCTTGGCTTTACGCGAGGAAATATAAACTTTTGCGCCGGACGCAACGAAGCCGCGCGCGATCATCTCCCCGATGCCTCGTGAGCCGCCAGTAACCAGCGCCACTTTGCCGCGAATCGAAAACAGGTCATTGAAATTGTTATCCATACGGTCTCCGCGAGTCCAGATTTCAGTATTCAGGTCGACATTGTCGCAGACTGTGACCTGCATATTTCACGAGGGATTCGCTTCTCAGGGGAAATATGCTGGTTAGCTGGTTAGCCGGCGACCCGCAACACGTCGTCAATCACGCGCTCGAAGTCCTCGACGCTGGTGCAATGCAGGGCTGACGTACACCATGGCCGGTACTCCAGCATGCAACTGTCGCCACTGCCCCAGCTACCGGGACGCTCCGGGCACAGCCAGATCACCCGCGCCGCACGCTCGGCCAGATCAGAAAACAGGTCCAGCCGCGGATTGCCATAATTGGAGCGGCCATCGCCGAGCACGAGCAAGGTGGTATGACGGTCAATGCTGGACAGGTGCTCATGATGCAAGTCAGCCCACGCCTGACCATAGTCGGTCGAGCCACCGCCCACTTCGCTCAGTATCTTCTCCCTTGCATCATCGAACGGCAGCAGTTGCATCGGATCTGACACATCCGCCAGGCGATGCGAGAACGCAAAACTGCGCAAGTCGAGCACGGTGCCGTGCAATGCATACAGAAACAACAACAGAAAGCGCACCTGGGCTGCGACCGAACCGGATACATCGCACACCGCAACAATACGCGGCTTGTCGCGCCGGCGCTGACGCCAGCGCAACTTAAACGGCACGTGATCGTGACCTGCGTTGGCGCGAAGCGTGGCGCGCAAGTCCAGCCGTTCGCCCTGGTGGACGCGCCGGCGCCGGGAATGACGCTGTGCAAGACGGCGGGCCATACGCGCAATCGCTGCCTTCAGCCGTTCGTAATCGGATGGAACCAGGCGGCCGATCGGACGCTGCACGAGTACCTCGGACATGAACGCCTCGGTCGCCGGCGCACCGTATAGTTCGAAACGGCGGCGCACCACGTCACGGGCCTTGCGCTGCAGTTCGGAATCTCCTTCGCGGCCCATCGCCTTCATCATCCTGCCGGTGAAATATGCAACCTGTGTGGACCAGCGGATTTCGTCCACGCCGGCAGCCTGGGCGGCGCGCTCTAGTTCGAGTTGCTCGTCCAGATTCTCCTCGTCCGCCTCGGTAGCGTCGGCCGCCGCCGGCTGATCAGCTTCTTCTTTCGGCGCAGTCTGTGTCGGCAACGAAAAATAACTGTCGAATATCTGGTCGTGCAGAATCCTGTCGTCTTCGCTCTTGGCCAACACCGTTCCAAAAGCTTCGCGCAGTACAGCGCGGTCGTGCCAGCCCAGTAATGCCACCGTGCGGGCGGCGTCGAGCGTTTCGACAGTCGATACGGCTACACCGGCAGCCCTGAGTGCGCGCACGAAACCGTTAATGGCACTATCCATGAAATATTCAGCCCGGGTTACCAGTAGCGTCCCATGTCAGGAGTCGGCCGCCGCGGCCAGCGCATTTTTGACCAGCTTCGCAAGCTGTGGCTGCGCTTCGGTAATGTCACTCTCGCGCTTGATCAGAACCGCCAGTGTGTCCTGAACCAGGTCCTCGCTCAGTTCATTGGCATGCAACAGAATCAAGGTGCGCGCCCAATCCACCGACTCCGCCATCGAAGGCGGTTTGCGCAGATTCTGTTCGCGCAGCGACTGTATAAAGGCCACCATCTGCGACAGAAGTCTGGGCCCTATGTTCGGAACCCGCGCGTGCAAGACCTGGCGCTCCAATGCAGCATCCGGATAGCCGATGTGCAAGTGCAAACAGCGGCGCTTCAGCGCATCGGACAACTCACGCGTGTTGTTGGAGGTCAGCAATACCAGTGGAGGAACCTGTGCCTGGATAGTGCCAATTTCGGGGACGGTCACCTGGTAGTCGGCCAGCACTTCCAGCAGCAACGCCTCGAATGCATCCTCGGTCTTGTCCACCTCGTCGATCAGCAGCACACTGCCCGAAGACTGCTCCAGTGAGCGCAACAACGGCCGCGGTTCGAGAAAGCGGCGCGAAAAAAACAAATCATCGAATCCATCCAGCCGCTGCATCGATGCTTCCAAGGTCGAAGTGCCTCCAATAAGCGCGTCGATGCGATCTTTCAGGACTTGCGTGTACAACAGTTGTTTGCCGTATTGCCACTCGTAAATCGCTTTGCTCTCGTCGAGCCCTTCATAGCACTGCAAGCGCAATAATTCGAAGCCAAGTGCCTTCGCGGCCGACACGGCTAGCTCGGTCTTGCCAACCCCGGCCGGCCCTTCGATAAGCACCGGTTTGCGCAGATGGTGTGCCAGATAGACAGACGTAGCGACCGCGCGGGTCGGAATGTAGTTGGCGCCGCGCAACGCGTCGCCAACCGCTTCGATACTCGCGAGTCCGGCTGGAATTGCCGCTTCGGTGTTTTCAGTTGCCATATGACGCCTCTGGCCGTGCGTCATACAGGCATTCGATTGCCGGCCGGGATCGCGTTTGATCGGGCGACGTGGCAAGGTCTGCGGTCAAGTTGGTTCTCATGCTTCTGGATACCATTGGATAAACGAGGGGGAAAATAGTACGGGAAATTCGGAAATTCAGGCGTCATTCTAATAGACATGACTCTGATCGACAGCTCAGGCGCAGAACCGTGGGAACGCAACGTCCTCGGCGCCGCGATCAGGTCAACTGGGCGAGCTGCTGCACCGCCGCATCACGCAGCGCACGCTTGAAGATCTTGCCAGACGCAGTGCGCGGCAGCGGTGTGTCGACGACATTGATCTTAGTGGGAATTTCGTGACGCGGCAGGTGCTCCGACAAAAATTCGCGCAAGGCCACCATGTCAATTGCAACACTGCTGAACACGGTCGCACCGACCTCTTCACCAAGGCGTTCGTCTGGCACCGGGTACACGGCAACTTCATCTATGTCCGGGTGCTCCAGCAATGCGGCTTCCACCTGACCGCAGCCGATGTTCTCGCCACCGCGAATGATGAGGTCCTTGATGCGATCGACGACATACAGGAATCCGTCGTCATCCAGATATCCGACGTCACCGGTGCGAAACCAGCCGTTTTCGAAGACGCTCGTGTCTACGGCCTGGTTTTTCCAGTAACCCTTGAACATACCGCTGCCACGCACCAGCATTTCACCCCGCGAATTTGCGGGCAAGGTATTGCCCGCGTCATCGACGATTTTGATTTCGGACACGGCGGCACAGCGACCCGAACTTTCCGGGCGATCAAGGTAGTCGGGCCCGCCAATGCCGGTGCCAATGGCATTGGTTTCGGTCATGCCCCAGCCGGTCACCGGCAGCGCGTTCGTAAACGAATTGTCAATGCCGGCCACTTGTTCGGGCGCACGTGGCGCGCCGCCACCGCCAACCATCCCCAGTGTAGAAAGGTCGCGCGAGGTGCGCCGCGCCTCGCGTACCAGGTCACCGGTCATTGCCGCGGGCGCGATGAACGAGTTGATCTTTTCGCGTTCGATCAGCTCGGCACCGAGCGCCGGATCCCATTTGTACATGCCCACCATCTTGCGCTGTGCGCGAAAGCTGCGCAGGAACACTGCGTGAGAGGCAGTCACATGAAATAGCGGCACGGCGAGCAAGGTTGCGACCTCTTCAGGCGCCGGTACGGGGTCAACCTCGGAGATCAACGCACCAGCTTCTGCGTCAAGCTCCCATGAAAACAACGCGGTGAGAATGCTGCGGTGGCTGGATGCCACGCCTTTCGGATGCCCGGTTGAACCCGAAGTGTAGAAAATGATCGCGACGCTCTCGCCATCGACAATGCCATCACCGATCGGCGCAGGCATGGAATCGCTGCCGATCTCTGCCAACAGTTCCCGCAGATCACGGCCGTGCGCGAGCGGCCCGTCAGGCCGGACTGCGACGATGTTGACAGTCTCGTCTGTGCGACACTGCGCCAGTCGATCCAGCCGCTCCTGATCCGCAAAAATTACTTTTGCACCACAATCGGCGAGACAGTACTCCAATTCATCCGGTTGCCACAACGTGTTCAACGCAACGGCGACGGCACCGATGCTGGTGATGGCCATGAACGCAAGCGCCCACTCCGGATAGTTGCGCATTGAAATTGCGGCACGATCTCCCGGCTTCACGCCGTATTCATCGACCAGGATTTGCGCGATGCGCGCCGCACGTGTCCACGCGTCTTCGAAGCTGTAACGCTCCTTCTCGTAGACGATGAAAGTCGCATCACTGCGACTGGCATCAAATAGCTCTCGCAGCGAAGCGGGCAGGTTCGCAAACATTTTCAGCGGCACACCATCGACAACCTCGCTGCGCAATTCGTAGAACTGACCGGGTGCGGTGAGCTGCGCTACGGCATCAGAAAGAAGAATTTGAAACCTCTCTTGTTTGGCCAGGGGGAACAGGATCGTCAAACCGGAACACAGCCAACCACCAAACGATCCAGTTGTGAACCTGTTTACATCAGGGGAGCGTAACCCGGCCGCCATCGGCGACAAGAGTCTGGCCAGTCGTAAAGCTAGACCGTTCCGAGAGCAGGAACAACACGGTTTCTGCGATCTCTTCGGGTTGGCCGATGCGGTTCAGATAGGCATCGTCTTTCATACGCTGGATGACCTCCGGCCCGGCAGATGAACCCATATCGGTTTCGATCAGTCCCGGCGCAACGCTGTTGACGCGAATTTGCGGACCAAATGCTTCCGCACAGCTTCTCGCAAACGCGATGACCGCTGCTTTGGACGTCGAGTAAGTAATCATCCTGCCCCGCGGTCGCAAGCCGGCAATAGACGCGATACACACGATTCGTCCATAACCTCTTTCAATCATTCCGTCCTTGACCGCCATCACCGGCAAGTAGGTGCCGTCGACGTTAATGGCCAACATGCGCTGCCAATTTTCGAACGCCATTTCCGAGTGGGGCTCCATCGAGGCAATTCCGGCACTCGTTACAAGAATATCGACCGGGCCAAGCCCTTTTTCTACCGCAGTCACCATGCCGGAAACGCTGTCCGGATCGGAAACATCGGCGGCGACTGCCATCGCTTCACCGCCCAGGCGCTCGATTTCTGCCACGGTCTCGCTGGACGCCTGGGCGTTACTCACATAGTTCACTGCAACGCGCGCACCTTCGCGCGCCAGCGCGATACACGTTGCCCGGCCGATGCCGCGTGAGCCTCCAGTGACGAGTGCAATCTTTCCCTGTAGTTCCTTGTCGCTCATATCGATTTCATCCCTTTGCTATTTCTGCGATTCGTTGCGCAAAGTTCACCTGGCTATTGTCCTCCGGAGCATCGCCAATGATTTTGCGGGCGTTGGCAATACTCCAGAAATTGTGCGTGTTGCCGCTCACGCCATAGAAAATCTGGAACGGTATGCCGCGTTCATCCTCGATGTTCTTCGTTTCGAGACTCTTGAAGAACAGCTGAATCTGGTCGCGCTTGCTGAGGTAAGCGCCAAGACCACGATGCATGGTCTTGATGTCACCCGGCGCCACATTATCCAGATCAGCATTATCCCTTGGACCGCCGATGCGTAGCTGCACCACTTCGAGCTTGCGCCCGTTGACCTTACCGGTCGCGAATACGAAACCGAGGGACTCGTAGGCTATTTTGGCCCAACCGTAGAAGTTATCGGACTTCGGCGCCATTTCGGGGGTAACACAGTCCCACTCATCAGCCCAGATCAGCCGCTCGTAATAGTCGGCCGCGTGGTTCGAGCTCGCGACGACAACCCTGTCTATGTTCTCCTCTATCGCAAGTTGATAAACGTTGTACGCCATACCGACATTGGTATGCTCGGCCTCGAATTTTGGCTGGCTGTTGTCCGACCACGTTGTTGCATCCAGACCCTTGGCACTCACGAACGCGCTGTGAATAATCGCGCCGGCGCCTTTGAAGTGCTCGCGGTACAGATCCCTGTCCGGCTGTGTCAGGTCGCAAACACGAATACCCGGCACTTGCTTTCCGTCGGAAGTCGTTTCGCGATTGTCCAGAGCGACGATGTCGTAGCGCTCGTTCAGCTCGGACCACATGCGCTGGATGATGTACCCGCTGGCCCCGGTGACCACTACGCGCTTCTTCGACATTGGCTTTCCCCCTGGTTGGTATACAACCTTTCTTCTGGAAACGCCAAGTATAGAAAGTATTTGCGGGGTTTACATCCTTTGTCGATTCGCGCGCAATAAACAACGCGCAAACAAAGGCAAGTTGGTGCCGGAAGCCCTGGCCGGATGCCACCAATTGCCGCACGATCAAGGAACTGTAAAATCGGCCCACGCCTCGATCTGTAGTGGCGTATATAAAAACGAACCTGGAGCAAGAATGAAAATCGACGATCTGGAAAAGAATCTCGCACGCACGCCTGTCGTTGCGAAGAAACTGAAGACCGACTGTCAGGCATTCAAGAAAGCGATTGACGATGCAGTCGACGCGCTGAACAAACCCAAGGAAGTGGACGACAAGCTCAAATCGCTTTCAAAGGATCTCGGCGCTTTGTCCAGCGGGATTACCATTGCGAAAGTGGTACGGCCGATCCGGCTCGTAGCGGGCCGTTTGCAAACAAGCGTCAAGGCAACGAAGAGACAAGTAGACAAAGCCGAAGCAAAAGCCAAGGCACTCGACGAAAAAGCCAAACCCATCCGTGAGGAACTGAAGGGATTGAGCAAGCGCATCGGCCAGTTCATCAGGAAACTCGACCAAGTGATCAACCAGTCGACCGCGGCCCTGACAAAGATCAAGAAGGTGCACGGCTGCGTGAAAAGCCTGCAGCAGCCGCTGCGCAGAGTTGGCATGGCACAACTCAACGACTTCACCCGCGTCACCAACCAGCCGGTGGTCGTCCTGAACACAAAAATAGGCCAGGCGAATGATGCGATCAAGAAATCCAAAGCGCAGCTTCGCCAGATCGTCGCGCAGCTCAACAAGCTCAAGCAGATTCTCAGAGAAATCGCTTCGCTGCGGAAAGTCATCAACCCGATCATGGCACCGCTGAAGAGCCTGCTGCGCGCGCTGAACCAGAAGATCAACCTGAAAGTATTCAGCTTCTCGATTCGCCAGATTCTCGACGGGCTGAAACTGCCGTGGCCTTTCAGCTACCTGGAAGAGGCATTCTGGAAGGCGGCGAACAGCATTCTGAATCCGATTCTCAAAGCCTTGAAACTGGACGTGAAGCTTCCTGGCATACCCGGGCTCAACCTGCTCGGAAAAATCAACTTCGACCCGTTCGAGAAAATGCCGGATTTCTCGGGAATGTTCGACGACCTGACCGGATTGTTCGGCAATCTGAACGAACTGTTGAAGTTGTTCAACGTCAGTTGCCCGCCGAAAAAGTCCGCACCGAAGACGTCCGAGGTGCTGACAGTTGCACTGAAAGGCGCAAGGCCGAGAGCCATGGCAGCTTGGCCTCAACGAGCCCGTCACCCCGCTTCTCTTGACTAATTGAAACTGTGATCCCTGGAGTATGACAAATGGAAGTTACTTTATATGGCGTCGGTTTCAACCGCTCGGCGCGTTGCCGGTGGACTCTTGAAGAAGCGGGGGTCGAGTATACGTCTGTCGATCGACGTGGTCTTTCCAGCGCCGACGAGTTGCGACAATTTCACCCGCTTGCCAAGATCCCGGCGGCCGTTATCGACGGACAGGCCCTGTTCGAGTCCGCGGCTATTTGCACCCACATTGCCGACCGTGTTCCCGCGGCGAATCTGATCGCCAGCCCAGGTACATTTGCGCGCGCCCAACACGACCAGTGGGTTTCATTCTGCCTGACGGAGATGGAGTCGTGGCTTTGGAACTCTTATCTCAATACAACTGTACTGCCGGAGGAGCAGCGCAATGAGACCGTAGTGGAGCAGAACACAGTCATGTTCAAGCGTAGTGCGTTGGTGCTGGATGCCCATTTGGCCGAACACGAATATCTCGTTGAAGACCGCTTTACCGTGACCGACATCATCGTCGGCTGGTGCGTGAACTGGGGGCGTCGGCAAGGCCATCTTGACGAGTGTCCGGCTCTGGACCGGTACACGGAGCGCCTTCTGGCGCGACCGTTATGTGCGCTGACGCGCGACTAGGAGGAAGCTGCAGGCGATGAAAAAAATAAAATTAGGCCGGATTCGCGCAGCGCATCCGGCCTACGCACTAAAAAAGTACTTTCCCCCCTTCTGAGCCGCCGAGTAACGCAGGGTATCCCGAAGGGACGGCTTAGTGGGGTGCCCTTCTCTTTGGTTACTTTCTCTTGGGCACGCAAGAGAAAGTAACTAGCCGCCGGGCTACCCCCGGCATGCCCACTACGGCAGCAACGCCAGAATGTCGCAGAATTGCCCACGAAAGGACTTAACAACCCCGTCGGCTTACGCCCGACCGCTAACCCTCCCTACTCTCCTTCACTATCCTACCAACCGGTGTACAAGAACTATTCAGGTAAGTTCAGTCGATGCCACCCTTGCTCATGTTCTCGAACAGGCAAGGAAAGGAGGCGCCCTCCATTGTTAGCGTACCTCGGTGCGTGACCGGAATACGCTGTTCCGAGCGCATATTTTCTGTTGCCATTGGTTTCTTGGTCCCGAATAGGGGCCATCCAGTTTGATGAGGGTGTTGCCGCCAAACCAGTCCGGAAGGAATCACATCGCGCCGCATTGATTCCGGTCAAACAATCCAGATCGCTTCTACTTGACGTTGATGAAACGCTGCGTGGTAACTTATGACGCAAAAATCATAATAGCGAGACCGCATATTTCACGAAGACGGTCGCGTAAGCCGCGTATTAGCGAAACGAATCCTTCGTGAAATATGCAGGCTACGCGTTTCACCGGTAGTGGCACATATGATGGCAAGCAGAATCAAGGAGCCGGATCCCATGATTGAGGAACCTGACCCCTTGCTCTCCTGGTTAGTCCACGATCGACTGAACCACCAGCGATTTGAACATTGTTGCGTACCAGAGCAAATGCCGTACTGATTGCATCATGTAAACGCCGACCAACTCCTCCTTCGGGTCCACCCAGAAGAAGGTACCCGCGTATCCGGCCCAGTAATACTCGCCGACCGAGCCTTGCATCGGGTTCAACGGCGCTGGTGCGCGCGGTCCGTCGATGCGCACGGCTCCCAACAGCCCAAAACCATGACTCTGGCCGGGAAGGAAGAACGGACCGTGATCGATCGCCTGCCCGATATGATCCATCGTCATCAGTTCGACAGTCTTGCGACCGAGAATACGCTTACCATCCAGCTCACCGCCGTTGAGCAGCATGTGAGCGAAGCGCGCGTAATCCATAACGGTCGATGTCAAACCCTGACCACCAGCTTCGAATTTCGCTGATTTTGTGGGCTCGGTGTAGAGCAAGGTGAGGTCTTTCTTGTCGGCGGCAAACGGCTCGACGAATCGCGCGGCCTTGCCGGGCGCAACCTTGAATGCGGTATCAACCATGCCTAGCGGCTTTGTAATTCGTTCTTCAAAAAACTCGCCAAGCGTCATACCAGGGACAACTTCGATCAATCGGCCAAGTACGTCGGTCGAACGGCTGTAGTACCACGTAGTGCCCGGTTCATGCTTGAGCGGCAACTTGCTGATGCGGGTAACCAGTTCGGTATTGGTAATATCCAGGTCGTTTACCCCGCCGTCCTTATACATTTTCTCGAGTATTCCGCCGCCGGGGAATGGCTCGAAGAACGCATACGTAAATCCCGAAGTATGCAAAAGCAAATCGAGAACGCGGACGGGACTCTTTGCGGGCGGGTCTTGAGGCTGGCGGCATCTTTTGCGGTGTCCGCATTGGTCACAACCTTTAGATCAGCCAGCTCAGGCAAGTACATCGACACCGGGTCGGACAACTTGATCTTTCCTTCTTCCACCAGAATCATCGCGGCTACACTGGTGATCGGCTTGGTCATCGAGTAAATGCGGAATATTGAATCGTGCGACATCGCCTTCCTGGCACTGGGGTCTTGCGCGCCGTGCGCATCGAAGTAGACGACTTTGCCGCGCTACCAGCGCAACGTAGCCCGGAATCTCACCCGCCTTTACCTTCGCCCCGAACACTTCCCCGATGCGCTCGAGTCGCTGCGAGGAAATTCCCACGCGCTCGGGTTTCGCCGTCATCAGTTCCGCGCCAAATGCGCAGAACGTTGCTGCCAGAAGTGCAAGTGCTACCAAGAACCTGGAACAGAAGCCATTACTCTTATTCATAATCTCCTCCCAGTTGTGACGCATTATTTGCCGGTATTGTTTTTCAATCACCGGATGCCCGTATCATTTGCAATTTCCACAGGAGCGTACATCTCACCCCGTAGCCAATATGCAGATACAAGGTGACTGTACTCCGACGCGCCAGAATCGCAAATTCGGTAAGGCGTCAAACGCCAACCGCAATATCGCGCCATTGTTTCGGAAGGTTTAAGTCAGTGGCGCAAGAAGGTGGCTTTGCTCTCGTGCCGTGTCCACACTGTTACTCCTCCGTCAGAATAAGGCTATGGCGAAACATCGCCGGGGAAAATTTAGGCTACGGCGAAACAACACCGGGGGAAACTTGCACATGCCTCACAATATTCGAAATCAGCCACCGCTATACTTGCCAGCTCTCTCATTGTGAGGTGGAATGGCTCTGGCGGAGTACTACACTGGCGTTCGTAGCGAACGCGCTGTCCAGTCGGACCATGTCTACAACATTCCGACGATGTCTGGGAGGGACAATGAATAAGAAGACAATTTCCACAATCCTGATGCTGGCCGCTTTCGCGGCCGGCGCAGCGGCGGAAGCGAAGACTTTCCGCTATTCGACATCGGGTGACATTCTGGGCCTGGACCCTTATACGAATAACGAGGGCCCGAACAATACGATGAAAGACAACATCTACGAGGGCCTGATCCACCGCTCCCACGACCTGTCTTTGCATCCGGCGCTGGCCACAGACTGGAAACAGACTGACCCGCTGACCTGGCGCTTTAACTTGCGCAAGGGTGTGAAATTTCACAACGGCAACCCGTTCACTGCCGACGACATTCTGATTTCGCTGGACCGCATTCGCATGCCCAGCTCGGCGTTGACGTTTGCAGTCACTTCAATAGAAAAGATCGTCAAGATTGACGACCATACGATCGACATCGTTACCAAGTATCCCGATCCAACCCTGCTTCTGAATTTGCCCTTGTTCTGGATCATGGACAAGGAGTGGCTGGTGGCAAACAAGGCCATGGACATTCAGGAGGGTGCGGTGGTCAGCACGTTCGCCAATCTGAACGCCAACGGGACCGGACCTTTCAAACTGGTGGAATGGGTGCCGGACACGCGCACGGTTCTGGTGCCAAACCCGGACTGGTGGAACAAGCCCCGGCACAATCTGACCAAGGCGATTTTTCAGCCGATCGGAAACAATTCCACGCGCGTGGCAGCATTGCTGTCTGGCGATATCGATCTTATGTATCCGGTACCGCTTCAGGATATTCGGCGGCTCGAACGCACGCCCGATGTAACAGTCTTGCAAGGCCCGGAACTGCGTACGATCTTTCTCGGCTTCGATCAACATCGTGACGAGCTCCTGGACATGCCGGGTAGCGGAAAAAACCCGTTCAAGGACGTGCGCGTGCGCAAGGCTTTCTATCAAGCCATCAATATCCAGGCCATTCACCGGGTCGTCATGCGCAAGGCTTCGAAGCCTGCCGCCCTGATGGTTGCCGAGGGGATTAACGGGTTCCAGGCGGATATGAACGAGCGCTTCCCCTACGATCCGGCGGCAGCGAAGAAACTGCTGGCCGAGGCCGGTTATCCAGACGGGTTCTCGGTAACCTTCGATTGCCCGAACGATCGCTATGTCAACGACGAGGCGATCTGCCTGTCAATCATTCCAATGCTCAAACGCATCGGCATCGACGCCAAACTGAACGCACAAACGAAGTCGTTACACTTCGAAAAAATCAGCCGCAAGCAGGGCTACAACACGAGCTTCTATTTACTGGGCTGGACGCCCGGCAGCTACGATGTCCACAATCCCCTGGTGCAGCTGATGTCGCTGGACGGCGAAGGGCAAGGCACCTGGAATTCCGGCCGTTACACAAACAAGCGAATCGAGAAACTCACTGACCTGATCGGCGGCGAGATTGATGTCAAGAAGCGCAATGCGATGATCAGGGAAGCGTTCAAGATCCATCAGGACGAAGTTGGTCACATCCCGCTTCACCAGCAAGCCCTTGCATGGGGAATCGGCAAGCGGGTCAAGGAAGTCAAACAACGGCCTCAAAACGACGTCGATCTGCGATACGTCATAATGAAGTAGTCAGAACCTGATTGCGGTCCGGGGTTTTGTGAATCCGGATCGCGCCGTTTCGAGTCTCGCCGATGCTTACTTACATTGTTCGCCGACTGCTGCAATCCGTCCTGGTATTGATCGCGGTCGGCTTCATCGCGTTCTCGTTGTTCAGCTACGTCGGCGATCCGATCAACAACATGGTCGGTGTCGAGGCGACCGACGCCGAGCGCGAATGGGCGCGTAAGACGCTCGGTCTGGACGACCCTTTTCCTGTTCAGTTCGCGCGATTCGCCGCGAAAGCGGTTCAGGGCGACTTCGGCCAGTCGTACCGCCTGTCCATTCCGGTCGCAACTGCGATTGGTGAACGCTTGCCCGCGACCCTGGAACTGGTCTTCGTTGCCGCGGTGATGGCACTCCTGATTGGCGTACCACTCGGCGTCTATACCGGCCTGCACCGCGACGGCGCAATATCAAGAATTCTCCTGACCATTTCCCTGATCGGAATATCCTTGCCGACGTTCCTGATCGGCATTCTTTTGATCATGGTGTTCTCTGTGTGGCTTGGATGGTTGCCCTCGTTCGGGCGCGGTGCGACGGTTGATCTGTGGGGGTGGGAAAGCAATCTGGTTTCATGGGAAGGCTTCAAATCCATCATTCTTCCTGCGGTGACATTGTGTCTCTTTCAGTTGACCCTGCTCATGCGCCTGGTGCGTGCGGAGATGCTGGAAGTCTTGCGCACCGATTACATCAAGTTCGCCCGCGCCCGCGGCTTGACCAATCGCGCGGTCAATTTCGGACACGCGTTGAAGAATACCCTGGTACCGGTCATCACCATCACCGGCTTGCAGATAGGATCGCTGATCGCTTTTGCAATCATCACCGAGACTGTCTTTCAATGGCCGGGCATGGGGCTGCTGTTCCTGCAGGCGATCCAGTTCGTCGACATTCCGGTCATGGCCGCGTACTTGTGCCTGGTCGCGTTCATCTTCGTCGTCATCAACCTGATCGTAGATATTCTTTACTACGCGATTGATCCGCGTCTGCGCCTTGACGGCAGCGGCCACGCGCACTGAGATAACGGCCATGACGACGCTAACCGAAGAGCAAACAAACAGAACCTGGGTCTGGCGTCTGCGCGACAGCCTGCAGCGTTTCTTCGACAGCGACATCTTCTACAGCTTTCGCCGCTCACCGGTAACGGTTGTTGCCTTCCTGACAACGGTGATATTTTTCGTCGCCGCATTCGGCGCGCCGATTCTGACGCCGTACAACACCAACGACGTCGCAACACTCGATCTGATGAATGCATTCTTTCCGCCGGCCTGGATCGAAGGCGGTAGCAGTGCGCGCCTGCTCGGCACGCAAGTGTCGCTGGTCGTCGGATTCCTCAGCGTGCTATTTTCCGTTGTCCTCGGCGTCGGACTCGGCCTGATCAGCGGCTATGTCGGCGGCCGCACCGATCACATCATCATGCGCATCGCCGACGTGCAGCTCAGCTTTCCAGCCGTTCTGGTAGCACTGTTGTTGTTCGGCTTCGCCAAGGCGATACTACCGCGCGGTGTTCAGGACGCAGTCGCGATATACGTGCTGGTTGTTGCTATCGGACTGTCGAACTGGGTGCAGTTCGCCCGCACAGTGCGCGGCTCGACCATGGTCGAGAAAAACAAGGAATACGTGCAGGCGGCACGGGTCATCGGCCGCAGTCCGATCGCCATCATGGTCCATCACGTACTGCCCAACGTCATGGGACCGGTTCTGGTCATTGCCACTATCAGTCTTGCACTGGCGATCATTACCGAGGCGACGCTGTCTTTTCTGGGCGTGGGTGTGCCGCCGACGCAACCTTCTCTGGGTACACTCATTCGCTTTGGCAACAATTTCCTGTTTTCCGGTGAATGGTGGATGACCATATTCCCCGGCCTTGCGCTCGTGATTCTGGCACTGGCAGTCAATCTGCTCGGTGACTGGATGCGCGACGCACTCAACCCGAAGCTGCGCTGATGGGCGACACGACGAACGCGCAACCGCTGCTACAAGTAGAGAACTTGCGCGTGGAGTTTCCAACGCGGCGCGGCACGCTTGTAGCCGTCGATGACATTTCCTTTCATATCGACGAAGGTGAAGTGCTGGGCGTGGTCGGGGAATCAGGCGCCGGCAAATCGCTGACCGGTGCCGCCATCATCGGCTTGCTAGAGCCTCCCGGCCGGGTGGCGAGTGGTCAAATCATTTTTGATGGCGCGCGCATCGACAATATTGGCTACGAGAAAATTCGCCGTCTGCGTGGTAATCAGATCGCGATGATTTTCCAGGACCCGCTGACGTCGCTGAATCCACTGATCACCGTCGGCCGCCAATTAACCGAAACCATACGCACCCACGTCAGTGTCGATGAACGTGCGGCGCGCGAGCGTGCGATCGAATTGCTCAATGAAGTCGGCATTCCGGCCGCCGAACGCCGCGTCGACCAGTACCCCCATCAGTTCTCCGGCGGAATGCGCCAACGCGTTGTAATCGCTCTCGCGCTTGCCGCGAATCCGCGCCTGATCATCGCCGACGAACCGACGACGGCACTGGACGTATCTATTCAGGCGCAGATCATCACGCTGCTCAAACGGCTGTGCAAGGAACACGGTACCGCGGTCATGCTGGTGACCCATGACATGGGCGTCATTGCCGAGACCGCCGACCGGGTCGCGGTCATGTATGCCGGACGCATCGTCGAAGTCGGCCCCGTTCAGGACGTCATCAGGCATGCCCAGCATCCCTACACGCATGGCCTGATGAACTCCATACCTGTCGTCCGCCATGACGTGGAACAGTTGAAACAAATCGACGGCGCCATGCCGAGATTGACCGATATACCTTCCGGCTGCGCGTTCAACCCGCGCTGCCCAAAAGTGTTCGAGTATTGTCGCGACGCGCGTCCCGAACTTGTCGACGTGGGTGCGACCCGGGCGGCCTGCTGGCTGTACGACGACACTCGGCGCGCTGGCGACACCACATGAGCAGCGCGGCATGAACAAAAACGACGTTCTGGTCAGGCTTACCGGCATTGGAAAGGATTTCGACGTATCGCCACCGTTGCTGAACCGGCTGATGGAACGCCAGGACAAAGTTCTACTCAAGGCGGTCGACAACCTCAGCATCGATATTCCGAAAGGAAAAACGTTCAGCCTGGTGGGTGAATCCGGCTGCGGAAAATCCACCGTTGCCAGACTCACCGTCGGGCTGTACCGGCCAAGTCGTGGAAGCATTGTCTACGACGCCATCGACATGGCAACGCTCAAGACACAAGCGCAGATCGAGCCGGTGCGAAAACGCATGCAGATGATCTTTCAGGATCCCTACGCGAGCCTTAATCCGCGATGGCGGGTCAGCGATATCATCGCCGAGCCAATCCGGGCACACAAACTGATTTCCGGCAAGAGCGCAATCGACCAGCGGGTAGCCGAGTTACTGGTACAGGTTGGACTGGCGGCAGTGGACCGGGTCAAGTTTCCCCACGAGTTCTCCGGCGGGCAACGGCAGAGAATCGCAAGAGCGCTGGCGAGCCAACCAGAGTTCCTGATATGCGACGAACCGACGTCGGCACTGGACGTGTCCGTGCAGGCGCAGATTCTCAACCTGATGAAAGAATTGCAGCGCCAGTTCGCGTTGACTTACCTGTTCATCAGCCACGATCTCGCCGTCGTCTATCACATCTCCGACTTCGTCGGCGTTATGTATCTCGGACGACTGGTGGAATGGAGCGACAAACGCACGCTGTTCCAGCGGCCCTGGCACCCTTATACGCGCATGTTGCTCGATGCGATTCCCGATATCGAGATGAGCGGCCGGCAACGTATCCCGGTGGCAGGCGAAGTGCCCAACCCAATCCACCCGCCTTCCGGTTGCCACTTTCACCCGCGCTGCCCTTACGCCAATGATCGCTGCCGTAACGAAGTGCCGGCGCCCATTCAAAAGGACGAAAGCAATGTTGCCTGCCACGCCGTGCAAGAGCAGCGTCTGCCCGATGTCGCAGTGACGGGAGAACCGGCCGATGTCACCACTTCCGGATAAACTTTTGTAAACTGCGTTGAACGGGGTCGTGAGCGCGTCAGGTTGCGTTGTGCTTGCGTGCCCAACATGTATCAGCGGTCAAGCGCCGCTGACTATTGATTCACGGACATACGGCAGCACAAAGGTCCTGTTGTGACCATGACGAAAGCGGATACCGAACTGGTTGATGCCGGCACCGGGCAAAAGATAATAGTGGTCGGTGCGGGCGCTATGGGCTCGCTTTTAGCAGCCCGATTTGCGCGCGCGGAGTGCGAAACCTGGGTCTATGACGTCTGGGCCGAGGATGTCGAACACATTCACGATTTCGGTCTTATCGTACGCTCTGGCGACGCCGAACAAAGCATTCCTATGCACGCGACAACCGACACTCGCGAACCCGGCACAGCCGATGTGGTGGTGATTTTCGTCAAGTACAACCAGACGCGCCAGGCCGCGAGTGACATCTTGCCGGCAGTCGGCCCTGACACAGTCGTGCTGACCCTGCAAAACGGTCTTGGCAATGTGAAACTGATCCGCGAAGCGATTCCTCATGCGACCCTGTTGTGCGGCTTCACAACCTTGACCAGCGAGCTACTCGGACCCGGCCTCATCGAGGCAAGTTATGCAGGGCGCGGCGAAACCTGCGTCTGGTCTGCAGACGGCGTGACAAACGACGCGTGCGTCGCAATTGTCGATCTGCTGAACCGAAGTGGTATCAGTGCAACCGTCGATCCAGATATCGAGCTTCACATCTGGGAAAAACTGATCGTCAATTGCTGCCTCAACACCCTTTGCGCAATCAGCGGTCTGTCGGTCGGTGCTCTCGCCGACCGGCCCGAGGCCTGGCCGCTAATCGACGGCATAACCGACGAAATTGTCGCCGTCGCCACACACAAGAAAATTCCGCTCACCCGTGATGCGGCACGGGGTTTCCTGCGCGACGTGGCGAAAAAGGCGCACGCGCACTATCCCTCGATGCTGAGCGACATACGTGCGGAGAAGCAAACCGAAATTGAATGCCTGAACGGCGCGGTGATCCGCGCAGCCGAACGTTTCGATATCGAAGTTCCGTACAACCGGTTTGCGTACGGCATGATCCGGACGCTGGAAGAGACGTATGCGCAGCGGCACTCTGCCTGACCACAACGGAATATGGAACTGACCTGGCTTGATGGCACCGACTTCGAACGCCTGCCAGCGTTCGCCGCGAGCCTGGCTATCGGACTACTGATCGGCCTGGAGCGTGAACGCCACCCGCGCGCCAAGGCCGTGTTGCGCACGTTCGCACTGGTCGCGTTACTGGCTGCAATCCTGGCAGTTCTTGGCGACATCCTGGCTACACCGTGGATACTCATTGCCGTGCTGGTATTGGTTGGCGCGATGATCGTCGCAACCTATGCGCGCGAGGAAGCCTACACAGAACCGGGCACGACAACGATAACCGCATTGTTGGTCTGTTACGGACTGTCGGCAATGGTCTGGTACGACCAGCTGCAAATGGCGATCATGCTAACCGTAGTCACGGTGATCCTGCTCTATTTCAAGACTGAACTGCATGGCGTCACGCAGCAACTGACCCGCCGCGATCTGATATCAATACTGCAGTTTGCCGTTCTCGCGCTCGTGATTCTTCCCTTACTCCCGAATGAGAACTACGGGCGTTATGGCGTGCTCAATCCCTACCAGATCTGGGTCGTTGTGGTTCTGATTTCCGGCGTCAGTCTGGCGGGTTACATTGCGTTGCGCTTTGTCGGGCAACGCTATGGCGGGCCCTTGCTCGGCTTTCTGGGAGGGCTGGTGTCAAGCACCGCCACCACGCTGGTCTACGCGCGCAATGCACGCGACCAACCTGAATTTCAAGCGTTGTCGGTGTTGGTGATCGTGACAGCGAACATCGTTGTATTGATTCGCCTCGCCGTATTGTCGGCGGTCATTTCCCCGCGATTCGTCGGACCCTTGCTGCCGGTACTTTTGGCGGGACTTTTCGCAGGTTTGCTGGCGCTGCTTTATCTTTGGCGCCGCACGACCCCGGCCGACGAAACACCTTTGCCCAACATCAAGAATCCGACCGAACTGCGGACGGCCTTCAGCTTCGCGTTGATCTACGCGGTCGTGGTATTCCTGGCGGCCTGGTTGTCGGATATTTCCGGTGAGAAAGGACTGTATTCACTGGCACTGGCTTCAGGTCTGACCGATGTTGACGCGATCTCGCTGTCAGTTATGCGCCTGTTCAACCTCGATCAACTGGCGGCCGAGCAGGCAATTGTCGCGATCGTTCTTGCAATACTTGCAAACATCGTCTTCAAACTGGGGATGGTGCTTGTGGTCGGTGGTAAAGCACTATTTCAACGGTGCATCATCGGGATGGGCGCTGTTGCCGCCGGCCTCCTTATCGCGCTCGCATTGACCTGATCTGGCAGTCCCGCAATTCATCGGGCAACGGGACTGCAGTTCCAATCCGGGGAGCAAGCAGCCGAACAAGCCGTCCACAACGACATCCATCATCACCAACCGCGACTGTGATTGACCCTGCTCCGGCACACCGATAGAGTGCAAACGGAGTAATACAGTGTTCGAATCCTGCGCTTACGCTAACAATTGCGTACGCGCAAACTCCAGTCTTTGCATCCGCGTGTCATGCCACACTCGCTGATCGCCAATTGTAAGAGTGGAACGGTAATTGCCCGGCTACGGTCTTTGACATGAGTCAGTCACGATGAAAGTAGACATCAAGAATTTTATCGTCCCACCGTCCAGGAAGGTCAAGCTGGACAAGTGGCCGACGCTGATCAAGCCGGTTTACGATTCGAAGCAAGAGTACAAGGCTTTGCTCGATGTACAGGTGGCAGCACTCAGTGAAAAACAGGAGATTCAGTACGCGTCAAACAGTTTCGCCGTGCTGGTGATCTTTCAGGCGATGGACGCGGCAGGAAAAGACAGTGCCATCAAACACGTCATGTCCGGCATCAACCCGCAGGGTTGCCAGGTATTCAGTTTCAAGCATCCGAGTGCGAACGAGCTGGATCATGATTACCTGTGGCGCACCACCCGCGCATTGCCCGAGCGCGGACGGATTGGCATTTTCAATCGCTCTTACTACGAGGAAGTTCTGGCAGTGCGCGTGCATCCGGAGATTCTCGAAGCACAGCGTATTCCGGACGGCCCGGTCAATGGAGATGAATTCTGGCAGGAACGTTACCGTTCCATCGTCGGCCTGGAGCGCCATCTGCATCACAACGGCACGCGGATCATAAAGTTCTTTCTGCACCTGTCGAAGGAGGAACAGCGCAAACGATTACTGGCACGTATCGACAAACCCGAGAAGAACTGGAAAATCAGTCTCGCAGATGTCGAGGAAAGGGCTTTCTGGGATGAGTACATGCGGGCCTATGAAGACTGTCTGAGCGAGACCAGTACCCGCGAAGCGCCCTGGTATATCGTTCCGGCTGATGACAAGGCGAACGCCCGGTTGATCATTTCACATATCATTCTGGAGAGGTTCAAATCGCTCAAGCTGACTTACCCGACTCCCACTGAGGAGCATCGAAAAGAGCTGAAGCTGATCCGCAAGCAGCTGCTCGAATAGGGCGTGTCACAAAACGTTTGGTCATGCACGTCCGGTAGCCCGTGCCGCGGCCAGCATCCCAGATACAACCTGCGATGACATTGGAATACTGCTTCTAAAAATCCACGCGACCGCCCCGTAGTCTATTTCGCCAAGCCACATCCAACATCACAGAGCCTATCCATGAGTTCACTTGACCATCTCAAAGTACTGGATCTCACAGCCCACCTGTCAGGGCCGTATTGCGCAATGATTCTCGCCGACCATGGGGCGGATGTCGTGAAGGTGGAGCGCCCCGATGGTGAAGACATGCGGCGCACGCCACCGTTCGTCGACGGCGAGAGTGCACCCTTCATGCTGTGGAACCGCAACAAGCGCTCCATCACACTGAACTACAAGGACGCAGCCGATCTCAAACGATTTCTTGCACTGGTACGCGTTGCCGACGTCGTGATCGAGAACTTCAGGCCCGGCACTACAACCCGGCTGGGCATTGGCTACGAAGCACTGAACAAGATCAATCCGCGTCTGATCTACTGCTCCATCTCCGGTTTTGGCCAGACGGGGCCTTATTCACCACGCGGTGGTTTCGACCTCGTTGCCTGCGGCATGTCAGGATTGATGAGCGTTAACGGCCCGCCCGAAGGTCCGCCGTTTCGCATCCCGATTCCCGTCACTGACATTGCCGCCGGCATGAACGGCGCCATCGGCATTCTCACCGCGTTGGCGGCTCGCGAAAAAACAGGGCTTGGCCAGCACGTCGATACGTCGTTATTCGACACCGGACTCGCGCTAGGTGTGTACGAAGCTGCCGGCGTGTTCGCCAACGGCGAAGTGCCGCAACGCCTTGGACAAGGCCATCGCGGCAGCGCCCCGTATCAGGTATTCCCGACCGCCAACGGCTACGTAACCATCGGTGGTGCCAACGATACCTTCTGGCGCGCCGCGTGCGAGATTCTGGAATGCACGCATTTCATCGACGACCCACGCTTTGTCAGCAATCCATTGCGTGTCAAGAATGCTGCTGTTCTGGCAGCCGAACTCGAACCGTTCTTCCGTGCGCAGCCAACTTCATACTGGTGTGAGCGATTCGACGCAGCCGGTATTCCAGCAGGCCCGGTACAAAATCATGTGCAGGCATTGTCCGATCCACAAGCCGTTGCCCGCGACATGGTCGTCGAGACGGAGCACAGCAAAGCCGGCAAAATGAAAACGCTGGGCTTGCCGGTGAAACTATCCGCAACACCGGGCAAAGTATCTCGTGCAGCGCCGGTGCTGGCCGAGCACAACGACGAAGTGTTCAGCGATTGGCTGACGGAGTAGGAGAAACCACTCCGCGGAAAGATCATGACCATGCAGCATTGAAACGTAATGACAATGGCATTTCTAGACCCGCTTGTTTTGGGATTTGAGTTAGCCCTGCGGAACCTATCGGCCACACATTTCAATTTTGTGTCGCACAGTTAGGGATATTTTGTTAAGCCACTCCGCGTTATCCGGACACTTCGATCGGACAACGCGGCTCGTTGCCTAGATGCGCCTCGAGATCGGTCGGTCTGGCCTAAGAAGGTCGTCAAGCGATCGCTCGATGACGGCAAGTTTTCACTACCAGGTGACGCAATTGACCACTACCATGCAGCTCGTTACAGTCTTTCTTCCGAGCAAGGTCGGCGTTTGGATTCCATAAGCACCCAGCCTCTCAGAACCGGAGGGTCACTGGGATCTGCTCAATCGACAACACCATGCGGCGTTCCATCGTCAATAGACACTTTCCGACGCTTCAAGGAAGGGTAAGTAAACGAACAAGAACACAAGAAGGGGGTCAACATTATGTTTAGGAAGCTCCGCTTTCCAATCGGTGTAGCGGCCATGCTGGTCATGCTCGTGTTTTTCTATGACTTCGCGGTCGACCAGCGGGTCTAACGTTTGGGGAGGCGGCGCTTAGCGCCAAATCTGCGCCGTTACCTTGGACTGATGCGCTTTTGTGTGCAGGAGCGATGCTTCTGGGCCTGGTCTTCGGCTCCATCTATGACAAGATCAAGGATCGCGAGAGGCGGATCTCGTATCTGCGGGAGATCAAAGCCGCAATCTCGAGCCCCTCGTTTTTTCGCGCACTCCTGGCGAGCCCGATCGTGTACTCAGCCGTCTACATCGCCGCCAAGTCTCAACCAGATGCCATAATCGCACTCGTGTTTGCGTTTGAGAACGGCTTTCTCTGCGAGGCAATCCTGCGTGAGCGCGCGCTTTCGAGCTAACGTCCTCCTGTTCATCCTGGCCATAGGGTTCGTTGGGATTGCCTACCTTCGGCGAGGGAGCGAGGCAGAACAAGTAGTGCGAACCCTAGTCGATTCGGAACTCGTGTGTGATGTTGACGGCGCCCATGAAACGCTGCGTTTCTTGCTCGAGGGCACACTCTACAGCGAGCGATGGCGGATCAATCAGGCGCCCGTCGACGATGCCGTCAATTTTTATACTATCTGCCTGCACAAGTCTGGCGGAAGCAGGACTCAGGCGCTCGATCGCCTGGTGGGCAACTGCTCGTATCTGGGCAAGCCCGGAATCATCTTCTGCGACCGCGCCTTTCTCGAAACCTTTCTCTTGCGCCGAAAGATCGATAGAGAACTGTCTTCGTTCCCATCTAAGGCCGCGAGATCGGCCATCTCGTCAACGGTCACTTGCCCGCACACTACGCTGCAAACCAGCTAGAAACTAAGCAACGTATCGTCATTGTCGCAGGCTCAGGAACTCGTAGCAGACGAGTGGCGCCTACGCCAAATATCACGCAACTCGGATCAGCTCATGGGGCTGCAACTGTTGCTCTACAACCTTCTCGCTGCAGAAGTTAGATCGAAGGTGGGTTCGGAGAACCTCTATCCGGGCACCGGAACACCAATAACTGGAGACTGGATCGACTACTCGGCTCTGGGTAGCCATCCCGAATTCGTACTTAGAGCAACCCGCATGTTGATACTCTCGCACAAGCTCGACGGCCACGATGGGTTCCTCAATCAGATCGAAGGATTTGCACGAGGCCTGCGAGCAAGCGAATCCTCACGCCCCTCAGTCTCCGAAGGACGCTGATAGGTCCCGTCGCAAGCCATATGAAGTTTTGCCACGTATCGTCTGCTGTCTGTTCTTTCAATCGATTTCGTACCACATTTGGTGTCGAGATTCGGAATACTTGTTACAGCCATCGTACTTACACATCCCACCAGTGGGTACTCGTACCAATCGAGAGTCCAGTGCGACGGGTTATATCTCACGGTGGTGTAAGAATTATGGAGCCTAATCCCTTCTAGTTTCGCGGGAGAACGAAATCTTGAACGCAACCAGAAAAGTAACGACCGAACTGCTCGACTCTATCCAGGACGCATTCAACAGGCAGGACGTGGATGGCATCCTCTCTTATTTTGCCGACGCTTGTGAGTGGTTGATGGCGCGCGGTCCCGACCCGTGGGAAGGAAAACGTCTTCTCGGTAAGCCAGCCATCGCCGAAGTTCTGTCGGCAAGGTTCGCGGTCATTCCGGACATGCGCTGGGTCGACATGTCGCACTTCATATCTCTGGACGGCAACAAAGCCTGCTCCGAGTGGACAGTCAAAGGCACGCCGAAAGACGGCGAGGAAATCAACTTGCTGGGTTGCGACATATGGACCTTCTCAAACGGGCTGGTCACAAAGAAAGACACGTACTGGAAATACATCGGGTAACGAGACACATTTACGCCCAATGTTGATCGGTACGTACGTCGGCTTAGCGAAGCGTAAGCCGACACATGCGCGCCAAACGTGCCATTTATTCTCAACACGCAATGTCGGCTTACGCCCGAGGGCTAAGCCGACCGACGCACTAAAGAAGTACTTTCCCCCTTCTGAACCGCCGAGTAACGCAGGAGCGGCAGGGGTCTTCGGCGAGGACTGTCTGAGTCCGCGCGCCTCGCGCGGGCGAGTTCCGCGGCCGCCTGTCGCTTCGAGTAACGCAGGGTATCCCGAAGGGGCGGCTTAGTGGGGCGGCCTTCTTTGGCTTACCTTTCTTGGCCGCGCAAGAAAGGTAAGTAGCCGCCGGGCTACCCCCGGCTTGCCTGCTACGGCAGCAACGCCAGATCTCGCCGCAGTGCCCACGAAAGGTCTGAACAACCCTGTTGGCTTACGTTACGCTACCCCGACCTATGCACTGAAAAAGTACTTCCCCCTTCTGAGCCGTCGAGTAACGCAGGAGTGGCAGGGGATTTCGGCGAGGACTGTCTGAGCGCGTAGTTTTTTGCGCGCGAGTTCCGCAGCCGCCTGTCGCTTCGAGTAACGCAGGGAATCCCGAAGGGACGGTTTAGTGGGGTGCCCTTCTCTTTGGTTACTTTCTCTTGGGCACGCAAGAGAAAGTAACTAGCCGCCGGGCTACCCCCGGCACGCCTGCTATCGCAGCAACGGCGGAATCTCGCCGCATTGCCCACGAATGGCTGAACGAGCCCGTCGACTTACGCCCAAGCGCAAAGCCGAACTTCTCGCTAACGAGACTCATTTGCTCTGGACGTACTTAATCAGGCAACGCCTCACCATACCCATTCACTGTTCCCCGAATCGGACATTTCGGCAATAATCAGGTTATCTTGTGCTTGTTTGGCGCTATTGCTCGTCTCCGCCAGACCGGCGTTACGAAAAGTTGCCGAAAACGTTACCTTGAAAAACTCCGTCACACCTTGCGCATTCGTTTTGGTCCTTAGGTCGCCATCTGTGCGTCAAGCGGTGCAATGAAATTGCTTTTGTCTCGCTTCGCTATTTCCGGCCTGGTTGCTGCCGCTTGCGCGATCGGCATAGTCCTTCCACCTACGACCGCTTCCGAGTCGAACGCTGTGGCTGCCGAGCGGAACGCAGGCGACACGGTTCACGACTATTCCTCGTGGGCGGCGGATCCCACCGTGGCCGGACCGGACTTGCCCCCGGTCGGGCGTTCGCTGTTTGACTTTGTCTTCACAAAAAGCGCAGGCGACACCCGGAAATACGACATACCTTTTCCTTTCACCGCATTGCTCAACGAGATTCGCACACACCTGGACCATCGGCAGATCATGGGTGGGACGCGGGTGGCCATTATCCCGATGGGGCGCTCACTGCAACGTGTGGCGGCAGCTCCGGAATTTTTCGAGTTTCCACGCACCGTTGTTGCTGTCACCGGTGAGCCAGACACGGATACGCGCAATACCGGCATGGTGCTCAAGGATCGTCTTTACGTTGCGTACGTGGAGAAAACGGCAAGCCTCGAAATTATCAGCTACAACGAAACGGCGGGACGCTTCGAATTTCAGCTAGTGAAGGACTATCGCGCCGGCGCGCAGCCGAAAGTGTTTTATGCGGACCGGGCTGTATGTATTTCCTGCCACCAGAATCACGCGCCGATTTTCTCGCGGGCGATGTGGCGCGAGAGCAATGCAAACGGGTTGATTGCGCACAGGCTGCGCGAAGCCGGCACCAGTATGCGTCTTAGCACGCAAGCCAATAATGGCTTCCCCGATAACATCGAGCAGGCGGCGATACGGGCCAATGATCTTGTGATGTTACAGACCGCATGGCAGCAAGGCTGCGCGGGCGATGCATCGCAATCACGCAATTGCCGGGCAACCGCATTCGCCGCAATTGTGCAGTACGGCCTTTCCGGCAAGCGCGGTTTTGATTTTGGCGAACAGAGTTATCGCGAGGACTTCTTCGCAACGCTCAGTCGCAACTGGTCTGACAAATGGCCACAAGGGTTGCGCGTTGGGCGATCAAGCATTGCCGATCGAAATCCGTTAGACGCCGGTGGTAAGGGCGAATCATCTTTCAACTGGAAAGCCGCGGTTCATATTCCGCCAAACCTCGACCCGCTTACCCCACGGCCGCCACACGAGACAGTGACAGTCGCAAAAGCCAGGGATACGCGCAGGATTATTTACGGGTGGACCAATGCCTTTGCGGCCAAAGATTTCCGCGCTGTTGACAGGCTTCTATTGCAGCGCGCTGCCGAAACGCAGATACAGAACGCTGTGTATCATGCGCAATGCACGGCGAAACGAGCATACCCCGGCGCCCGGCTCAAACTGGACTGCACGAGTAATCCACAGGCAGAACATGCCATGTCTCTCGCCGGCCACATTGAAGATTCCGGCAAGGGTCACCTGGCGCGGCTAAGTCTTGGGCCCACCGTCACATTGCGCAACGTAGACCTTGATGGTGAACCCGCGCAATCAAGCGGTGAGGAATATGTGTTCCACGCCGCGCCAAGAAAAGCCGCTCTTGCAACCAGACTCCCGGATGGCCGCAGACTCATCAGTGTGAAGATTCGCTGGAGTGCGGATGCGGGACGCGGCGACGGCGAGCAGTCGTTCGACGCCCTGTTTGAAGCCGAAATCATCGATGACTTTGTCCTCGTGCGTGACGCCATCGACCGGATGCTGGAACACAATCCTGCCCTGTTCGACGATGCACCATTGATGCGTGCCAGGCTAATGCCGGCACTACTCTTGCAGTTGCAATCGCCCGAAAAGTCGGCAAACGAGGACCCCTGGTGCTGCATTGATGACAGCGGAATGCCATCCGTGACGCGCGACGCTCCGGAGGTCGACGCGGCTGTGATGGAAAATGAACAGCTACGGCCATTCTTTCGCTATTGCGCAACCTGTCATCTCACTGCTGAACAGTTTCCCCCGAACTTTCTGTCCGGCAAGGCAGATCAGGTCGCAGAGAACCTGCGCCGATGCGCGCCTCGCATGCTGGTGCGGCTGTCGGCCTGGAGTGCACCAGCATGGCAAAGGGTGAAATCGCCGATGCCACCGGCAACCGCCCTGCCCGCGCTGGGAACTAATGAACAACAGTGGGCAACCAGCGAGGACTTCGAGCAAATGCGCGCTTACGTGGAAGACCTGGTACGGAAGACGGATCAGCAAGCCGAAGAAGTAGCCGCGGTTGCCGGCGAAGCATATGAAGGACTGCCGCCCTGCCTGCCGCCTGTGCACTGAAACGGGAATCTCTCTGCGGTCGGAGAATCTCGATTGTCCTGCGCGTCACTACCCAACACCCGTTAGTTCGAACGAAACTCCTCAGGCCATGCCCGCTTGCGTAGTGGCGAGCTGTTGTTCATCGGCCGGCAAAATCGCCATGGCATCGATCGACCTTGCCGACTCTTCTCGCACCAAACGATCAAGCGTCGCGTAATGTCCGTGCCAGATTTTCTTGATCAACGGTCGAAAGAGTGACAGCTTCATGCGCGTAACCATGCCCCGATCTGTCGCGCGCATACGAAGATAAATCCTGCATTTCGAGTCGGCAAGTTCCTGAAAATCGAACGTGGCCATTCCGGCCGGCGGCTTCGCCAGTGACTTGCCTTCCGGTGTGGTCACCATCGTAATGTAGTCAAAAGGCCGCCAGTCAACAACACGATGGTTCAAGCGGTAGCTACCGTGGTCACAATAACTTTCAGCGCCGATACCGGTGCGCCCATCCGACGAGGGTTTGGCTTCTACACTGGTGGTATCCGATTGCCACTTCAACCTGCGGCTGGCATCGATATGATATGCCCAGACCACGCTTGGGGGCGCGGGCACATCAACGCTAATTTCAAGATCCGCATTCCCTGAATCCACGAAGTACCGCTTTGCACCGTTATAGCGCCCGACGGCGGCCTTGAGATCGATAACGCGGCCCTCCACCTCTCCCAGTTCCTCGTAAACCTCTACGTGCCGTGGCGCACCAAGACCGGTGTTGGCATTGGCAGACTGGTTCACAAATGCGCTGGTAAGAAACGCATAGGCCTGAATTCCTGTGCTCTTGATTACGCTGTTCTTCAACAAACGATGCGTCAGGATGACATCGGAACCGATAAGCTTGATGCCGTTCGGCACCTCGCACGGTGCATACTCGCCGTAGTGGGCTACGCACTTCAGATCAAGCGCCTTGATTGCCTGGCAGGCTTTGCACGTGCACGACGTGTTGGTGATCATCTGCTCCTGTAACAGACGAAATGCCGCGTAACACGCCTCCATGATGTCAACCAACCGTTCCGGGTCTTCAACCGCCACTTCGGGCGCAAAAGAAAAAACGGCGGCGCCTTCGAGTTCAATAAAACGAAGCGGCGCTGACAGTTCACTGATCAGCAGATCGGTGATTTCCGATAGTATGCCGCGCGCATGCTCGAGCTCGTTCTTTGCCAGATAAGACGTATAGCCCGTGATGTCGGCAATGACAAAGTACCCGTATCGGGCACTGCCCTGTATTGGCGCTTCGCGTCGTTTATTCATGGGTGTCCGAATTCACTGGATTCAGATTCTAGCGCTTTCCAATCGTGATCGTGTTCGCTTTCTCAAATGCCGCAACCGCAATCTCGACACTTTCCCTGAAGCGGCTGAGGATGAGGCTTTTGCTGCCCACGCCAAATTCCTGGAAAGGCGCATCGAACAATATCGGAGGCCATGGTTTATAGCGGCCAAAATGAATGCTGATGCTGAACGCATGCTTGCTGTCTTTTGCGACACTGGCGCAGCGAATATTCACGTTCAAATAAATTCGGCCGTCTTCGAAAACCTTGTTCCCAACCGGCTCGATTCGATTCTGCGTCAGCACTTCTTCGATAACGGTTTTGACTTCCTCCCAGGTCAACGGACAACTGGTGTCAACGGCGGTCCAGTAAGCGAGTTCGCCGGGATTGTCGACTCGGATCGCATCATCCAGCCAGAACGGATGTTGTGCAAACGCACTGGAAGCAATCAACAGCGCGAACTGATAGAACAGCAGGATCTTCACCATTCAGATCACTAGCTTTCCGCAGCGAAGTGCCGGGCGCGCAGTTCCGGATCAAACTCGATAATCCGGGCTGTTTCGTCTGCAACATGGTCACCGCAGAACCGGCGCAACAAATACAAAGTGGCATCGATACAGTAGCTGACACCGCCGGATGTCACTGTCTTTCCGGAATCAACCAGCGGAGCCTCAACAACATCGATGTCGGGATAGTGTTGCTGAAGTAACGCGAGCGGACTTTCTTCAGGCGCAATGACCCGCCGCTTGGTTGTTGCACTTTTGCCGGCAAGCAATCCGCCGGCAGCCAGGATCATCGCGCCTGTGCAAACCGAAGCAACCGTCGAGCGCTCAGCCGCATTCCGAATAAACTCCACTACCGAATCACTCTCGCACTGCTGCTTCCACCCAGGACCGCCGGTCACAATCAACAGATCCGCCCCGGGCCACGTGTCGATGCCGTAGTCCGCCATCACAACGAGCCCGCTCGCAAGCGTCACCGCACCAGCCTGCGCGGATACGGTGTTCACACTGATATCCGGGTCGACCCGCCTTGCCATGGAGAGCACGCCGAAAGTCGCAAGGTCGATCGGCTCGGTACCCGGATAGATGTAAATCGCGAATGTGGCGCTCATTGGTCTGCGAAGAATTTGGGAAATGATAGATCGTAATAACTATGGCAGCACTTATCAAAAGTGTCCGACAAGCCCAGATTAGCGCAGGCCCAGCTACGTGTTTTCCAGCGCGCTGCGCAGCCGTTTGGCCATATGCTTTGGATGGACTCTGGTCAAAGATACCGAGTCACATCCCTGAAAACTGCTGAACTGAGTGATGGCGTCTACGAATGCAGCAATCACCAGTTCTTCATAAAAATCGTGTGGCTCGAAATAGAGCGACTTGATTTCCAGATGACTGGTTTTTCGATGGGCCTTGCAATCCATCCGCCCGACAAATTCATCACCGTAAAGTAGCGGCAGGCAGAAGTAGCCATAGCGGCGTTTGGCCTCGGGCACATAACACTCAATCTGGTAGTCGTACTGAAATAGTGCCTTGAGCCTCTCTCGCTGGATGACGCTGTTGTCAAATGGCGAAAGAATCGACATGCGGCTGTTTGCCCGAGGCAAGGGGCGTTCGAGCGCGCCCGATTCCAGTATAAATACTTCGCCGCCGTTCACTTTTACTTCTTCGAAAGTGCGCTGTGCCAACTGTTCGTCTACCAGTGTTTTCACGGCATTGCGTAGCTCGGCGCTGCGGCGCTGGTAGGTCAGCCCTTTGAGCGAAACAAGCCCATGGCAACGCAACTGCTGGTCTACAAGATGCGCGGCCAGTTCTTCCACGTCCGGCATTTGTGTATTGACGTCAGATGGCAATACCCGCTCGGTCAGATCATAGGTTTTCTGGAAACCTTCCCGATTGCTCACCATCAGATCGCCTTGCATATACAGTTGTTCAAGCGCCTTCTTGGCCGGCTTCCAGTCCCACCAGCCTGAACGTTTTCTGGTGCTGGTTTCTACATCCCGGGATCGTAGCGGGCCATCTGAACGTATGCGGGTCAACAGTTCACCCATGAGCTTTTTGTCACGGGTTCTATGCCAATGGGTTTGACCGCTCTTGATTGCGTGCTTGTAGGGTAAGGAAAAACGAAAATCGGAGATGGGCAGAAAAGCCGCCGCGTGGGCCCAATATTCAAAAATATCTCTATCGAGCAACAGTTGATTTGTCATGGCCAGCTTGAACCCGGGCACTCTCGAGTGAAACACATGGTGATGTGCACGCTCGACCACCGAGATTGTGTCTATCTGTACATACCCTATGTGGTTAATCGCTTTGCGCGCTCCTGCCAGGCCACGGCCATAAGGCTGGGCCTGCAACAAGCCCTGTGCCGACAGGGTAAGCCGGCGCAAACGCAGCAGATCCCGCGGCTGTTTGACTTCAATACGAGACACAGCTGCCCGGCAACGAGTCAAGCCGCATGCGCAGCGGAGGAAGCTAAGCGTAAGGAAATCAAACTGAGGTCAAGTCAGCTTCAAAGACTTGCTCAACTGCACTGAAAACAGCGTACGCAAAGCCAGTTCCTTCGTCGGATAATAGTTCCGGACCGCAACCGGGGATTGAACAAACATCAGTTAAACAAGTAGAACAACACTATTGAACCAAGCCCGACCACAAGGGCAATAATGGTCCATCGCATTTGACGAGCTGATTCCTCATTATCCGAGTTCTCCAGGCTCAAGAACTCAACGTTTTCATCGTCGTTGTCTTTTTCTTCCATATCATCCGCTCCGCGCTAAAGAGAAGATCGTCCGGGTATCGGACGTAGTCCAGAAAACACCCAACATTTGAGGTAACAGGCGCGCCGCTAGCGGCACGGTTATTTGGCGATGGGCGGTGTCAGCTTCACTCCGGGTCCCTTTGTCGTTCGGCCCCAGTATCAACGTATATGTAGACGAAACCGTCTTTAGCTATATCGCAGTCGCGAAACAGATAATGACACTGCGCACAATTCCATGGTGCATCGTATAGCTGGCTACCAACTCCAGACTAGCACCGATATTACACGCGCAGCATCACAGTACCAGTAGACGATTCACAACGCTTGACGGCAATAGCTCCAGAATTGTCCCTCGGGTCCGCGCCGCTAAGAGTGGCCTTTTCGATACCAGACAGCGGGCGCTTAAGGATTTTCCAGCGGCATTTCTTGTCGGTTTATCGATTGCATATCAATGTGTTGCAGCGATCTGCCCCCGCCCATCCGAATGTTTCTACATATTCGTTACGCAATTTGCAACGACTGCTTGCATATACTACGAAGCGCATGTAGTGCTGATATCGTTGCAAAAGTAGAAACGATTAAGAAATATATATGACACCCCAAATGACGTCGGCAGAAAGAAGTCACAAATTTCGCTATACAGAGAATCTGGAAACAGCCTCCGCACGGCTTTTGAAGCTCAGAAGAAATCACACGGCGAGCTTCAAGGCCAAAGTAGCACTGGGCGCAGTGCGTGGCGATTATGCACTGGCATACGCGCAAGGTGCTTTCGTGGCGGGCGTCGAACACGATGGACAGCGACTTTTGCGTCGAGGCGCTCGAAGAGGCATTGCCTCGCTACGGTACACCCGAGATATTCAACACCGATCAGGGCACGCAGTTCACGGCCGATGCGTTCACCCGCGTTCTCAAGGACCACGAAGTGACGATCAGCATGGACGGCAAGGCTCGCTGGATCGACAACGTGTTCGTCGAACGGTTGTGGCGCAGTGTGAAGTACGAAGACGTGTATCTGCGCGCGTATGAAACGCCGGCGGCATTACGCGCCGGACTGGACAAATACTTTCGTTTTTACAATACCCGGCGTCCTCACACTGGGCTTGACCGGCGTACCCCCCGATGCGGTGTACTTCGAACAAACGGCGTTGAAGAGCGCGGCCTGAACCCCATGGAGATTTCACTTAAGCGGGGGTCCAAGTTTCGGGGTCCACTTCTGCTGGAGAATCTGCATACTTTTTCTTCGTTGGGACATCAGCAAGCACCGCGAGTGTCGGCTTGGTTGGCGGGCCGTTTTTATGGAATCTAGACATGGACGTCCTTACCAAGAAGAGCGTTCCAAAATCCCTTACCGTCGATATACAGCTCGCACGCTGTTATGAACTCAGCATTCATTGACTCAATGATCTTCTTTGAGGCATTTGGATCTTCTGCGGCCTGCCAAACTACGTAAGGTATTAATTCACCAGCCTGTACACGGTCAATTTTCTCCAATGCATCGCGGTGACCCGGCCGTCGGCGCCCGTTCGCGTCCGTGCTAACCTCGCTGTGGAATAAACCAACGGTGCCCTCGCCGTCGCGGCAACGATTGTGCTCCCAGGCAAACAAATAAAGCGCGCCCCGCTCGCCGCCTTTCCCTTCCTTTACGCCTACCCAACCCCACCGTGGATTAGTAAGCGTGGCTTTCAGCACTTCCTCGCAAAATGCATTTCGGGACATTGCTACTTTCTTAGATTGCTGTTGGGCGGCTGCCTTCTCTTTCTTCCAGGCCTCGTACGCAAGGAATTTAGGATTTAGTTCAAGCACTGTTTCGGGTTGCAGTTCCGGAAGATCAGGGTCAAGTGGCAAGATAAATTGGAAGCCGACGCCATCCTCGGTTTCCACCCACTCCGCGCTCTTGTTCAAAACCATCTCAAGGCAGTCGATCAAGTCTAGATCCAGTGCAGGAGGAAAGCTCACGCCCTCAGGTTTGTTGTCGATGATCAAAATGTTTTCTAGCCCAAACGTGGTTTCTATAATTTGGTAATTCCGATCGAGGATCCAAGTGGAGAGTCGCGTTGTTTTTGAGTGCCGCCTTCTTAACCCACCGATAGAGGTCTATAGCGGCCGGCGGCACAATCGCCAGTCCAGCCAGGAGCATCATAAACACGATAAAGTTTGCTGTCACAATGAACAGCAGTCTTCTAGTGGGTTTCATATGCCACTTTAGGCTGCTTGCCGTTGCGCCAAAGCGTGCAGCTGCTTCGACCGCCGAATTCCTTGGCTAGCAGTCTCCCTGACAGCTTCTTCATTCAATTTCGTTGAAAATCTTTGGCTGCTCATTGGTCCACTTCGATCGGTGAACCAGTAATCGCCATCGGTGATTGATCATAGGGTATCGGATTGTTCGGTCGATTAGCAGCGGGGCCCGATGTTGGGAAACTACGATGATGGGAGTTTGTTCCGAACGCGCTATGTCGAGCGCCTCCATCAGCCGCAGCGCGAGACTTGCAAATTATTAAGCTTCATATCGTCGACTTAGTCGAAGGCTTGCCTAAACACACGTGCCTGTTATCGTCGACCGACTCTGCCACGCCAGTGAATAACAGATCCGAGTGCCTGACTGGAAAGATGGTGTACGTAAACTTGAGGCAAAATCAAATTACGTTGTTGCCGGCATGGATAGCTGACCAACTTGCCTAAAGTTTGCTCCACGCGGTCGTGACGTCACGGGCTTTACAATGCGCAGCCTGCGAATTACAAGAACAATTGCCAATGTAATAACGCCTTTGTTGACCAACGCTACAGGTGCACCAGCAACAAAGAAAGCTAGGTAAAAGAATAGCGCGCCATAGGCGAAGCAACGCAGTACTGTGCGCCGCCCACTCAAGAAACGTCGATACAAGGCAATGTAACCCCAACCCAATGCGGCGTACACACCTATGATTCCAACAACACCACCATTGTGAAAAACTGACCCGACGGTCGCGATCGTGGCCGTACCTCGAGTCGAACCGTGTATCAGCGCAAATATTTGGCTATCGAGATCGCTGCCGCGATGCCATGGTGACAGCCCCTGTAATCCCTTCCACCATTCTGCAAACCAAACGACATCCAACTCATAGACATAGCGGAATCCGGCAAGCCCACTCTCCTGTTCTTGCTGAAATATGCGAGAAAAGAACTCTAGCAGAAAGGACCCTAGTGTAAATTCATGTATTCGGCCAAGAGAGTAAGACATGACCCCAAAAAGTCCAAGAACCATGGCTAGGACAATTGCAATTTTTGCTAGCCGTATTCGAACGATTGCCGTTAGACCGAAAAAGAATGCCGCAATTGCATAAACCAGAAATCCACGCTGACCCGCACCCAAAACCGCATATAGAACGAATGGGACACCAAGTAACAAGACAGCCCAGAATTTTACGTTGGGCCAGCTGCGAGCGCGTGACGCCCATGCTCCCATAACAGCAAGCCCGAGCGGCAGGAGAACGTTCTTAAACTGATTAACATAACCGGGAGCATAATATTGGTCTCCAGCATAAGCGCCAAGTCGGGCCGAAACGATATCCGCAATGTTGCGCCCAAACACAATATCTACGAATAAGTTGTATCCAACAGCCCGATAGTAAGCGATCGTTACCAGCACTGATATCGCTACCAACAATACAATCAGGACACGCGTTATCTTAGGATCTACCTCGATTGGACGTAACCAGAAGCGATCATAGACGCCGCGCAAGCCAAGGGCGCCGACCGCGACAATGGCGCCGCCGAGGAACGAGGACCCTGCCAGAATAAGCATCAATGCATAGGCAAAGTCGCTCGGCCGTGAGAGATCAAGCAACCAAATGGTTCCAGCCGCGATTATCCACTGAAAGATCAAAAACCAGAATGCTGGATTTGAACGCCGAAACGGAAACAACCACACGACTCCGACCCCCACGATACCACTTAGTACTATCAACGTTAAAAGATTAGAGATCTCCATCGAGTATGTTGGCCCGTCGCAATCGGCGCAATGAAGCGCATTCGCTGCAGTCCCCGCTAATGTGGCTTTGTTAAGCCGACAGGCGAGAAACCTGGCGACTCAGTTCACTAGTTTGTATTTGTAGTTCAACAGCGAAGATTCATCGAACATAGAGTACACGAAGACACATATCAGCTTCCGTCAACCACTAGACAGGCTCCCCCTAGCTCTTTCGTTAGCAACCCAATTTCCTGCTTGAGAGGACTCTGCTGCCACTTCCCACTCCGCCACTTGCCAATTCTCTTCCTTGACACCTCATGGTGAAAACGCAAACTATGCGCCCACTTTGAGCGATCAGTTTCCGAAAAAGCGTACGCTTCGTCTGTGTTATTGCCTCGATTGAGAACGACGACTCGAACCGCAACCACAATACGTCTTCCCGATACTAGGCGAGCTGTCGCGATTCGACCCGATCGATTCTCCGTCGCGACCGAACGAATTAACGCACCGGCATGGCGTTGTACTCCTCCAGCGCCTCATCCAAATGCTGTACAAACTTGCTTCGTTTGATGTGCGCCATGCGACTGTGGAAGTGGATGTGCCGCAATGATACAGATTGTCCACGCCAGTCGCAGTCGACATTGATATACCGCATGTGCAGCAGTGCGACTACCGCTTTGTGCATGTATGGTGGAGTCACCACCACTTGATCAAAATCACCGTGCCGTGCAACGCCCTTCCCATTCGGAGAGGCCCCCGCTCGATTGCTTCGATCAGCACAGCCAGGATAGCAGCGCGGACGTCAGCCACATTCGAACTTACTTTGCCTTCCCGAGTGTCCTTCATCTTTGAACGCAGCATATCGCAAGCCGTCACGTAGTGTATTGCCGTGCAATGGACGTAGAAGTGACTTCCTGGAAACTTATCAAAAGGAAAGCAGGAAAAACTCATCCGGAAACACTTTGCACTACGAGAGCTACGCAAGCTGCGTCAACAACCATGCCGTAACTGGACCAATAACTGCCTGCGACTGAAACCGGCAGCGTACCGCGATCGGCTTCGGCAGGTGAATCACGGGATGCATTTGTAACTTGCTTCTATTCGCACAATATTGACGACGTTGGAGACCAAGTTGCTAGGAACTACGAACCGCTGTCGCCTCACCACGTTTCCATTCTGCCGACCTCGTAAATCCTCGTCATATCACCAAATCGGCAACCACTACCGCCCTTTCATTTTCTAGGGTCTATACCCGGCACTCGTTCGCCCACGTCGGCAATTTTCATAAGGGCAGTCCTTGCGCGCCACATCGTCGATCCACCCAATAACAGCGCCGACGCAAGGACACACAATGTGGATGGATCAGTGAGCAAGGGTGTCTGGACAGCGAGCCATTGCTTGATAAGTACCAGTGTGATGGCGATCACGGCGACAAACGACATCTCAGCGCTTAGAGTTCGTACAAGCGCGGAATAGCTGACGCCCGCAGCATGAAGAAGCCAAGTACCGAAACAAACGTACACCACCACCGCACTGCTGGCATAGCAGGCCGTCGCCATGATCGGCCCGCCGAGCAAAGCACCTAAAACGAGCGCACATACGCGAGTCACAAGCAGCGTGATTTGAAAATACAGGTCTACCTTCTGCCGTTCCAACACTGCATACAACGTAGTTAGCGGCGCAAAAACGAAGACGGCCGCAATCCATGGAATAATCCACTGCAGATAGCGACCAGCCTCCGCCCACTGTGCGCCGAAGACGATCGAAAACAATTCCGGAGCAATTGCCGCAACGATGATAAGCGGCCCCAATCCGGCACGGAGCAGAAGGACGAAGACCCGATAAGTGAGTTCCGCCAGGTACCCGTCCCTTCGCGCAGGGACCGCATGAGCCATGAACGCTTTGCCCGTTGCCTCTGCCATCAAAGCAGCAGGGGCGCTGGCAACGCGATGAGCCAGCATGTAGAGGCCCGCCACCGTAGGAGAAAACAGGCTCGCGAACAGGATAAGCGGCATTTGCGTTCCGCCAACGTTTGCCATGTCTGACCACGCCGAATAGATTGGGAAATTTCGGAACCGACGCGCGCCGTACCAAACTCTACTGGCGCGGGTGCGCCGCAGCCTCGCACCATCCGGTCCACTAGCGAAACGCAATAGGCTGATAAGACCCGCGGCATAGCCGACAATGTGGCCAACAATCAGACCGAGCGCCCCCCAGTGAAAGTAACCCAGCGCTACCTGGCTTGCCGCCATACCGGCACCTTGCTGAAATCTGGTCCGGGCAACGCATCCGAAGGCCATTTTTCGCAATGCCCAATAAGAGAGTGCCTTGTTCGCGCCACCCAAGAGTATCCCCAAAGGCAACGCCCAAAGATAAGGTTCTAAGGCTGGCGTGTTGAGCCACTTTGTGAGCGACTCGCCGAATAGTGCGACCGCCAGGGATGTCAGTGCGACTATCAAACCCAGGACACACAATGACAAGGTCAGCAGATTCGCGGCGCTCCTGTCCGTTCTCGGCAACGGTATGGCAAGCTCATAGCGCAGACTCGAAATTAGCACAACGAATGCCAGGACTGCCGTATAGACCGCAAGCACACCAAAGTCGCCTGGTGAATATAACCTCGTAAGAATCGGCGAACTGAGAATGACGAGCGCCTGCCCAGCTGCGGTTCCAGACACCATCACCGCGGCGCTACGCGCGAACCGTCTAGAAGACATAGCGCGCACCAATCTCCCGGTTGCATTCGCGAACGTGCTCCCTTATTGCATGCAAGGGTGCGCGCGAATTCCGAAACGTGTTTCGGCTCAAACCATCACTTATCGCAGGCCGTTAATCTTCATATCAATAGACGGTGCACGCACACTCTGCCTTATCGATGCTTGAGCACTTTCTTGTAGATGCCGGCGCAGAAATCCCATAATGATCGCTCGGACGGATAAGCCGAGTGTGGCTTCCCGGTTCTCCGCATATAGCCGTCCAGCTGTTCGGTCGTCCAGCCCATCTTCTTGATGAAGTATTGCTTATCTTTCTCCAATTCGCGATCGGACGGATACGGAATGCCTTCTAGCCCTCTCAGCGCTTCTTCTCTGGACATCTGTCCCGAAGCAACCAGCGTTGCCAGGTGAAGGCGGCGTTTGTCGACACCGAACTTGTTTGGCAGGATATAACCTTGGTAAAAACGCGTAAAAATCGACTCGTAATGCTTGTAGGGATATGGCTTATACCCAAAATCGCGTTGCAGAACCTGTACCGCTTCGAGCTTGTTGTAATCGAGGTAGTCTAGGAAGGAAATCCAGCGAATTCTGCGGAAGTACTCATACCAGACAAAATCAAGCGTACCGATCGCTGGAAAGGACTCGAGGGTTACGCCACCAAACCGCTTGCCCAACGCCCTAATGTTCTTCTTATCGTGTTTCAACCAGTTCCAGCCGTCGGGCATCCGCATACCTTCGGTGGCCAGATTTGTTCCAGCCAATATGAATCTCGCACCGTAGGTTGCCGCTTTCTGATAGTTGACCGCTATCATTGCATTGTCGTACAAGAGCTCGACGTCGATTACATCGGCATCAAAAAATGCCTGCATCAAGCGACGATATTCCCCCCAGTCAATGACATGCGTGTAAAGATCAACGCCGAGCCCGCGAACGAGATTGGCGATATTATTCTGTGTCAATTCGCTGTTCCAGCCATTGTCCATATGCGCCGCCAGCGGCCGTAATCCGAGCTCTACGGCCTTGACTAGAGCCCAAGAACTGTCAATCCCCCCAGACACCCCAACCACACAGTCGTACCGCTTTCCCCTACCAGCTGCCTTTACCCTTGTAACGAATGTGTCTAGATTTGCCTTCCGGATTTCGGCATCCGTGCAAAGCACATGCCCGGCGCGTTGGAGAAACTCAATACAGTAATTGCAGACGCCGCCCTCATCGAACACGATGCCTGCCGCAGACGTGTCCATCACGCACCGGGCACATACCTGATAGGGTCTATTCATGATTGAGGGCTAAATAGTGCCTCGAGTTCACTGTATTTTGGGTACGTGATCAGGACGGCACGATGCGGACCATAAAAGACGAAGTACGCCCCTGCCGCAACAGCGCTCGCACCGGCGTCAACGGCCTTTTTGATGTCCGCAAGGCTCGCGGCGCCACCCATCGCAATTAGCGGAACCGTAACGGAACTCGCCGCTTGACTGATCAATTGCAGGTCCATACCTGCCATAGTGCCGTCTCTATCTACAACATTGAATGCCACCTCTCCAGCGCCAGCCCCGACCGCGTCTTCAAGATGCGTTGTCCACGGTTTTTTCAGCGTGATGGTCCTCGCTGATGAGTATAGCTGGGGGCGGCCAAGCCAATTTTTCTTAATGTCGATAGATACGGAAACACTTTGGCTACCATATCGTTCCGCAATTCTCGCGAGTAGAGAAAAGTCATCTAGTACCGCAGTTTGCAAGGATACCTTTTCGACGCCCAATGCGAACAACTGGCTGGCCTGGTCCATCGAAGCGATTCCCCCGCCATAGCAAAGCGGCATAAAGCACTCGGCCGCAATCTGCTCGATCAAATCATAATCCGGTGACCGCCCCTGCCTGCTCGCCTCGATATCAAGCACCATCAGTTCGTCGACTTCCTTGTCGTTGAAAATTCGGATCGCATTGATAGGGTCGCCAACATACTTCGGATTATCAAATTTCGTCGTCTTATACAAACCACCGTTTCTTAGCAAAAGGCACGGGATGACACGGTTCTTCAGCACGGTAGCTCCACAAATCTCCTGAAAAGATCCATCCCAAATCGATGACTCTTTTCAGGGTGGAATTGCACACCCAGTACCTGTTCTCGCCCGAACGCGCATATAAAGTTCTCACCGTACAAGCACGTAGCCGCGATATCCCGGGGGTCAGCGCAATCGATGTAGTACGTGTGCGCAAAGTAGAATCGCTGCTCCTCGGAGGTCTGTCGAAACAGCGTAGCGCGTATATTTGGCGTTACGACGTTCCAACCGATGTGGGGGACCCGGAGCCCCATTTCCTCAACCCTGAAGCGTCTTACACGCCCCGGCACAAGCCCTAGCCCGGGCAATGAACCTTCCTCGCTTTCTTCGAGTAGCAACTGGGCGCCAAGGCATATTCCCAGTACGTAGCCGCCACTTGTTGATGCGTCTGCAATAGCCACATCGAGTTTGCTGTTACGCAGCGCAGCGATACCGGGGTCAAAGGCACCGACGCCAGGCAGTATCAGTTTTTTGGCATGACAAATGACATCCGGATCGCTCGATAGACTTGTCTGCGCACCGATATGTGCCAGCATATTAGCCACCGACGCCGTATTTCCAATCCCATAGTCGACGATGACGACCGGATGCGACTCACTCACGTCGAGAACTGCCTTGCCTTACGACCATGCAAAATGCCAGGCGACAACTGGAGCAATTCCTAATTGCGCAGCATCCCATTTAGGCAAACAAGCAAATTTGGCGTTCATAATCACAAGGTTTTTTGCGAAGCAGCTTTCCATGCGATCACATCTAAACACGAATGTTGCCAGATGCCATGTCAAGCGAAGAATCTCTTAATGGCACCGATGACCGCCGCCGCGTCGCCAACTGACAGGTGCTCGCCAATTGGCAAACTCAATAATTGCGAATCCTGCTCATTAGCCAACATAGCTTCGTCACCTTGCCCGAGATAGAAATAAGCAGGAAGTTTGGGCAAGGCGATAGGGTAGTGCACGCCAGTCTGAATTCCGGCTTCAGACAGATGTCGCGCCAAATGATCACGGCGTGCCACTCGAATTGCAAAAAGATGGAATGCATGGCGCACGTCTGGGCGGACGGTTGGACTTACTAGCTGCGGAACACTTTTCAGGCCGTTCAGGTAGAGGCGTGCAATTTCGTTTCTGCGTTCGATCCACCTATCCAAATATTTCAACTTGACGTTCAAGATCGCGGCCTGCAAGCCGTCCAGGCGGCTATTCCGGCCCTCAAACTCGTGTCCAAACTTGTCAATACGACCATGATTCGCAATCATCCGGCAGCGTATTGCCAATTGTTCGTCGTTGGTCACAATTGCACCACCGTCACCATAGGCCCCTAAGTTCTTGCCCGGATAGAAGCTGAATGTACCTACATCCCCAATTGCACCGACGCGCCGCGTCTTGTACTCCGCACCGTGCGCCTGGGCACAATCCTCGATGATTTTGAGATTGCAATCATGTGCTAGGGCGAGCAAACCGTCCATGTCGCAAGGTTGTCCATACAGGTGTACCGCTATGATCGCGCGTGTGCGTGGACCGATGCGCGCGCGCGCATCTTCCACACTGACTGTGTAAGAATCGGGTTCAATATCCGCGAAGACCACGCGATGCCCCGCCCGGCTCACAGCTTCGCTGCTCGCGATAAAGGAATTCGCGGGCACGATTACCTCAGAATTGGGAGGCAAAGCTAGCGCCTCCAGCGCGACCTCTATTGCGTCCGTCCCATTGGCCACGCCGATACAGTACCTTGCCTCCTGGTAGGAACCAAAGGCTTCCTCGAATGTGCGTAGAGACGCGCCACCGATATATGACGAGTCACGAATCGTGTTCTCTATTGCCTTGTCTATCTCGGCGCGAATGCCTAGGTACTGGTCATAGAGATCCAGAAACTTGATCACGCGATACTCCGAATCTTGCGCGCTGGGTTACCGGCATATGTTCCTGGCTCCATGACATCGCTTGTCACTACCGAACCTGCGCCAATCACCACATCATCACAAATCGTCACTGGCAGAATGGTCGAGTTGGAACCGACGAATACACGATTGCCGAGGCGGGTCCGCTCCCACAAGGACAGATCCCCGCGTGCAGGCGCCCCCCCGCGATAAGCATCATTAATAAACATAACACCGTGAGCTACTACACAGTCGTCGCCAATTTCAACCAATTCACAGATGAACGAGTGCGACTGGATTGTGCAATGCCTCCCGATCACAACGTTCTTCTGGATCTCGACGAATGGCCCTACAAAACAATGGTCACCGATGCGGCATCCGTACAAATTTGCCGGCTGTATAACTGTGACATCCTCGCCGAATTCAACATCGACAATGCCGACTGCCTTAATCCCGGCTTCAAACATCAAACGATTCCCAGTCGACAGCATTTTGGACGGAAGTGAAGTGGGATTTCTTTGCCTGTTTCAACGGACTCGTATATCGCAGTGATGAGTTCCAAGCTCTTTCGTGCCTCCAGCCCGTCTACCAGCTGTTGCTTAGCGTTCAATATGCAGTCAACAACGTGATCGTAATATGCCTTGTGCCCGAAACCGTACACGTCGGGCGGATTTACCGAGAACTTCTCCATCACATCGTCGTCACCCGGTTCGCGATCGACAAAATTCCACGTCTTCAATTCGTTTACAGCAAACCCGCCAATTTCTACCGCGCCCTTCTCCCCCAAAATTGACAGGGACCCCTCCAGATCATTCGGCCGCGACGCAGTTGTTGCCTCCACTATGCCCAGCCCGCCATTGACAAAGCGCAGTGTCACGACTGCTGTGTCTTCCGCTTCAATACTTACCAGTGCCGTGCTGCTCATGGCGAATACGCTATGCACTTCGCCCATCATCCATTCCAGAAGGTCCACATGATGGCTTGCCTGATTCGCAAGTACGCCGCCGTCGAGCGACCAGGTGCCACGCCAAGCATCCTGATCGTAATACTCTTGGGGTCGGCACCAGCGAACTCGCACCGTTCCAAGTACAATTTTTCCAAAACGGCCTCTTTCTATCGCCTCACGGAGTTTCAGGACCGGCACGTTGAATCGATTCTGCTTGACGACGAACAGTTTTACGCCTGCTCGATCGCACGCCCGAATCATGTCATCGGCACTAGCGAGCGTTAGCGCCATGGGTTTTTCAACCACAATGTGCTTGCCGTATGGCGCTAGTGCGATTACATGGTCTGCGTGGTGGCCACTTTCGGTTAGGACTGTGACTACATCTGTAGAAACTACACGCATCATTTCATGCATATCTGTGAACCATGGCACGGAATACTGCTCGCCACATTTGCGTGCCCTGTCGGCAACCACGTCACATACAGCAGCAAGACGCGCATTTCCGATCTGCCCCTTTCCGAGAAGCTCAGAATGGCGCACCGCTATTCGACCACACCCGATCAATACAAAATTCAACATACTGTCCTTTGAGTCCCTTTTACATGCCGCAATAACCATTCTCAATGGCGAACCGCTCGCGACGATAGTGTGCTTGCTTCCGCGGGAACGCCGCTATTTCGACTACGATAGTTGTTACCCAGCTTCCGGAGAGAATTTGGCCATACTCACTATAATATAGGATAATATCCAAGACATCTGCAAAATCGCGCCCGTCCGCATCATAATCGCCTTCGGGATGACGTCGCTTTGATTAACGATATCGCGTCGCGACCCGACCCGACACGCAATCTCGCCTCCTCGTCCTTAGCGATGCAAACACGGGGCAGCTTGTATGTTCTTGAAGTTCGAATGCACACAGGATCCCGGCGATCAAAGATTACCAGGCAAAGCACCGCCTAATCGCGCAACGACGCCAGCTCGGTTCGAGCATCTCGCGAATTGCGTCACCGCTTTTTTGGCAATTCCTAAAACTGGAGTTGTCACCCGTCCCTCTAGTAACCCGATTAGATTGCTAGGAGACCTTGAAAAGTGCCAACGTCTCCTCTGCGCCGCTCAGGCATATCGACACCTCACGACAAAAAGTAACATACGGGCTATTGTCCGCATCTTCTTTACTTCCAACTTCCCCGTTATTGCGTGCATAGGGCCTGTGTGTATCGCCATCTTCAATCACATCGTGCCGTTGACGGATCGAGGTTGGCTGTGGTTTCCCGCACACGAGAAAACATGCGAATCACCGTGCCGCCTAGAATCCGGTGCTGCGAGCTCCAGTGATTTCCATCGTGGCGACACGCACTATCGGCGCACTCCCCCGCATTGAGCGCTCCAATCTTTCTAGGGCAAGTCAAAGCGATGCTCTTGGCACCCGACCTGTATCAAGCGCAACATCAGCGGCAACTGAACAAAGCACGATCCCGTGAAATCGTTCAATGGTTCGCGGCCATCTATCCTGCCCAGCAGGATCGGCATCCCGCAATTCAAATCCTCTTCAGGCACGCTACCGCCCTTGGATTACGCGTCGCAATTTTCCAAAAAAACGCCACTACCGATTCTCAAATACCACACAGGTGCCGTGCAGCCAAAAAGCGAACTACCGCGCGCGCCGTAGCGCCTCCACCGAAAATTTTCCTGCGCATCGTTTACCCAACAAGTCCAATAACACGATGGCCCTCGAATCGCCATCGGGTAGTTGGTAAATCCCCTCGATCCCTGTGAACAGGCCTTGCGTCACGACGACACGCTGCCCGGTACTGAACAAGCGCACGGGCGGCCTTTCACGGGCTAAGAAGGAGTTTATCCATACCGATGGCACTTTGGCCGGAACCCCACCGAATCGCACCACATTGCTCACACCGCGCGTACTACGCAGGACGCTCCACCTCGCTTCCGCGTCGCCGCGATCAATGAAGAGATAGCGCGCGAACAGTGGTTCGTCGACCCATTGTCGGGTGCGGCGGCGCATTTTCTCGACGCGAAGCATCGGCAGGACGCAACGTATACCCTGATTCTCCAGGTGTTCACGGGCGCGAGGTTCCTGCCGGGGTTTTGTCTGTACAACGTACCAGGCTTCTGGGGTAGCCGTCCGGGTTTGCAAGTCACTCATACTGCAAATGTCCCCGCCTGCCAGTTGCTTGGTTTCATTGGGCTTTGGCGTCCTGCTTGAGGGTCATTATTTCGGTTCGCAGAGCTTCGTATTCGGCTTCTTTGATGCGCAAGGCGCGGGTTAGCCGGAGCTTCGCACGGACCCCTTTTGGGGTGAGTAGATACAGGTATCCGACCTTGTTCTCGGCGCGGCCGAAGTTGCCGACCTTGATCAGAAAGTTGGTCTTACCAAGGCTGATGCCAAGCCCCACCGACGATCTTCAGGATGCGTAGATGGGCTTCTTCGTCTTGACGCATAACGGCCAAAGACAGCGTTCATTGCATGAACGGCACATATTAGCGGTAAGTTTAGCCAAGAGCAAGAAGTAGCCCGGACTCCCTTACCAGTAAGATAGGGTGGGACAACCAAGTCCAGATCAAATTACAGTCGCTCTGTTGCTGTCGGTCTGGCGAACGCGCGATAAACTTTCCTTCCATTTTTGTGTCCGCGTAAAGATGACGATGTCGTGCCCTTCATTGAGGAAGGCGACCAGCCGCGACTTCGGAGCCCCTTTTGACGCGCGACGTCAATACTCTCTCGAGACGCGCCTGAATTTAGCTGCGTTCGGCTTTGAGCTCCGACGCTCTAGTTGTTTACGAAAGCGAAGCATTTAAGGAATGTCCACGTAGCCCAAGCCACTAATGTCGATTCGGACGCTGTGACCATCTCGCCTGCCAACCTGAATTTTCGTGAAATGACGCGAGTTTTACGGTGTCATTCATTACTTGAAGGGTATGGTCTTCGTTCAGAAATGTGGATTGTGCATTGTGCATTGTCAGTGTGCGTTGACCCTGCCCTGCACCAACTTCCCATCTTCCAATTGCACAAGCGTGCCCTATGCTTGCGCGGCCTTACGTTCGCTTCTTGTTCAACATAAAAAGTCTCAAGACCCCGCCACGGATCGCGGCAAGCTTGCCGGCCGCTTCCGGGTGCGCGGCGCTGTTGTTGATGGCACTACGCACGAATACCCAGATTAGTACTAGCAGCCCGGTAGCCAGTGTCGTCAACACCGCGATTTTCGCCTTGCTAGGTTTCGACTTGTGTTCCGGGGGAAAAGCCACGTCCACGACCTGGATCACGGTGCCTTCCCTCGCTTCATCTATCTTGGCCAACTCGAATTGCTGCACAAACAACTTGAACAGCGTTTCCTGGTACTTGAAATGGCGATATTTTTCTATGTAGCCTCCGCCGGCAGCGGCAGTTTGTTCTCCGGCGCTGCTTTTCGCCAATTGCGAGCGCAGAGCCCGCAACTCTGCTTGCGCCTGACGGAACTGCGGTGACGACTCCGTAAGGTAGCTGCGCATCAATGCAAGCCTGACTTCCTGCGCGGTTACTTGCGCCTGCAAGCGTGCCACTGCCTCTACGGCTGCTTCGGGATTGGCCTTGACCGCGCTGGCACTCACCCCGATGGCGCCCAGCGCCTGTTCTGCCGCAGTCAGCCTGCCTTTCGTACGTTCGAGCTGATTCTCAAAGAAGACGCGACGCTTCTGCGCTTCCGTCAGAGCCAGACGCCTCATCAGCGCTTCGAGCTCTTCTACATATGCATTTGCAATGTCTGCCGCGCGCTCTGGAGACACGTCGTCTGCCTGCACCACGATCAATCCATCCTTTCCCGCAGAAATTTTTGTGTTGCCATCAAGTGCCTTGCGCGCTTGCTCTCGAAACTCAGCTTCGTAAATTTCCATGAGTCTGAAACGCTCAATCAGTGCATCCGCGATGGTCACGCTCTCGAGCAACGAGACATACTGATCCGCCGGGTTCTTCAACCCACTGGCAAAAGCAGCCGCGTCTGCAAGCGGTCCAAGTTGCGCGAGTGCTACGTCGGTGACGCTTGGCGGTTTCTGGGGTGACAGAAAAGAGGTACGCGCAGTAAACGACGGCGAAATCGTGTATGCATAACCCAGCGCGATGAGCCCGGCCAGAAGTGGGCCAAAGATAAGCAATCGGAGGTTTTCGGCGACCACAACGAGCAGGTCGAGCAGACTGATTTCATCTTCTGCGTCGTAGTATTCGCCGGGCGGCGCCTGCTGAACTGGCAAGCCAGTTCGCGCAAACGCCGGGTCGCGTGGATCTTTAGACATGGGCGCAACAATCTGGGGCAAGAAACAAGTCGCGTCGAATTTCTTGCTTTGTCATCTTGTCCATATCTTGATCCTGAATTTTCGCTCCAAGCATTGTGTCAAAGTTTTCGCTCAAGCTCGGAGGCGCGGAACGCCCGATAACAAGACCATTTCTAATATTGCGGGGCGTTTCAAGAGTATTGCAACGTTTCGATCCCCGATTCGCGCCGCCCATAACCATCAGAAATCTTTCAACACCCCAATCGCCGCAACACCCAATGCGAACTGGTAAAAAATCTGCGCCCATTCCTGTAACGCCTTGTTCAGGCTGAATGGTTGCAATTTCTCCGGGACGATAACGGAATCGCCGGGCATCATCCGTTCGCTGTTGATGTTTCCGAGCCAGCCTTGTTGCTGGGTGCTAACAACGGTGCCATCGGCACGCAGAAGATAGATGCTTTTTTTGTCGGCATCGCGCGTCGGTCCACCGGCCCGGCCAAGGTAGTTGCCCACACTATTACCGGTTCTGTAGATATAGGCATTCTGGTTATACACGGCGCCAAACACATTCACTGTACCGGGCAGCGACGGCACCATTAATGTATCGCCGTCTTCCAGAGGTAACTCAGGAATATTATTGATCGAACTGCCGTTGCCGCCAATGCCGAGCACGATGCGCCCAGTGGCGCGGATACTTCGGTAACGCTCGATCAAGGCACGTTGAGCAACAGCCTGTTGCTCGAGAGACGCGGCCTCTTCAGGTGTAATAACCGATTGCGTACGCTGTATTTGTTCGCGGGCAGATTCTGCTTCAAGACGTGCGACCAGCGAGTCTAGTTTTTCCTGTTGCTCTACCCGTGCAGATTCGCGCGTGAACTGGGCGCCGAACAGGTAGGCGTTGGGGGTTACCCCACCAACACGCCTTACCAGGCTCTGCAATGTTTCGCCGGCCCTGATCTGATAGACGCCGGGCGCCATGAATTCGCCCTCGAGGCGCACGAAATGCGAACGGCGCGACATCGGTACGCGAATATCGTCTGCGGAGAACACCGTGATAACGTCGCCGGGCAGTAGCAGCAGATCGTGCTCTTCATCTTTCTCGATCACTGCCTCGCGAAGATTGAACGGAATCAGGGTTGGTTCAAGCGCTTCCATGTTCAAGCGCTCGATGACCGCATACTCCCAGTTAATCTCGACCCCGCCGCGTACCAGGGATCGGCGTAGCTCCTCGGCGTTCGGTGCGTCTGATTCGGCATCTTCGGCGTCCCGCAGCCAGCTTTCCGGACGTCCCGCGCGGTTTTTCTGCAACCAGTAGTCGGGGACGATCAATGCGCTTTTTTCGGGGATGACATTGCTCACCCGCATGCGCTCGTACCATGGGAAACGCATCGTTTCTGCGACGTTGCCACGCAAGGTTACAGCGTTTGCAATGCGCGGCGAAAGGGTATGGACATTGACCACATCGCCGTCTCGAAGACGGCGTCTTAGCCCGGCTTTGTCCAGTCCGAACTCTTCGACGAAACGCGTTTCCCGATTGACGATGCGCTCAATGGTGACTTTTCCCGCGGAAGCGGTGGTTGCCAGCCCGCCGGCCATTTTGATCAAATTACCGAGCTTGGTACCGCGCTTGAGCTCGTAGATGGCGGGCATTTGCACACTGCCGCTAATCGCCGCGAGCGGACCGACAGGCGGGATAAAAATAACGTCGCCGGGCAGCAGCCTTACGGAGTTCGAATTGTCTCCGCGTAGCAGAAAGTCATACAGGTCGAACTCGCGCACGACCTTGCCGCTGCGCTTGAGCTGTATGCGCCGCATCGAGCCCTTGTAGGACGGACCGCCGGATGCAAACAATGCCGTGCCCACTGTCGACAGCGATCCCACCACATAACTGCCCGGGCGGCGCGCCTGTCCGACCACGAAAATCTGGATTGACCGGAGCTCGCCGAGCGTGACGTTGAGGTCAAAGTTCTTGAATATTTTTCCGACGGCGCGTCCAACATGGCCATCCAGCTCATCCGCCTGCATTCCGGCCACTTGCACTTCGCCGACTTTCTGGATGTAGATTTTGCCGTTGCGGTCAACCGTGTCGCGGTAGTCGATGTCGATCTGGCCCCAGGCACGCACGATGATTTCGTCGCCGGGACCGACAACGTAGTCTGCCGGCACGGCCACCCTGCCAATCGGTGCAAAAGTTGCAGGCGCGGTTGTGAAGAAATTGTGTCCGAACAACGGTAGTTCACGGCCGACCGCGCGCTCGACAAAAAGCTGGAATTCGGTTTTAACCCCGGGCGATGACGGCCGGGCCGGTTGATCAGCAGACGACGTGGCCGGCCGCTGCGTCTGCGAATCAGGCAGCGCCCTGTTGCCTTGAGGACGGACTTCCGTTTGATCCGTGCCGGGAATAGTGACACCGCGCGGCTCGTTGACGATGCGTGGCGTGCCGCCATTGCCGGACAAACCTCGCAACCTTTCGAAGTCCGTTTGCTGTGCCCAAGCCTCGGATTGTTGCGCCAGCGCCGCGATGGACACTGCCTGCAACAAGACCATGAACCAACGAAAAACGTGCATCTCTCCCCTTGATTAAATCAGTTCGCGTGGCCGACCCATATCCCCGACCAGTAGGGCATCACTCGCCGTTTATTGTCGCGAGTGAACGGCCGACCATGATGCTAAGCAGTCAAACTTACCACAGATTTGCCAGTTGGCGTGACAACGTTATCTATAAATTCAGGGTGTGACAACCCACATTTAAATCGAAAACCGCGATGAGTTGATGACGCGCATTCAAACCCTGTAGATTGACACAAGCCCCGCCCGACGATTTGCAGCCCAATCCTGATCCACTAGGGCCGTTACCACGCCAGCCGCCGAATGGTAACGTCGCTTCGTAGGCGACTACGGCAAGCAAGAATTACCCCTTTTGAGCTTTCCTGTGCTGAAAGCGCTTGTTCAGAGTAAACAAGACCGTCGACTTCACCGCGAACGAGCTTGCACTTGCAGGCACCGCAGTTTCCGCTCTCGCAACTGTAGGCGAACGGAATTCCGCCTGACAACAGCGCAGCAAGCAGCGTTACGCCGGGGCGTGCGGCGATCTTGCGATCGAGGTCTTCGATGGTAATCTCGAAATCCATGTCTATATCTGGCTGGTCCAGCTGCCCATAGGCTCACATCCACATTCAACGCCCAGGCAAGATGTTTGGGTGATCGCCTTGCGTAGGTCCGGAGAAACAATTGCGTGGCTAGCGCACTCCTTTAATTCACCGGCAAACAGCCTACTGGATCAAATCAGTCGAATTCCCTCACCGCCCCCCGCAGTTGCTTGGTTGTCGCTCGAATTTTCTTTGCTTCGAGGCGGCGCTTTTTTGCCGCCTTGCTCGGCGCCGTGGGTTTGCGCGCCTTCGGGCTGATCGACGCGGCCTGAATCAGATCAATCAGCCTTTGCAGCGCATCGTCGCGGTTGCGGGCCTGCGATCGAAAGCGCTGTGCCTGTATCACCAGGATGCCGTCGCTGGTCATGCGGCTGCCGGCCAGACGTCGCAATCGTGCCTTGACTTCTGCGGTCAGCCGATGCGTGTGCGTAACATCAAAGCGCAACTCCACCGCGCTGGATACCTTGTTCACATTCTGGCCGCCCGGTCCGGACGCGCGCACGAAATGCCAGCGCAGCTCCGTTTCTGAAAGGGAAATCCGATCGTTGACGTAAATCAAAATCTGTCTCTAGGTCGATTGATAATCTGTCGTTGGATCCTGCTGATTGTGCGCTGCACCAGAACAAATTTGGCAAATTACCGAATTTCTTCTTCGTATTAGTGGTGTTCGACTTGCCAACGCTCTGCCTAACGGCTACATTTGCAACGGGTTTCTCTAGCCGTTTCAACAGTTGCACAACACAAGCCAACTGGTGGACTGGCTCAGGGAGGATCTAATCTTATATTTATTGATTGGGCTTGAGCCCATATTTCGATAACGCAACGGGAGAGAGTTATGAAACGCTGGACACGCGTAGGGGTCAAGGCCCTTTCTGCGGCAGCCTTCCTAGGCTTTGCTTCTCAGGCAGTGGCAGCAGATGTCACCTGGGACAGGCTTTTGAACGCTGACAAAGACCCGAATAACTGGGTAATGTATCACGGAGACTTCACCGGCTGGCATCACAGCGGCCTTGATCAAATCAACACTTCCAACGTCGGCGATCTGCGCATGGCATGGCAGCACATTCCGTCATCCAGCAAGCGCGGAATTCAGTCCTTCCCGCTGGCAGTTGACGGTGTTCTTTATTACACGAGTTCTTCAGGCGAAATCTGGGCCCTCAACGGCGCCAGTGGTGCACTGATTTGGCACTACAAAGCAAAGATTGACATTGAACGCGCCGAAGGCACCTTCTACAACCCGTATAACCGTGGTCTGGCAATCGCCTACGGCAAAGTTTATATCGCAACGACCGACGGCCGCGTGATCGCACTCGACAAGCGTGACGGCAAGGTTGTCTGGGACAACGAAATCATGTCCGTTGCCAAGGGTAACAAAGGCTTCACTGGCGCACCGCTCGTGGTCAAGGGCAATGTTATCGTCGGCGCAAACGGCGGCGAGTTGTCCGGCTGCTGCGGACCGATCTTCGCAGTTGATGCGGAATCAGGTGAAGTTGCATGGCAATTCGACACCATCGGTGGCGATCAGCGTTCGCGCGATTCCTGGGGCAATGACTCCTGGAAGATCGGTGGTGGCGGCGGCTGGATGACCGGCAGCTACGATGCCAAGACCAACACCGTGTGGTGGGGTACTGCCAATCCGGCACCTGACTATGACTACATTGGCGAAGACTGGATGAATGCTGGTCCGCGCCCGGGTCTGAATCTGTACAGCTCTTCGGTCGTCGTTCTTGACGCCGACAGTGGCGAATTGTCAGCCTACTTCCAGGAAATGCCGCATGACGCGTGGGACTTTGACTCCGCGACTGGCGAATTCCTGCTGCTGTCCAAAGGCAGCAGGCGCTACATGGTCCACCCGAACAAGGGCGGCATCGTGTTTGTCTACAACCCCGACTCAGTTGGCGGTGGTAACGAGCTTGACGTAGACAACGCCTACATGGTTGGTGAGACCTACAACTACATCAAAGGCGTGACCAGAGACGGTCGCTTGGTCGGTCGTCGTGAATTGCCTGAAGGCAAGCACACCGACGTCTGCCCGGCTATTGATGGCGCGCTGTCATGGAACACCGGCGCATTCAACCCGGCACTCGGCCTTCACTACCAGGTTACTCAGGAATTCTGCTTCGACATCGAAGTGGTTAACCCTGAGCGTCCGGATGACTTCTCGGGCCAGGCTTACTTCGGCGCAAGCTGGACTTCCAAGCCGCCCAAGCAGAAAGTTGACGGCACGCCGGTAGACGCCGCGTACGGCACACTGCAGGCGCGTGACCCGCTGTCCGGAAATCTCAAGTGGCGCGTCGAGTTCAAGTACCCGGTACTTGCCTCACTGCTGTCCACCAAAGGCAACCTGCTGTTCGTACCTGGTGCCGATGGCATGTTCAGCGCATTTGATTCACGTAACGGCAAGTTGCTGTGGCAACACAACAACGGTCTTGGCCACCACGGTGGCACGATCTCCTACATGGCCAAAGGCAAGCAGTACATCGCTGTCGTAACCGGTTGGGGCTCACACGTAGCGGGCAACTTCCCGGGGCTGTTCGGTCATCCGTTCACGGCCATGCCGACTGACGCGGGCACACTGATGGTGTTCTCGCGCTGATCTCTGAGGCCTAGCGCCAAAGAAGTCAGAAAGAAGTGAAGATAGGGCGGGGTTTATCCCCCGCCCTATTTTTTCGTGCGGTGCAATTACAAGAATTTGCCTAGCGCCCAGGGAACGCTTTTCAAGCACCATTATCAAAGCTACAGGTTTGGAGCAATGATGGATGGCTGCACGTTAAAATGGTCGGTAGCCGTCCGGCGAAGCACTTACAAGCCGTATAAGAGAATCCGGGAGACACTGATGTATCAAGATTTCAAATTGACGCGGATTGTCGCGTCAGCAATTTTTGCGGCGATTGCCCTCGCCCCTTTTCCGCAACACGCAATGGCCGAGGACGATCCGACGGAAATCGCGGCCGCAATCGTTGACGAGCAGTACAGCGAGCACAAAATGGACGTCAAACGCCTGTTTGCATCACGTTGCAGCTGGTGTCATCAGGGTTATGGCATGGTGCAGGCTGACGGCCCGCAACTGGCCGGCACGGACAAAAGCCGCGACCAGGTGCTGCATGTGATTGCACGCGGCAAGAGCCCCATGCCGGGCTTTCGCAAGCAACTGAAGCCCCATCAGATGGACGCTCTTGCGGATTACATCCTGGCGTTACCTTCCGAGTAAATAGTGCACCGGCGAATCACCATCACGCCGGACGAACCACAAGACGCAGTTGAAACATTCTTCATGAGCGCAGCGCAATCGCTCATTGACGCTTCAGCTTGAACTTGATGTCGAATCCATCATATTCGCCGTCGCCTTTCAATATATTACCGTCACTCGTCAGCTGCGAGTCCGCTGCGAAGACCCCTGGTCCGGTTCCGGAAGCGCTGAACTTGAGCGCTGCGGAACCTTTCTTGACGCGGGAAAGCGGCACGGCGTCATCCCCGAAATTATCCAGATTCGTGAACCGAACCTGGCCTTTGCCATCGCCATCGATCTCGAGGAACATCGTGCCGCTGGTCATGCCTCGATACCACGGACCCGACCAGATGCCACTCAGCCCATCGGCCGTCGCAACAGGCATAAGCGCCATCCAGCCGGCCGCTGCCAGTGCCATCAGGAATGTAATTCGCATTGTGCTTCCCTTGTTTAGATATTTATCAAGTTTGCCAGTGCATGCGAAATCATCGGGATTTGCGAGGATTTTTTTCGTTGTGCCGTTCTTGTTGTGCAGCTATCGTTGTGCACTCGCGAGCGCATGCCAATTCCAATTGTACCGACAAGAAACAGGGCCAGTCGGTTCTGCCACCGTATAATCGAACTGTGCTGAACGACTTATAGTGCAGTGCTTCAACATTGTCGCAATAATCTTGCCGTTAATATTGAAACACTACGCTAATGTAGTGCCATGAAATTTTGCAGTAACTGCGGAGCACGCACTGTCCAGCGCATCCCACCGGGTGATAATTTACCGCGTGCGGTTTGCGACCAGTGCGATTCCATTCATTATGAGAACCCGCGTCTGATCGTTGGCTGCATTCCCGAGTGGGAGGACAAGATTCTGTTGTGCAAGCGCGCAATCGAACCACGCGTTGGCATGTGGACAGTCCCGGCCGGCTTTATGGAAAATGGTGAGACAACCGCCGCCGGCGCACAACGCGAAACACTCGAAGAGGCGAACGCGCGCGTCGACATCGTCGCACCGTACGCGCTCTACAACATCCCGCATATCAATCAGGTGTATCTGTTGTTTCGCGCCAGGCTGCTCGACCTTGATTTTTCTGCAGGATCAGAATCGCTGGAAGTCGAGCTGTTCACCGCAGACTCTGTTCCGTGGCGTGAACTGGCATTCGCAACCGTGCGCAATACGCTCACGCACTATTTCGCCGATCGGCAAGACAAGGAATTTCGTTTCCACATGGGAACGATAGAGCCGATGCGCACAACGCACGATCCGTCGACACCCGTCTGATGTCGCGCTTTCGACAGCGCGCTTATATATAGCGCCGTTGACGGCGCACCTTCGGCATTGCGCCTTTGGCAGCGCACCTTTTATATTGCGCCATTGATAGCGCGCCGCAGGCAAGCGTCAGCCTAACAAAGCCGGTCCGACCAGCCGAAGAACCGGGCCCACCAGAAAAAGGCCGGCCCGGTTAGCTTTGTGTTTCTACCAGCCAGATTCTTTTTCCGGCGAGCTCGACACTTTGTGAATCGCCAGATCCGTTCCCTCGTACTCCTGCTCTGGCGTCAGCCGAATACCCACGACCTGCTTCAGAATCCCGTACACGATGAATCCGCCTGCCATCGCGACAAGAATCCCGAGCGCAGTTCCGACCAACTGCGACACGAAGGACACGCCGCCCAGACCACCCAATGCTTCAAGCCCGAAGATACCGGCGGCGATACCACCCCATGCACCGCACAAGCCGTGCAATGGCCATACGCCGAGCACATCGTCGATCTTCCAGCGATTCTGTGTCATCGTGAAAAAAATCACGAACATGCCACCTGCGACAACGCCGGTTGCAAGTGCGCCAAGCGGATGCATGATGTCCGACCCTGCACAAACCGCGACCAGGCCGGCCAACGGCCCGTTATGCACGAACCCCGGATCGTTGCGACCGACAAAAAGCGCTGCCAGTGTTCCGCCGACCATTGCCATCAGTGAATTGAGCGCGACCAGTCCACTGATGCCGTCTATGGTCTGCGCCGACATCACGTTGAATCCGAACCAGCCGACCGTCAGCATCCACGCGCCCAACGCCAGAAAAGGAATACTTGACGGCGGATGCGCAGCAATACCGCCACCCTGCTTGTAGCGGCCACGGCGAGCACCGAGCAAAAGGACCGCCATCAACGCGATCCAACCGCCCATGCCGTGTACCACGACCGACCCTGCAAAGTCGCGCATCGGCGCACCAAAGGCGGACTCAAGCCAGGCCTGCACGCCGTAATTTCCATTCCAAATGATGCCCTCGAAAAACGGATAGACAAGCGCAACGAGGGCGGCACTCGCGACCAACTGCGGATAGAACTTTGCACGTTCCGCAATACCGCCCGAAATAATGGCCGGAATCGCCGCGGCAAAGGTCAGCAGGAAAAAGAACTTGACCAGTTGATAGCCGTTTTGCTCGGCCAGGGTCGACGCGCCAACGAGAAAACCGGCCCCGTAAGCAAACGTGTACCCGATCAGAAAATACGCGATCGTCGAAACGGAAAAATCACAGAGAATTTTTACGAGCGCATTGACCTGATTCTTCTTGCGCACGGTTCCCACTTCAAGGAACGCAAACCCGCCATGCATTGCCAGCACCATGATGGCGCCAAGCAGGATGAAAAGGACATCCGCCGGTGTGTTCATAATTCTCCTCCGTATTATTTTTTGCTGGTGTCGACAACCGCAGCAAGGATATCAGACCCGCCTCGACACACTAATTAGTTGATTTAAGTACGTACTTTTCTGCGGAGCAGCGCTGGCCGCGCAAATCTTCTAATTCCATTCTCCCGCAACGAAACAAGGGCGCCCCCCTCCTCGTGGCACGATTGTCGCGTTCGGCAATGTGTGAATGCCTGCGCAACAACACGCAGGATAGCGCTTTGACGGCACCAGGCAAAGCGCAGCAATGCTTGCTGCCCTTCAACGTTTATCACCAAATACCAGATCACATGCCCGGACAAGTCGCACGGAAACCAGTCGCCAACCCTATGGAAGGACGCAAGCTCAGCCTCGACTGGACGATTTCCGAACTTGCAAAAGATGGCCTTGTCATCGCCGGCGCCGCCAAGAAATTCATGGCCGTGCAACGCAAGCAAAGCGATGATCACCCGTTTGTAATTATCGCGGAGCAAAAATGGAAAGATCCGCGAAACCCGAAGAAAGCACTGAGCCTCGAGACGCTCGCCGAAAAATCGGGTTTCCCCTACAAGCACATTGATCCGTTCAAAATCGATTTTGCGTCGGTGACGAAAGTCATTTCTAACGCTTACGCGACGCGATTCAGAATACTTCCGATCAGCGTGACCAAGACGCAAGCCGTATTCGCGACTTGCGAGCCGTTCATGCGTGAGTGGGAAGACGAACTCGCGAAAATTCTGGGTGTGAAGATCTCGCGCGTCGTCGCCAATCCTGTCGACATCAACAATTATCTGGTCGAGTTCTACAACCTGGCACGCTCGGTACAAGGTGCCGGCGAGGCGCACGGTGCGGCACTGTCCGATGTCACCAACTTCGAGCAACTCGTTCAGCTTGGCAAAAGCGGCAATCTTGACGCCAACGACCAGCACGTCGTGCGGCTGGTTGACTGGTTGCTTCAATATGCGTTTGAGCAGCGGGCAAGCGATATTCATATCGAGCCGCGCCGGGACTTCGCCAACGTCAGGTTTCGCATAGACGGATTACTGCATCAGGTGTATCAGATCCCGATGCTGGTCATCGCACCGATGACCAGCCGCGTCAAGATTCTCGGACGCATGGACGTGGTCGAAAAACGCCGCCCGCAGGACGGCCGTATCAAGACCGTCAATGGCGACGGCGACGAAATCGAACTCCGCCTGTCAACCATGCCCACCGCATTTGGTGAAAAGCTGGTCATGCGGATATTTAACCCGGGCGTGCTGATGAAGGATTTTGCCGAACTGGGATTCTCGAGACCTGATCGCGAACGGTGGAAGACGCTCGTCGCCAATCCCAATGGAATTATTCTTGTCACAGGACCGACTGGATCGGGCAAGACAACCACGTTGTATTCGACCCTCAAGCAGCTTGCCTCGCCAGAAGTCAATGTATGCACCATCGAGGATCCGATCGAGATGATCGAGCCGGCGTTCAACCAGATGCAAGTCCAGTCCGGTATCGGGATCGATTTCGCGTCAGGCGTGCGCACACTTCTGCGCCAGGATCCGGACATCATCATGGTCGGCGAGATTCGCGATCAGGAAACTGCCGAGATGGCGATACAGGCAGCACTCACCGGTCACCTCGTATTCAGCACACTGCACACGAACGACGCCGCATCTGCCGTCACCCGGCTGCTCGATATCGGCGTACCTCCGTACCTGCTTCAGTCGACCATTCTCGCGGTCGTCGGCCAGCGCCTGCTGCGTACGCTTTGCACCAACTGCCAGAAGACGGCAACGATTGATGACGAAACCTGGAACATGCTGATTCGGCCATGGGAGTCGGAAAGACCATCGGACGTAAAAGAGGCAGGTGGTTGCCTCGACTGCCGCATGACCGGCTATAAAGGGCGCATCGGCATCTATGAAATCATGACCATGACAAACGGACTGCATGATTTGATCAAGGAAGGTGCAGACATCGAGGAGATCAATACGCAGAATTACCGGGACGGGATGAAACCGCTCAGAATCAATGGCGCATTGAAAGCTGCAGCAGGTGTCACGTCAATCGCGGAGGTGCTCACCGTCACCCCGCCGATCACTCATCGCGAAAAAAAGAAGGATACGGCGACTTAGCGAGTCTGGTCCCTCGCTGGTAGAGTGCGTCATTATCAGCCTGTTGAACGCAGGTGACCGATCGCGGAAAACATTATGAAAGCCTCTCTCCAGCCGGGCCTGACTTATCGCCACCAGTTCACGATACCTGAAAGCAAAACCGTCCCCCGCCTGTATCCCGAATCGGACATGTTCCGCGAAATGCCGGCGGTGCTGGCAACCGGCTTCATGGTCGGACTCATCGAATGGGCATGTATCGAACTGGCGCGACCTCACCTCGACTGGCCGGCCGAGCAGTCGCTGGGAACCCATGTAAGCTTTTCTCATCTCGCCGCGACACCGCCGGGACTGACGGTTACGGTCGACGTCAAACTCGAGTCTGTGCACGGACGCAAGCTGGTCTTTTCAGCGATCGCGCATGACGGCGTCGATACGATCTCTGAAGGCAGGCACGAACGCGTGGTTATCGACGCGCAACGCTTCAACACAAAACTCGCGTCAAAGCACCCGTTGCCATAGGCAGCAGCCAACCTGTCGCTGCGTACCCTGCGACTCGCGCGAGCATTCAGGGAAGAACAACCGTTGCTGCGGCAACCCGGCGCGACCGGGCCTGAAGCTTGCTGAATTCGCTATAGCAAATGCGCAATAACACAACGTTCGCCTCCCCAGGACAGTATGAATATTGAGCGGTTTTGTATGTGTGCGGGCTACCGGACCGTCTGCAACTAGACGCCAGCGCGGCCCAGCATCTCCAGCGATCTGATGATCAGTCCCGGTTCGCACCGCCGCGAACGCCTCATTGCCGTGAGACGAAACGCAGTCGTATTGATTGCGTATCTCGCATTCAGCGCAGTCACAAATCCGTTGTCCGCATTCGCAAACAACGGCGAGGCATTGTTCTCAGCCGCGGGCGTCGCCCTCGGCGCCCTGCTGCTTTTTGGTTTCATCGTATTGCCGGCAGTAGCGATGGGTGCATTCATCGCCGCACTGTTCAGTGTCGGCCCGCTCGCGGCATTGATCGTGAGCAGCGCCGCCGTGCTCGGTACAACCAGTGGTTATGTCCTGATCAGCAAGTTCGGGAACGCCAGGAATCGACTACGAACTCTGCCGCAACTCGGCGCATTTCTGTTCGCCGGCATAGCCGGCAGCGGAGATCTTCTTGCCACTGGCGTCAACTGGTTGTTAAGCGATTCGCTGTCGGTACTTGTGCTGGTACCGGCGTTGTTCTCCGCGCGTGGTTTGCTCAATCTCGGCCCGCGAACGTCATCAATACCGAAGCCGCGCTGCTCACAGGGGTGCAGTGCGTAATCACCGCAATACTGTTTCTGGGACCCTGGTTTGAACCCGTTGCCCTGACTTACCTTTTGCTACCCATTGCGACGATACTCGCACTCAAATACCGGTTTCCGAGCACCGCATTCACGAATGTTTTCATATACGCATTTGTGATCGCCAGCGCCGCGGTGAATGGCGACATGCTTCTGGCCGAAACCGCGTTGTTACAGTTTCAATTCGTGATTCTGTTCTGTGCCACCTTGCTGATCGGCGTAAGCGCGCGCCAGAAAACCGCCACCCTCGCGGGCGTGCAGCAAAGTGAATCGCGATACCGAAACATCGCCCAGCTATCGGCAGACTGGCATTGGCAACAGGACGAGAGTCTGAGATTTACCGTCGTTTCGGAACAAACGCCGGGATCGTCGGGTTTTGACCAGGCCGAAATGATTGGAAAAACGCGTTTGGAACTTCCGATAACCTGGTCAAGCGAGCTCGAAAAGAACCAACACCTTCAAACACTCCTCGCCCGCGAGCCATTTCGGGACGTCGTGTTACAAACGCCCGGAAATCACTTTACGCTGATAAGCGGTGAGCCGGTGTTTGATGACGACGGCGGCTTCTGCGGTTATCGCGGTGTCGGCCGTGACATCAGCGACATCAAACGCGTCCAGGAGTCCGCCGAACGTTCCCGGCAGTTTTTCGTCGACCTGGTCAATAACGTCCCGAACGCCATTTCGGTCAAGGACGAAAAGCACCGATACCTGGAAGTGAACGAAGCATTCTGCCAGATGGTCGATGCGCGGCGCGAACAAATCATAGGTAGCGCTGACCATAATTTCGCCAACGGCGAAATGGCCGCGAAGCTCTAGGAGAGGGATCGAGTCGCCCTGGACAGCAAGGCTCCTGTGTCATATGAAGCCGGATTCGGCAGCGGGGACGCACGAACCTGGTTCCTGGTGCGCAAGAATGCGATGACCAGTTCGGCGGGCGAACGCATTCTGGTTTCGGTGTTCACCAATCTGACAGAACGAAAACACATCGAAGAAGAATTGCGATCGAGCGAGCTGCGTTTCAGGGATTTCGCCGAAGCAGCGGGTGAGTATCTCTGGGAGACCGACAAGGATCAGCGATTTACGTTTGTTTCTCCGCGCGTACTGTTCACCCTCGGTTACACCCCGGAGGAAATGAAGGGGCATTTAACGTCGGAATTCATGTCCAGTGAAGAAGCGGCGCGAATAAATGAATGGCGAGCGCACAATGCGCGCGCCGACAAGTCTTACCATGGGCTCGAGCACACGGTCATCCAGAAAGGAGGTAAAGCGATCTGGATGCTCACGAACGCTCTCGCCATCCACGACGAACATGGAAATTTCATTGGTCACCGTGGTACGAGTGCTGACATTACCGCCCGAAAGTCTGACGAAGCACGCATTCACGAGCTCGCGAATCTCGATGCGCTCACCCAATTGCCCAACAGAATTTCCCTGAAAGACCGTGTTAAGCGCGCCGTTCACACCTGCCGGCGAACCAACATGGTGGCGGCAATGCTGTTCGTTGATCTTGACCATTTCAAAACCATCAATGATTCACTCGGTCATCCAGTCGGCGACGCACTCCTGAAAGAGGTGGCCAATCGACTCAAGCGCTGCGTTCGCGGCGGCGATACGGTGAGCCGTTTTGGGGGCGACGAGTTCGTAATCCTGGTCGAGCAACTCGAAGATGTGCGCAATGCCGCATCGATTGCGCAGAAAATCCTCGATGCGCTAGCGCAACCGTTTGAAATCAGCGGTCAGATGCTGGCCTCGGGCTGCTCTATCGGCATTGCGGCCATCCCGACCGATGGCGAGGTCCTGGAAACACTGCTGAAGAATGCCAACACTGCTATGTACGCCGCCAAGGAGGGCGGAAGAAACAACTATCAGTTCTTCGCTCTGAAGATGACACAACACGCGGTCAAACGTCACAAGATCGAAATGGAGTTGCGCGACGCAGTTTCCAAAGGTCAACTCCTGATGCACTACCAACCGCAAGTTGAAATCGCCAGTGGCAACATTGTCGTGGTAGAAGCATTGATGCGCTGGCAACATCCGGAACGCGGCCTGATTGAATCAACATCTTTCGTCCCGGTGGCCGAAGAATCAGGACTCATCGCGTCAATCGGAACGTGGGCTCTCCAATCGGTTTGCGCGCAGGCCAGTCAATGGCGAAACGCCGGTATTCCGATTTTGCGCGTTGCAGTCAATATTTCGCCACGCCAGACGCTCAACCCCGAAGCGTTCGCTCAATTCGTCGCAAATCAACTGGAGGCAAACGGCCTGGATGGCAGCATTCTCGAGTTTGAGATGACCGAAAGTCCATTACTCAAGCATGCCGATGCCAACGCCGTCTTGCTCAACCGGCTGGGCAAACTCGGTGTAAAAATCGCAGTTGACGGTTTCGGCAAGGGATCATCGTCACTCGCATATCTCAAACAGAACGCGATCAACTCCTTGAAAATAGAGCGATCATTCATTCGAAACATTGAATCGGATCCGGAAGACCTGGCAATCGTCAGGGCAATCATCGCGATGGCCCAAAATCTCAAACTGCGCGTGATTGCCGAAGGTGTTGAGACCAAACAACAACTAAGCTTGCTGAAGAAGCTCGGCTGTCACGTTTATCAGGGGTTTTATTTTGCGCGCCCAATGTCCGCGCAGGAATTGTTTGAGCGATACTTCGCCGATACACCGACGCCCAAATCCGGGCGAACCAAAGACCGTTCTAACGCACGAGGCGCCGCATCGCGTCCTCGAGCCCGGACAGCGTAAGCGGATACATTCGATCTTCCATCAGTTCACGGATCATCGGGATCGACTCGTAGTACGGCCAGCGCTCTTCCGGAGTGGGATTGATCCACACCGCCTTGCTATATACATCGAGCATGCGTTTGGCCCAAACCGCTCCTGCTTCTTCGTTGTGGTGCTCAATGCTTCCACCTGGATAGGCAATCTCGTAAGGACTCATCGCGGCATCGCCGACGAACACAAGTTTGTAGTCGTGACTATACTTGTGAAGAATCTGCATCATCGGAATGCGTTCGCTGTTGCGCCGCCGGTTGTCTTTCCACACTGACTCGTAAACGAAGTTGTGGAAATAGAAATACTCAAGATGCTTGAACTCGGAGCGAGCCGCAGAGAACAGTTCCTGGCAAACGCGAACATGGTCCTCCATCGACCCGCCGACATCCAGAAACAGCAAAACCTTTACCGCGTTGTGACGTTCCGGAACCATCTTCAGATCAAGATAGCCGGCGTTGCGCGCTGTTGAGCTGATGGTATCGTCCATATCCAGCTCTTCCGCCGCACCTTCACGCGCAAAGCGGCGCAAACGTCGCAGCGCGACCTTGATATTGCGCGTGCCCAGTTCTATCGAATCATCAAGGTTTCGAAACTCTCGCTGATCCCAGATCTTGACCGCACGCCGGTTACGTGATCCTTGCTGGCCGATTCTCACACCCTCAGGATTGTAGCCATAAGCGCCAAACGGCGAAGTGCCGGCGGTTCCGATCCATTTCGACCCGCCCTGATGCCGCCCCTCTTGCTCCTCAAGACGTTTCTTGAGGGTCTCCATCAACTTCTCCCAGCCACCCATTGACTCGACCAGCTGCTTTTCTTCCTCCGTCATCGACAACTCAGCCTGGCGGCGCAGCCATTCAACAGGAATTTCGGCGAACAAATCGTCCGGCAACGCCTGAATCCCGCGGAAATATTCTCCGAACACGCGATCGAATCGATCGTAATGGGATTCGTCCTTGACGAGCGAGGTGCGCGCGAGGAGATAAAAATCGTCCAGGCTTCCGGAAATGACATGCTTCTGCAGTGCTTCGACCAGGGTCAGATATTCCTTGATCGATGTCGGCACGCCGCCTTCGCGCAACTTGAGAAAGAATTCGGTCAGCATATCGAAACGTCAAACATGCAAGTGTTTCCGTATCTTCTTGTTCATCATTTTGACAGTGAGTCAGTCTCGTTCTGCGTTCACCCGCGAGCTGTTCATCTTGCCCGGCGTGACATGAACACCAGCCGCTCAAAAAGATGCACGTCCTGCTCGTTCTTCAACAACGCACCGGCGAGTGGCGGAATAATCTTGCGTTTATCCTGCGAGCGCAGTGCTTCGGCGGATATGTCTTCTGCCATGAGCAGTTTCAGCCAGTCGAGCAATTCTGACGTCGACGGTTTCTTCTTCAGGCCCGGCACATCGCGAATCTCGAAAAACGCTTCGAGCGATTCACGCAAGAGCATCTTCTTCACGTCCGGGAAGTGAACGTCGACGATCTTCTTCATCGTATCGGAATCCGGAAAACGAATGTAGTGGAAGAAACACCGGCGCAGGAATGCGTCCGGAAGTTCTTTCTCATTGTTACTGGTGATAATGATGATGGGCCGGTTTTTCGCGCTGATCAGCTGGCGCGTTTCGTAAACGAAAAACTCCATGCGGTCGAGCTCGCGTAGCAAATCATTCGGAAACTCGATATCTGCCTTGTCGATCTCATCGATCAGTACCACTGCCTGCTTGTCCGACTCGAACGCCTCCCACAGCGGGCCGCGCACGATGTAGTTTGCGATGTCCTGGACCTTCTCGTCGCCAAGCTGCGAATCGCGCAGTCGCGAAACGGCGTCGTATTCATACAGACCTTGCTGGGCTTTGGACGTGGACTTGATGTGCCACTGAATAAGCGGCATCCCCAGAGCCTGCGCGACCTCGACCGCGAGCATGGTTTTGCCGGTGCCTGGTTCGCCTTTGATAAGCAACGGCCTTTCGAGCGTCACGGCGGCGTTGACGGCCATCATCAGGTCTTCGCTTGCGACGTAGGTTTCGGTTCCGGTGAATTTCATTGAACTATGGCTCTTGTTATTGGCAAACACGCATTATACGTTCCACTCGGGGTTGCCCGGCAGCAGGCGTTTATAATCTCGCCTCACGTTTCATAACGCCACAGGAACGAGGTCACAGGTGCCCAAGCTCAATGCCAATTTGTCGATGATGTTCAACGAAGTCGACTTTCCGGAACGCTTCGATGCCGCTGCCAGGGCCGGCTTCAAGGGCGTCGAATTTCTGTTCCCCTACGCCTTCGAGAAGAGTGTTCTGTCCGACAAGCTCGAGAAAAACCAGCTTGAAATGGTGTTGTTCAACATGCCGCCTGGCGATTGGGAGGCAGGCGACCGCGGCATGGCCTGCGATCCGGCGCGAACTGCGGAGTTTCAGGACAATGTCGGGCTGGCCCTTGATTACGCACTGGCGCTGAACTGCAAGCAGGTGCACTGCATGGCCGGCCTGAAACCGCGCGGGGTCAGCAACGAGGCAATGCGTGAGACCTATATCGAGAATTTGCAGTTTGCCGGTAAAGCGCTCGCAAAGCACAATATTTCGGTGCTCATTGAAGCGATCAACACGCGCGACATCCCGGGCTTTTATCTGAATTATTCGGCGCAGGCCGTTGACATCATGCACTACGCGAACGTGCCGAATCTCGCCTTCCAGTACGATATTTATCACATGCAAATCATGGAAGGTGACCTGGCGCTCACCATCGAAAAACATCTGTCAAAGATTGGCCATATGCAACTCGCCGATACACCGGGCCGCCACGAACCCGGTAGCGGCGAGATCAATTACCCGTTCCTGTTCGATTTCATTGATCGCGTTGGGTACAAGGGCTGGATCGGCTGTGAATACCGTCCGGCAGGTAAAACCGAAGATGGCCTTGCCTGGGCGAAAGCCTATCTTTGAAACATTGGCTCTGACAATAACGAATACTCAAGGAAAAGACCGAATACATTTGCTCCAGCCGGGTGAGTCCCTTGACCGTAACCCGGCATGACACGCCAAATATTACGGAGGATATGAAATGAACGTTGGATTTATTGGACTCGGGATCATGGGCAAGCCCATGGCCGGCAAATTGATCGAAGGCGGTCACACTCTCTACCTGCAAACGCGAAGCGGCGTGCCGAACGAACTGACCGCGGCAGGCGGTATTGCCTGCGCCACGCCAAAGGAAGTCGCACAGAAAGCAGACATCATCATCACGATGGTGCCCGATACCCCGGACGTGGAGAAAGTTCTGTTCGGCGAAAACGGCGTCGCGGACGGTCCGTCCAAAGGCAAGATCATTGTCGACATGAGTTCCATCTCGCCCATTGAGACCCGGGCGTTCGCGGAACGAATGGCAGAAGTCGGTGTTGATTATGTGGATGCACCGGTATCGGGCGGCGAAGTCGGCGCAAAGAATGCTGCACTCACCATCATGGTCGGCGCGACTGAAGCGACCTTCGAAAAGGTCAAACCGTTGTTCGAACTGATGGGAAAAAACATCACGCTCGTCGGCGGTATCGGCGCCGGTCAGGTTTGCAAGGTCGCGAACCAGATTGTCGTCGCACTGAATATCGAAGCGGTCGGCGAAGCGCTGCTGCTCGCATCCAAAGCCGGCGTCGATCCGGCCAAAGTTCGCCAGGCGCTGATGGGCGGCTTCGCGTCATCGAAAATCCTCGAGGTGCATGGCGAGCGCATGATCAAACGAACATTCGATCCCGGATTTCGCATCGAGCTGCATCAGAAAGATCTGAACCTGGCGTTGTCTACGGCCCGCGGACTCGGCATGAGTCTTCCCAATACCGCGACAGCGCAGGAATTGTTCAACGCCTGTCAGGCACATGGCGGCGGGCAATCGGACCATTCGGCAATGGTCAAGGCGCTGGAAACGCTCGCCAATCATACTGTTGCGGATTGATTGCAGGGCTTGCACCCGTAGCCAGCAGTTGCCCCCGAGTCTCATCGAACCTGCTACTTGCGGGCTGGCAGTGCGACAATAGCGATTACTGCAACATGGCCGGTAGATCACTGTGATTACACTTCACCACCTCAATAATTCCCGTTCGCAACGCGTACTGTGGCTGCTCGAAGAACTCGGGCTCGAATACGAGCTGGTCGCTTACCAACGCGATGCGGTCAGCAACCTCGCGCCGCCAGAGCTCAAAAAAGTTCACCCGCTCGGCAAATCACCAGTGATCGAGGACAATGGCCTCCTTGTCGCCGAATCTGCCACCATCGTCGAGTACCTTGCACGCAAATACGGCGATGGCTCGCTGACACCCGAGCAAAACATTAACTCCCAGGATTACCTGAACTATTTGCACTGGATGCACTTCGCCGAAGGTTCCGGAATGCTGCCGTTGCTGCTCAAGCTATACGTCAGTCGCCTCGGCGATGCCGGGCAGCCGCTATGGCCGCGCATCGACAGCGAGTTGAGCAATCACTTCGCCTACATGAGCGACTCGCTTGGCGATCACGACTGGTTTGTCGCGAATCGCTTCTCGGCTGCAGACATTCAACTTTCCTTTGTCATCGAAGCCGGTGCAATGCGTGGTCCGGTCGCGGACCATCCGAACCTGGTGCAATACAAAGAGCGCTTTCGGGCACGCCCTGCGTACCAGCGCGCACTGGAGCGCGGCGGCCCTTACAAGTTCGCTGAAACGTGATTGCACAGCGTAGGCATGAATCACAGCGCAGACATGAGTTTCCGAGACTACGCCCGGCGCCAGCAACGCGCTTGAGCGCAACAGCACGATGATCCAGGATCCACAGGCATTCCTGCGCCAACTGTTTGACGCGGCGGTAGCAGCAGCACTGCCGGACAAGTCAATACGCGAACATCTGCCCGAGCCACCAGAGGGCCGAACCATCGTCGTGGGCTGCGGAAAAGCCGCAGCCTCGATGGCGAAAGCTGTCGAAACGCATTGGCCGGCACCGCTCAAAGGTCTGGTGATTACGCGCTACGGTCACCATGTTCCGACGCAACGCATTGAAGTTGTCGAAGCTGCGCACCCGGTGCCTGACGAAGCCGGCCTTGACGCGACACGGAGAGTCCTCGCGATGGTGCAGGACTTGTCGGCAGATGACATGGTCTTGTTTCTTGTGTCAGGCGGTGGTTCGGCGCTGATGACGCTGCCCGCACCGGGAATTTCGCTTCAGGACAAACAGGCGCTCAACGCCGCGCTGTTAAAAAGCGGTGCAAATATCACCGAGATGAACTGCGTGCGCAAACACGTATCCGCAGTCAAAGGCGGACGACTTGCGGCTGCCGCCGCGCCCGCGAAAATCGTCACGCTGGCGATATCCGACATACCTGGCGATGACCCCGCCGTCATCGCATCCGGTCCGACCGTGGCAGATCCGACCACCTTTGCCGATGCGCTTGCGATTATCGACAAGTACGGCATCCGCGAACCAGCCAGCGTTATCCAGCACTTGCGGGCAGGCATGGATGAGACGCCAAAACCCGGAGACGCCCGGCTCGCCAGCGCCGAATTACGCATGATTGCGACGCCACAGATTTCACTTGAAGCCGCCGCCGCGATCGCGGTCGGTAATGGTGTTACGCCCGTCATCCTCGGGGACGCCATTGAAGGCGAAGCGCGCGAGGTCGCCCTGGTTCACGCCGGCATCGCAAATCAGGTGCTTCGCCACAAGCAACCGGCGCCGCCGCCGTGCGTGCTTCTGTCAGGAGGTGAAACCACCGTCACGGTGCGAGGCTCCGGCCGCGGCGGGCGCAATGCAGAGTTCTTGCTGGCGCTGACGATTGCACTGGGCGGTGCCAGTCGCGCGTGGACGTTTGCCGGTGATACCGACGGCATTGACGGCACGGAAAATAACGCCGGCGCCATTGCCGGGCCTGACTCTCTTGCACGCGGAGACAAGATCGGGATGGACGCCAAATCAATGCTTACCGATAATGACGGCTACAGCTTCTTCAGCGGCCTCGGTGACCTGGTTATCACCGGACCGACCATGACCAACGTTAACGATTTTCGTGCCATTCTGATCACCTGACACATGCATTCAAGCTTCTGTTTCCATCATGGGTAAACCCGAACACTTTCCGTCCGAGACGGCAAAACCGGCAATTAGCAAGGCAGAACTCGTCAGGCGCTTGTCCTCCGTGCTGCCCGAGGCGTCTTTGCTGCACGAAGAAGAAGATCTCAGACCGTTCGAGTGCGACGGCCTCACCGCATACCGAAAGATTCCGCTGGTCGTTGCACTTCCGGAAAACGAGCGCCAGGTCCAGGCTGTTCTGGAAGTCTGTCACCGTGGGCGGGTGCCGGTGGTATTTCGCGGAGCAGGCACCGGCCTGTCCGGCGGCGCACTGCCCTACGAACACGGCGTGCTTCTGGGTCTGTCCAAACTCAAAAACATACTCGACATCGATCCGCTGGCGCGAATTGCACGAGTGCAGCCTGGCGTACGCAATGCGGCGATTTCAGAAGCCGCGTCCGTGCACGGCTTGTACTACGCACCCGACCCGTCCAGCCAGATCGCCTGCTCGATCGGCGGCAACGTCGCCGAAAATTCCGGCGGTGTGCATTGCCTGAAATATGGCCTGACCGTGCACAACATCATGAAGGTTCGATTTATCACGATCGACGGGGAGTTGCTGGAAATCGGAGGCGAAGGATTTGACGCGCCCGGTTACGACCTGCTGGCGCTGGTTACCGGTTCCGAAGGCCTGCTCGGCGTCGTCACCGAAATCACGGTCAAACTCCTGCCAAGCCCTGTCAAGGCGCAAGTTGTACTCGCGGCCTTTGACGACATCGGAAAAGCGGCGGACGCCGTTGCCAACATCATCGGTGCGGGAATCGTTCCTGCCGGACTTGAAATGATGGACAAGAAAGCAACCGGCGCGGTCGAGCAGTTTATCGGTGCCGGCTACCCGCTCGACGCCGAGGCCACGCTCTTGTGCGAGTCCGACGGGACTGAAGAGGAAGTTGCCGACGAAATTTCACGCATGACCGACGTACTTAATACCGCCGGTGCAACAGAGGTACGCATATCGAGGAACGAAGCTGAACGCCTCAAGCTGTGGGCCGGACGAAAATCAGCCTTCCCCGCAGTCGGGCGCATCCAGCCGGACTACTTTTGCCTGGATGGCACCATTCCACGAAAACAATTGTCGAACGTTCTGAAACGCATCGAAGAAATGGAAACCACGTTCAACCTGCAGTGCGCGAACGTATTTCATGCCGGCGACGGCAATCTGCATCCGCTGGTGATGTTCGACGCGAGTGACGACGACCAGTTGCACCGTGCCGAGAAGTATGGCGCCGCCATACTCGAGCTCTGTGTCGAAGTCGGCGGCACCATTACTGGCGAGCACGGTGTGGGGATAGAGAAGATCAATCAAATGTGCGTGCAGTTTCAGACAAGAGAGTTGAACACGTTTCACGCGATCAAATTCGTGTTCGATGAACATGGCCTGCTCAACCCCGGAAAAGCCGTACCGACTCTGCAACGCTGCGCCGAGTTTGGCGCCATGCATGTACACGTTGGCGAGGAAAAATTTCCCGATCTACCGCGATTCTGAGCGGCAGGTACCGGGGCACGCGCTTTAGCCCGCTGGCGCCACCACGCTAATCCGAGCGACGCATTTTTTGTCACTGATTAAACATCCTTTGGTCAATTAGTTTGTCAGACGTAATTCAACAATTCCAGGAAACCATCCGCTCCGCTGCGACCCGCAGAGCGCCACTGCGCATACGCGGCAGCGGCTCAAAGGATTTTTACGGCCTTCATCTGGACGGCGATATTCTCGATACGCGCGCCTATAGCGGCATCGTTGAATACGAAGCAACGGAGCTCGTGTTTACCGCGCGCGCCGGAACGCCGCTGCGCGAAGTGCAGGAAGCACTCGCAGAAAACGGGCAGACGTTGCCATTCGAACCGCCGCACTTCGGCCCGGATGCAACTTTCGGTGGTTGTATCGCTGCCGGGTTCTCCGGTCCGCGGCGCGCATACCAAGGGTCGGCACGCGATTTCGTGCTCGGCGTGCGCATGCTCAACAGCAGCGGAGAAGATCTGCGCTTTGGCGGCCAGGTCATGAAGAATGTGGCGGGCTATGATGTCTCACGACTGATGGCCGGTTCGTTCGGCACGCTCGGACTGGTGCTCGAAATTTCAGTCAAGGTGTTGCCGGGCCCGGAAGTCGAGCAGACGCTGCAATTTGGCATGGACGAATCTGCGGCCATTGAGGCAATGAACCGGTGGGCCGGACAACCGCTGCCTCTTTCAGCAACGTGTTATGTGGACAAAAGTCTTTATGTGCGATTGTCGGGCGCTGCGTCGGCAGTGTCTGCCGCGCAAAAGAAACTTGGCGGCGATGCCATTGAAGGCGATGCTTTCTGGTATTCGGTTCGCGAACAGACGCACCCGTTTTTCGCCGATGCCAAATCATTGTGGCGGCTGTCCCTCAAATCAACCAGCGCGCCGCTCGCGCTCGGCCCGACCCTGAGCGAATGGAATGGGAGCTTACGCTGGATTACCGGAGCCGGTGAACTCGAACGCATGTACGCCTCTGCAGTCAGCGCCAATGGTCACGCCACCTTGTTCCGCAGCGGCGACGATGTTGCCGCAATTCAGCAACTGGATATCGGCATGCTGACATTGAACAAGAAACTCAAACAGGCACTGGACCCGGAAGGAATATTCGGTCCGCGCCGCCTGCATGCACTATTTTGAACAATCGGCTCCCAGCATTGAGCGACGCTGCAAATAGCCGGAGCACGTCACGCCTTCAATCGCGAAACAAGTCAACAAATCAGTAACAAACAAATCAAAATAATTGGCGCGTCGACGCCGGTGCCGAAACAATCCAGCATAGTGCTTCACCCATAAGTAGCGCATCACCAACATCAGGTCCATGAAAACTAACCTCGCCGAATCAATCCGCAATACTCCTGAAGGTCAGGAGGCCAATGACATTCTGCGCGCCTGTGTGCATTGTGGCTTTTGCACGGCAACGTGTCCGACCTATCAGCTGCTGGGCGACGAACTGGACAGCCCGCGAGGTCGTATCTACCTGATTAAGGAAGTAGTCGAAGGCAACGAAGTTACCGCCAAGACACAATTACACCTCGATCGCTGTCTGACCTGCCGATCGTGCGAAACGACATGTCCTTCAGGGGTTCGCTACGGCCGCCTCGTTGATATCGGCCGCAACATCGTCGATAAATACGTACCGCGTTCGCCCGTCGATGTCGCGATGCGCTCGGCATTGAACTTCGTACTTCCACGCCAGTACATCTTCAAACCCCTGCTCAGAGTAGGACAGGCGCTTCGACCCTTGTTGCCGGCATCGCTCAGCGGAAAGGTCCCGAATACGGTCGCCGCCAACACCACCTGGCCAGCGCCCCGGCATGCGCGCAAAATGCTGGTGCTCGATGGCTGCGTTCAACCCGCGCTCGCTCCCGATATCAATCCGGCGACAGCGCGGGTGCTCGACCGCATTGACATTTCGCTGATCAAAGCTGACGCCGCAGGTTGTTGCGGCGCAGTCACTTTTCATTTGAACAAGCAGGACGCGGCATTGAACTACATGCGCCGCAACATCGACGCATGGTGGCCGTTCGTTGAGCAAGGTGTGGAAGCAATCGTTATGACGGCAAGCGGTTGCGGCACGATGGTCAGGGATTACGCGCACCTGCTTGCCAACGACCCCGACTATGCGGAAAAAGCGCAGCGCATTACAGATATGACGCGCGACATCAGCGAGATCATCAGCGGCGAATTGCCGGAACTAAAAAAGCAAGTCGAAGAGGTGCCTGCATTCGACCACGGCACGAAACCGCGAATTGCGTTTCATTCACCGTGTTCGCTGCAGCACGGACAACAACTTCGCGGCGGTGCGGAACAGGCATTGATGGCGGCCGGATTCGAACTGACCACAGTGCCGGACTCGCATTTGTGCTGCGGTTCAGCGGGCACGTATTCGATCTTGCAAGAAACACTGCCGAAGCGCTTGCTGAAGAACAAGGTCGCCGCGCTCGAATCAGGCCACCCGGTCGCAATCGCGACGGCGAACATCGGCTGCCTGACCCACATACAGAGTGGTAGCGAAATTCAGGTTCGTCACTGGATCGAATTGATTGACGAGCGATTGACAGCACGATGATTTGGGTTGCTTCACCGACAGATAAGGGGACATACCATGGCTAAAACCGCATTTATCACCGGCGCAACATCAGGATTCGGAAAAGCTTCTGCGCGTCGCTTCGTCAAAGCGGGATGGCACGTAATCGGGACCGGCCGGCGTGCAGATCGATTGAATGCCCTGGTCGAAGAACTCGGTGCGGACAATATGCATGCTGCTTGCTTCGACATCAGTGACAGCGACGCGCTGAATGCCGCAGTCGCGGCGCTGCCCGACCGGTTCAAAAACATCGACCTGCTGATCAACAATGCAGGCCTGGCGCTCGGCACCGCTCCCGCGCAAAAAGCCGACCTTGAACAATGGCAAACGATGATCGACACCAACGTGCGTGGACTGGTCACCCTCACCCACAAATTGTTGCCGACGCTGATCGAGCAAAAAGGCGCAATCATCAATGTCAGTTCGGTAGCGGCGAGCTATCCCTATCCGGGCGGCAACGTATATGGTGGAACCAAAGCGTTTGTTGTGCAGTTCTCACTCGGATTGCGTTCCGATCTTCACGGGACCGGCGTTCGCGTGACCTGCATCGAGCCCTGCATGACTGAAACCGAATTTACGCTGGTACGCACCAAAGGAAACCGGGACGCGTCCGACGCGCTATACAAAGGCGCCAATCCAATGACCGGCGAAGACCTCGCCGAGACCATGCTCTGGATCGCTGAACAGCCTGCACATCTAAACATCAACCGCATCGAACTGATGCCCGTAAACCAATCGTTCAGCCCGTTCCAGGTCTACCGCAGCGAAGCGAGCCGCGCAAAGAAACTGCGACGAAGCGTAGAGAACTGCGCAAAACAAGAGGTAGATCGGATTAGCGAAGCGCAATCCGATCTACGCCATATAAACGTACTTCCCCCCCTACTGAGCCGCCGGGCTACCCCCGGCATGACTGCTACGGCAGCAGTGCCAGATCTTGCCGAATGACAAATAAAAGGACTGAACAACCCCGTCGGATCACGCTCAAGGCCTAACTCTACCTACGCACTAAAGAAGTCGTTTCCCCCTTCTGAGCCGCCGAGTAACGCAGGAGCGGCAGGGGTCTTCGGCGAGGACTGTCTGAGTCCGCGCGGTTTTCGCGCGGGCGAGTTCCGCAGCCGCCTGCCGCTTCGAGTAACGCAGGGAATCCCGAAGGGACGGTTCAGTGGGGTGCCCTTCTCTTTGGTTACTTTCTCTTGGGCACGCAAGAGAAAGTAACGTGCCGCCGGGCTACCCCCGGCATGCCTGCTACGGCAGCAGCGCAAAACGATACGCTACGTCTGCGCAAGTTTTCGCCCTACGAACGTATGGCCGAGCGCCAGCAATTCCTGCGTCGAATAGCCTTTCTGTCTCAGTTCGTCGAACATGACAGCGTCGAGCACGCGCTCCGATTCCAGGTTCAGCTCGTTCATCAGTACTTCGACGTCCGGAAGGTCGCGGCATGCCTCAAGGTATCTCGCTGCAGGTGTCTTGTTAAAGAACTGCGGATTCATCATGTAGCGAACATGATGAACAGCATCATGGCTGCCGGATGGGTTGGCAATACCATTTCGTTCGCAGAATTCTATGATCTCGTCTTCGCTCATGCGCAGATGAATCCACGGATACGACAAGAACATTCGCGTCTTGTGATGCCCATAACGCGAATTCCACAAGGGCGCCGCAAGGCTGTAGATGATTCCGCCCGGCCGTGTAATGCGCGCAAACTCCCGAAACGCGGCGCCGATATTCGCGACGTGTTCCATCGTCGCATAGCTGTAAACAATGTCATAGACGTCATCGCGAATGCCGATACGTTCGGCTGAAGTGCGCAAATACGAGACACCCGGATGCGAAAAATCTGCACCGGTATCTTCCACGACGTCCAGGCCGTCGACTCGTGACACGCCCAGTTGGGTAATAAAGGCGGCGCACTCACGGCCAGTATTGCACCCAACCACTAATACACGCCCCGGTTTCCCGCGCAGGTAACTTGCGGCGACACGGGTGTGATATTCGTGCAGGCTGTGCGGCGATTTGAGCCCCATCAGCTGATAAACCCGCGGGTGACGCAGTCGCGCTCGAGCAGTTCTTGAAAGCGGTGCCTCCGCGAGCAAACGCAATCCGCGCACTGCTTTTCGCAAACCAATCGGCGATGCCATTTACGCTACGGTCCCTTTATCCTCGACAGGGAATGTTCGGGCAAGCGCGATCCAGGGAACCTTTGATCAATTCTCACGTGCTCAGAGGTTGACACACGATCACTGGCGTTGTTGGCAGACTTGACAAGGTGACCTACATTGCCTGCGACGTCCGCCTGGCCAGTGAACGTGTGTCAACCTCCCGAAGGGCGCGTCGTACAAGGCCTGTAGACTGCGTTGCGACTTTTGGCAAGGTGACCTACATTGCCTGCCAGACGCGCCTTGCCACAGACCTTGGACGAGCGCGCTGAGTTCATGACAATTGATCAAAGGTTCCCTAGCCCTGCCGGCACGGCAACAGTCGCAACAATTATCCCTGAAATCGTACGAATGACCAGGCTACTGTGAACTCAGGAAACGATACATGCCTTCAATATTCATTTCACGCCAGCTGTCGTAGGAGCCCCACTCGCGATAAGCCTCGAGCGTGACCGAACGTTTGATCTCGTCCAGCGACTTTCCGGCGTCGATGCCAGCCTGCACACCGTCGCGAAGCGCTTCCAGATAACCGCGGTGCTCGACAATATCAACCGGTGTGCCCAGTGAGCTGTGCCCCGGCGCAAGAATGTCGTAGTCCAGCGTCTCGATCTTTTGCAACACATCAATCCAGCCGTCAAGATCGGCATCGCTCAGCGTGCGGTACGGCAGGCGCTTCGGGGCAACGATATCCACGACGAACAATGTACGCTCCTGCGGAAAATGCATCACGATCAGATTGTCTGAATGACTTGGTCCGAAGTACAGCAGCTCGACGCTCTTTCCACCCAGAAAAATCGTTTGGCGCTCACTGAATGTGACTTCCGGCAGCGCAGTGGGCACCCCGTCGGAAACAATTCGCGCCTTCGCGCGCTCATGCGCGACGACAGTCGCTGTATCGGCGAATATTTCGCCGCCGGATATGTGGTCCGCGTGACTGTGGCTGTAGACAAGATACTTGACCGGCTTGCCGGGGAAACGCGTGCCCAGCTCAGACTTGAGCCACGCCGCCGCCTCGGCGTTGATCGGATCGGTAGCAATGATTCCGTCGGGCGTCACCAGAAACACTGAAAAGTGATACTGGTTCTGGAACCGGTACAAATCGCCCGCGATGTGGATGATGGCCCTGTTGGAATCAGTCTGCGCGACTGCGCTACCCGCAAGTACCGACAGAACGACCAGGCATGCCAATAGACCTCGCGAAATTATCTGACGCATTTGTCGTCTCCTCCTGATCACGATCCATTGAACCTAAAGTCTACTCCTTGCTGTTCACGCCGGGGTAACGTATCGCCGACCTGACTTGGACAGCCGTGATCAATCTGTGCGCACAGGGGCATCAACGCCGCCCGCGACGGCGCATTGAAAAGACCGACGATTCCCCGAACCTGGATACTTCATTGGAGCCATGACAGTAGAATTCATGAATCCGGCAGCGCACTGCATAATGTATACTTCAGCCACGCGGTCGATGGTAACAAACAGGTAATAATTCAGACGCAAGCTCATCGATCCCGAATGCGGACAAGGCGCCGGACATTCCTGAAAACTAACTGGAATGTGTAGAATACGACGCCTGCAGAGCGACGCCTGTCGACTTGCACCGCCGGGAAGTACAGATTCGGACTGGCGCGTGACATCTGCTGCAAATCAATGACATATAGCCGAGAGGAGATCCAATTCATGAAGACATTACTCAAACTGGCGCTGGCAAGCTTCGCTGCGCTCTCAATTAGCGCCCACGCCGATAACAAACTGAATTCCTATTTCTCGATCAATATCGACGCAACGGCATCGAGCGTATGGGATATCGTCAAGGATTTCGGCGGCCTGAATAATTGGCACCCGATGTTTTCCAATGACGTCATCAAGTCCGGCACCAACAACCAGGTTGGGGCGGTCCGTACATTGACGATCAAGGACGGGCCCAGCTTCGATGAGCAGTTGATGGTCTGGGACGACTATGAGCGTCATTACACCTATCGCGTCATCGATCCCAATCCGCTGCCGATCAAGAACTACTCGTCGACGATGAAAGTGATGCAACTTAGCCCAGGCGTGACCAACGTGACGTGGACCAGTTCGTACCAGAACAACTCTGGTGGCGAAATGTCAGACGACGATTTGATCGCGTTCCTCAACGGCGCCTATCAGGCGGGTCTCGAAGCGCTGAAGTTCGAAATGGAATAATTTACGAACGGAACACTGCAGCCTGCCGGAGAAAATTGGCAGGCTGCATTTGATCCGTACGACTTGCGCAACTCTGCACACGTCGGGAAAGCAAGCAGAAATGCTTGCTTTTTTTGTGCCCGGAGATTCAGGAGGAATGCCGTCAATCATCCATCGCCTGCAACACGCGTACGAAGAACTCGTTTGCATGATCGGCATCGAGCCAGCGCACAATTAGCACCATGCGCCGTTCAGGCTCAATCCAGGTGAAAGAGCTGCCCGCGCCAATCGCAAAATAACTTGTTTCAGGCACCCCTGAAAAAATCCGCCTATCGTGATTAAGCCAGGTAAGGTAACCATAGAAAGGCGCAAGCTCACACGGCGTTCGCATGCGCGCGATCCAGTCGGCAGATATCACCTGGCGCTCCCCCACTCTGCCATTGTCCAGTAGCAATTGCCCGACGCGCGCCTGATCAAGGCTGCTGATCGACACGCCACCGCCCCAATGACTACCTCCGGGAACGGATTGCACGCGTTCGCCATTCAGAGCAATCCATGCGTTGTCATAGCCGACCCACTGCCAGCTGCCGCTCGCAGCGACGGGCTCCATCACAAATTCACGAAATACGTCAGGCAGTGCCCGGCCAAACAAGTGCAGCAATGCCAGTGACAACTGGTTGACGCGCACGTCGTTGTATTCCCAGTAATCGCCTGGAGATTGCAGCGGTCGCTCATCGCCTGTGCTGCCAGCCGCTTCAATTCCCTGAAACTTCAATACCCGATAGCGATCGACCTGATCGGGAATACCGAAACATTCACCTTCCCATTCGCTTGTTTGCTGAAGCAACTGCGCCCACGTAATCCGGGCGTTGCGCCCGGCATCGAATCCGATTCCGGACACCCGTGCGCCGACCGGCTCGCCCACGTCGGGCAACAATCCGCGGTCGTGAGCGACGCCTGCGAGCAATGCAAGATAGGTCTTCGCAATACTGAACGTCAGATCGGTACGCTCGGGTTCACCCCAGGAAATCCGCGTTTTACCGTTGACGACGATGGTGCCGGACACCGGTCCGCGCGAATGCACCGGACCAAGAAGCCGGTTCCACGGCGGTGGGTCCTGGGAATGAATACCCCAGGCACCTTCGCTGTCACGGCTCCACGAAGTCTCGTGTTCCACCGCGAACTGTATAGCCCGTTCGAGTTTGTTTTCTTGCATGAATTCTTTCTGCGGAAACAGGATTTCGCCCGCAAACTTCCAGTAAATGCATGGCAGTCTGTCAGCCTCAGGGGTTCAATAGACTAAAAGTCACTACGAAACCCACGCGTTACAGCATAAACTGTTTCGTGCGTGTACCGAAGAAGGCACTCCATTCGACCGCTGGCGACAAGGAAGCAGCAATGAAAATTACAGACTTGCAGGTTATGCAACTCGATGGGCCCGAGTTACCGCGCGCCATGAAACCGGCGTGGGCGCCTGGCAGTGAATGGCCGCGCTGGGGCGGAACGCTCGTCAAGATATTCACCGACGAGGGTATCGTCGGCATCGGTTCCCCTGGCTATTCCATTTCTCCGTTGATCGAGTCATGGATCAAGCCGCAGCTGATCGGCCAGGACCCGTTCGCACTGGAACAGCATGCGCGAATATTCAGAAATGCCGGCGCAGCCTGGGGCGTCGAAATTGCCCTTTGGGACATCATCGGAAAAGCCTGCGGTCAACCGCTCTATAAACTCTGGGGCGGATTCCGCGATCGCGTGCCGGCTTACGCGTCGTGCATTGAGGTAAGCACCGCAGCACAGCGATCGGACGACGTGTTGCGCTTGCAGACTGACGGCTGGAAAGCCATGAAACTGCGCGCGCACGAATGGACCCTGCAAGAGGACGTTGCTCAGGTAGAGGCCGTACGCAAAGCGGCCGGCGACAATTTCACGCTGATGGTGGATGCCAACCAGGCGCAGTTGCCCGGCACATTACAGCCCGAGCCCGGCCCGGTATGGAGTTACGAACGCGCGCTGCAAACAGCTCGAGAGCTTGAACGCCTCGGCGTTTACTGGCTCGAAGAACCGCTCGATCGCTATGACTTCGATAACCTGACCCGGCTGGCTGATGCAGTTGACATTCTGATTGCAGGCGGCGAGAACAACTGCGGAATGCACGAATACCGCTGGCTGGTTGAGCGCGGTTGCTACGACGTGCTGCAACCCGAAGCAATGGTCGGCGAAACCATGTCACAAATTCGCAAGGCATGCGCTCTCGCCGAAATGCATCACAAACTGTGCGCGCCGCATCACGGCGGAGGCGGTCTCGGATTTGTCGCTCACCTGCACCTTTGCGCGGCGTTACCCAATTGCCCGTTCGTCGAAGTGTTCCACGATCCGCCCGGATTCAGTAGCGATATTTTTCAGTGGTATCTGACCGAACCGATCAGACTTGACCCGGCTGATGGCTGTATGGCATTGCCGCAGCGGCCTGGACTAGGCGTAGAACTGGATGAAGACAAGATAAAGCGTTATGCGGTCGCACATTGAATCCGCGACCGCGAACGGCTTTTAGCCTCGCGGGTGTGACCGGGGCTATGGCGGAAAAAAAGGGAAAGAATCTGTATTCTAAAGGCGAATGGATCAGGGCTGGTCGCGAAAAGCGTCACCATCAATGACTCTTCCACCGGGTGGATTTTCGCGTATTCGGCGTCGCAGGTCTCGTGTCTTCCACCAAATATAGCCAACGCCAATCAGAATGATGACCGACACGACCGCCAGCGCCACTATGGAAACCATGAATGCGACCACCAGTGCGACCGCTCCGACCACAACGGCCGCAAGCCGGCCAAGCAAGCTTGACTGCTGCACCTCACCTTGCGACCGGTCGACGATGATTCTGACGTTTCTTTTATATGGCTGCTGCATTCGTTCTCCTCACATTGTGTCTCATGGTCGCAATTTCAACCGCGACCCGACAATCATCCTGCTCACTGTGGTGTCCTGGTCCTACATACTACTAGCCCGCATATTTCACAAAGACGGCCGCATGTCCAACTGGTTCGCGAAACAAATCAACTCCATAGCAAGACACTGGGGTATTGTCTCGCGGTAACCGTTTGTACCTATTCGCTTTCAGGAAAAATCTGCCGTCACAGCTTGAACGATCCCCCTTGAGCAATAGTCTGGCTATTCCTCTGCGGCCGATCGTCGCAATCTGTTTAGGCACATTTCCCCTGAAAGCGAATCCTTCGTGAAACATGTGGGCTAGTCGACATGCATCATGCCTGACAGTTCAACGTCCGGTTGCAAAGTTTTGTAAAGTACGACGTTTTGTGAAGTACCTCGTTTTGCAATGTACCGGGTTTAGAAAAGAACAGCGCAACACTGACGCGAGCAGATCCCGCTATAGGCGCGCTCCGAACATGCATGCAGATACAATACATGCATTCCACACATGTATTCCACCCGATGCACGACTGCAAGGAAGCCACCTAAGACAACGGCGTGCAATGATGCTGATTTTGAGTATAACCATATGACCCGGAACAGTATTCCCATCATCGCGATACTGGCCTTCGTACTCATCGTCACAACTGATGCGTTTGCCAAAGGGCTTTGGGAAAGGATCGACGGTGGGCCTGGCACATCCTGCGCACTCGGCACGCCATTCTTCTTCTGGGTCCATCGCGGCTCATCCGATCGGCTCGCGGTCTACCTTCGGGGCGGTGGCGCGTGCTGGAACAGAAATACCTGCGATCCCAAGCGACAGCCGTCCTACGTCTGGTCCATTGACGGAGTCAGCGCGCCCGCACACGGTCTCGCGCAATTCGACAATCCTGCCAATCCGGTGCGCGATTACACGATGGTGTATGTCCCGTATTGCACCGGTGACTTGCACCTTGGCACCATCGACGTCACCTACGCAGAGAATCTTACGATCCGTCACCGCGGCCGTGCCAACGTCGATGCTGCACTCGGATGGATATACCAGAACATCACTGCGCCGGAAGTGGTTCTCGTTGCCGGTGGCAGTGCCGGCGCGCTTCCGTCTCCGGTGTACGCGCTGGAGGTGGCGAGACGCTATAGCGACGCGCGCGTCGTTCAAATCGGCGACGGTGCGGGCGCTTTCCGGCGCGCAATGTCACTGACACAGTGGGGCGGCGTTGATGGGCTGAAGCGCGACCCTGCCTTCGAATCGATGGATTCCGCGTCCCCTTCCTACCTGGAGCTTTACGAAATCGTTGGCCGGACGATGCCCCGCGTCCAGCTTGCGCAGATCAACTCGGCAGACGACAGCGTACAACGCCACTATCTGAATCTGCGCGGAAGTGCCGATACCCGGGTCGCGGCATGGCTGGGACGCAACATGGCGCAACTACGCCGGCTGATTCCGGGATTTCGAAGCTATTCAGTACCTGGCACCATGCATACAGTTCTGGTTCGTCCGCAGTTTTACGCGACCTCATTCGGCAACTTGCCGCTTCACGAGTGGGTCGCGGATCTTCTCAACGGAAACGCGGTTACTGACATTGGCAGAGAGTTGCTCATAGAATAATCGCCTATCAATTTCACCTTACTGTGCCAATGCGCGCGACTGAGCGAAGGTTCTCAATCAGGCGACGCAATGGCGCTATGCTGATGCCTTCAAAACCGCATGGCGCATTCGTCCCGACATTCTTTAAATTCCCGCAGAAAGAAAACCACCATGAAAGCAGCTGAACTCACCGCCATTGGCCCCGCAGAAAACGTTGTCAGGTGCATCGATGTCGACAATCCGGGTGAACCCGGTGAGGGCGAAGTCGTTGTCGATATCGTCGCCTGTTCGATCAATCCCGCCGACATCCTTCTGATCGAAGGAAACTACGCAACCAAACCGGAAACGCCCTGCCCGCACGGCATCGAGGGTGCTGGCACCGTGACTGCCGTCGGCAGCGGAGTGACCAGCCTGAAAGTCGGCGACAAAGTCATGAGCCTGGCACGAACCAACTGGGTCCAGCAAATTCGCGACAAGGCAGAAACCTTTATACGCCTGCCGGCTGATGTCGACCTTGCGCAGGCGGCGATGCTCAAGGTCAACGTCGCTACGGCGCATCTCATGCTCACAACGTATGTGCCGCTGTCAAAAGGCGACTGGCTCATCCAGAATGCCGCAAATTCCGGCGTCGGCGTCGACCTGATCCGGTTGGCACATGCCGATGGCGTTCGCACGGTCAACATTGTCCGGCGTGCTGGCTTCATCGAACCATTGAAGAAACTTGGCGCGGACGCCGTCGTCGTAGACGGCCCGGACCTTGCGCAGCGCGTTGCCGCGGAGACCGGCGGTGCCCAGATCAAACTTGGAATTGACGCCGTCGGAGGTTCAGCGATCGGCCGGCTTACCGACTGCGTAGGTGAAAGCGGAACCGTGGTCAACTACGGCCTGCTTTCTGGCGAGCCCTGCCAGATCGATGCATTCAACTTCGTCTTTCGTGACATCAAGCTGGTCGGTTTCTGGCTCGCCAGAATCATGCGCGAACTTGAATTCAGCGAGATCCAGGCAATGTACGACAAACTCAGCGCACGGCTGGTAGACGGCACGATTCACGTCGACATTGAGGCCAGCTATCCGCTGGAGAAAGTTTCGCAAGCGATGGCACATGCCAAACGGGAAGCGCGCGGCGGCAAGGTGCAATTGCGACCCAACGGGTAAGTAACTGACGTTTAGCTCAGCCAGTCAAAACAATATCGGTCGGCGCTCTTTTTTCAAGGCCATTACTTTTTCAAGGTCGCCATTTTTTCAAGACCGCTACTTTTTCGAGACCACTAGTTTTTCGAAACCACTACGCATAAACGCACAAGCGCGAAGCCGGTCTTTAATGAACCGCACGTCCAAAACCATGTGCATGGCATGGTTACCTTGAGAACGCAGGCTAATGAAAATCCTGAGGACACCGGAGGAGCTTGCGCAATAGAATCGGGCGTTCGCGGAACAACGCGCATCACGCGATACGCCCCAGCGGTCCCAACACCAACAATTCAGGAGACAACCATGAGACATCTAGTGGCAGCGATAGCAATATTTGCCTTGCTCTCCGGATGCGGAGCCAAGGAAACGAATGAGGTTCAGGCAGATCTGCCAGTCGACAAAGGAACGGTAGCACCTGGCGCCGGTAACACCGTAATGATGAAGGGCGGCGAATTACCCCTCGCGGGCAAAGGCGTTGTGGAAGTCGGCAAACCACTTCCGTCCGCAATGGTATCCACCAATGCACTCCAACCTTTCAACGTCGCCGATGCCGGTGGCAAGGTTCGCATTATCAGCGTCGTGCCTTCCGTTGATACGCCCACTTGCGATGCGCAGACTCACGAACTGTCCGAAGAAAATGACGGACTCGATGAGCACGTCGAGTTGATCACGATCAGCATGGACCTGCCATTCGCGCAATCGCGCTTCGCCAAGGAAGCAAAAATCAGTAATGTTACTTTCTTGTCCGACTACAAAAATCAGGAGTTCGGAAGCAACAACGGTTTGATGATCGCGCCGCTGGGATTGTTGGCACGTGCAGTCATTGTCACGGACAAAGACAATATCGTGCGATACCTTCAGGTCGTTCCGGAAATTACCGCGTTACCTGACATGCAGGCGGCGATGGACGCGGCGCGTGAGCTGATCTGACGCAAGTGCACTTCTAGCAGGGCGGAGCAAGGAAAATTGCTCCGCCTTTTTTTGTGCCTCACGGATGCGATGCCAGGGAAGAACACGGCGTAGTCCTGGGGCCACCACAGGGAACTTCCTGCAACGCTTCGGATTGGTTATTTCCAGACTTTGAGTTTGAATTGAATTGCGACTGCGCCGTACAGCTGGTCCTTGATTGTGGGCACTACCGTGAAGTTGACGCCAATACGTTTCCACTGAACTGACACCACCGGCAATATGGCGGCATACCAGTCGCCGTCGTTCACCCGCGGATAACCGTCAATCGCAGCGACAATCAGGCCCGCGCTCACATCGATTTTCGCGGGCTGCCAATGCAGCGGCCGCTATTGGTAACCGGCATAGCGTGAACGTTCATCATCACTGTTGATGAACGTTCCGGCAGTCACGGCACCAATATCTAGCTTAAAAATGAGCGGCCATGACCAGAGCATGCCAGCGGCAAAACAGGAATGCGGCGCGAGAAGCAAAACCGGCGAACACTCCAATGTCGCGAAGGCGATCGACCTGGCGGCCCGGTGCCCCAAAGTTACCAATGTGCCAGGGGCACTAGGTGTCGGGCCGATACTCTGGCAATCGTGTTCCAGTCTCGAACATCATGCCACCACCTGAATATGGCCTGACCTGTCGGAAACCGAGCTATACTGTTATCTAGAAGTACAAAAACATTCGCCCGGGATCCTGACCTCCGTGAGCAGAAACCCATCACTTCGCTGCTGGCTACCGGTAGTTTTGCTTTTGCTTTTGCTGGCACCGCTTTTCGGGCACGCCGCCCCTCCGGCCTGCGATCCTTCGATCAAGAAGAATTCCGAACACCCCCACGGCTACCGTGAGCGAACCAGCCATCTTTGCGAAGGCATATACGAGACCGGCGTTTCCAGCCTGGGATTGACGCTCGTTTCGTTCACCGGTCCCATGCGCAGCATCGACATGGTTCGCATATCGAAACTTCAGATTCAGTGGAAGTCGGTTGGCGAAGGCGAGGTGAGAGTTCGCGCCAATAGCCTGAGACCCAGGTTCTACTACCGTATGGACGCCGTCTGGCCTGCCCGTACAACCCGGATGTCATGGACCAATGCAATCCCTTCGCAATATGAACTACGAACCAGAGAGTTCGGCATAGTCGCCACCCAGAGAGACAAATCCGGGAAACCGGTTTACCTGCCCTTGCGCATCGGCCAGGACGGACAAACGCAATCGCGTACACCTTACGTGGTTACCGTCATCTCGGCAGCCGAGATCGAAGAAATTTACTGGAGCGTCGCCCCCGAAGGCAAAGATTACATCGTTTACGACGAACCACTGGAACGCCAGCCCTACTCCCCCAACCAGCCCATCGCCATTCTGCTGGACAAAGTATCGACACCTGGGCGCTACCTCATGACGATCAGCGCTGTGCTGCCCGACGGCTCGTCGAATTCGGTTCTGGTGCCTTTCTACCATTCCTCCTGATTCATGACGTCTACGGATCGACCTGCATCGGCGACCCAAGGGCTGAAATCACTAGTCAGCGAGCAGATTGACAGCCTGAGCGCAGACGCAATCGCTCGGGGCGAAGTAACGGACGACGATCTTCGCAAGCTCCAGCAGTTGTCCGAACTCAAGGCTTCACTGCCGAACCCCGCCTGCCCGCCGCGCTCCTCGATGGCCCTTCATACTGCTGTGCCTGGGTGTGTTTCTGGTGCCCGGCATCATGATTTCCCTGAAAGTGCCCAGCGTGGAAGTGCAACTCAATTTGCTGGTGACAGATGTGAATTGGACACTGCAGCAGGACGGCAGAATTACAGGACCGGTTAGACTGGAATGGTTGAGCGCGACATCATTCGACACTATTCAGCTACCACAAACCAGGGTTACCCAGGCGGAGAAGCTGACCGAACCAACGAGCACTTTTTCAATTCCAAAGGGGGCGACGGTACGATCGACCTTCTTCCAGCCCATGCCGCAAAAGACACCCGGGTGTGGATTTCCATGACACCCAAAAAACCGGTTGCGGGCCTGTCAATTGAGGGTGCCGCAACGGCGATCAAGGCAAATTTGAGCAGGATGATCAAGATTAATTCAGGCGGGCAGCAGCTTGGTGAACGTGTTTTCGGAAGGCCGCGTCCAATAGTTATCGAGGCAACCTACCCAAAGCTGCTGGATTTGGTCCTGCGCTTGAAAAACAATCCGGATATCACCTTCCCGTCCCACATCATGGTCAGCTCTCTGTCGCTAAAACGCGAGGAGAACGAAGGAAGAAGGCATCGACGGATTGCCCACGAAACGGGCAGTTTCAAGCATCCTGGAAGGCGATATCTTCAATGAATCAATGAACGGTAAACGGGACACGATCAGAAAAGGTGAATGGTTGCTGCTCGATGGCGTAGACGGAGAGATTCGCTCCATGCACATGGCGGCCAATGGCATTCGGCTGGACTTTCAGGGCAAAGTGACGGATATCAGTGTTGGCTCGAGCCAGAATCGGCGCAGCCTGATGCCTAACTGGCTGGAATGGTTTAGTGAAAGGCACAGCGTGAAAATGTTGTGGGGAGCATTCCTGTGGATACTGAGCACATTATTCGGGGTAATTAAATGGTGGCAATCAACTCGCTAGGCAATAAGAAACTTGCGCTGTTAGCAGCGCTGACCGCCATCGTGTGCATGGCTGGCACAGCCTCGGCACAGGCCCAGAATCTGGAAAAGAGCTTTGCCAATGTGGTCATGATTGAAGGGAAAATTGAACGGCAACCAGGCCTGCCCTCCAGCTTTGGCGCCGGCATCGTCATTGGTTCCCGGGCCGGTCGCATCTACATCGCCACAGCAAACCATGTCGTCAGAACCGGCGGTTCCAGGCCCGTCGGGGCGACGGATATCAAGGTGCAGTTCCGGTTTTTGCCGGGCGAGAAGTTCCCGGCGAGACTACTCGACACCAGGAACAAATCGCTGGATCTGGCCGTGCTCAGTGTCAAGGCGTCCGCCGACGCGATTCCTCCCGCCGAGTTCAACTACAAGGTACTGGGTAATTCCGGTAGCCTCAAAAGGGGCAGCAACGTTCATCCCCTCGGGAATCCCGCCAATCAGAACTGGGGCGTGTCGATCGCCCCGGAAAAGGTCGACTCAATAAGGGCCACTGAAATCGTTTTCCAGTCTTCCTATATCCAGAAGGGTCATTCCGGCGGCGCGCTCCTGGACGGATGCGGAGACATCGTCGGCCTGATTCGCAGCGACTCACCACCGACCGGGAAAGCAGTCCGAATTGAGTCCATCCTGGATGCGTTGCGCGAGTGGAACTACCCCACCGATATAGAGGCAAGTGGTGGTTGCGCACCGTCGGTTCGGACGCAACGGCCCGCCGTCCCGCAAACGTCGACACCGGGGCGCGCCATTCCGGTTGACCAGGATTCAGCCCCGGTGACGCTGATGACTGGCACATCGGAAAAATTCGTCATCGTTCAGGCCCAGGGGCATGCCATCTTCCTGTTCACCCCGGAAGATTCCGCTGTGCATAAAATATCCGCATTGAGCGAACCAGATCGGGTCGACGTTGCCTGGGTCATTGTTAATGAACTCGGCACTCCGATCAAAGAGTGCGACAATGACTATCCTTCTCGGGGAACCGAATTGTGCGCGGTGGACCTGGAAGGCGGGCAAACGTATCGCTTGGTGGTTGCAAATTTGACAGGAGACGAAACCGGGGAGCCAAGCGAGCCGGTGGTATTCACGATCACTATACGTCCTGAATACTAGGTTGCTTCTCGTCCTTTCAGCAGTCTGCCCCTGTTTACTCAACAATATCGCGCGCGCGGGTTATTTGGCGAGCAAGGTAATTTCTCGCCTGGGCCCCACTCGGCGGCAATACGTTCAGCCTCTGAAACCTGCAACGGCGTCATATCTTCTCGGAGGCGTTCGAGCATCGTATCGGCGTCGCTGTCGCCTTGCATGCTGGCACGCTTGAACCAGATGTAGGCACGCACATGGTCCCGATAGTAACCGTACCCCAAGCCATCGAAATAGTACTGTCCCAACGCAAACAGTGCTTGCGCGTTACCTTTCTCCGCAGCTCTAATGCACCAGTAAAATGACTCGAGATAATCGCGCGAAACCCCCATTCCTTCCTTGTGCATGATGCACAGCCAGTACTGGGCATCCTTATTCCCGCGTTGCGCGGCTTTGGTGTACCAATGGGCCGCTATCGCGTGGTCTCTAGCGACGCCCTCGCCGTCGTGATACATCGCACCTAAAGCGTACTGTGCATCAGCGTCGCCATCTTTAGCCGCGTTACCGAAGTGCGAAAGCGCTGTTTCGAAATCGCCTTGCGAATATGCGGCCTGGCCTTGTTCCAGGTCGCCGGAAAGCGAATCCACGCCATGCGCTACAAGCAGCAAGGCAAGGACAATACTGATTCTGGACAGGCGACGTTTTCTGATCAGTGACATCGATCGCCAGTTTACCGTTTATCCACTTCCATTGATCGGCCCGCCCTTGCGCATTGGACGTCCGTTCCCCAGGCCAGAATCGCCTGGCAAGCGAGTGTGGTTGCTGGTTTTGGAAGTAGTACCCGGCACACTGTGGCATTGCTCGCGCACAAAGTGTGTGGGGAGACACGTCAGTTGACTGTGATTTTCGCCGTTTCGGTGACGGTTCCGCCGCGGTCATCGGTCCAGGTAAATACGAACTCGCCTGATTGCTGTGCAACAACGTAGAACGCGATGTAAGGATTGGTCGATACCGCCGGATGCAGTGTTGCCCGGAAGACTTCGCGCCCGTTGTAGCGGCAGTGAAAATCTGTTGCGATGTGCCGCGGAACCAGCTTGCCCATGTTGTTGTGCCGAAAACCCGACTCCATCGGGTGCTCGACCATGGTGCGAATCTCGATCAACTCGCCTTGTTCGGCGGTCTTCGGAACACGCAAGCGCGCTTTACCCAGCCGGCTTTTCATCCGCAACTCGAATAAGTGACTTCAACGTCGGCAACGGCAGAGTAATACGAGCCGTCGCTCATTACCGCAACCGCTAGGACTTGTTGCGACTCGGCGAGCCGGATGCGCGCCTTGATAACGGCCTTGCCATTCCACGGACCAAGTTCGAACGATACGATGCGCGGCAGGTGATTCTTTTCTGCAAACAGGTGGATCGCCTTAACGTGATCGGATTCGGTCATCGGCGAGTCGACCGACACGGTCACCGGAACAACGTTGCCGCTTTCTGCAAGCAGCGGTAGTTTCAGATCCACACGCTCTCTTGCCATCAGGCTCTGGCCGAACATTTCGCGCAGCGTCGCGCTTGTCGGCTTTACAACCAGCAGGCAGGCGCCAGCGGCGAGCGCCTTGAGTGCTCGCCGCCGCGATACCAGCGACAATTCCGCGATTGCGGAGCTCCTATGCTTTGTAGCGGAATCCATGCTTGTTCAAAGGCATCGAGCGAAGGCGCTTTCCGGTCGCCTGGAACAACGCATTGCCAATTGCGGGAATGACCGCGCCAATTGGCGGTTCACCGACGCCGCCCCAGAATCCGCCACTGGGCATGATGATGGTATCAATCTGTGGCGTATGCGCGAGCTTGAGCACCGGGTAGTCCGTGAAGTTGCCCTGCACAACCCGGCCGTTCTCGATCGTGATCTCTTCATGCATGATGAATGACAGACCCCAGACCACACCGCCTTCCATCTGCGCCTTGACCGCATCCGGATGCACAACGTGTCCGCTGTCAATTGCAATCACGACCCGCTTGACGTCAATCTCATTGCCGTTGTCGACGCTAAGTTCGACTGCTGCCGCCGTGTAACTGCCATACGAATCGACCACTGCAATTCCGCGATGGACACCCTTGGCAGCCGGCTTGCCCCAGCCAATAACTTTGGCAACAGCATCGAGTAGCGGCAAGTCCTTCGTGCCCTTCAACAACGGCCGGCGAAACTCGTACGGGTCCTTGCCAGCAGTATGCGCAAGTTCATCGATGAAGCACTCACGATAGAAAGGATTATTGGTATGCGCCACGGCGCGACAGAAACCCGGTGGAACGTGCGGGTTACGCATCGCATATTCGTTGGTGAAATTAGGCACTGCATACGGGTTGTCGGCAAAGCAACGAACATTGATCGGATCAACGCCATTCTTGATCATGTTCGGCCGCACCGTGATGATGATCGACTGATCGGCCTGGCGCACGTGCCAGGCGGTCCAGTTACCGTCCTTGTCCAATGCGCCCCGCAACTTGACCAGAGACACCGGCCGATAGCGGCCTTGCCGCATGTCTTCCTCGCGCGACCATTGCAACCGCACCGGAGTGCCCGGCATAGCCATCGCGATCTTCACCGCCTGCTTGGTGTAATCCTGGTGCGCAACCCGGCGTCCGAACCCGCCACCGGCATGCATCTTGTGAACGATGACATTTTCCAGCGGTATGCCTGCCGTTTCCGACGCGGCGGCGAGCGTCGTTTCACCGTTCTGCGTTCCACACCAGACTTCGAGGTGATCGTCCGTGTAAAGTGCAACGGCGTTCTGCGGCTCCATCGTTGCATGATTGAGAAAACCGGAGTGGTACTCCGCTTCGATCACTTTTGCCGCATTTGCAAACGCAGCATCCACATTGCCATCTTGCCGTGCCGCCGGGACATCTTCGGCATCGATGCCGGTACGCAGGAACTGCATGATTGAATCGCTGGAGACATTTGCATGTTCGCCCTCGTCCCATTTGATCGGCAATGCGCGCAGCGCCTTGTTCGCGCGCCACCAGTTGTCTGCAACGACGGCAACCCAGTCTTCACCTGCAACCACCTGTTTGACGCCGCGCATGCCCTTCACTTTCGACTCGTCGTAGCTCTCCAGTGTGCCGCCGAACACCGGACTACGTATGACCGAGGCATACACCATTCCCGGCAAGCGTACGTCGGATGCGTAGATCTGGCTGCCGTTGGTCTTGGCCGGAATGTCAAAGCGCGCCGGCGAAGTACCGGCGATTGTCCAGTCCTCCGGGGACTTGAGCGCGACGTCGGTGGGTATATCCAGAGTTGCCGCAGCCGCGGCGACCTTTCCGTAGGTCGTGCTTTTCCCCGACGGGTGGCTGATAATGCTGTTCAGGGCGCGACACTCGGAAGCTGGCACGCCCCACTCTCGCGCCGCAGCCGTCACCAGCATCTGCCGAGCGGCTGCACCCGCTTTGCGTATGTAGACGTTCGAATCGCGAATGCTTCGGCTTCCACCTGTCGACATGCTCTTGAAAATACGGTTACGCCTGATGTGCATGTTTACATCGGCGTACTCCGGTTGCACCTTGCTCCAGTCGCATTGCAGTTCCTCTGCAACCATTTGCGCCAGGCCGGTAAACGATCCCTGTCCAAGTTCTGTCCGGGCAATGCGGATCACCACAGTGTCGTCGGGCTGTATGACGACCCAGTGCGTGATTTCAGGTGCGTCGTCGGCGCCAACCGCGGCCGTGGCGATGCCAGGCAAGTTGAATCCGATCGCCAGTGCACCGGTTGTAGCGGCTGACTTGACCAGAAATTCGCGGCGGGAAATATTCTCTATGGTTTCTTGTTTGGTTTCTTGCATCAGGTTATGTGTCATGACGTCCCCTTCAGGCCGAGCGCGCAGCGACGTGGATTGCCTCGCGCACGCGCACGTAGGTCCCGCAGCGGCAGATGTTTGTCATCGCCGCATCGATATCGGCATCGCTGGGCTGCTTGTTTTTCTCAAGCAGTGCGGCTGCAGCCATGAGCATGCCGCTCTGGCAATAGCCGCATTGCGGCACCTGCAGTTCTACCCACGCTTTCTGCAGCGGGTGCGACTTGCCGTCCAGAGACAAGGCCTCGATGGTCGTTATGTTCTTGCCGGCCAGAGCGGAAGCCGGCATCACACACGAGCGCACCGGTTGGCCTTCGACCAGAACCGTACAGGCGCCGCAAGCGGCAACCCCGCAGCTGTACTTGCTGCCAGTCAGACCCAGCTCGTCCCGTAATACCCAGAGTAACGGCATGTCGTCTTCGACATACACCGATACCCGCTTTCCGTTCACATTCAGCGATATCATCTTTTTCTCCACATCAAGAAAGCATCCAAAACAATTCCCGAACTCCGGGAATCAACTGACCCGCACACTTTGTAATAAAAGTATGGACAATCCGCTATTACCGCACAGCAAATTTACAGACATGTAACAACAGCATAAGTTGCCAAAGTATTCGCGTTGCCACAACATTCGGTCATCAGAATAGAAAGTATATACAGGCTTGTTGCGCTACCACTAGCGCGGCCGGGCAAAACTCGAATTGTCGGTCAGGTTGAGACCGCCGAACTCTCGGCGGCAATGCGTCGCCCGGGCACCAAACAAGCCAAGCCATTGGCCATAAACCTTTTTTCGGTCCATCAACTTTTCACTTTGTCCAATCCAACTTTGTGGCAATCCTGGAAAGTGAATCCATCGACAATGAATTTGCAGCGCATACTGTATGGTTGCCTTCAACTAACCACGAAAGAACTTTTTCGGGAACGTTTCCTCTCACAATCACGAACAACTCTTCTACCCGATATCAACGCGGCAAACCATGAGAATTAGTTCCAACAAATCAGTTGATGCACTTGGGCCGCTTGGCCACGGTACTTCCGTATTCAAGCGCACTGCGATTGCTGTCGTCGCCGTTATGTCGAGCCTGTTTAGCGGAAACTGGCAGGTGGCCATGGCTTGACGACGAAATTTTCGACCTCATGGAAATCCCTCGTGTCGGGCGGACTGTCGCTGCAGAGATTGCAGACTTTGACGGCGATCAGAAAGATGACGTGATGGTGGTGAGTCTGCATGGAATTCCGCCCAGGGAGACGCGCACCATATTCATCTACCTGCAGCAGCCCGACGGTTCGCTTTCTAACCTGCCAAGCCATAGCCTCTTGCTGCCCCGCTGGAGCGCCGTGTACGACATTGCCGACCTCAAGGACAGTCCCGGCGAAGAGCTGATCCTGTTGCGACCGGAAGGCATTACAATCCTGTCGCTTGCAGATGATTCCGGCACACACTGGGATTTGCAGGGTCGGCGCCCCCAGCACAGTCGCCGCCTCGGAAGATGAGCGCGGCTTCGACCCGTTCAAGCTGGTGTATTTACGACTTCGACGCAGAACCGTGGATACTGGTGCCTCAGATCGGCGTGGTGTCAGCGCTCACTACCGATGGCACCGTCGTCGCACGCATAGAGGTTGGCCGTCGCGCCAACTACTTTGTCGTGCCGGAATCGGGGCCGGTAGCTGCGGAAAGTGATCTCCAACTTTTTTTTCGACATGCCAAGACTGGCAACAGGTGATGTAGATGGAGACGGGCAAGCCGATATCGTTTCATCGACCCGGCACGAACTGCGCGTATTTCTGCGATCACCGGATGGCTCTTTTTCAGACAACGGCAAATGAAGTTCTGCCGCTCGGGTTTGTTACGCCCCGTGATCACATCAGGGCTTCGGGAAGTGTAGTGACGACAGCACGCGACATTGATGGAGATGGCCGTCTGGACCTGATGGTCACCCACATCGAAGGTGGTTTTTCCGACGCCACGACGACGACACTGATTTACTTCAACCGTGATGGCCGCTGGAATCTTGCCGATCCGAACGACAGGTTTGTCAGCAAGGGCATACTGGTGTCAGACTTGTTGGTTGATCTTGACCAGGACAACAAGCTGGAACTCGTGCGCATCGAATTGAAATTCAGTTTTGTTCGAAATCGTCGAGCTTCTGCTAACGAGAGAGATTGATCCGCAGGTATCGCTGCATTATCTGCAGCCCGATGGTCACTTCAAACCGAAACCCTCGGCAAAGCGAAAAATCAGTACAGGTGTGAGTTTCGAGACGTTTCGTCCCGACGGTTTCAATCCGCCCATAGGAATTGATGTCAACTCAGACGGCTACATGGACCTGGTTACCTCGGCCGACGGCAAAGGCGTTGAAATATTTCTCGGCGGATCAGATAGACCGTTCAGGAAGCGCACTGCCATTCAGAAGCTCCCGAGTGCGGGCATCATCAACTTTGCCGATTTTAATGGTGATGGATTGCCCGATTTTGTACTCTTTGATCCGCAGCGAATCGACACGCCGGTGCGAATAGGCGTTAACCGCGGCGAGCTGCCTGGTACGCCTTAGCAGAGCTCGCCTGACTCAGGGAGGACCGGCTTACCCGGCGGCAGTCGCGTTGGGAGCGTGGACCGGTGCGTTGACCGCGAACGAGTTTGCCCGGCAGTGCGCCGGTTGGCTTGCCGTTGCGGTGCGTAATCTCACCACTGACGATGGTGTAGTCGTAACCGCTTGCACCCTGCATCAAGCGTTTGCCGCCAGCCGGCAGATCCTTGACCATGTACGGCGCTTCAAAGTCCAGTTCGTCCCAATCGATGATATTCAGATCACCTTTCAGGCCGGGCTGCACTCTGCCGCGATCGCCAAGCCCGGCGGCATTGGCCGTATCGCTGGTCAGGCGGCGGATGAGCTCCGGCATTGCAAACTTGTTTTCGTGCTTGCCCCAATGCGTGAGCAGCCAGGTCGGAAAGCCTGCATCGAGAATAAAGCCGACATGGGCGCCACCATCCCCGAGACCCATGATGGCCATCTTCTCACCCAACAGCTTTTCAGAAGTTGAGAGACTGTAACCCGCGTAGTTGGTAATCGGCATGTAAAGAAAATTTCTGCCGCCATTTTCCGTCAGCAGATCGTATGCAACTTCGGGCGCACTGCGGTCTTCTCTTTTGCGCTATTGCAGCAACGCTTTGATCTTTTTGTGGCAAGTAGTTCTTGTTCACAAAATGGAACATCTGCGCATACGACATTCTGTGAATGAGTGGAAAGGTAGAGCCCTTTACCGGATCTTCTGAGAGAATCTGTGCGCGGATATTCGGGTCGCGCAACCTTGCGACTTTTTCTTCAAGCGGAAGTGCGTCCAGCGTTTTGAAAGTCGGACAACCGCTAAATGGTGTCTGACTGGCTTGCAGGCCCAGCAAGATGCCAATAGCACGCGGCGGGAACACTGGCCGGATATTGACACCCTCGTTCTCGTACGCGTCGCGATTCATCTCGAGCACTGCGTCGGTCGTTTCCGGATCACTGATACGTTGCGCCAGCGTATAGACCATCGGCCGGCCGTTCTTTTGCGCGACGCGTTTCAGTATGCCGAACGCTTCGACCGGATCCGGCTCGGCCTTGATCGTGTCAGCGCTCGTGTCTGTTATCCAGTCGAAACGGCTTCGAAAAATCCGCTGCCCGCGTCCTTCAATCCGCCGGCAAGGCCCATCAGTTCGTCTTCGTACACGCGCAAGGTCGGAATGTACTCCACCGGCCAGAGTCTTGTGTGACGTCGTGCGGCTGGTCGAAACACCGAATGCACCAGCCTCGACCGCCTCTTTGGTAATTGCGCGCATTTTCGCGATGTCTTCAGGTGTCGCAGGCTCAAATGCCATGGCACGGTCACCCATCACGTTCACGCGAACAGCAGCGTGCGGCAACAGTGCACAAACGTCGACGTCACGGGGCTTCTTCTCCAGCGCGTCGAGATACTCGGGAAAGCTTTCCCAGGTCCATTCCAGCCCCTCATGCATGACAGCGCCGGGAATATCTTCTACGCCTTCCATTAACTCAATCAACTTGTCGCGATCCTGCGGGCGGCAGGGTGCGAATCAACGCCGCAATTGCCCATCACCACCGTGGGTCACACCATGCAGCGAGGACGGCGCCAAATGGCTATCCCAAATCGCCTGCGCGTCATAGTGGGTGTGAATGTCAACAAAGCCGGGTGTAACGAGCTTACCGGTCGCGTCGATCTCTTTTTCAGCCGAACCGTCGATGCTGCCAACTGCCGCAATCACGCCGTCCTTGATGGCCACATCAGCAACAGAAGGTGCGCCCCCGCTGCCATCAACAACGGTTCCGTTGCGAACAATAAGGTCATAGTAAGTGGGCATGGTTTTCTTCCTTGATTGTCATCGACGGCCAGCGAATCCAGAGCTAACCGTTATAAATCCTGTTTAACAATGAGTTGGGCAAAATTGTCAGGCCAAACACGAATCCGTGCGACAGCAACGCAGCGTTGTTTTTCGCCACCGTTGTTTTAGAAGCGGTGAAGCCGGCAAGGTTACCATGCGCAAGCGCACAATCGAAGGCTGCTAGTGTAGAGTGATGCGAAAGATGAAGGGTAATTATTGCGAAAGATGGGTGCGCAATGCCGAGCAATCCCGCGCAATCGCGCTCAAAATCAACAGAGTGTTGATATAGTCAACATCCACAAGTAAGAGGTGTTGCGCCAAAATGGTGAGGCGCTGAAGTACCGTGGCGCAGGCACGTGGTTCTGACAACCGAGACGTCCAGCAAGACATCGCCGTGACCAATTGGATAGGGCGTACCGCCTCGGCAACGCGTTATAGGGACGACGCTGGGGCTCGCCTTTGTGCTGATGGTCCTGACTATCCGGTTATCGCTGCTTCCCACAAATACCCGGCGACCGCCACGCTCAAAAACTCTTGATAACCCCAGACCATGGAGCGTTCATTGCGGAAACTCACCGGAGGAACGCAGACATGGCAGATGACTTACTTATCTAGAAGCAGGTAGCCCAACGGTGGGCTCTGAGCGAAACGCACCTGGAGCACTAGCGCTGCATAGGTGAAGGCCCGGCCTACATCAAACTGGACTATTTCGGTT
>CATOSA010000027.1 GCA_951812315.1 uncultured Burkholderiales bacterium
ATCCCTTGATCGTAACGGCGCTCGAGTTCGTCGAAAGTCGTCGTCTGGTTCTCGCAGGCAAGGCGGGCGATATCGAATCGCTTTTCGAGATCCCAATCGCGGCGCCGCGCAACGTCTTCGAGAAGGTCATTGACGTCGTCGAATTTTGCATAAGCCACGGGCTGCGACCGATGCTCCGGCTCCGGTGCCGTCGCCGTTCGTGAGTTGAAATTCCAGAACCGCCGTCGCACGATCAGCACGACCGCCCACCACACGGCAACCGTCGCGGCTACCGAAGCGCCGCCTACAGTGAAACCTGCAGTCGTGACGACGATGAACGCTGCGATGTGCATCATCATCTTTCTCCTGTTTCGGTCACGCGAGGCGTTGTGAGCCTCTGTATGAATATTCATGTCAATCAGAGTGAGTTCGTGAGAGGCCATCAGTCATCCCTTCGCCGCTTATGACACCGGCCGTTTTTTTGCGAATCGGAATTTCTAGGCTGTTCCTCCGCACGCAGTTCGGCAATGACCCGATCGAGTTCCTCCGAGGGCATGCGTTTACCAAACATTCGAACGCGCGCCCAAAGGTCAGCCGTTACGTCGCTTTCATGAGGGGTATCCATGGCCGCGGACGCAGAAACCTCGCACCGGGAAGTAGACGCCTCCTCCGCACGTTCGCTCGATCCCAGGTGTTGGCGGGCAGTTTGCGCAGGCGGCCGGTACGCGGTGCCATGTTTCGCATTCGCCTGTCCGCCAAAGTCGATGACAAGCTGCAATCCGGCAATCAGAGGTGGACCCCAACGGCTGGACACCAAAATATAGCTGATAAGTGAAATCTTATGGATTATTCTTTTACGACACAGAGAGGATCCGAAGATGACACGTAGTAAAGAGAAGAAATCACACGGCGAGCTTCAAGGCCAAAGTAGCACTGGGCGCAGTGCGTGGCGAGCACACACTGGCCGAGCTGGCTGAACAGTTCGACGTTCACCCGAATCAGATCCAGGACTGGAAGAAACGTCTGGTCGATAGTGCCGAGGACGTGTTCGGTGGCAACGCAGTTGAGGCGCAACACACCGAACGCGAAATCGAGAAGCTGCACGCCAAGGTCGGGCAACTGACGATGGAGAAAGATTTTCTGTCAAAGTTTCTCGGGCGCGACCGGTGAGCGAGCGCCGAGCACAGATTCAAAGCGCTCACGAACTGTCCAGGGCACGCCGCTGCGAGTTACTCGGAGTGGCACGCTGCACAGCGTACTATCGCGGCGCACAGGTGTCAGCCGAAGACCTTGAGCTGATGCGCCTGATCGACGAGATCCACCTTGAGCTGCCGTTCTACGGAAGCCGTCGTATTCGCAACGAACTCGATACACGCGGGCTGCAGGTCAATCGTAAGCGCGTACAGCGGCTGATGCGTCAGATGCAGATCAGGGCGCTGTAGCCGAAGCGGCGCACCAGCACGCCAGACAAGGGACACAAGATCTATCCTTACTTGCTCAGGGACATGACAATCACGCGGGCCAACCAGGTGTGGGCGAGCGATATGTGTTATCTACCGATGGCCAAGGGGTTCATGTAGCTCGTGGCGATTATGCACTGGCATACGCGCAAGGTGCTTTCGTGGCGGGCGTCGAACACGATGGACAGCGACTTTTGCGTCGAGGCGCTCGAAGAGGCATTGCCTCGCTACGGTACACCCGAGATATTCAACACCGATCAGGGCACGCAGTTCACGGCCGATGCGTTCACCCGCGTTCTCAAGGAGCACGAAGTGACGATCAGCATGGACGGCAAGGCTCGCTGGATCGACAACGTGTTCGTCGAACGGTTGTGGCGCAGTGTGAAGTACGAAGACGTGTATCTGCGCGCGTATGAAACGCTGGCGGCATTACGCGCCGGACTGGACAAATACTTTCGTTTTTACAATACCCGGCGTCGTCACACTGGGCTTGACCGGCGTACCCCCCGATGCGGTGTACTTCGAACAAACGGCGTTGAAGAGCGCGGCCTGAACCCCATGGAGATTTCACTTAAGCGGGGGTCCAAGTTTCGGGGTCCACTTCTGATCATCACCTTTTGGGAGCCGATTAAGGGCTTTTTCACCGGCCTGTGGAATGGCGTTACAGCCACCTTCTCCAGCGCCTGGGAATGGTTTAAAGGCATCCTCTCATTCAATCCACTGGGGTTGATTGTTGGCAACTGGAGTGGGGTCAGCGACTTTTTCACCCGGCTATGGAGCGGGATCGTTGACCAGGCCAGGGTGGCGCTGGACTGGCTCATCGGAAAGTTTGAGACAGTGGCAGGGTTTATTGGAAATGCCTGGAATACGGTTACAGGCTGGTTTGGTAGCGGTAATGACGATGCCAACTCGAAGAACGATCGCAACTCAATGTCCCCGCGCCTTACCGAGGCCGCGAATCCTGTAAAGAAGGCGGCGACGGCCACAGTGGCAGGCGCAGCAATCGCCCTGTCACCCGTCATGGCGGATCAGCTGCCCGCCACCCCCTCGAGACTTGACGCGCTCAACCAGACGATCCACTACCAGGCGGATCAGCTACCCCAACCAGCCATGCCGGAAGTCATTGGCAAAGCCCGCTATCAGCCAGCACTCGGTGCGATACCGACCCTGCCAACCCTGAAAGCCGAGGCGTTGATCGTTGGCAAGGCCATCGCTCCGAGACTCGACGCGCTCAACCAGCCGATCCACTACCAGGCGGATCAGCTACCCCAACCAGCCATGCCGGAAGTCACCGGCAAAGCCCGCTATCAGCCAGCACTCGGTGCGATACCGACCCTGCCGAGCCTGAAAGCCGAGGCGTTGATCGTTGGCAAGGCCATCGCTCCGAGACTTGACGCGCTCAACCAGTCGATTCACTACCAGGCGGATCAGCTACCCCAACCAGCCATGCCGGAAGTCATTGGCAAAGCCCGCTATCAGCCAGCACTCGGTGCGATACCGACCCTGCCTGTCCCGCAGGCGCCGGTGCCGCAAATTGTTGACAAGAGCACCCACACCCACACTTATCACCTGAGCATTCAGCAACAGCCAGGCGAGGATGCTGAAGCGCTGGCAACGCGGGTGATGCGCAAGGGAGGACGTCTGATGCAATACCGCACCCAGGACGGTGACATGCTCGACGCCATCTGCTGGACACACTACGGCCAGCAGGCCGGCGCCGTTGAAGCCGTGCTCGAAGCCAACCCCGGCCTGGCCGACGCAGGCGTCATTTTCCCTGCCGGCGTACTGATCGAACTGCCCACCCTGCCAACACCCGGTCAGCTCATCCAGACCGTGAGGTTGTGGGACTGATGACGCCGCTGTTTCGTATTCTCGCCAACAGCCAGGACATCACGGCCACTATCGCTAACCGGTTCTTGTCGCTGACCGTCTCTGACCGGGCCGGGCTGCATACCGATACCGTAGAGATCCGCCTCGATGACCGCGATGGCGCCATCGAACTGCCCAACAAAGGAGCCAAGTTGAATGTCTCTATCGGCCACAAAGAGCAAGGACTGGTTCAGATGGGTCTTTATATCGCCGATGAAATCGAGCTTGACGGCCCACCGGATACGCTGATCATTCGTGCCAAGGCCGCCAATATGCGCAGCGCGCTGAAGGAGCACAAAACCCGCGCCTGGGATGCGACCTCCCTCGGCGATCTGGTGGCCACCATCGCCGCTGAACATCAACTCGAGCCCCGTGTCGGTGAATTCCTCAGCACCATCAACATTCCTCACCTGGATCAAACCGAAGAATCCGACCTGCACCTGCTCACCCGGCTGGCCAGGCAATACGACGCTGTGGCCAAACCGGCCGGGGGCTTTTTGTTATTCGTCCCCAGGGGCGAAGCCAGGAGCGCCACCGGCAAGGCAATCCCGACAGTGCCCATCAGTCGAAACCAAACCAGCAACCATCGCGTCACGATGGCAGATCGCGGCAAATATCCAGCGGTACTGGCTCATTGGCATAACACCGCGACTGGTACCCGCACGCCTGTGCACGTGGGCGAAGGCAAGCCCGTTTATGCCCTGCGCCACAATTACCCGGATGCCGATACGGCACGCGCTGCCGCCCAGGGCAAACTCGATGCCCTGAGCCGGGGTCTGGCCACCGCCAGCCTCACCCTCAAGCACGGCAACCCGCGACTGGCCGCCGAAGCCAGGCTGCTCCTGTCTGAATTCAGGCCAGGCGTGGACGGGGAGTGGATCGCCACCCAGGTCGATCACGAAATCAGTGACAGCGGCTACAGCACCCGCGTGGAGGCAGAAACGCCAAAACGCGCCTGAGACCGCCCACGCCTGGCCTGCCTTGGCAAGGATGACTGGGACGGTAGCGCTAGCTAGTCGCTATCGGTATTTGGTCCACGGACACAGCGCTTGGCGGCAGGCGGACCAAGGTACAACTCGTGCGTATCGGCAATGGCCCGCTCGAATGATCTGGATATCATGGTCAGATGCGGCGACAGACGCCACAAGCCGCCATCCAGTTGCTCCGCCCATCCCACAGACTTGAGGTGCCTTAGGGCATCAAAGGCTTGCTGCTTGGTGATGTCTAGCTCGCGTGCCAGCTCACTAGCGCCAAGTGGCCTCAGCCCGCTTCTTGCCAATCGCTCCGCCACCGCGGCAAAGCGGCCGTAACCCGTCCTGACCAACGCCTGCTCTCTCCTTGTCGTCACGCACTGCGCACCCATCTTTCGCAATAATTACACCGCGTTTTCGCGCGCCTCTACACAGCCCACCCCAAAATCAACAGCCTGTTGACTATGTGAACATCACTGCACAATCGTTTTCCCCATTTATTACACGCCGTTTTTCGCACGCCTCTACAGTATCGGCCGTGCATGCCATATCTGCGATGTCGGCGATGATCATGACCGGCGTTTTTATTGTTGGACTGTTCTATCGCGCCGGCACGCGCTTTCATCAAACGGTCGGCTGGGCCAGCCTGATTCTGTTCTCGCTATATCTGATCAACTCCTACGTTCTGTACATATACGGCGGCCCCTGATACGCAACATTGTGTATTGGCAATGACACAGGGCCGCACGCCGACCAGGATTCTGCGGTGAGATACAATTTACCCCGGACAAACTTCCCGGGATGAAGGTCGGCAGTTAGAAGACCTCGACCCATGACATTAACGAGCGCGTTTCGAGCGACCTGCGCTCATTTGCCCGACAAGAACAATGAACAATTACCGACACTCCCGACATTGGCTGTTACAGCTAGCCATCATTGCAGCAATTGGAACATTCAGTTTCCCGGCATTGGTTACCGCCGAATCCGAAAACCCGGATGCTTTGGCCGAAGAGACAATGGAGACGACCGATTCCCCGGACTCCGGTGCAGACGGCACTTCCGAGGATACCAACGGCAATGCCGAAACAGCGCTTCCGGAATCTTTGACCGATACCTCGGAACCGGAGGAAGAACCCGAACTTGACGCTGAGGCGAAAGAGCAACTTGCGTGGGACAACTTCATGCCGCCGCCCGATAGCAAGTTTGACTGGATTCAGCTCAATTCCGGTGAGTGGCTCAAAGGTGAGCTCAAGACCACATATGACTATCAGATGGAATTCGACAGTGATGAGCTTGGCCTGCTGAGCCTTGATCTGGCGGATATCAAACGGGTACGCACGGCACGAATTGAAGCGGTACGCTATCAAGGGCCGAGGGACACTGAACCGGCCACCGCTGTTGGTCTGCTTACCGTCGATGGAAACACTGTGACGGTCGGCAGCGGCGCCGATGCGCGACGGATCAGGCGAGGCGATGTCATTTCCATTGCCAAGAGCGCGGAACGCGAACGAGACCTTTGGACTGGCTCGCTGTCCATTGGCGCCAATTACCGCTCGGGAAACTCGGATCTGACAGACATGAACATTACCGGGCGCGCCGAGCGGCGGCGTGCGATATCGCGCTATGTTGCCGAATATCTTGGTAATTTCAGCAGTGCCCAGGGCGTGGAAACCTCAAACAACCATCGCCTTACCACGTACTTTGACAGCTTCAGGACATCCAAACTTTACTGGCGCATAGCCTCTCTGGAGTATGTGCGCGACACGTTCCGAAATATCGATCATCAGGCAAACCTCAACACTGGTATCGGTTACGACCTCATTCGCTCGGCGAAAAAAGATTGGGATGTCACTGCAAGCGTCGGTGCTCTGTATGCGCAGTTTGTATCGGTTCAGTCTGGCTCACCGCTTCAGAACACGTCTCCAGCCCTGAGCCTGGGCACCAGATATGATCACGAAGTAACAAGCTGGCTCGACTTTCTGTTTGACTACCGGCTGCAAATCGTAGACGAGGACAATGGCACCTTGATCCATCACATGCTGTCAAAGATCTCAACCGAGTTCATCAACGATCTGGATTTCGAGATCTCATTCATCTGGGACCGTGTAAAAGACCCGCAACCGGAAGCTGATGGCACGGTACCGCAACAAGACGATTTTCAGACGATCTTTGGAATCGGATACGAGTTCTAGCGCAGGAATTCCGGCAAGAACCAGGGCGCGGAATATTCAGCCGGCGCTGCATGCGAGCCGGTTGCGCAAATTTGCCGGGCTTGCCACACTACAGCACCCGCGCCCAGACACGTTTACAATGCCTGGAGATCATCGCAATTAGCTGACCCATTGTTCCTAATTGAAACAGCGCTCCTGATTGACGCTGCCATGAAATGAAAATCGAATCCCCAGTTCCAGGAACAGTACTCCGCATCCTTGTTGCGCCGGGCGACGAAGTAGCCGTCGATCAGGACGTGGTCATTATCGAGTCAATGAAAATGGAAATCCCGATCGCCTCGGAATCTGCCGGCACCGTTGACGAAATACTGACCGCCGAATCCGATGTCGTCCAGGAAGGTGCCGCATTGATTTCGCTGAAGTAACGTCAAGCGAACTGCGGTTACTGCCAGCGATAGGTCCAGGCCACGGTGACCATATCGGAATCATTGGCGACGCGGCCTATAACCCCGCTATGGGCGAGAATCTTGAGGATGTTTTTCGAGTCCAGGGAAATCGCCCATGTCAAACCTAGCCTCGAGTTGTTCTGCCGGGGCGCGGAAGGTACGCCGTCCTAATAGGTATTCCCGCCAAAGAAATAGTTTCCATCAATCGACACCCACTGGTGCCTGGTCAGATCGTAAATTGCGTGCGCCTGTACGTTCCACAACGGATCCTGCTTCAACGTTGAACCGAGGAAATCATCGTTGTCGGAAAAAATGCGCACGCCGGACGCAAACTCGAAGCTCCATTTGCGCCAGGGAAGCGAAAAGCCGGCCTCCGGCCTTATATACCAGCGGTTGGTACCAATATTGAGAATCTTGTCATCGTCGTATTGCCCCACCGGGACGCTCAGTTGAACACTGGCGCCTGCAACAATCGTTCGCGGCTGTTTGACAAACTCTCTCAGCGAAAAAACCTTGGCGCCGAAGAAGTTGTAACTCAAGCGCAGCTTCAAGTCGCCAAGTCCGCAAACATCGCGACTAGCGCGCTGGCCATTGAGCAAGGCGCTGCCTTCTGCACAGCCATATGGCAGAAGCGCATCAAAAGAGCTCGAATTTCCCGCCAGGGCAAATGTACGGGCATAAAAAGCCGCCGGACTGTTTACCGTGATTGACGCATCCGTTAGCGGAACTGACGGAGAAAAATTTACGTCGCCTTTCGAATAAGCATAGGCGAGACCGAAAAAGTTCTGGTCGATCGGCAAATTGACGTACCGCCTCGGATCGAGATCTTGCGCATCGGCATGCCCCGGCAAAACAATGACTGCCACGATGACTACCAACAAACACAACACCCTGCTCATGTTCGAATCCGCAACAACACCGACTAACCCAATCGCAATGAGTACTCGAATCTGGCTTGCTGGCACAACGGTGAGAACTGTCCTTCGATGGTCGAATGTTCAGCGTACTGACATTGCGACCTGAAGGCCAGAGATTTCTAGCCGGTGTGGTCGCAATGGCATCCGATACTCGCTCTGTGATGGATCCCGGTTACGCCATGCACTAGCAAAACGTCCCGTTTGCAAGTATAGAATATTCCGGATGTTTTCCGCTCTGGGGGTGATCGAACCGGTGGCGATCGAACCGGCTGAAATCGAGTTGGCATTTCGCGTCGCCGCAACGCGGTGGAGAACAGACAGTGTGGCCCGGCTGAACGAAAGTTCCTGGCCGGCCCATCGCGTTACCAATCCGGAACGCTTGATTTCCGAAGTCGCAATTATGTCCGCAACGGCAATTCTTTCCGAAGTCGCAGTTCTTTTCTAAATCGCAATTCTTTTCCAAACCGCAATTGCAAAGGGCGCGACTTGCATCACGCCCCTTGGGTCTGCTTCTCCGCCCTGACCGGGATAACTCTCAAACCTCGAGTCGAGGATGGTCGCTGCCTGTCCACATCAGGCACGCCACAACAAGATGGCGCGCACAACAGCGAACGTCGGGAGCAGCACCCGGGTTATCAAGCTTTAGTTTGAGAACCCATCCCGGCACAGTGCGCGGAAGCAAATTCAGTAAGCGTCCTTTGGAACTCAAAGTCAAGAAATTTCTTGGCGCATTTACAGTCAACAAATAGCGAGGTTCAACGACTTCATTTGCACGACCTGAAAGGTCAAGCGCGGGCGGCATTCAGAATGCGCCGTAACGTGCTGTCCAGGCTTGCAGCATCATCGCTATCAATGTGATTTTCAAACAACTCCTTGATCGCTGCCGAATAAATTGTCCACATCCTTCGCCGCATCGCCCTGCCCGAGGCAGTCACGACGGCATACGCCCCGCGGCCGTCCTCCTTTGAGCGCACACGCTTCGCCAATCCTTTCGATTCGAGACGGTCGACAAGTCGCGTGAGATTGCTGCGCGACAGCACGGTCAAGTCGGCCAGTTCGCTCATGCGCAGTCGTTTGCCGTCGGCACGCTCCAGCGCCCAAAGGACGTCGTACCAGGCAAGCGGCGGCAACCCGGCATCAGACAAGCGGGTCTCGACTTCGGAGACCAGTACCGCATGCGCGGTCATGAACAATGGCCAGACCGAAGTATTTGTTATTTCAGCCAATCTTTCTCTCCATTACGGCTGGCATGAAATACTAGTTGCAATTGCAATTATATATAAGTAAATTGTAGTTGCAATTGCAACTATGGACTAACCGAACAGAACTGGAGCATAAAATGAATACCACCATTACCCGAAGTGAACTCACCCAAACACTGATGTCCGAACACGCCCGACGCTGGTCGAAGCATTGCCGGAAAAGAACTACGCCGACAAACACTTGCCGAATGCACTGAACATCCCACACGATCAGGTTGACGCACTGGCACCGGCACTGCTCCCCAACAAGAGCGCCCGGATCGTCGTCTACTGCGCCAACATTCAATGCCAGAACTCGCACATTGCGGCGCACCGCCTGAGCGCAATGGGTTACACCAATGTCGTTGTGTTTCGCGGCGGAAAGCAGGATTGGGAGGATGCAGGCCTGCCTTTTGAATCCACGACCGAATCTGCCGTGACTGCATAGCCAGAGCTTTGTCGGCTTGCGCCGCGCTAATTCAACCTGCTCGATGCTTCGTGGTCGTTACACAGAACTCTGCGGCCGACTTGGATGGCAGGTTGGGTTAGCGCCTTTGGGGGCGCAGGCAGACGCAATGCGCTCTGACACGCTCGGTCGATACACGCGATCATTTCTGTAACTGATCAGATTCAATCACGTGCTCACCGGGTTCGGCCACCAACACGCCGTCGAGCAATGCGCGTGCGATTGCTTGCGGTTTTACCGCCCGATAGCGCTTCGGGATAAGTGGTTTGAACAGGCGCGCAATGAAAATCCCCAGTGACTCCCCGGGCGTGATTGCTCTCGCGTCGCGTCAATCAGCGACGGGCGCACAATCGTAAATACCGGGTAACCGATGCCGCGGATGCCCGTCTCTGACTGTGCCTTGGTGCGCAGATAGAAGTTTCCGGTAAGACTTGCGCCCAACGATGAATTCAGCGCATACCGAGTCGCCCCCGCGTCCCGCGCCAGTTTCGCAACTTGAATCGGCAGATCCCGGTCAACTGCCGCAAAAGCCGTTTGAGAACCTGCGGCCTTGATTGTAGTACCCAGCGCGCAAACCACTGCGTCCACCTGCCACCAGGCTGCCGCCGCCGGGAGATGCGTGAAGTCAACCACCACCGGGTTGAGCAATTTCGCGTGGGGTGCCAATGCGCGGCGAGTCGGCGCGACTACCTCGTCGATGCGCCGGTCCGCCAACGCTGCAGCCAGCACCTCGCGTCCGACTGCACCCGTGGCTCCTACGATCAACAGATGAAGGGGGCTGTTCACTTGACGGGAGTCAGACCTTCATCGCGTGAACCGCCGAAACTCCCACACGCTGCGGCTTCTTACGAATACGGTACGCAAGCGCCAGTCAGGCGCGGACGCTGCTGATTTCAAGCGCGGACGCCACGAACAAATTGCGCAACCGCAGCACCGATCTCATCGGGGCTGTCTTCCTGCAGGAAGTGCGCACCCTTGACAGTAGTTTCAGTCTGGCTGGGCCAGGCACGGCACACTTCGCGCTGCCGCCCGACCAGAATTGAGCCCGGGTCCGCGTTGACGAACAATTTTGGAATCTCGCCACGCGCCAACCATCGCGAATATTCTTCCACCACCTTGATCACGTCCGCCGGTTGGCCCTCAATCGGAATCTGCCGCGGCCATGACAATGTCGGACGGCGATCTTCACCCGGGTTCGCGAACGGCTTGCGATAGACGGCCATTTCTTCGTCGCTCATGTCCCGTATGACCGCACTTGGAAGGACGCCTTCGACAAAGAGGTTCTTGGTCAGGATCATCTCCTCACCCGCTTCAGAGCGAAAACCCTGAAACACGCGCCGTGCATTTTCCGGCCACTCAGCCCAGGTGAGCGGCGTGATGATGCCTTCCATGTAGGCGATACCCTGCACCCGATCGCGATGCCGGTTTGCCCACTCGAAACCAAGCGCGGAACCCCAGTCGTGTATTACAAACACCACGTTGTCACCAATGCCGATCTGGTCCCACAGGCCATACAGATACTCGCGCTGCTCCGCGTAGCTATAGCGATCGCGCCCCGAGTCGTCGAGTTTGTCCGAATCGCCCATGCCGATGAGGTCGCACGCAATCAATCGTCCGAGACCTTCACAATGCGGCATGATGTTTCGCCACAAGTAGGATGACGTCGGATTGCCATGCTGGAACACGATGGCATCGCCTTCACCCTCGTCGATATAGGCCATGCGCTTGCCTTTGACTTCGGCAAATTTTTTCTCAGCATAAGGTTTCGCTGATATCGGCATGATTGTTTACTCCTCTTACGTGTTTCGAAATACCTGTGCCGCCGTCGCGTAACTGCCGCGACGGCTTGCTGTGATGACGGCTATTCTCCGGTGAAGTTGGGCTTTCGTTTCGCGACGAATGCGCTGACACCTTCACGCCCGTCCTTGCTGATACTCATCTCCGCAATAATGCGCGTTTCGCGCTCCATTTGCGACTCGAGCGTATCGTTGGGCGACATCATTACCAGCTTCTTGATACCGCCATACGCGCGGGTCGGTCCACTGGCAAGTTTAGTAGCGAGTTTTGTGACCTCCTCCCGGAAATCAGCCGCCGGGACGACGCGATTGACCAACCCCCAATCCAGCGCTTCCTGTGCGTTCAGCACGCGATTGGTCATGTACAACTCCATCACGCGGCGGCGGCCGAGCAGCCGATTCAGGAAAAACGTCGAGCTTCCATCTGGCGTAAATCCGATCTGCGTGTAGGCACTGGTGAACTTTGCGTTGTCCGCCGCAATCGCCAGATCGCAACAGGCCGCAAAGCTCAATCCGGCGCCTGCAGCGACACCATTGACCGCCGCAATGACCGGAGCCGGCAACCAGGCAAGGCGTGAAATCGCAACATGCAACACGCCGGTCATCTCGCGCAAAAGTTTCTCGACATTGTCGCCGCTTTCAGCAAACTCACCAACGTCGCCGCCGGCACAAAACGCCCGCTCACCTGTCCCGGTGAGCACTACCGCACGTATCGAGTGGTCAACGCTACAGCAATTGACGATATCGTAAAGCTCTCTCGTCGCCTCAAAGTTGATTGCATTCATCGCGTCCGGGCGATTAAACGAAATCCACGCGACGTTGTCGCGTATTTCGAAGCCCATAAACTTGTAAGCCATGTCCCTGCCTCCTCCCAAAAAACGTTAACAATCCCCGATTACGCGGGCAGCGCGTCCAGCGCTTCTGCAACAAATTCAAGACGATCCTGGCCGAAGAACATGTCGCTGCCAACAAAATAGGTCGGCGCACCGAATGTGCCTCTTTCCACCGCATCATCAGAGTTGCTTTTGAGTTTGTCTTTCACTTCCTGCTCGCCGACAAGCGCGAAAATCTTGTCCGGGTCGAGACCACCCCCGCGCAATACATTTGCGACCTCTGCCGGGTCACCCATATTGCGCTCATTCGCCCAGACGGCTTTGTACACCACGTCTACATAGCGCGCGAACTCATCCGGCATTTTCATCTGTACGCCGACTGCGCCGCGCATCAGGGCGATGGTATTGATCGGAAAATGGGGATTCATCTTGAATGGCACGCCGTAGCGTTTTGCCCATCTACTGAGATCACCAAACATCCAGCGTCCCTTTGGAGGGACCGTCGCCGGGCTGGCGTTGCCTGTGGCCTTGTGCACTCCGCCAAGCAATATCGGCTGCCACACGATTTCCGCATTCCGGTCTGCGGCGATTTTCGGCAACTGCGTGTACGCAAGATAGGACGCGGGGCTGCCGAAATCGAACAGGAATTCCACTTGTTTAGTCATAGTCTCCTCTTTCTGTTGTCATTGGTATCAATCGTAATATTCAAGCTGGCGCCATTCATTTGCACAGAACCCAGCCGCCGTATCAGGTTAAGCACTCATGCGTCCATCCTGTGCTTTGCAAGCCGGTTGACTGGCAGGTTTCGGCGACGCTCTTCGGCAAGCAGGGAATTGCGCGCCGACGCGAGAATTTCATCGGAAACATCCGGGTCATCAACCGCCCGGGCAAGCGTCAGCGCACCGGTGAGCGCGCTGATGACGGACAGGATATGCGCTCGCCGCGCATTGCGAGTACGCGCAGGTGACAAATCCGCCAGCAGCGCGACCAGTTCGTTGAAGCCACGGGCAAACACCGACCGGGATTCACCATCGCGGCGCGCGACTTCCGCGCCGAGTGACGCAAGCACACATCCGTTCTTCGCATCGTCTCGATGCTCTTTGGACAAGTACTTCCGGATCAGGCGGGAATAGCCCGGCTTGTCGCCATTCCTCAACTCGCTCAGATAGATACGTTGTGCCGATTGCACCAGCGCAAAGCGTAGCGCTTCGGCAACGAGTGCCTCGCGCGATTCGAAATGCGCATAAAACCCCCCATGTGTAAGACCTGCGTCAGCCATCAACGACGCCACGCCGACATCTGCCAACCCGTGCTCACGAAACATTGCACTGGCACGCGACACAATTCGTTCACGCGTTTGTGCCGCCTCGGCTCTTGATTTGCGCATTCGCTACCCTTTCGAAGGCAACCGAAAAAATCGAATCTGGTATTTTAGATGATGATCATCATATAATTTGTTCTCCCGCACAAGCCGTTTGCCGGAACGATGTGACTGACGTTTGCCCATACGGCAGGTAAAAGGCGGCAGCGCGGGCGATTCAGCCTGGCACAACCTTCCAGCTCCACGGAAGCTCCGTTTCACGCTGTTCAGAATGGAATCTGTATACACTGCGCGAGCGGCATATTTATGTCCCGGAATAGTCCGCGCGCACTTCGACACAAGAAGTTTCGCAATCGTTAATTATCCTGGCGCAACAAAACCGGATCAGATCCCGGTGCTTGCAGTTCGAACAAGACGCCAGACAGGAGGAGTTCATGAACCAGCCCGTATGCCTGATTACAGGCGCAGGTGATGGCACTGGTGCTGCCACAGCAAGACGCTTTACCAAAGGCGGTTATCGCGTCGCGCTACTTGCGCGTACCGAAGAGCGACTGAAACGACTGGAAAAGGAAATTTCCGGTTCGCGCGGTTACGTATGTGACATCAGCGACCTTGATCAGTTACGCAGTACGGTTGACGCCGTGCGCAAGGATATGGGACCCCCCAGCGTAGCGATGCACAACGCCGCCCAGGGCGCGTTCGAGACAATACTGAATGCAGACCCGGTGCGCTTCGAAGAACTGTTCCGCATCAACACAACTGCACTGATGGTTCTGACCCAGTGCGTGGCCCCGGACATGGTCAAGAATGGCAAAGGCGCCATTATGGTCACCGGCAACACATCGGCGTGGCGGGGCAAACCGAGATTTTGCATGTTCGCGCCGACCAAGGCGGCACAACGCATACTCGCCGAAGCGATTGCACGCGACCTTGGTCCAAAAGGCATTCATGTCGCCTACGTCACTATCGATGCCGCTATTGACACACCATGGACACGGCCTCGTACCTACCCGGACAAACCCGATGAGTTCTTTGCAAAGCCTTCGGCGATCGCGGATACCGTTTACCACGTAGCCCATCAGGATCCGTCAGCATGGACGTTCAACGTCGACGTACGGCCTTACCATGAGAATTGGTGAATACGAAAACTGGTGACTACGGCAACTGGCAAATAGAAAACCGGGATTAGTAGAAATCCGGGACAAATAGCAAACCGGGATAAATAGAAGCAGGGACAAATTGCCCGGCTCGTTTAGTTCGGTCCGCGTGGACAAGCTCAATACGCGACAGTTTTAGTACACAACAAATTCAGTACAAGAGAACTTCAAAGAGGAGAATAAGTAATGAAAGTCATCGTCATCGCCACCCGCAAGCAGGATGCCAAACCCGAAGAGTTCGCACCGCATCTTGATGCCGAAGTCAAGCATGCACTGGGCATGTACCGCGACGAAGCGGTTCGCGAGATTTACAGCCGGGCGGACGGCAAGGGTGCGATTATCGTTCTCGAATGCGACGATATCGCGCAAGCCGAACAACTGGTGGCAGGACTTCCTCTCGCCGCTGCCGGTCTGCTGAGTTTCGAGTTCTATGGCACCAAGCCGTATCGCGGCATCGTGCAATACGCAGAGTAAATACCGCCGCGCAATAGCGCGCCCTGATTGTTCCAGGAGGACACGATGTTGACGTTCTACTACACGCTGCGTTCGCCGTACGCGCGCAAAATTCGAATCTTGCTGGCCGAGATGGAGACTCCACATCGCCCAGAGGAGCTTGTACCCGGCAGCATGGACGACGGCAGTCTGTTCGGCGAGGACTATGAAGCGCAAATCCCGAGCATGCGCGTACCAAGCATCAAGGACGGCGACGAGATCATTTTCGAATCCAACCTGGTGATTGATTATCTGCTGGAAAAATACCCGATGAACAAGCCCAGCGAAGATCAACCTCCGCTGGCAACCACGATGGTTCGCAGCTCTCACCAATGGCAGGACAGCATGGTGCTCGCAACCATCGAGACGCTTCTCAACAGTGCGATCAATCTCGCGTTCCTGAAACGCTCCGACGTTGACGTCGACCAGGTGGCCTACCTGCGACGAGAACAGGACAGGTGCCAGTCCTGCCTGGATTGGCTGGAAGCGCGCGCAACGACAGAAGGTTTTATTCCCGGCGTGTTTTCGATTGCCGATCTCAATTTGCTGTGCGCGCTGCAGTGGTTCGACGACAGGGATGTCGTGCAATGGTGGGGCCGTCGCCGTCTGGAAACAATTGTCGCGCGCTACCAGAACAGAACGTCAGTGAAGGAGAATCCGCTGGCTTTCTAGCGTAGTGTTTCACTATTAACGGCACAAAAGACGGCGAGAATTCGCCACATACTGCGTTACAAATCCTCGCGAGGTGGTCAACCTCGCTGCGGTTTGCGCCTTGTCTGAGACGAATTTCGCCACTTTTGTTCAATTAAGCGCTCTTCCCAAAATCCAACATAAGTGCCGAGAACAGTGAAGCACTACACTAGCGTAGCGTTTCACCAGGAGGGAAAAATAATATGGACATCCGCATTTTCTCGTATCTTCCCAATCCCCGAATCTGGAAATCGACGATCACTGCGCGATTGTGTGGCGTTGACATAGACATTCGCGGTGCCGCACCAAAAGAACTCCCGGGTTGGCTTTGGGACTTTGACGCACATCCGTTAACTGACGCCGAGCGCAAGAACAGCAAAGCATACGCGCGCAAGGCGCGCACAGGCTTCGGCGGAGAACTGTACAAGACCGATGCATTTCTCAGCGCGAATCCGTTTGGCACCGTACCGGCCGCGTTCGGCCCGGACGGCAGCGTCGGGATTTTCGAATCCAACAGCATCATGCGTACCGTTGCGCGCCTTGGGTCAGACAAGGTGCAGTTGTATGGCTCGGATGCCTATTCGGCTTCGCGCATTGACAGCTTTCTCGATGCCAGTCTCGTGTTCGCGCGCGACTCCCAGATATACCTGTTGGCGTTGAACAACGAAAAAGTGACGAAAGAAATTCACTCGCGTGCAAACGATGCGTTGCACACTTATCTGGGAGGCCTGAACCAGGCGCTCGCTCCGGACAGGAAGTATCTGGTTGGCGACACGCTGAGTATCGCCGATATCTGCGTCGTCGCGGAGCTTGCACTTTTCTCCCGGGAACGCACCATGGGCGAGGCACTGAAGACAATCGATTGCGCCTGCATCACTGGACCTGAAACGGACGAACGCTACCCACTCATCACAAAGCATTTCCGTGCGTTGTGCGATCACGAAGCGTTCGCACCCGATGTTCAGCCCTATCTGGAAAAGATCGCCGCGCGAGTCTGACCCGCGGCATATCAACTTCAAATGGAAGTTTGTACATGGCCACCGAATCAACAACTCCGGAACTAAGCGCGCGTACACGCGGATGGCTACAGTTCTTGCACCGCAAGGCAACGACGCTGGACGACTGGAGCAGGCAGGGACAACCCCACGAATGGTGGGATAACAAGAGCACGCCGCCGGTTCTGAGTTTTCACCGTTTCGATTTGATTGAATCGAGCTATGCGTTGAACGTGATGGCGGACACCACGCCGGCATGGCGCGAGGTTTACAGCGACATTCTCGACCGGCTGGTCATGCGTTACCCGACGTTCTGGGGTGCTTCGGACTGGCTGACGCAGTTCGGCGACGACCCGGACCGGGAGACCTATCCGGAAGAGTGGTACAAGACCTGGATACCGGATCACCTTCGCGGCAAATACGACACGCCGGGCTGGACTGCAAACGGCGTCCAGCCGTGGGGACTCGCGCCCGATCCGATCGGGGCGGCCGGCAACCTGTTTTTTCGGGGCAATCTCAACCTGATGCTGAGTGCGCATCTGTATGTGTCGGGCGATCGCAAGTGGAACCAGCCGTTCGATGTGACCGGTTACGAAGACGCCACCTTTAGCTGGACACACGACAAGGTCGTTGACTACCTGACCAGCGACTGGGCGAGCCGTCCCGAAGGACCGCACTGCGAGAACACCAAGATCTGGCCGTACTGCCTGACCATGGCTGGCCTCGGACTGAAACAGTACGACATCATGCGCGGCGGACAGCAGCACGAAGTGTTCAACGAATGGCTGGACTTCGCCCGCGGCAACTATATGTCGGTCGGCGAAGGCAGCGGACTTGAATGGCTGGCGGCGTACTACGACCCGATTGTGAACTACATGCACAAGGGTGGCCCGACCTCCGGCCTTGGAATGGCTTTCTACCTGCTGCCGCAAGACCGCAAGATGGCGGAAACGTTCTATCACACCGCAGTCGAGAAGATCGGTTGGAGTGATCCCGGCAAACCGGTCCGCAGCCTTGCGTATCCGCGCTTGTTACTTCTGGGCGTGGTACTTTCACGCGAGTTCGGTGATACCCAGACGCATGCGAATCTTTCCGAGTATGTCGAGAAGCACTATGAACCGGGCTTCGATGGCGAGACTGGCGAATTCGGATGGGGTTTTCAGTTGGGTGAGCGCTATCCGCGCGGGCAACTCAATGCCTTGCTGATCATGGCGGAAACCGGGCGCGAAAATTCCTGGTGGAATGTGTACAACCGCCCCAACCTGTCGAAATTCGATCAGCCAACGCTCGAAGGAGTGGACTACCCGGCATTGAACATCTCGCGAGCGCACTATGATCAGGAACAATCGGTACTGAATATCAGCACGCTAGCCGGCTCACAAGGAAAACGTGGCGCGAAAACGTCATTCCGCATCACAACACTTCCGGCGGATGCGCCAATTCAGGTGCGCTGTAACGGGCAGAACTTTGAACACTGGAAGCGAATCTCCGCGACCAGCATTCGCATTGATTCACAGATTGCAGACCGCTCGTTTCAAATCCTGGTTTCAGGAAACGGAACCATGCCGCGAAATGCCGGAGAACAACCTGACAGCACCACGTATACTGCGAATCAAGGGGGCATGCAATCCGTACCACGCGGACGCGGTACGCGACGTTCTGCTCAAGCGATAGCCGCGGCCAGCAGCCGACTCGTTTCACAACCGATGACATGCCCTTGCTGCAGTACCTGACGGCGATTCCATGCCGTCGAAGCACAGAACAATATCAATCCTGGCGCTCGCACCCGCGCCGCAAGTAACGTTGTACATATTCAGGGGAGGACAACCATGACCAAGAACCGCCAGATTGTCGTTCGCGATCTTCCAAAAGGCGATTTGACAGAAGATCATTTCGAGTTGCGCGAAGGTGACGTGCCGTCGATTGAAGATGGCCAGGCATTGGTTAGAACCATCCTGATTTCCATCGACGCCGCAAACCGCGCATGGATGCAGGGCCCCACCTATCGCAAAGCTGTAAAAGAAGGCGACATCATGCATGCCTATTGCATAGGCGAAGTCGTCGAATCCAGGGACGATGCGCTCAAGACTGGCGATATCGTCGCGACGGAAGCCGGCTGGGCCGAGTACACAGCGGTGAAAGCGGACAACGCGGAAAAATTACCCGACTACCGTCCGCTGTCTCACTTGATTTCCGGATTCGGAATTGCCGGGAAAACTGCATATCATGGACTGATTGACGTCGGTCAACCGAAGGCTGGCAATACCGTCGTTGTCTCGGCGGCAGCCGGTTCGGTAGGCATGTATGTGGGCCAGATCGCGAAAGCGCTTGGCTGCCGCGCAGTCGGTATTGCCGGTGGACCCGAAAAATGCGCCTGGGTCACTGACGAACTCGGCTTCGACGCGTGCGTTGACTATCGCGGCGGCAATTTGTTCAAGGACCTGAAGGCCGCGTGCCCTGCAGGCATCGATGTCTACTTCGACAATGTCGGCGGCCAGGTTCTCGAGACGGTGCTCTTTCAGATGAACATCAAGTCACGGGTCGTGTGTTGCGGCTCGGTCAGCCAGTACGACACCGACTCCGCGACGGGTCCGCGCAACCTGCCGGGCCTGGTCGTGGTCAAGCGCTTGCGCATGGAAGGCTTCATATATTTTGACTTTATCGACCAGGACGCAAAAGCAACTGCGGACCTGCGCAATTGGACGAGTGAAGGCAAGATTAAAATCGTCGATGACATTGTCGACGGTCTTGAGAACGCACCGCGCGCATTGATTGGCCTGCTGGCAGGCGACAATCGCGGCAAACGTATGGTGCGGGTCGCCCCTGATCCGGCGTAACTGGTCGAATTGACTCTCCCGTTTCGAACCGTTGGCCCGTTGCCCGGGCCAACTTGCTGGCGAACTGGTCAACGACCGAAACCAGTGAAACCCCGAGACGAAACCAGTTACAAAATGTGTTGTACATCGGAGCACTGAAATGAAGTTATATGATTTGAAGGGCGGAATGAACCCAAGGCGGGTTCGAATATTCGTCGCCGAGAAAGGCATCGAGATTCCGGTTGAAATGGTCGACATGACCAAGGGCGAGAACAAAACGGCCGAATTTCTGGCGAAGAATCCGATGGGAAAGCTGCCTGTCCTGGAACTGGACGACGGGACATTCATCACCGAATCGGTCGCAATTTGCCGCTACGTCGAATCGCTTCATCCCGAGCCGAACATGTTCGGCACTGATCCGCTCGAAATCGCCAACATAGAAATGTGGACACGGCGCATGGAGCTGGATTTCGCGATACCGATTCTGCAGGTGTTTGAGCATCTGAATCCGTTCTGGAAAGGAAGGCTCAAACAAATCACAGCCTGCGGCGAACTGGCCGGGGAGAAAGCGATGACGCGCTTCGCATGGCTCGATGGTGAGCTCGGAAAACGCGCGCCCGAAGAGCGCCAGTTCCTTGCCGCCGGACGCTATACCGTCGCCGACATCACGCTACAGAGTGCATTGATCGTCGCAAAGGCCTGCGGTGTACGCATTCCGGAAGAACAGACGCATCTTTCGAGCTGGTTTGCATCCGTCACGGCACGTCCCACCGCACGCGCCTGATCGTCAACCAGTGCTAGTGCCGGATTGGACTGCCGGTAAAGACGCGCAAATCAGGCCAGCCCCGCACATCAGTGGAGGACTGAAATGAACATACCCAACGCCCCTGTTCCATCGGACGGATTTCTTGTTACGCATTATTTGACGGTGCAAGATCAGGCCAGGTCGCGGCAGTTCTATGCGGGGATTCTCGGTAGCAAGGTACTCACACAACAAGACCCATGCGCCATCAAGTTGGCAAACTCGTGGGTAATCCTCAACAGTGGTGGTGGACCTACACCTGACAAACCGGACGTAACGCTCGAGCCGCCTCAAAGCGCGACGCGCGTCAACAGCTTTCTGAATCTCCGCGTTGCCGATATCCAGGCGTGCTACGCAAATTGGAAAGCGAAAGGCGCCGAATTCATGACCACGCCTCTGGATAATCATGGATGGGAAATGAGATGCTATATGCGCGATCCGGACGGATACATTATCGAGGTGGGACAAGCAAGCCAGAAGATGATTGATCTTTTGAACAGCAACGAACAGTAACGCCAAGCCCAATACGTTGCTCAACCATCAAGTCCATGCAGGACGGCCATTCAATCCACTGCGCCGTCTGGCCCGCGTAGAGCGCACTAAGCGAGCGCATTGCGCCCGACGCAAACCTTTTCATTTGATTAACCCTTGATGAATATCAAGGGTCAACTGTGTCGGGTATGGAGAATCGCGCTAACTATCTGCCAGGGAGCGCTTGATGATCACACGACTGTTAGTCACTACCGCAATGCTGTTACCGATATCAACGCTGGCAGCCGATGTTAGCAACGGCGAGGACATTTTCAGTCAAAGATGTGAGGGTTGCCACTCGCTCTCCAGGGTGACAAAGATGCTGGATCCCGCCAAGGAAGAAAACACCAAGGCGTACATCTCCAGGTTTCTGAGATCACATCCGGCCAGTCTCGACAGCGACGAACGGGATGATGTGATCGAAATGTTGCTGCAAAACTAAGTAGACGCGCATTGCCAATTGCCATTTCCTGCATCACTCACATTCGTTCGCGCGATGACGAAGCACGTTGTCAAGCCCGAGATCTTTGGTCCATTCACGCTGTTAGGGAATTAGGTTGTTGAATCGTCTGTCCTTCGGTCCATCGCTGTAAGAACTGCTCCGGATTCATGCCGCCCAGCGATCCATGTGGCCTGATCGTGTTGTACTCCTCGAGCCATTGATTGATTACGACCCTGGCCTCGGTCATCGAGCAAAACAGCCAGCGATTCAGGCACGTGGTTCGAAAGATCGAGTTGAAACTCTCGCAGTATGCGTTTTGCCATGGGCTGCCCGGGTCGATGTAGTGGGTATCCACGTGCTTTTTCTTCAGCCATTGCTGTACTGCCGTCGCGACGAGTTCCGGACCATTGTCCGAGCGAATACACGCCGGGCGGCCCTGCTCGTGGAACAGCTTGCCCAGAACACGAATGACATCGCTTGCGTTCAGGCTGCGTGCCACGCTGATTTCAAGACCTTGCCTGGTGAACTCATCGACCACCGTGAGGCACTTGAGTTGTCGCGCACTCTGGTCGAACACAAAGTCGTAACTCCATACGTGGTTCGGATAATTCGCCCGGTTCACCCACTGGGTCGTTGTACCCAACACCTTGCGTTTGCGCCGTTTTCTGAGCACCTGCAGTCCTTCACGGCGACGTATCAGGCGTACGCGCTCGCGGCTAATCGCTAACCCGGTTGCGCGCATCAGCTCGTATATCTTGCGATAGCCCCAGCAACCATAGCGCTGCGACAGGTTCACCACCTGCCCATAGGCTGCGTCGACAATGTCTTTACTACCGATATAGCGGTAGCTCGAACGGTTCATGTGCATCGCCTGACAGGCGCGGCGCTCGCTAACGGCGTACGTATTGTGCAGGTACGTCACGCAGCGCCAGCGCTCTGGCAGGCTTACCACTTTCGGCTGTTCACGTCCTTTAACATCCGGATGTCCAGCGTTTGTTCGGCCACAATCTTCTTGAGCTGCGCGTTCTCGCGCTCGAGCTCTCGAAGCCGCTTCGCCTCAGCGACCTGCATGCCGCCAAACTTGGCTTTCCAGCGATAAAACGACTGCTCCGAGCAGTTGTGCTTGCGGCACACTTCGGCCTCGTGCAATATTCGAATGATCTGTTCTTCGCTGAATCGATTGCCTTTCATCGGGTCCTCCTCCATTGAGAAACCCTAACATAGCGATTGGCCTAATTATGGCGGGGCAAGTCAAAGCGACGTTCCTTGCTGGCGCTTGTCGCACTTGCCGCGACGACAGCGGGGTGCAGTAGCGGCTCTTCGAGCAGCGTGCGCGACACCGACCCATACCCATACTACGGTCACGGACACTACAACCGAAGCCCTTACGGACGACGGCGCGGATATCGCCGGTGGTGACCGGACTGTAGAAATCCGATCGCGGATGCCTCATCCAGCCACAGGGAACCTGGGCGTGTCGCAGCAAACTACCAGCTGACAAGACGCGTCAGCGGACGCTTCGGCCACCGTCTACCGGAATGGCAAGCCCGGTCATGAACGATGCATCCGAACTGGCAAGAAACGCAATAGTCGAAGCAACTTCTTCCGCTTGAGCCATACGCCCGATCGGGTGTTTCGCAGTGATCTTGCGCTTCGCTTCTTCAATGTCCGGCGCCTCTGCGAGCATCTTGCGCACCATGTCGGTCTCGATGGTTGCCGGGCACACACAGTTCACGCGGATGTTCTCGCCGACATGATCCAGTGCGAGCGACATCGTCATCGCCATGACACCACCTTTGGCAGCGGCATAGGCGACGGACACCGAATTGCCGGCTCGACCAGCCACATGGATGAATTCTCGAGAAAACTGAAAAAAGGAACGCTAGGACGCTACCCTTGTAGCCTTGTTACAAAGGTTGGCATCCTCTTTGATCAGGCCGCCTGTCCGAATGACAGACGGGACAGGTTGCGCTTTGAGCGACTGCCTACGTGTCTTCTTTCGGATCGGTAAATGCCGATTTGACCGATTCAAGACTGTCCTTCAAGCGCCGCATCGCAATCTGAGTTCGCAAGAACTCCTTGCACATCTCGATACCTTTGTCATCAATTTCGACAATTTTTGCCCCTAGCACCGAGTCGCCCTGGTGCATGACCTGGATATTGCAATCAAGTTGCTGCTCCGGGAGAAGTTCGCAACTGAAGTTGAGAATTTGCCCTTGCTCAAAGGGCTCCGAGCACACCAGAAGGAAGCCGCCATGGCTCATGTCCTCGATCAGACATGGAATCGGCTCATTCAGAAGTGGACCCCGAAACTTGGACCCCCGCTTAAGTGAAATCTCCATGGGGTTCAGGCCGCGCTCTTCAACGCCGTTTGTTCGAAGTACACCGCATCGGGGGTACGCCGGTCAAGCCCAGTGTGACGACGCCGGGTATTGTAAAAACGAAAGTATTTGTCCAGTCCGGCGCGTAATGCCGCCGGCGTTTCATACGCGCGCAGATACACGTCTTCGTACTTCACACTGCGCCACAACCGTTCGACGAACACGTTGTCGATCCAGCGAGCCTTGCCGTCCATGCTGATCGTCACTTCGTGGTCCTTGAGAACGCGGGTGAACGCATCGGCCGTGAACTGCGTGCCCTGATCGGTGTTGAATATCTCGGGTGTACCGTAGCGAGGCAATGCCTCTTCGAGCGCCTCGACGCAAAAGTCGCTGTCCATCGTGTTCGACGCCCGCCACGAAAGCACCTTGCGCGTATGCCAGTGCATAATCGCCACGAGCTACATGAACCCCTTGGCCATCGGTAGATAACACATATCGCTCGCCCACACCTGGTTGGCCCGCGTGATTGTCATGTCCCTGAGCAAGTAAGGATAGATCTTGTGTCCCTTGTCTGGCGTGCTGGTGCGCCGCTTCGGCTACAGCGCCCTGATCTGCATCTGACGCATCAGCCGCTGTACGCGCTTACGATTGACCTGCAGCCCGCGTGTATCGAGTTCGTTGCGAATACGACGGCTTCCGTAGAACGGCAGCTCAAGGTGGATCTCGTCGATCAGGCGCATCAGCTCAAGGTCTTCGGCTGACACCTGTGCGCCGCGATAGTACGCTGTGCAGCGTGCCACTCCGAGTAACTCGCAGCGGCGTGCCCTGGACAGTTCGTGAGCGCTTTGAATCTGTGCTCGGCGCTCGCTCACCGGTCGCGCCCGAGAAACTTTGACAGAAAATCTTTCTCCATCGTCAGTTGCCCGACCTTGGCGTGCAGCTTCTCGATTTCGCGTTCGGTGTGTTGCGCCTCAACTGCGTTGCCACCGAACACGTCCTCGGCACTATCGACCAGACGTTTCTTCCAGTCCTGGATCTGATTCGGGTGAACGTCGAACTGTTCAGCCAGCTCGGCCAGTGTGTGCTCGCCACGCACTGCGCCCAGTGCTACTTTGGCCTTGAAGCTCGCCGTGTGATTTCTTCTCTTTACTACGTGTCATCTTCGGATCCTCTCTGTGTCGTAAAAGAATAATCCATAAGATTTCACTTATCAGCTACATTTTGGTGTCCAGCCGTTGGGGTCCACCTCTTTTTTCATCCAGCACAAATCGGACCAAGGTCATCGCCCTCACGTCGCCGACGTTTTTCCAACGTCAAACCCTGGCAGATCGCTCGCGAATCGCTCGATCAGGCCATGGACGGCCTGGGGAATATACACCGTCCATCAAGTCAAGCAGTCGTCTAGCGATGCTTGAATCGAACGACGTGCCTGAGTTGATCGCACTGAGAATCAGCTGCGCCAGTCCGCGCATCACAGCAGTGAGAGAAGTGAACGGATCTATTTCTCGCTGCGCTCGGCCTCCCGAAACCAAATCTGCCGCCTTTTTCTATCGGCGCTTCACTGGGTCACCGCTTTGGCTTCATCCGGAATGTCGATGCCCGCCTCCCGCATACCTCGACAAGCCCCACAGCCAACTTTTCTGGATAACTGACCGATCGAAATATGGACCAAACCTTCTCAGGATACTCGGGCCAAGCTTTCAGAGTAAGTGCTGCCTGCTCGCGCGCAGTTTCCATATTGCCGAGTCGTGCGCTGACAGCGGCATAGTGACCGTGCGACCAAAATAAGCCAGGCAAGTGCATCTTGCGCATGTAATCTAGAGCGGTTTTGTAGTCCTCGTCTTGGTAATACTTGTAGAAGAAGCCAAGGTAATACCATTTCGGATGGTACGGACTCAACGACATGGCTTTCTTCACAAAACTCAATCCGCGGTCGTAACGGCCTGTCGCTGCCATGTAGTACCCCATGTTCGCGATAGTCGATGCATCGTTGGGATTGAGTTCGATGGCCCGTTCCGCGGCAGGCAGGAATTCATCAATTTCCTGTCTGAAGTAATGTGCGGCAGCCAATCCTTCCCATGCCAAACGGCTCTTTGGATTCGCCGCGACGCCAGCGCGACCTGCTGCTAATGCTCGTTTATGTGGATCGGGCCTTGTGTTGTAAAAGAGTGCGTGCTCGTGGCTGTATATTATCGCCAACCATCCCCATGCATCAGCATACTCCGGGTCATCTTCAACTGCCGCCTCCAAACAATCGCGCGCACGAAGATGGTCATCGGAATGGAGCGTCTCAAAATACTCGTAACCTAGTAGCACACATTCATAGGAACTCAGAGCGACTTCGTCTCGCGAGTTGCCACGTTTTCTCGTCAAGGTCGGGATAACACCGTAGCCATCGGCGATGGTCGTCACAACTTGCGTAGTGATTTCATCCAGAACAGCGAACACATTCTCCGCATCGAGCTGCCGATCATAGGTATTTGCCCACAGCTGCGCACCGTCGGCCGCATTCAATAGTTCTGCGGTAACGCGCAATGTACTTGCTGCCCGGCGCACAGTCCCTTCAACAACAAAATCAACACCCAGTTCCCGACCTACAGTTGGAATGTCTACCGCCTGGTTCTTGTATTTCAAGGTTGAGGCGCGCCCTATAACCTTCATCTCCGGAATTAACGAGAGCTCGCCAAGGATGTCACCGGCCAGTCCGTCCGCGAAGAAGTCCTGTTCAGGATCGCCGCCAAGGTTTTCGAATGGCAAGACGGCAATCGCAGGCCCTGACGGTAGCGACAACAATTCGTCAGGTGTCGCATTACCGTTGGTCGAAGTTGGCTCATACGCAATCCAGGCGCCGCCGACCGCGAGTACCAAAACAGCTAACGCGGCAATGATGAGAGCGGGCTGCTGTTTGCCAACGCCCGCTCGCCTGCGGACCTTACCTGCCGCTCCGTCCGGCCAGACACCATACGCGGGCACTTTCTCGGCGATGTTCTTCACTCTTTGTTCGCCGACAAAGTCGAAACCTGCATCGATTCGGCTCTTTACCTGTTCGAATACCGAGCCCGAGACCGTAACACCGCCGGGTTCAGCCAAACTCTCCAGTCTCGCCGCGACGTTGACGCCGCCACCGTAGATCGAACCGTCTGGTTTTTCGATGACCTCGCCGAGATTGATCCCGATCCGGAAGTCCATACGCCGATCAGCATCAACGTCCTTGTTTTCCTCGGCCAAGGCAGCCTGTATCGCGATCGCGGCGCGCAGCGCACCGGTGGCCGTCTCAAAGATGGCGAGGACAGAATCTCCGGCAGTGTCGACGATTCTTCCCTGGTTCGCGTCAACATGCTGTCTGAATATCAACCGGTTGGTATCGAGCGCCGCTACAGTTGCTTGTTCATCGCCTTCCATAAGACGTGAATAACCCGCAACGTCTGCCGCCATGATGGCAGCCAACCTGTGCTGGACCTTAGCTTCGACCATGCCCCGCTCTCCTGAGATCGCTCGCTACGACTTCACACATTAGCCTTACGATACCATGGACAAAACAGCCTGGTCCGCCCTTATGTAGTTTGTCAGGTGCCAATACTTTCTGTGACCATCACAATCTTGCCCTTGACGCCCCGCAACTCCAGCAGAACGTGGGCTTTTCTTGCTTCCGTAAGGGAAAAGACTTCAGATATAACCGGTTCGATCTTCTTTTCTTTCAACATGGTCACAAGCGCGGAAATATCTTCCTTGAACCACGACGGGTGCTTTTCTTTCATCGTCGCGATCGAGTAAATTTTCGCGTGCTCTCCGTTGGGCAACCAGCCTCGAGCAAGCAAACCAGCAAAACTCATCACGGCAGAAAACCGGCTTTGTTTTCCGACTGAGGCGTTAAACATTCCATAGCCAACCAGCGTCCCGCCCTTCCTCAGACAATTGAAGGAACGCCTGAAATGCTCACCGCCGATCGCGTCGACGCCGGGCGGGGTCAGTTCGCTTATGGTCTTTTCAAAGTCCTGGGATTTGTAGTCGATGAATACGGCCCCGTACTTTTCGACATACGCCTGATTGCTGGCCGATGCGCTGCCATACATCTCAAGTTCGAGCAGTTTGCCCAACTGCATGAGCGCCGTACCAACCGCCCCGCTCGCACCGTGAATCAGTATTCGATCGCCGCGTTTCGATTTCGCGACCCTGTGCAGCATCTGGTACGCAGTGACATAGCTGAGCACAAGGCTAATGGCGAGTACTGAATCGATTGATTCAGGAACCGGCACGCATTCGCCGGGGTCCAGGTAGACATACTCTGAATACGCGCCGGTCACCGTCAGCGCCGCAATTTTCTGTCCCGCGGTCAGGCTCGACACATCGGCGCCAACCTCATCCACGATTCCAACCAACTCGTAACCCGGTGAAAACGGCGGCTTTGTCTTCACCCCAGGGTAATTGCCCATTCGTATCATCGTGTCGGTAAAACAGGCGCTGGTCGCTTCTACTTTGACTCTCACGTTTTCGGGGTCGGGTGCCCTCAATTCGTCTTCGACCACATCCAGCACCTCCGGACCTCCAAATCTGGTAATCACCACCCGCTTGTAACGACCCGTCTCTACATTCATTGCATCACTTTCGAGATCGCGTTCTTTGCGCTACCTCACCGACTCCCACCAGGGATCAATGAATTCCTGCCCGTCAATGTCCACTGTCGCGCCAAGTTTCGGCACAACCAGTTTCACGTTATTTAGAGCGGCAGCAACCAGGGTGCGCTTGATGGGTTCATCCCAATCGTGATTGGCGAGATTAAAAGTCGCCCAGTGTACGGGCAGCATCTGCTTGCCGCGAACATCGACGTTCACGCGAACCGAATCCTCGGGAATCATATGAATGTCCAGCCATCCCTGGCCCGGCCCGTAACTACCCACCTTGATGACGGTCAGATCAAAAGGCCCGAGTCGTTCGCCTACTTGCGCGAACAATTTGGAGTAGCCAGAGTCGCCACTATAAAACACACGATGCGCGGGTCCGATGAGCGACCACGACGCCCAATGTGTCTCCTTGTAGTCGAACAAACCGCGTCCCGAGTAATGCCGTGCCGGTGTTGCAATAACGCGCAAATCACCAATTGCAACCTCCTGCCACCATTCGAGACTATGAATCTGTTCGACGGGAATATCCCAACCCTTCAGGCGCTCGCTAACCCCGAGCGGGACAAATATGTGCGCACCCTGTGCCGCAAGATGCCGGATAGTTGCCTCGTCGAAATGATCGTAGTGATTGTGCGATACCACCACGACGTCAACGTTTTGCACGTTTTCCAGGTCAACAGGCGGCGGATGGAACCGTCTTGGGCCGGCGAATTGAAATGGCGATGCCCGTTCCGAGAAAACCGGGTCGATCAGCGCCCGGTAGCCATCGAATTCCACCATCGTACTGGAATGACCCAGCCAGTTGACCCGTAGTGATTGTGAAGGTTTCTCAGCAAACCGGGCCGGATCGATTTGTACTACCGGAACCGGTGACGGCGGCTCGCGCTGCTCTTCGCCGAAAAACTGATCCTCAATTGTCTGCCACCCGAACTCATAAGGAGCCTGGCGCTCTTCGTTAAAAAACGCGCCGTCTTCGTAGTAAGCCAACGACTCGAAATACGCGATCATGTCGGGAGGAATCCGGCTGCTGAGACTCCATCCGACTGCCACGATCAGCAATGCAAGAACCCCGATCAGGGATGCCAGCCAGAGAAGCGCCTTCTTTAGAATTTTCATTTTTGCCAATTCATGTGGATAAAGCCGCAGGTCCAGGCAAGATTACAAGGGCTATGAACGGGATTCTCATCCTTTCAGCAATGTGGTCCGTCGCGGTTACTTTAGCGGCTATGGTTGCCGCAAAATCACGCTCGCGTTGCTTACGCGCGATCGTGCTGCGTTATGTGCACCGCACCTATACAAATCTTTCCTTCGGAGATATCAGCCAACGTAGCGTGCAATACATTGCGAGAAACCTGGCGGCTTGGTACTCGTAATTGTTTCTTGTTGAGTCCGTTAAACGATCTTAGACTAAACAGGACTAATTGCTGTCCGCTTTCCTGACCACTCCATCCTCGCCAAGTGAACCGATCTCGTCCTCGGAATAGCCAAGCTCGCCAAGGATTGCCACACTGTCGGCACCAAGGAACGGTGCCATTGCCTTGACTTCAGCAGGGGTTCGATCGAATCGCGCTGCCGGTCGTGGCTGCCGGACCTTGCCCAAAACCGGATGGTCGTGAATCTCGAAGATCCCGTTCCTGACCACTTGCTCGTTCTCAATCACTGCGCGGCGATCGAGGATCGGCGCGCAAGGGACTTCGTTCGCTACGAACCGGGGCAAGAGCTCGGCCGCACTCCACTTCGCGATCTCGTCACTCATGAATTGCCGACGCTCTGCCGTGTGCTTCGAACGGATAGCCGGGTTTGCAAAACGCGGATCCTCGAGCATGTCCTCACGGTTCAGCGCCCGGCACATACCAAGCCACTCGGCATCCGATACTGCGCCAGCCGTGATGTAGCCGTCTGTGGTTTTAAAGACAAGGTCGAGGCCCATTTGTCCGCGAGTCGGGTCGATTTCGTTGTCGACAAAAGTCATTCCCGAGCTGCCCTCGGGCCACAGGTAGGCAACCATTGTGTCCAGCATCGCAAGACGCACATGCTGCCCCTCGCCTGTTCGTTCGCGGGCAAGCAGCGCAGCGGTGATTGCCTGCGCCGCAGTGACCGAAGTCGTCTTGTCGGGAATGATCGTGCGAACCATGCGTGGTTCGCCGGTATTGCGATCAGTCTGGATATCGGCCAGGCCGCAAAGCGCCTGAATGACGGGATCATAAACACGCTGATTGGCATATGGCCCGCCTTCACCGAATCCGCTGATTGATACGAAAATGATGCCCGGCCGGATCTCGCGAACGGCGTCCTCGCCCAGACCCATACGTTCGATTGCGCCGGGCCGATAGTTCTGGACGAGCACATCGGTTGTTTCGACCAATTTCCTGACGATTTCCAGACCCTTCGCCGATTTGACATCAAGGGAAAGCGACCGTTTACCGCGATTACAAGACAGGAAACCCGCCGACATTCCTTCGTGCTTGTGACCGGCATGGCGCATGTACTCGCCGTGTGGTGGCTCGATTTTGACGACTTCTGCCCCCTGGTCGGCCAGCATCATGGTCGCAATCGGCCCTGACACCATGGTTGTAAAGTCCAGAACTTTGAATCCGCTAAGCGGTCCCGGCATATCGCGTCTCCATCGATTTGATTGAACCCGAATTAATTGAACGCCAATTGATTGGCCGCGCTAGTTGGGTACAGCCGCCATTTGACTACGAACGTTAGAAGTCGTCAGTGTATAACTCAGGATAATTGAGTCGCATCGCCTTTTGATATACCGGCCTTTTCGCCACCCGCGCGTGATAGTTCATCAGTGCCTGTGGCAACGGGAACTCATACATCATCGCCCAGTCCAGACAGGACATGAAAATGATATCCGCGGTGCTGAAACCTTCTCCCATCAGGAACTTTCCTGCGGCATCGACCTTGTCCGCCATTGCGTTGACCTGCTTCAGAAAATATTCGCGTGCCGAAGCCACGGCTTCAGGTGCTTCGCCGTAAATCTCCTTCAACCCATCGTGGCGTCTGATGAGATATAGCGAATGGGCGTCCAGTTCCGTCATGACGAAATAAGACCATTCATTCAGCCTTGCACGTTGCGCAGCATCCGACGGAACAAAAAATCCTTCAGGCGCCGGAAAAGTGTCTGTCAAATAACTGACGATTGCGGCACTTTCGGTCAACACCAAGGGACCATGGCAAAGCACCGGGATCTTGCGCTTGGGATTGAGTCGCGCAAATTCGTCGGTCTGGGTTCCAGGTGACCGCGTCAGGATCGCGTGCATTTCGTAGTCAACGCCAAGCTCGAGCAGCGTCCAGTGAACACGCATTGCACGCGTGCCACCGATTCCCCATACGGTCGGTTTTGCAGTAGTCATTGTGGCTTGTTGGCTTTACTCACGGTCATCCGGCCTACCCAAATCAAGCTCTGGCTCTGGCGCAATAGCACGGAACTGTGTTTGCCAGGTGCGCAAGTAGCTTTACTTAAAGGCATCTCGTGGAGCAAGCCGCATCAAGAACTCCGCGCCTTTGAAGGACGCGGTCAAATAATTACGTTATCGGAAGTATAAACGGGTGTTTTCAATCAGTCTCCAGTCCTGTCGAAGGCCAAATTTGCAACGCCGTGATCGACTGTGCAACAGCAATCGTGGTCATTACCGTCCGACAATTGAATGCCGCTTTCCCGGCATAATTCCTTCCACTCGGGCGCAGCAATTTCTTTGGGCGGATCGGCCATGAAATATTCGCACCGCTCGATTTGTGGGTTGTAGGGCCTCGATCCCGGTAGTGTCACGCCCCCGCCACTTAGCCACTCGCACTCAGCCAGTATGGGATCACGCGTTCGAGTCGGCACCTCGCAGGAGCGTGCCTGGTAGAGCACCGGTGTGCTGGCCGTTCTCGAAAGTCACGGTACCAGCGACCATCGTCGTCCGGTAGCCGTCGGCGCGTTGAATGAAGCGGCGACCGCCGGTCGGTAAGTCATAGACGATTTCCGGCTTGCGCGGCGTCAGTGCATCAATGTCGATGATGTTGATATCCGCGCGCTTGCCGGGCGAGAGTGTCCCCCGGTCGTGAAAACCGAAATACGCTGCGGGACGGCCGGTTTGCTGATGGACCAGCCACTCAAGCGGCAGCTTTTCGCCACGTACGCGGTTTCGTGCCCAATGGCTGATCAGGTAAGTCGGGTTGCTGGCATCGCAAATCACGCTGCAATGGGCACCGCCATCGCCGAGCCCAATCATCGTGACATCGTGCGACATCATCTCGCGGATCGCCTCGTGATCGCCACTCGTATAGTTGAACAACGGGAAGAACATCAACGCCCGGCCGCCATCGCTTAGCAAGTAGTCATAAGCGAGCTCGGCCGCGTCGCGGCCTTCGCGCGCTGCCATTGACGCGAAACTCGCCTCCGCCGGCGGTTCGTAATCAGGCGGATCCTTCAATGGAAACATCTTGTGGAAATCGCGCGCGATTTCGCGGCCGATTGGATCACGGTGTTCGACATGTTCGTCGATGATCGCGCGTCGTCGCTGCGGATCGCGCATGGCCTCCACCCGCGCGACTATCGGTAAATGCGCAATCTCGCGATATGCCGTCCGGGTTACGAACGGATGCATACGTGCTTCCAGACCCAACAAGATTCCGATCGGCCGCGCCGCGACTTGCGCGGTGATGTCGGCACCGTCGGCGCGCGCGCTTTGGCATTGATCAGCGAGTTCGCGCCACATGTCGGGATGCCGATCGTTTTGAACCATCAGAAACCAGACGGGCCGGCCAGATTGCTTCGCCAGTTTGCGCATCCAGCCAAACTCGGCGCCCACATCGTTGAAGTCGGTCACAAGACCGAAGGTACCGCGACCGGCCTCGCGCAGGGCCCGGCCAATTCCGATCAACTCGTCTGCGTCGGCATACATCTCCGGCACCGGCTTACCTTCTATCGTCCGATGCAAAGCCGTGCGCGATGTCGTGAAGCCAAATGCGCCGGCACGAATTCCATCGCGCACGATCGCTGCCATCGCTTCGATATCTTTTGCCGTCGCGACCTCGCAATCCGCGCCCCGCTGCCCCATGACATACGCACGTACGGCGCCATGCGGCACCTGCGCCGCAACATCGACGGCGCGCGGCTGGGCCTCTAACGCATCCAGATATTCAGCAAAGCTTTCCCAGCCCCACGGTATACCCTCTGCGAGCGCCGTACCGGGAATATCCTCCACACCCTCCATCAGGCCAATCAGCCAGTCGTGCGATTCCGGTTTGACTGGTGCGAATCCGACACCACAATTGCCCATCATTACCGTGGTTACGCCTTGCCAGCATGAGGGTGAAATCAGAGGGTCCCAGGTTGCCTGGCCATCGTAATGCGTGTGCACATCGATCCAGCCGGGTGAAACCAGAGCGCCGTCGGCGTCGATCTCGCTTTTTCCACGGCCTGACTTACCGTCTACGCTGACAATCAGGCCATCCTGGATCGCAATATCGCCGGTGCGCTCAGGCGCGCCTGTACCGTCAACAATCGTTCCGTTCCGAATGACCAGGTCGTGCATGGCGTTCTCCCTTAGTTTCCCGCGCACAATTCGGGGAATGCGACGTGCGTGGGCATATTGAGTATAAACGGGGTTTTCGACGCACCACCAGACCTTTGCCAATGATTGGCAGCCGGCGCGATCAGCGCCAGAGTACAAAATCGGACTTCAGGTTTGTGGGTTGTCCGCCGACACAATGGCGCACCCACCTGGCAGATACGTCAGTTCCGGGGAGGAATGGTGGAGAGAATTTGATCAGCCGTGCTCTGGATTCGCTCAGCCTGCATCCGGAAACCCGCATCGACGGGTTTCCTTTTTAATGACGAGCGCGCGAATGACCCCGGGGCTTCCAACCGCAATGACAGCTATTGGCGATCTCGAGCCAGCAAATTTCGTGGGTCAGGGGTTGGCCTTCAGATACAGAATGATTTTGCGTCGCGCGTCCAGATCTTCCTGCTTGTAATACATGAAGGAACCCGGCACCACCGCCTGCGAACTGGTAATCCAGCGATCCAGTTTCTCTTCGGACCAGACGACGCCTTTCAGCGTTTTCATGAAAGCCTTGGAATAGGCATATCCCTCAAAGGTTGCGGCGGGTCGTCCAACGATGCCACCCAGAGGGGGACCATTGGGCATTGCGACGGCAAGATGATCGCCTGTTGGCATGGACTGCAATCGCGTTTCTTCTGCGCTGACCCCTGGAATCAGGCCGGAAAGACTATGTGTTACGTCTGAATTGAGGGAATCCAGCATTGCCAACTGAATGCGCCGCGGCGAACTAGAAGGCTCGCGATTTCCGGTTTGTCCAGCATACATGGCCCCGTGACAAATTTCGCATTGCAGGGCGAAGAGTTCTTTGCCTTCTTCCACGTCAGAAGCGCTCGAATGAGTCGCATGTACCAGAGTCAGCGCCAGCGAAACTGCAACGATCGACGATACCCGTTTCATGACAAGTCCCTTATTGTGAGTTCTCATAAAAAACGAAGTCCCAGACTAAGGCTCATCGAACCGGGGCCTTTGATCCACGTCAAGTTCTGTCCACGAGTTCTGTTCGCTATCCGGAACGACAAATTGTGCGCGGGCATAAACACGCGTCTGGAACCGCGGCGTCGTGCCATCTCAATCTGCCGTGGCGATCGGAGTCAGCGTGGCGACTGCGTGCTTGCGTTTACGCTTGGCCTCATTGATCAGCGGCGGGCACACCGTCGCATCGTTGTGAATGATCTGGCAATCGAGGCAATAAAAGCATTCGTCCATGTTGATCGCCCCGCTCGGCTCGATGGCTTGAATCGGGCAGCGCCTTGTGCACAGTTGGCAAGGATTGCCACATTCCGGGCGCCGCTTCAACGGCATGGACAGGCGTAGCTTTCCACCAATGGCCATTACCGCACCAAGTGGACACAAAAACCGGCAAAACGCGCGTTCGACGAACAAACCAATAGCGATTACCGCTACTGCGTAAACCACAAATGGCCAGGCTCGCTCCATTCGCAATGTAATGACGGTCTTGAACGGTTCGATTTCGGCCGCGACCGCCATCGCCTGCAGTCCATACAGGGAAACGACGGCGACGACCGCGAGTGACACATACTTCAATGGCCACAACATGCGGTGAGTCCGGTACGACAGCGACCACTGCGGCACCGAGGCAACGCGCGCGAGCCTGGCCAGGAGCTCTTGCAGTGCACCAAACGGGCACAACCAACCGCAGTACACACCACGCCCCCAGACAACAAAGCTTACGACCACAAACGCCATCAACACGAGCAGCAACGGGTCAGCGAGGAGCACGGCCAAGCCATTGCCGCTGATAAAACCTTGCAACCACGCGAACACGTTGATGATGCTGAGTTGCCCTCCCGCGATCCAGCCTATCCACACGAGCGTGAACAGAAGAAAGCCAATGCGCAACACATGATAGGTACGTGCGTGGCGCGTCAGCCTTTGCATGGCAACCAGCAGCCCTGTGAGAACGAGTAACGCGCAGACAAGCACCATAATATTGCTCGCCTGCGCGCGCCAGCTCTCTCGCCATGGTGCTTCCAGCGATGGCATTGCGGACGGCTCTGCCGGTGGCAGTACAAATCGCGAGGGCACGCTGTAGTTGAGCTCAATCTCTTGCGTTTGCGCGCCGGTAGCATCGGCGTCTCGGACTGTCAGAACCAACTGCCAAGGCGCAAGAACGTCGATCCCTCGCTGCTCCGCTATCCGGAACAGGCCGATCTCGTCAAATTTCGGTGCGCCTTCGGCTGACACGAACGGCAGATACTTGTACTCATGGAGCTTTCGTTGCAACGAAAAGGTACTCTCTCCCTGTTCTATCCGGATCCGGTCAAACGTCCCCGTCTCGAAAACATTCGAGCCGACAAATGAATAGGTGCCCTTGCCCATGAGCAGCACAATGAGATCCTGAGGATTATGGGTCGCCACGTTCCCACCGTAGCGCATGTTTCCGAGAAGATTGCGGCCGACAGAAGCGGGGTTGACGACAGCAGCATAAAGATCAAGCGTGTCTGACGGACCGTCTTTGCCCGCCTCGCCGACACCGTCAATCTGAATATTCTTTACTGCCCCTGTTGCAACCAGTCCCGACCAGGACAAGGTTTCAAACTTCCAGACGTCAACCATGGCTTTCGACGCGGCGCCAGCCATGAACCCATGCGAACGGGCCACCATGCGCGTACTCTGGACAATGGCGTGATGAAAGGCCCGCGCACTCACGGTCGCAGAGCTGATGCCGTGGATATCACCCTCGGTGCCCTGGCCCGAGATTGATACCGAGCCGCCCATATCGAGGCCGGCATACTGCTCGATGAAACGCGTGAGCTGTCCGCCGAGCGAGCTGTAGTCGATTATCGGCTCGGCGTGCTCCACGAGAACAACGCCAACGATCTCGCCCTTCAGATCAAGCCCGACCACGAAGTTAAACGGTGCGCCGGAAAAACCAACAACATCTGTCAACTCACCGGTGGAGAACAGATAACCGATGTGGCTACCGGCGCCGTGAACGTCGATGAGTGGTGGCTCTCCTGCCGGGGGATCGGTGTAAATCGCTTTCGGAAACAAGTGCTTGACCGTCTCGTCGCTCAACCACTCTGGTTGCGCCTGCGCATGCACAGACCCCGGACCAGAAAGAATCACCAGACAGAGCATGAACACGAGCACCGCGCAATTCCGAATCGAGGTCGCGCAGTAGGTTTTCATCAATCTGTTAGCCAATGCGGTGGTCACGGAGCGCGTCACGCGAACATCAATTGAAGAACCGGAGGCCGTCACGAACAACACGGCGAGACCACGCGCTTGCGCCAGCGCGTACCCATGCACCGGCCCGAGCACGAGTAGCGCTGTCGCCCATCCGTCAGCATCCATGGTCGTATCGGCAACCACACTGTAGAGTGATGCGAAAGATGAAGGGTAATAAATGGGAAAAACGACTGCGCAACCCGACCTAAGCCGGTCTAAGCCGGTCAATCTCGATCAAAAATCAACAAACTGTTGACTATGTGAACATGCCCGGGATCGAACGCGGGACGAATCGCTATACTCCCAAGGTAAAAGTAGAGAACAGGGGGGAGGACCAGTAACGATGCCAAAAGACCATGTGGAGAGGAAGCTGTATTACCTTCGCGCACGATGGAGCGATGGGGTAAACCACTCCCTCCAGGACGTCCTTCGGCAGGCGCACGCAGCGTGTGAGACTACGGCCAAACGTACATTTGCGTTTGGCGACTCGGAACTCCGCGGTCAAGCGGTAGACGACCAAAACGGACTGCACCGAGTGCATGTTGGTCGATGTGTACCGGGTCAGCAGGCGTCAACGTTGGCGCAGCCATCAAGCGCCCAATCGGCAGACACCGGCGTCTATGACCCGCCCGCGAGATCCGACTACATGGACGGTGACGCATTCATGGTCGTCCGCGGCAATCATGTGGTGATGTGTCCTAGCTTTGGTCTTCGAGAGGGAGTGCTCGTTAGATACGTTCAGGACCTCTTCATGGCCACAGGCCATGACAGTCTGATACCAGTGTTCCATCTGGAACCAGTCACGAACCTCAACACAGCAGACATCATCGCTCAAGAGGGGGTCAAGACCCTTATACTGGATTCCAGTCTTTACGAAGCCACCATGCGTTACGAGAAACGTGCGCGCGAAACTACTCATCGCAATTGCGTTGCCGAGAAGGCCAAAGAGTTCCTTGAGCATCTTGGGATTAGATTCGACGATATCGACCCTGAGGCTGATGATCATGACCCAGAGAACATCCAGGTGCGTCTTGAGCTTCGCTACAGTGAGCGACGCAAAGGAGGGGAACTTGGAGGAGTTCGCATGAGCGCGGCCGCTGCGACCATAGTCGCCGAGGACGACCCAGAGAGTCAGTTCAAGATTGTCACCGGAAACAACTAAGGTGATCACACACGAAGAGACGCGGCTGTCACAGAAGATTCGCCTCAAACGCAAAGGTAAAACGGTGTTTCGGGATGAAGCATGGAGTTGGATGGCGGGTTATCTTGGCGAGTTGGAAGCATCGGGGTTTCTGGGGCTGTGAGAGTCGAGGGTGCCAAGCTACTCTCCCGTATTGGCTTGATTGCGCTCGCAGCTGTCGTTGCGTGGCAAGCCCAACCGCTAATTGTGGGAAATGTTGCGGCGATCAATTTGCTCGTCACGATGTTCACTGTGCTCGCCGGTTTTCTGATCGCGATTATTGCGGTAGTGGGTGACCCAATGCGGCTACCGCCAGGTAGTTGGCGCGCCGCGGAGCAAGATCGGGAGCGCATTCGGCTTCGGCTGAACGACCACAAGTGGGTCTTTGTAACTTACTTGGTGACGTTGCTGTTGATATTCGCAGCACTACTGCTCGAGGGCGCATCAGACCAGTGGCCCAGAATGGGGGCGGCGCTTGAGCATCTCTTCCTCTTTTTTGGGACGTATGCGTTTGGCGTTTCGTTCTCCCTTCCCTGGGCGCTCACTCGTGTTCAGCAGGAACGAGTAGACGCCGAGATCGAGCGCCGCCGGGACGCTGAGAATGTGGAGTGATGCGAAAGGATGAAGGGTAATTACTGTGAAAGGATGCTGCGCATTTGATACCATGCGATTGATTGGAAAAGAGAAAAGGACAATTTGCCATGCCGCGAGGAACCTCACAGCTCAGATATCCCGGCGGCAAAACTGTAGAGTGATGCGAAAGGTAGAAAAATTCAATTTAAATCGACAGTGCAAGCCGTTCGTCCTCGCGCAGATAGCGAAAACTTTGAGGAGGGTGAAATCCGCGAATTACTGATCTCATGTGGGCAAGGGTTAGCGGCGATCCTTTTTGCTTAACGTTCTTTAGAAAGATCCCCACCGCCTTTGTCGAGCCTTTGAAGTACCGGTCGTATTCAAGCCTGGACAATCCGGCCTTTTCGGCAACAACTTTCCATAGCATCGTAGGTTTTTCTATTTTCACGTTTTCTATTTCAAGAGTCGCAACCAACTGCTTGACCGGAGAGCTAACATAGAGAGCGATCTTATCGCCAGGCTCTATCTTTGGAAGCCGTCGCCGCAATTCGACAGTCTTCGTCCCATTCAATATGCGATTGGCGAATTCGGGTTTAACGGAAAGAAGCAAAATTCGTGTATTAGACATTGTGTAGAGTGATGCGCAAGCTGAGGGGTGATTATTGTGACAGGATGCTGCGCAATCGTGCGCCACACGATCCGGATTTCCTCACCTGCCCTGTAGTGCGCCCACCAAAAAGTCCCGCACCGCCTGATTGATCTCGGCCCGATCCTCATCACTCACCCCCAGGAATGGTCTGGCCGGAATATCACCCCGGGGGATCGGCCCACCACGTTTTGTCCTTCCGAACGCCCCCTGCTCTGCGCCGAACTGGTGCGTACCGGCATAGATGCGGGTACTGCCGATCTCGATGTGCTGTCGCCCGGCCCGATACGCCAGCGTGCCGCGCAGGTGGCCGTATTCTGTCAATATCTTGTCCCTGTTCTTTCGCTTGCGCGCCAGCGTCATCGCTGAGAGCGGCGTCCAGGGCTTGCCCTCGGGCGATTGCTCGTCATCGAAGCGCTCGCGGGTGGTATTGAGCAGATGCTCGCCGATGGCGGCCATCACCGGGGTCAGATCACGACCGGCGCGGAGCAGGCGGTTAAAGGCCGCCTGTACCGAGGCGTCGTCCAGCTCAATCTTGATCTGCATGGGTGTTATAGTCCGTTCCGGCCGCTGGGTAGGCCGGGTAATTGGCGCAAGCCAGACCGCCGTCCCGGTAGAGGGTTTTCCGGTATCTCACGATGCCGGGCAGCGTACTGCATCGAGGGTTGCGTCTCGTCCCGGCGGCTATTCATCCAGTTCACCTTCCAGCAATACATACCGGTTCTCTTGCAGATTTTCTGCCGCCACATAACCTGCCGTTCTGACGGCGTTGCTGGTCAGGGTCTGCCTTGGTTTCCCATCCAGTTGCAGGCGGTCAGTGTATTTCACCCGCACCACGACCTTGCCGGCAGCGGCGGCACTGGTCGGCTCGAACACGAACAGTAGCGCCGGGTCCCGGGTATCCCAGAGCGTCGCTTTCGGTTGCGCGATGATATCGGGCAGCCGTGCCAGGTCAGCTTCTACCAGTACGGCACCGCGTTGCCGCTTGGTCTCGCGGGTGAGGTGGCTCAGATCGCGCTGGGCGATGGTGACGAGTGCTGTTTGCAGGTCAATGGGTTCAGGTAGCTGTGCGAGGGCTTTGACGCTCGCCGGTGGTATAGCGCCGAGACTGAAGGCTTCAGCGCTGCCACCGCCCTGGCGGCGCCAGTCGTTCCAGTTGCCGCGTAAAGCGGCCAGTGTGCGGGGTGCAGCCAAAGCCTCTGCCACCCCGGTGCTGGCAATGCGAACGGATTGTTTTACGCATGGCGGCATCCACGGCCGTGCGCAGATCACTCACCAACTCGGTCTTGGCCGCGCCGGCGAGCACAAAGGCGACGTCGTGCTGGGCCTGCCAGAGGTCGGTCCAGGCGCGGCTGGGCAGGTTAACCTTGTTGCGCAAAAAGTCGATCTGCTCCCCGAACGGCAGCCAGGCACCGTCATCATCAGCCAGGGCCACCTCCTCCACCGGTGCTGCGGCCTCATCCCTGCCGGTGAGGTGCGCAAGTAGCAGCGCATCACCCAGGGTGTCGGCCAGGGCGCGTGTGTCCAGCGCGGCCAGCGCCTGATCATCGAGCCAGTCGCGGTAGTCAGCGAGCGATCCTGTCTGGTTTGCCTGGGCGGCCAGCCCGGCCACCCAGGCATCAGACTTTGGGCCGAGGGCCTCCCGGGTCTGCCTGGCCAGCGGGTCATCATCCGGCTCGGCGAGGGCGGCCTGTTCAGGCGCGGTCGGCGGTGCGGCATTCGGGTTTCGGTTAGGGCCTGCTGGCGAGGCGATGTCCTCCACCAGTTCAAGCCCGTAGGTCGCCTTGATATAGGCGGTATCGGGACGCTTACCCATCATGCGGATCACGATCTCGTCGCGCTCGGCCTGGACCTTTAAGTCTGGCGCATCGTCGAGCTCACGTTCCACGCGCGGGTAGGCCGCCCCCGGAAAGTTCCAGTCGACGAGCCAGCGAACCACCGAGCGATTAAAGCTGTCGCAAATGAGCCGGGCATCGGCGGCGATGATGTCATCGCGCACCGACAGGTGGACCTCGCCCTGGGCCCGGGACGCGCCGTTATCGGTGGTCATGGTCTGGCCAATCACGACCTTGCTGATCGCGGCATTAAGCCGGTCGTACAAATCCGCGTAATTGCCCCGGCCGCTGCGGGCCGCCTCTAAGAGTTCCAGCTGCAGGTGTTCGGGGATCGCCACGGTGCTCTCGTGTGCAGATGATCAGTCATCGGTTAATCCTCTGTTGTGTTATGGGTCAGTAGATGGGCCGGCACCTGCCTGAGGTAGCGCCCCGGGCTGAACAGAAACTGCTCAAAGGTGATGCCAGGCGCTCGCGCAAGCGCAGCCGCACAAACGGCTCCGCCCAGCGCTCGATGTAGGCGTCGCTATACATGGGCGGCCTCGGTGTTGTTGAGTTGGTGCTCGCGGCGTGCATCAGCGCATCCCCAGCCGTTCGGCAACGCGCTCCTGCGCGGCCAGCCGTTCGGCCTCGCGCTCAATGCGCTCGGCAAAGCGCGCATCGCCCGCCGCCATCAGCACGTCGAGAATCCTTTTGGCCTGGGTGCCGGCTCGCGGGGCTTGCAGGGCGCGCGGCTTGTCGTCAGCGTACTGGCGCACGACCTGGTAGTAGGTATCGAGCATGCTGTCGATGAGCGCGCTCGCATCAAGACCGATCTGGATGTGGCTGGCATAAAACGAGGTCGCCAGTGCGCGTGGGCTGGCGATCTGGCCTTGTTCATTCAGGGCAAAGAGGTCAGCTTCAGGGGTGCAATCAGGGGCAGAATCTGAATCATTGGCCGAGTTATTCAGACTTTGGGCTTGTTCTGCCAGGGCTTTGATGTACGGCGAGTCCTCGACAGGGTCCGGTCGTGGGATGTCGGCTGGCCAGTCGAGGTCGAGGGGCCAGTGGTCGGAGAACCATTGGAGGATGTTTGCGAACACTCGCTGGGAAAGAGACCCACCGCGCCCCAACCTATGCACCAAGCGGCTATCACCGCTGCACAGTCGGCCGACGGTGGTAACCATCCTAGAGGTCGATTCCGAATAGCTCTGAGCTAGGCTCAAAACTATCGTTTCGCGTGGAGTGGAATACATACCACTTAATATAATGGTATATATTCCACCAGTCAAGCGGGATGCTTTCCGTGGTATCTTTACCACGATGAGCTTTGAGAAAATTGTTAGAGACAGGCTCCGCGAGATTGGTATGTCCCCGATCAGGGCTGCCATTGCAAGCGGTTTGCCGCGAGACGCGATCCGATCAGTTTTGCGCGGGCACCCTCCCTCAATAGACAGGGCGCAAGAAATAACCAAGGCCCTTGGCTTAACGTTGCAGATTTACCACGATCAAAATAGTAGCTCCAAAGAAAAAAGTTTTCAGATGCAGCGCGTTGGCGATAATGTTCGCCCGAAACCCCTGAATAACTCGGCGAGTTATTCAGGGATTCGGGCTGCCGAGGAACAGGCGGCTTACGAAGTCGATTACCGGGCTTACGACCCGGACATCGACGATGCCGAGCACGTTATGGTGCCAAAGCTACCTGTACGCCTGTCTGCCGGGCCTGGCGCGTCAGGCGAGGATGAGACGCCCGTTGGCCTGCTGGCGTTCCGGCGCGAGTGGATGCGCCAGCACTCGCTTCAACCCGGGCGCGTGAGCGCAGTGGAGGTGGCTGGTGACAGCATGAAACCATCGCTGAACGATGGCGATACCGTGCTTGTCGATCACACCAGAGCGGGTCCTCGGCGCGGCAAAGTCGTCGCCGCACGGGTAGGTGGAGAATTGTTTATCAAGCGCCTGCATACGATGCCGCCTGATGGCTGGCTGCTGGTCAGCGACAACCCGGATTACTCGCCACTCATGCTGGGCCGCGACGATGCCATCATCGGCGAAATTGTCTGGCAGGGCAGGTGGTTGAAGCGATGAAAGGCACATTGATATTTGTGCTGATGTCAGCGTTGGCGGCACACGCTCATTCTGGCCGCACTGATTCCGAGGGCTGTCATGCTGGCAGCCAGCCCCGCCACTGCCACGGCCACGGCGGAAAAGTCAACAAGACCAAATCCAAGCCCGCGCTCACGCGTAACGAGGCTGATTACAACGCCGCATTCTGCGCCACTGTCGGCGGCCAAACCGAGGTACGGCATAGCTACAGCTATCCAGGCGGTCGCGGCTATGTGATCGTTGATTGCGAGACGGATACATACGTGTACGAAGGTGGGCTGGACAAACGCAGCAGTCTCGACAGCGTTCAGCAAGCGTTGTTTTTCGGGCACTTGACGGGCAAGATTCCCGCTGTGGTCATCTACGACACAGATGGCGTAGCGGGCAAGTATGAGCACCGTATTCGGGTGGCGTGTGAGATCGCAGGTGTCGAGTTTATTGGCAGATAATCTATTCTCAGGGCCGCAGACATCACTTGCCGGAATGGCATTGTCGATCCCAGTGACGTGTTTGACAAAATGCACGCATGGATGGAAGAGATCATTGAATCTCGTCTGGCTGACTAAGCCGCCTAATGTAAAATCAAATCTACACCAGGTCATCGGCACGAGGCACAAATGGATACTCTAGTAAGCCTTATGGTGACGCTCAGCGACTTCCTCGTAACGGCTGCGACATTATTGATTGGCTACAGTGTTTATATACGGCATCGTATTAACGATGTTGTCAGTGCCGGGGTTATTCTTTCGGCCGAACAGCAGAGTTCACTCCACGACGCTGCTCGTCCTGCAGAACGCTTTCTCGTTCGGACAATGTACCTGTATGGATTTGCTATTCTATTGGCGACTCTGCTCCAGTCGGATTTCAGTGCTGGCGGATACGTCCAGATAAGGGAACCGTTAGCTGTCGTGTTAGCTGTCGTGTTTCTGCTGTGTGTAAGAGCGCTGTTTGTTGTTCATTATTACGATGGCCAGGTCACCGCATTGTCTCGCAGGATGTCTGAAGACTGCGCACGCCAGCGCGAACGGTTGGCTGCACTAGGTCAACTCCGTCAAGATGACAGTATGCCTGACGACAAAATTCAACATCTTAAACGCTACCGAGATACTCAGGAGCAGTAGAATAATAACGTTGCCAGCAGGCCGCTCGGATTCAATCAGCGTTGAACAGTCACTCAACCCGCGTTGCACATTTCACGTATCCGCGCCCGGCTCGTGTGAAAGAGGTTCTGGCCACCCGGGCTTGCCGGGCAGGCCAGGATGTCCGAGGGCGCAACGCGGCTCGCAAAAAGTGACACGCATATGCCTTGAGCGCCTTGTTGCGCGCCTATCATGCGCGCATGAAAACACTACACCTGCTCAGGCCCGGCACGTTTCGCGACGCGCACGGTCAGGATGTGACTTTTTCTTTTGCCGATCTCGCGGCGATGGCCGCGAGCTACGATCCGGCGACCAGCGAGGCGCCGGTGGTCATTGGTCATCCGGCATCGGACGCCCCGGCTTACGGCTGGATCAAATCGCTGTCGGCTGATAGCCAGGGTCTGCACGCCACGGCGCACCAGGTGGAGCCTGCCTTTTCGGACGCCGTGAGCGCGGGGCGGTACAAAAAAATCTCCGTGGCGCTATACGGCCCCGAGCACCCGAACAACCCCAATCCTGGCGCGTGGGCCTTGCGTCACGTCGGTTTTCTCGGCGCACAGCCGCCAGCGGTCAAAGGCTTGCAGGCCGTGCAATTTGCCGCCAGCGACACACCGGATCTGGCGGTTGAGGTAGCGCTTGCCGGCCAGAGTGTGGAGCCCCGGGTATTGGGCAGCATTGCCCGCCTGTTTGGCCGCCTGCGCTATTACCTGATCGACAAGGAGGGCTTGGAGGCGGCTGACAAGACCGTCCCTGACTGGGACGTGCGGGCCATTGCCGAGGCCGTGCAGCGCGAAGCGCGCACGTTTGCCGATCCTGCCTCATCCAGTATGCCAACACACAAGGAGCATGCCATGCCAGATAATGACAAAACCCGCGCCGCCGCGCTCGCCGAGCAGGCGGAGAGCCTGACAAAACGCGAGGCCGAACTGGTCGAACGCGAAGCTAAAATTAAAGCCGCCGCACAACGCCAGGCAGAACAAGCTGCCACCGAGTTTACCGAGCGCCTGGTCACAGACGGCAAGGTGTTGCCGCGTGACAAGGCGGCGCTGTCAAGCGTGCTGACACTGCTGCCGGAGGCTGCCACGGTTGAGTTCGCCGAGGGCGACTCGGAGGTGGTCAAGCCCGGCCCGGCGGGCACTTTCCTGCGCCAGTTTTTGAGCCGCTTGCCAACGCAGGTTGAGTATGCCGAGCGCAGTGCGGGCGAGATCACCGCGCCGGGCGCTGCGCACAGCATTGCCCCGGCAGGCTACGCCGTCGACCCGGCGCAGCTTGACCTGCACCACAAGGCCGTCGCGCTGAGTGAGGCGCAGAACATCGACTATGACCAGGCGCTGACCCGCCTGGCTAGCCAGGCAGGAGGTGCTCGATGAGCGATCTCGATAACGCCACCCAGCGCACCACCATTAAGCTCGCGGCCACCGTCGGCGAGCATATTTACATTGAGGCTGATGGCACTTTGCCGAGCGCCA
>CATOSA010000028.1 GCA_951812315.1 uncultured Burkholderiales bacterium
CCCCAGTAATCGACAATGAGCGCATTGGTTATGACGGTATCTGCCGACACGGCCGCATGCCGTTGGCTCTGGCCCATGCCGTCGCGAATAACCTTGCCACCGCCAAACTTGACTTCGTCCCCGTACACCGTGCGATCGTCCTCGACTTCGATCCACAATTCGGTATCTGCCAGGCGAACCCGGTCACCGGTGGTCGGTCCGAACATTTCGGCATAGGCTTGCCGCGTGATCTTTCTGGCCATCAGAGCACTCCCATGACTTTGCCCTGAAAGCCATACACTTTGCGTTCGCCACCGTATTCGACAAGTTCGACGCTGCGGGTTTGTCCCGGCTCAAAACGCACTGCGGTGCCGGCCGGAATATCGAGCCGGTAACCGTGCGCCCGCTCGCGTTCGAATTGCAAGGCATCGTTTGTCTCATAAAAGTGGTAGTGCGAACCGACCTGGATCGGCCGGTCTCCACTGTTGGACACCTGCATGCTGATCGTGGCGCGGCCGGCGTTTAACTCGATGTCACCGTCTCTGGATTTGATCTCGCCTGGAATCATTCGGCTTCCTTCAGACAATTGGGTTGTGCACGGTGACCAGTTTGGTCCCGTCCGGAAAAGTCGCCTCTACCTGAATCTCCGGTATCAATTCGGCAACACCGTCCATGACATCGTCACGCTTGAGCAGCGTTGTTCCGAAGGACATCAGGTCGGCGACACTTTGCCCGTCCCGTGCCCCCTCCAGTATTGCCGCCGATATATAGGCCACTGCTTCCGGATAATTAAGTTTCAGCCCCCTCGCTTTGCGCCGTTCGGCAAGTAACCCGGCCGTAAAGACCAGAAGCTTGTCTTTTTCTCTAGGTGTAAGTTCCATCGTGCCCTGCGTTCAGTTCTAAATACCTCGTTAACGTATTGCTGCGCGTCAACGCATTAATACGCGTCCGTTCCGCGAGAATGTAGCAGCTGTTCTGTCTTTGCCAGTCCCACGCCGCGCAATTTCCAGTTTATGCTACCCGGTTCTTCGTTCAGGTCGCCCAGATTCGCGGCGGCAATGCGCTACGCCCCGCGTACCACGGTCGCAACACCGACCAGAGCTGAGCGAACAGCGCACGCCCTTCCTCGGTTGATTGGCCGACCCAGCGCGCAACCAGCGTATCGTTGACCCAGGTAACACCCGCGTTTACTGTGTCAGCGAGCACCTCACGCGCATTCGAAAGAACATCGTCGTTTCGCTCTCCGCCGACGACAAACATCGTACCGTATGCGCAACAGTCCGCCAGTACCGTCGGCGCGGAGCGTATCTCATCGCCTGCTTCGATGATGCCTTGCTCGATAAATACCGGATTCGCGTCGTATCGAATCGCGGTGCGCTGGCGCAACAGCCCGCTTCGGAACTGCTCGCCACTTGCCGGCCTGCCAAGGCAGGTGAAATCCCAGCCGCAAAACCTTGCGCCCGTCGCCAGATCCACGTCAAGTGACATGCTGGCGAGCGCACCGTCGAAGACAATATTTTCCTGCGGCATCCACTCGCATAGTGCGCCTTCGGCAACACTCAGGCGAACCGATTGCCGGGCTTCGCGTCCGAATCCACAATACCATTTGCCAGCCCCGGGTGTTGTCAATTGAACGCATGCGTCACGATGTGCTGCCACATCGATCTCGAGCACATCACCACCGGCGATCCCACCGGGCGGATGGACGATCACGACCTGACAAACAGATTGCCCTTCCGGATAAAACGGCCGCTGCACCAGTAACGGGCCCCGGTGGCGACGCCGCGTCAGCGTGCTGCGTTTATTTTCACAAGTAATGCCCAGTTCGAGAATCGCATGCCAGCCACTGCCGTGCAGTGCTTCGGCTGGTTTCATACGGCCAGATAGCCGCGCACATCGTCCGCTTCCATCGATTCTCCCAAGCCACTTTTGACGACTTCGCCACGGCGCATAACAACATAGCGATCGGCCAGATCCCTAGCGAAATCATAGTATTGCTCCACTAGGAGAATAGCCATGTCGCCGCGTTGCGCCAAAGTGCGAATCACCCGTTCGATGTCCTTGATAATCGACGGCTGAATACCCTCGGTGGGCTCATCCAGGATCAGAATTCTGGGCGACATCGCCAATGCGCGACCGATCGCGAGTTGCTGTTGCTGGCCACCGGACAAGTCGCCGCCTCGTCGATGCAACATGCTTTTCAGCACGGGAAACATGTCAAAGATGTCGGAGGGAATTGCCGAACTCGAACCATTCTTCTTCGAAGCCAGTCCCATCAAAAGATTCTCTTCTACCGTCAGCCGCGGAAAGATCTCGCGGCCCTGCGGTACATAGGCCATGCCGATACGTGCGCGTGCATGCGGCGCCATTGCCGACACATCCCGGCCATCCAACAATACCCGGCCACTGCTGGTCGACAGCACGCCCATCAGGCATTTCAGCAAAGTGGTCTTTCCGACACCGTTACGCCCGAGCAACGCTGTAACAGCGCCGGTCGGTGCCTCAAGCGAAACATTGCGTAACGTATGGCTGGAACCGTAATACTGGTTCAGTTCTTCAACTTGCAACATGTGTTTTCTTTATCGTTGCCTGCAGGTATCAGGGGATGATCCGGACTCCGGAAGATGCGAGCGTGAGCACCGCTCCGGTAAATGCTCGGATTCTCGCATGCTGCCGCGCCGATTCTTTCGTACTGCGCCGCGATTATACAAATCCGTTCGTTCGTCTGGGCTCATTCTCAACACTCACCGACCCAGATAAACTTCGATGACGCGTTCGTCTGACTGAACGACATCCATGGACCCTTCTGCCAGCACTGAACCCTCGTGCAGGACAGTCACGGTGGCAGCAATCTCATTGATGAATTCCATGTCATGCTCGACCACTACGATTGATCGCTGCCCTGCGAGTGAATGGAGTAACTGCGCAGTCTTGGCCGTTTCCTCGTCAGTCATGCCGGCGACCGGTTCGTCAAGCAGCAATAGTTGCGGCTCTTGCATCAACAACATTCCGATCTCAAGCCACTGCTTCTGACCGTGTGACAATAACCCTGCAGGAAGATCCGCCTGCGCCAGCAGATCGATTGTTTCCAGGGTTGAGACAATCCGGTCAAGCTGAGCCGCCGTTCGCTGTGCCCGCAGGCTGGCAAACACCCGTTTGTCGGCCTTCATCGCAAGTTCGAGATTTTCGAACACGGTGTGATTTTCGAACACGGTCGGTTTCTGAAACTTGCGGCCAATTCCCGCGTGGGCAATTTCGGGTTCCGTCAATCGCGTTAGATCGATGTTTTGACCGAAAAACGCCGTGCCGTCGTCTGGACGGGTGCTGCCGGTGATGACGTCCATCATCGTGGTCTTGCCCGCACCGTTGGGACCGATCACACAGCGCAGTTCGCCGACGTCAACGCTCAACGTCAACCGGTTGAGCGCCTTGAATCCATCGAAACTGACGCTGATGTCATCGAGATACAGAATCGTTCCATGGGAGATATCGACCGCGTCGCCGGCAACATGGCCGAGCCCGGTTGGCGAACCACTCGGGTTCAGCGCTTCATCGACCGGCATATTCATTTATGCGACCCTCTGAGTTGATTGACCAGCCCGACTATGCCTCTGGGCATGAATAACGTGACCAGAATGAACAGCAGTCCCAGGAAAAACAACCAGTACTCCGGAAACGACTGGGTAAAGAAACTCTTTGCCCCGTTGACCACCGACGCACCAAGCAAGGGTCCTAGTATCGTCGCGCGGCCACCGACGGCCACCCAGACCGCAATCTCGATGGAATTTGCCGGCGACATTTCGCCTGGATTGATGATGCCGACCTGAGGCACATACAGCGCCCCCGCGATGCCGCACATCACCGCGGAAAGCGTCCAGACGAAAAGCTTGTATTGAACCGGGTTGTACCCGGAGAACATCAGTCTCGTCTCTGAATCGCGTATCGCAGTCAGAATGCGACCGGTCTTCGAGCGAATCAGATGACGTGACAGCAGCACAGCGCCGATCAAGGCGGCGGCACTGAGTGCGAACAGCGCCGCGCGCATCGGCGGCTCGGTAATCGGAAAACCAAGTATGCGCTTGAAATCGGTAAAGCCGTTGTTGCCGCCGAATCCGGTCTCGTTTCGGAAAAACAACAACATGAACGCGAAGGTCATCGCCTGCGTGATGATCGAAAAATACACACCCTTGATGCGCGAACGAAATGCGAAGAAACCGAACACCAGCGCCAATAATCCCGGAACCAGAACAACCAGCAGCAACGCCCAGACAATATGATCGGTGCCGAACCATTGCCATGGATATTCCTTCCAGTCCAGAAACACCATGAAATCCGGCAAGTCACTTTGATATTGCCCGTCCCGTCCGATCTGGCGCATCAGGTACATACCAAAAGCGTAACCGCCAAGTGCAAAGAACAGGCCGTGGCCCAGCGACAGAATACCGGTGTAACCCCAGATCAGATTCATCGCTACCGCGACGATGCAATAACAAATGATCTTTCCGACCAGAGTAACCGTGTACGCCGATATGTGGAACGCACTGGTGTCGGGGACGAACACAAACAGAGAAGGCACAACAACAAATGCCAGCAAGGAAAGCAGTGCCAGAGCGATCCAGCCGTTGCGGCTGAAGAACGGTTCGATTTGCGGAGTGTAACGGGCGTCCATGCTCATGCCGTCCGCCTCTTCGGCCGCCGTACGAAATTTTCTCTCCGAGCTTCGGCGTCTGGCAGCATTCGCTTCGCGCGCATCCCCGCACGCGGGGCCCTTGCTTCACGGCTCATGCTGCCGCCCTTCCCTTGAGAGCAAACAGCCCCTGCGGTTTTTTCTGGATGACGGCAATGATCAGTGCCAGGACGAGAATCTTGGTCAACACTGCTCCAATATGTGGTTCGATAAATTTTGAAAACACGCCCAGTCCAAGCGCGGCGTATACGGTGCCGGCAAGCTGCCCGACCCCGCCAAGCACGACGACCATGAACGAGTCGATGATGTACGACTGGCCAAGTTCCGGGCCGACATTGCCAATTTGTGACAGCGCGACTCCCGCCAGACCTGCGATGCCGGAACCAAGGCCGAATGCCATCAGGTCGACGCGGCTGGTCGGAACGCCGACACAGGCCGCCATGGCCCGATTCTGGGTCACGCTGCGAATAAATAGTCCAAGGCGGGTGCGCGACAGCATCAGCCACATCAGCGCCAGGACGAAGAACGAAAAACCGATAATGTATATCCGGTTGTACGGCAGAACGATGTTCATGAATTCCACACCGCCGGACATCCATGATGGATTCGAGACTTCCACGTTCTGCGCACCAAAAATCTGCCGAACCAGCTGAATCAGAAACAAGCTGATTCCCCATGTGGCGAGCAAGGTTTCCAAGGGCCTCCCGTACAGCCAGCGGATGACCGTGCGTTCAAGCACCATGCCCACGGCTGCGGCAACAACGAATGCCACGGGAATTGCCGCGACCACGTACCAGTCAATTGCTTCGGGAAAATGTTGCCTGAAGATTGTTTGCGTGACGTATGTGGCGTACGCACCAATCATGAGCATTTCACCATGCGCGAGATTGATGACGCCGAGCAAACCATAGGTGATGGCGAGGCCCAAAGCGACGAGCAGCAATATGCTTCCGAGGGACAAGCCACTGAACAAGCGCGCGGCGTGGTCGATCAGCAGTAGTCTGCGATCGATCGATTTGACCGATTTTTCCGCGGCCTCGCGAACCTCTTCTACCGGTTCGACAAACGCGCCGGAGGCATCGGTTTGAAGCATCGCAGCGAGCAGTTCACGCACCCTGCGCTGATTGCTTTCACCGAGCGCTTCTGCGGCTTGAAGTCTTGCATCGGGATCGTCGCTCTTGAGTTGCAGTACGGCACGGGTATGGACAAGCAATGCCCGTATTTCAGGATCAGATTCAGTCGACAATGCCTTTGCGAGTACCGGTAGAAGCTGCGGGTCTTCTGCGTCTTCCAGCGCCCTCGCCGAGTCATAACGCACTTCGCGATCGTCCGATAGCAAACTGAGTGCAGCGATCGCTGTTGAAAGCTTCGAGCGCATCCGGTTATTGACGATCACGCTGTCGTAGAAATCCGGTTCCGGGTCAAGCGGCTCGAGGGTGACGGCGTCGACAATCTCATCGAACTCCAGAATCACCTGCCCATCTTCCGTCAGGTAGACCTCGCCGTTTTGCAATAGCTGCAGCAACTCGAGCGCGGCTGCATCTGACGAGGCTGCGATTGCGTCGATCGCAGCCATTCTTGTCGCGAAGTCTTCGGATGCGAGACCACTTACGGCATCTGCATCGAGCGCTTGCGCTGGTGAGACTCCCAATCCAATCGCGAACAGCGCGCAGCCGATCGCCCTTTTTATTCCTTGTAGCATGGGGTTGCCAGTCAGAGAAAAGGCTTGGGAAAGCAACTCTGCTTGCCGCAGGCCAATTCTTCGGTTGTAGATATCACACGGGGAGGTTCACGTGACTCCCCGTGCGTAAGTGCGCCTAGAGGTTCTGCTTGCCCTCGTTACCCTTGATGTACGGGCTCCATGGTTGTGCGCGGATAGGCTTCCTGGTTTTCCATACCACCTGGAACTGACCGTTCGGGAGTATTTCGCCGATCATCACTGGCTTGTGCAAGTGGTGGTTGGTCTCGTCCATCGTCAGCGTGAAGCCCGACGGTGCCTTGAACGTTTGTCCGGCCATCGCGACACGAACCTTGTCTACGTCGGTGGTGCCGGCCTGCTTCACTGCCTGTGCCCACATATGGATACCAACATAAGTTGCTTCCATCGGATCGTTGGTGACGACCGTATCCAGATTGGGTACGCCGTTCCTCTTCGCCCAGGTCTTGTACATTTTGGCGAACGAGCGGTTTCCCCTGTTCTTTACGGACATGAAGTAGTTCCAGGCGGCCAGGTGACCGACCAGGGGCTTGGTGTCAATTCCGCGGAGTTCTTCCTCGCCGACTGAAAAGGCGACGACAGGAACATCTGTCGCTTTCAAACCGGCGTTGCCGAGTTCCTTGTAGAACGGCACATTGGAATCGCCGTTAATCGTCGACACAACTGCGGTCTTTCCGCCTGCCGAGAATTTCTTGATATTGGCAACGATGGTCTGATAGTCGCTGTGACCAAACGGCGTGTAGACTTCTTCAATATCACTGTCTTTCACGCCTTTATTTTTCAGAAAGGCACGCAGAATCTTGTTGGTGGTACGCGGATACACATAGTCAGTACCCAGCAAATACCAGCGTTTGGCGGCGCCGCCTTCATCACTCATCAGATACTCGACCGCCGGAATCGCCTGTTGATTTGGCGCAGCGCCGGTATAGAACACGTTCTGCGACAGCTCTTCGCCCTCGTACTGCACCGGATAGAACAGCAGGCTGTTCAGCTCTTCAAAGACCGGCAATACAGACTTGCGCGATACTGATGTCCAGCAACCAAAGACCACATCAACCTTGTCTTGAGTAATCAACTGGCGGGCCTTCTCGGCAAACAGTGGCCAGTTCGAGGCAGGATCGACCACTACGGGCTCGAGTTGCTTGCCGAGCAAACCACCCTTGGCATTGATTTCTTCGATCGCCATCAGCGCTGTGTTCTTCAGTGCGGTTTCGGAAATCGCCATCGTGCCTGATAGTGAGTGCAAAACGCCGACCTTGATCGTATCGGCGGCCTTTACGGTGGCACCGATCATCGTGCTGGCCCCAAGCGTCAGGCCCAGCATCGATTTCAAAAACTGCTTGCGATTCATGTTGTCTCCTCGATTGGTGAAGTAACGGTGGATAGTGCCGACGCCGCACTGTTATTGCTTTGGTTCACAAGCTTGGCAGTGCAGGTCGTCGCGGCCGTCTTTCGCAATCGCTGTGCCACCCCGTTGAAGACAGTTGTTTTATTTTTTCTATCAGTGGGTTATAAGACATTTCACGACGCGCCATTGAGGCCGGGAAATGGGCCGCATGCACCGCGCCGGTGCACGAATTCTGGTGCATGCACAATGATGGAGCGATGCCAGGTTCATCACCGGCTGCAGCCAATTGTTCTTGGAAAAACCAACATACTGTATATAATTACAGTTATTCGGGAAGTGTCGGCATCTGAAGGAAAATCAATGGAACATCTCACTGCGCGCCAGGCTGAAATACTGCAATTGATCCGGGATTATCTGCAATCAACCGGATTTCCACCAACGCGCGCTGATATTGCCCAGATCTTTGGCTTCAAATCCGCGAACGCGGCCGAAGATCATCTCAGAGCACTGGAACGCAAGGGTTATATAGAAATATTGCCCGGCGCTTCACGCGGCATCCGGCTTACCGAAGGCGCGGGGTTACCGGTCGTTGGGCGCGTCGCCGCCGGCAGCCCGATTCTGGCTGAAGAACATATCCAGGACCGGATTCAAATCGATCCGCAACTGTTCAAACCCTATGCCGACTATCTTCTGAAAGTACGCGGCACCAGCATGCGCGACATCGGCATTCGCGAAGGTGATCTGCTGGCTGTGTATAGCACGCCCGAAGCACGATCCGGCCAGGTTGTGGTCGCCCGCATAAACAATGAGGTTACCGTCAAGCGCTTCCGGCGCCAGGGTAATCAGATTCAACTGTTGCCCGAGAACCCTGATTTCAAACCCATAAAGGTTGATCCAAAGCGCGACCGCTTCGCAATCGAGGGGCTGGCGGTGGGATTGATCCGCAACGGAAAAATCACCTGAAGCCAGTGGAAAAGTTTCTACAGAGAAATAAGCAGAGAATCAAACGGCGAAACAAGCAAAGCACGCAAATCACCTTTTTCAGATGAACCATATTTTTTATTGATGCGTTACGCCAGTCATGTCTGCCGCGCTCGATACCCTGTTCCACAATGCCGCCATATGGCGTGGCAGCGAGCGGTCGCGTACCGATTCGCCAGGTATCCCCTCAGGCTTTGATGCATTCGATGAAAAACTCGGCGGCTGGCCGCTGGGCGCGCTGATAGAACTGATTCCACAGAACGAAGGCGTCGGCGAATTTTCGATTCTGTTGCCGGCACTGGCCCGGTTATCGAAAGATGAGCGCTGGATTGCGCTGATCAACCCGCCATATATTCCTTATGCACCGGCTCTGGTCCATGCCGGGATCGATCTCGCCAAGATCGTCGTGGTGCGGGCAACAGGTGCAACCGATGCACTGTGGTCAATGGAACAGGCGTTGCGCTCGGGCGCATGCAGTGCGGTTCTCGGCTGGCCGGCATCCATCACCGAACAGGCAATCCGCCGATTGCAACTCGCGACCGAAGCCAGTCATGCACTTGGTGCCTACTTCACTCAACCAGGTGCGCTTGCGCGCACTTCGCCCGTACCTTACCGGCTGCAAATCAACGGCACCGTCGAAGACATCCGTGTCGAAGTGCTGAAGCGCCGTGGTGGCGGGCTGACATCACCATTACATATACAAAATGCTGCGTATCTAAAATGCTATGGTTGTGCCTGAATTTCCCCCGATTACCAATCGAGATATTCCTTCGCGCAGGCGTATCGCGTAATCCACTGGTGGTTTCCAGTGGCGGTAACCGTCCACTGATCATCGCATGCGATGAACGTGCGCAGCAGGCCGGCAGCGGCATGGCCTTGTCTGCGGCTTATGCGCTTTTACCTGACATCGTGGCACGCACGCGTGATCCGGCAACAGAACAACGTTGTCTCGAAGAAATCGCGCTGTGGGCACTACAGTTCACATCACAAGTCAGCCTCTTCCCACCCGCCTCGCTGTTACTCGAAGTCGGTGGCAGCCTGAGACTGTTCGGCGGACTGGAGGCACTGCGTAACCGGATAAGCGAATCTGCCGGGCAGCTTGGCTTTGACACATTAAGTGCAGTAACCCCTACACCACGCGGTGCATACTGGCTTGCCCATGCCGGACTGGCCGCCAGCGCCGAGGATCACGCAACACTGCAACATCATTTGAACCGCTTGCCGGTCGCATGTATCGATGCCGACGCAAACACGTTCAAATCGCTGGAAAGAATGGGGATACGCACTATCCGCGAACTGGCACGCCTGCCGCGCGACGCGCTGGCACGGCGCTTCGGCCAGCGCCTGCTCGATCAACTCGATCGCGCATTCGGAAATCTGCCCGACCCGCAATCGCCATTCAGCCCGCCGACGCGTTTCTCAGCCAGCCTGACACTGCCTTCACCGGTGCACGAAGTAGAAGCGCTTCTTTTTGCCGCGCATCGCCTGATCCTGCAAATGACCGGTTATCTGTATGCCAGCAACGCCGGCGTGATGCGACTGAAACTACGGCTGGAGAGTGAAGATACAAAAACAGTCGATGCCATCGTTGCGCTTTCAGTCCCGAGCCGGGACCCAAAGCATCTCACCAATCTGCTGCGTGAGCGTCTGTCAGTAACCGCCTTGCCCGGCCGCATCGAAGCGATCACATTGGAAGCAAAGGACATCGCGCAACTCGCACCGCGCAACTTCTCCTTTTTTCCCGATGCCGCGCACACGCGCGAAGAACGCACTACGCTGGTTGAAAAACTGCGTGCACGGCTCGGTGATGATGCAGTGCGCGGCTTGTCGCTGTTTCCCGATGCACGGCCGGAACTGGCCTGGCGTGAAACCGAACACGGCACGCGTGTGCAACCGGCCCCGGCACTGTCGCGCCCGGTCTGGCTGCTGCAGCGTCCACGCCAGCTGAATTTGCACGACGGACGACCCTGGCTCGATGGCCGGCTTCGCCTTCTCGATGGACCCGAGCGCATCGAGTTTGGCTGGTGGGACGGTCTGGATGTGATGCGCGATTATTTCATCGTGCGCAATACCGGTGGCGCAACATTCTGAGCCTACCGGGAACGCATGGCAGCGGGCAACTGGTTTCTGCACGGCATCTTCTCGTGACGGGATGCATTGATGCCTGAATACGCTGAACTGCATTGCATCAGCAACTTTACGTTTCTACGCGGTGCGTCACACCCGGAAGAACTGGCACAGTGCGCCGCCGAACTGGGTTACACGGCACTGGCAATTACCGACGAATGCTCGGTCGCCGGTGTCGTTCGCGCACATGTCGCAGCGAAACAGGCTGGCCTCAAATTGCTGATCGGTTCGGAGTTTCGCCTCGATGACGGATTACGCTTCGTACTACTGGCGCAAGACCGCGAAGGATATACAAACCTTTGCCAGTTGATCACCCTCGGCCGGCGCGCAGCCAGCAAGGGCACCTATCATTTGACACGTGACGATCTGGCGCAAAGCGTTAACAATTGCCTGGCACTCTGGCTGCCAAACATGAACACCGACACCGCTTCGGGCAATATCGCCTCGCTTGATACAGCCTCGATCAATACCGCTTTGTCAGATGCGGCCAGTTTCGATGAAAAGGCAGCAAGCTGGCTTGCCGGATGTTTTCCGGACCGATTGTGGATCGCAATTGAACGGCTCGCGCGCAATGGTGAACGTGCGCGGCTTGGCACGTTACGCAAACTTGGTCAACGGCTCGCGCTACCCTGCGTAGCAACCGGCGACGTGCACATACGCGAACGCCGCATGCTGCAAGACACACTCACCGCGAACCGGCTTGGCAAGCCGGTTCGCGAAGTTGGATACGATCTGCATCCCAGTGGCGAACGGCACCTGCGCCGCCGCGAAACCCTTGAGCGCATTTATCCCCCCTGAATTGCTCGCTGAAACGGCCCGCATTGCCCGGCGCTGCGATTTTTCTCTCGACAGCCTGCGCTACGAGTATCCGGAAGAAATTGTTCCGCCCGGTCAGGCACCTTCACAGTATCTGCGGCAACTGGTCGAAACAGGACTGAAATGGCGATTTCCGTCCGGCATCACGACCACAGTTCGCACGCTGATCGAGCATGAACTCTCGCTGATCTCGGAACTGCACTATGAACCCTATTTTCTGACGGTCTACGACATTGTCAGGTTCGCACGCAGCCAGGGCATTCTCTGCCAGGGACGAGGCAGCGCCGCCAATTCCGCCGTGTGCTACGCACTCGGCATTACCGAAGTCGACCCGGGCGTATGGCAATGTTGTTCGAGCGTTTTATTTCAAAGGAACGCAATGAACCGCCCGACATCGACGTCGACTTCGAACACGAACGGCGCGAAGAAGTCATTCAATACATCTATAACAAGTACAGCCGTGAGCGTGCCGCGCTCGCCGCCACCGTCGTCACCTATCGTGCCAAGAGCGCATTTCGTGATGTCGGCAAGGCACTCGGATTGAATCTTGAGCAGGTTGAGCGCATTTCCAAAAACTTCGCCTGGTGGGATCGAAAAACGCAACGTGCCGACCGGCTGAAAGAGGCCGGCTTCGACCCCGGTTCACCAGTCATTGGCAGGCTGATCACCTTGACGGAAACATTGAGTGGCTTTCCGCGCCATTTATCACAGCATGTCGGCGGCTTCGTAATATCGTGCGGTCCACTGTCGCAACTGGTTCCGGTAGAAAACGCCGCAATGAAAGATCGTTCAGTCATCCAGTGGGACAAGGACGATCTCGATTCGCTCGGTCTGCTGAAAATTGATGTTCTTGCGCTCGGCATGCTGTCCGCGATACGCAGGGCTCTGGCACTGATCAGCGAGCTTCGCGGCAAACCATTTGCGCTTTCCGATGTGCCGCCGGAAGATCCGGACGTCTACGAGATGATCACCCGTGCCGATACGATCGGTGTATTCCAGATCGAATCGCGCGCGCAGATGTCGATGCTGCCCCGGCTCAGACCGAAGTGTTTCTATGATCTGGTGATCGAAGTCGCGATTGTCCGGCCCGGTCCGATCCAGGGCGGTATGGTGCATCCCTATCTGCGCCGCCAGGGAATTGATCCGGTCGTCTATCCATCGGAAAAAGTCAGGAAGGTACTGGAACGCACACTCGGCGTGCCGATCTTCCAGGAACAGGTGATGCAACTGGCGGTCGTTGCTGCCGGATTTACGCCAGGCGAAGCTGATCATCTGCGCCGTTCAATGGCGGCCTGGCGGAGAAAAGGCGGCTTGCAGCCCTTCGAGGAAAAACTGATTTCCGGCATGCGCGAACGCGGCTACAGCGAAACATTCGCGAAACAGATCTTTCAACAAATTCTCGGTTTTGGCGAATACGGTTTTCCGGAATCGCATTCCGCTAGTTTCGCACTACTGGTCTATGTTTCCTGCTGGCTGAAACACCATGAACCGGCGGCATTCACCTGTGCCCTGCTCAACAGTCAACCGATGGGCTTTTATGCCCCTTCACAACTGGTGCAGGACGCGCAACGCCATGGTGTAGAAGTTCGGCCTGTCGATATCCTGCATAGTGACTGGATGAGCACGCTGGAGCGCGGAACAGGGCCCCCACGTCAGTGGGGATGCGCCCCGGACTCGGTACGCGAAGCGCCAGTGCGGGAAGGGGCGCGCGCGGCTGCGACCAACATACGTGAAACGGGGCGCAAAGCGTCTGCTCCCGCAAACGGGCCTGCGGCTAACGGGGCGCAGACGCCCCCGGACTCGGTACGCGAAGCGCCGGTGCGGGAAGGGGCGCGCGCGGCTGCGACCAACATACGTGAAACGGGGCGCAAAGCGTCTGCTCCCGCAAACGGGCCTGCGAACGGGTCGCAGACGCTCCGCGGAAGCGTGCAGGTGGGCGCGTCAAAGCATTCTACGCTTTCCAATGACGTGGACACGCTGGAGTCCACGCAGGTATCAGCCGATGTCCCAATCGACGCGGACACGCTGCAAAACCCACAAGGCACTACGGAATCCAAACCCGCTCTGCGCCTCGGCTTCAGAATGGTGAAAGGCCTTTCCAAAGCGGGCGCGCAGCGCCTGATCGAAACACCTCTGCAGTTGCGCGGAGAACCGATCGAGGAATTGCTACTCGCGGCAAAGCTCTCGCGCCGTGACATGGAATGCCTTGCCGCCGCGGATGCACTCGCCGCGACAACCGGCCATCGTCACGCTGCAGCATGGACAGTTGCCGGAATCGAAGCACGCCCCCCATATTGACCAATGCACCGATTCACGAACAACTGGTCGATCTGCCGGCACCCACCGAGGGTGAGAATGTTGTTGCCGATTACGCAAGCCTGGGCTTGACGCTCGGCAGGCATCCACTCGCACTGCTGCGTTCGGAACTAGGCAAGCTCCGCCTGGCAACTGCCCGGGACATTCGCCATATACCCCACGGCACCCCGACCCGCGCCGCCGGCATCGTCACCTGCCGCCAGCGGCCGGGCACTGCCAGCGGCGTGGTTTTCATCACACTGGAAGATGAAACCGGATTTATTAATGTGGTGGTCTGGGCCGGTCGGCCACTGCCCAACGCCGTGTATTGCTGGGCGCACAGCTGGTGGTTGTTCATGGACATATTGAGCGCGAAGGTGACGTCATTCATCTCATCGCAGGCAAACTCGTGGATTACACCCCTCTGCTGAACAATCTGATGACACGCTCACGAAACTTTCATTGACGATCATCTGAGTCATCCGTGTCATGACGCACAACGCACTGAAAATCGTACAGGCCAGGTAGGCGAGCTATTTGCATGTCACAATCCCACCTGGACGTCCGGTACGCATCACGAGTCGGCCGGGGTCTCATTCGATAAAGATGATCCGGAATTCACATGCAAACGCAGTTCGAGTTCGAGAATGCGCCTGACCGGCGCGGCAATTCCAGCAGCAAATGGCAGAAATACGGCGACCGTGACGTGATTCCATTGTGGGTCGCAGACATGGATTTCCGGACAGCACCTTGCGTGATCGACGCACTGGCCGAACGGGTCAGACATGGCATCTTCGGATACACCCAACCGCCCGCGGCGCTGCCGGGTGCCGTCGTCGACCGGATGAGCGAGGATTTCGGCTGGGCAATCGATCCGGACTGGATCGTGTGGATGCCAAGCCTTGTCGTGGGACTGAATGTTGTCAGCCGTGCATTTGCAGCACAAGGTGAAGAGATCATCACTGCGACACCCATATATCCACCTTTTCTCTCGGCGCCACGCTATGCTGATCGCATCGCCACCAAGGTGCCGCTCGTAGAAGACGCCGGGCGCTGGCTGTGGGATTTTGATGCACTGGAGAAATCTGTTACGCCGAAAACCCGTCTCGTCTTGTTGTGCAGTCCGCATAATCCGACCGGCCGCGTGTGGACGCGTGAAGAGCTTGCGGCGCTCACCGCCTTTTGCGATCGACACGATCTCGTTCTCGTATCCGATGAGATTCACGCCGGCCTGGTGCTCGACGCGGACAAGACGCACATTCCGATTGCGACTATCGGCAACGCAGAATCGCGGACCGTCACGCTTCAATCAGCCAGCAAGACCTTCAACCTTCCCGGGCTTGGATGTGCGTTCGCGATTGCGCCAAACGCGCAACTAAGGGCAAAGCTGCAAAGCACCATGGCGGGAATTGTTCATCACATCGGCGCGCTCGGATTTTTTGCAACGCTTGCGGCCTTCCGCGACGGAAAACCCTGGCAACTTGCCCTGCTCGATTATTTGCGCGCAAATCGCGAGCTGGTCGAAACGCGATTGTCATCGATGCCTGGCATTCGCACCTGGCACGTCGAAGCGACCTACCTTGCGTGGATCGATGCGCGTGACCTGCCGGTTGCGAACGCGATGGCGTTCTTTGAAGACGCTGGTGTCGGGCTGTATGACGGCTCTCTGTTCGACTCACCAGGATTCCTGAGACTGAACTTCGCCTGTCCCAGGCCGCTGCTGACACAAGCACTCGACCGGATGCAAACCGCCATCGGCGAACTGTAACTGCGGTCTTCACATACCAGGTCTGCCTATAACAGGTTCGCAAGCCGATACACGCCGCATCCTCCTGAGACTGGCCAACAAGTAGTCACTCGCCGGTTTTTCTAACCTCTCTCTTGCCACTGCACCGATGATCGTTGCATCGGACCCACCTGCATTGCCCCCCGCCGGCCCAGTTTGCCGGGTTCGGTCACAAGCGCCTCTATTAGGCTGATTCGCAATTTCGCCATAAGAAATTGGCCCGATAGAAGTGGACCCCGAAACTTGGACCCCCGTTTAAGTGAAATCTCCATGGGGTTCAGGCCGCGCTCTTCAACGCCGTTTGTTCGAAGTACACCGCATCGGGGGTACGCCGGTCAAGCCCAGTGTGAGGACGCCGGGTATTGTAAAAACGAAAGTATTTGTCCAGTCCGGCGCGTAATGCCGCCGGCGTTTCATACGCGCGCAGATACACGTCTTCGTACTTCACACTGCGCCACAACCGTTCGACGAACACGTTGTCGATCCAGCGACCCTTGCCGTCCATGCTGATCGTCACTTCGTGGTCCTTGAGAACGCGGGTGAACGCATCGGCCGTGAACTGCGTGCCCTGATCGGTGTTGAATATCTCGGGTGTACCGTAGCCACGCAATGCCTCTTCGAGCGCCTCGACGCAAAAGTCGCTGTCCATCGTGTTCGACGCCCGCCACGAAAGCACCTTGCGCGTATGCCAGTGCATAATCGCCACGAGCTACATGAACCCCTTGGCCATCGGTAGATAACACATATCGCTCGCCCACACCTGGTTGGCCCGCGTGATTGTCATGTCCCTGAGCAAGTAAGGATAGATCTTGTGTCCCTTGTCTGGCGTGCTGGTGCGCCGCTTCGGCTACAGCGCCCTGATCTGCATCTGACGCATCAGCCGCTGTACGCGCTTACGATTGACCTGCAGCCCGCGTGTATCGAGTTCGTTGCGAATACGACGGCTTCCGTAGAACGGCAGCTCAAGGTGGATCTCGTCGATCAGGCGCATCAGCTCAAGGTCTTCGGCTGACACCTGTGCGCCGCGATAGTACGCTGTGCAGCGTGCCACTCCGAGTAACTCGCAGCGGCGTGCCCTGGACAGTTCGTGAGCGCTTTGAATCTGTGCTCGGCGCTCGCTCACCGGTCGCGCCCGAGAAACTTTGACAGAAAATCTTTCTCCATCGTCAGTTGCCCGACCTTGGCGTGCAGCTTCTCGATTTCGCGTTCGGTGTGTTGCGCCTCAACTGCGTTGCCACCGAACACGTCCTCGGCACTATCGACCAGACGTTTCTTCCAGTCCTGGATCTGATTCGGGTGAACGTCGAACTGTTCAGCCAGCTCGGCCAGTGTGTGCTCGCCACGCACTGCGCCCAGTGCTACTTTGGCCTTGAAGCTCGCCGTGTGATTTCTTCTCTTTACTACGTGTCATCTTCGGATCCTCTCTGTGTCGTAAAAGAATAATCCATAAGATTTCACTTATCAGCTATATTTTGGTGTCCAGCCGTTAGGGTCCACCTCTGATATCACCCACGGACAACCCGCCCGATTGATATTCAACCGCCGTCAGAATGCGCTGCGTGCGCGCACATTTCAGCAAATTCGGATGAATTTTAAGATCGCCATATCTCTTAAAATCAAGTAGTTCAGGACGGTTGTGAAGAGATGGCGTGAAGTATGCCGGTTCCCAATCCGGTTATGTCGTAGGCGGTAAAAGCCCCACGTATGAAAATTGCTTAGAGGCATACACCAGACGTTTTTTCTCAATACAACCGGCAGATAAACATATGGAACGATTCACAATTTCACTGAGCGACGACCTCGCCCACCAGTTTGACACCCTGCTGCGAAAGCGCGGTTATCAGAACCGCTCAGAGGCTGTCAGGGACATGCTGCGAACCGAGCTCGCGACAGCCAGCATTGCCAACAATGAGGCCCCCAATTGTATTGCGGCGCTTTCATATATTTACAATCACAAGGCCAGAGATCTCGCGGAACGCATTGCAGAAATGCAGCATGCGAACCATGACATTGTAATATCAGTCATGCATGTTCGCGTAGACCACGACAACTGCATGGAAACCTTGCTGCTAAAAGGTTCAACTTCCGACATCACGGAGTTCGCCAATACCTTGATGGCGGAATCCGAGATCCGGCATGGACACTTGAACCGCGTTCCGGTCGAAATGGACTCGGGACACGTGCACGAGAACCGGCACGAAGCGCATTATCACGTCCACGCGCATCCGCGCAACTAGGGGGCTGCTACATGCAGTTGCCCCGATCGGGGCCAACTGCAATTCAATTCCGGCACGTACGGCTCGCCGGACTACAAATACTGTGATTGCAATGGAGACAGAGCGGTTTGAATTTCGCCGCTTTCTCCAAACAATCCGGTTTGCGCGCAACGCCCATCGCGCGCGTCAAATTGCCAGGACCTTTCCGCCTTCTCCGCGGTCGCGCGAACAGCTGCGCGTGACGCCTGTTGGCTAGCCTGCTCGTGATACCAATAATCCCACGGAATCGGCTGAAACTTGCCGTGGAGAATCGGCTGAAACTTGCCGTGGACAAAGAACAAGAGGAAAATGGCCACTTGCGCTACGTTTAGTCCTTGCGCCGGGTTGCGCTGCGTAAAGCACGGTCATCAAATCGTCGACAATTGATTCGTGGGCGATCGATTCATGGACGATCGCTTAATAACTGCGCCGGCGAAAGACTTCCCTGGCTGGCGACGGTAATATTGACGTTCGGCGCTGGAATACCCGGACAATTAGACGCAATACCACGCAGTTGCAAAAGACGCCCGCCGTACGCGTGGCAAACTGGTTACGGTACGCCAACGTTTTGGCCTGCCAGCAACAATGGACGTATTTATCATGTCAGTTACTGGAATGAATCACTTTACGGTATTGACGGACAAGCTCGATCAAACCGTCAGTTTCTACAAGGACGTTCTGAAACTTGAAGAAGGCTACCGGCCACCGTTGAAGTTCCCCGGAGCGTGGATGTACAGCAACGGGGCTGCAGTGCTGCATATTATTGCCGGCCGCCCGCTTCCAGATGAGCCCGCCGGCGTTCTCGATCACATGGCATTCAGTGCGACTGGCCTGGCTTCCGTCGTCGAGAATCTCGATTCCCGGGAAATCGACTACACCTTGCGACGACAAAATGGGTCGAACACCTGGCAGCTGTTTTGTTTCGATCCAAGTGGGGCAAAAGTCGAGCTTGACTTCGATCCGTCCGAACCGGCACCTGACAAGTCTTCAGCCTAGCCCGCATATTTCACGAGGGATTCGCTTTCAGGGGAAATGTGCCTAAACAGATTGCGACGATCGGGCGCAGAGGAATAGCCAGACTATTGCTCAAGGTCGATCGTTCAAGCTGTGACGGCAGATTTTTCCTGAAAGCGAATAGGTACAAACTGCTCCCACGAGACGATGCCCCAAAATCTTGCTATCAAGTTGATTCGTTTCGCGAACTAGTTGGATACGCGACCGTCTTCGTGAAATATGCGGGCTAGCAGGCTGTCGGACTCAGGACGATTGGGCTGCAACATTGGGCCGCGACATTGAGCTGCCACCATGATCAAGAAACAGAATCAGCACGGCCCGAATTTCACGAAGGCAACTGCCCGGATCATCCACGCCTGGATCATCTACGCCCGGATCATCTAATAGCGGCGCGAATTCTGGGGCCGATGCACCCTTCAGCGTAGTTGGCAGATCCACTCAATCAGCGAATCAGGGACGCACCCGTCCCGGAAAAAAACATAAGCCGCTCCGATAGGTCTGGCTATTGCCTTCGCAACCCCACCCCGACGCAAGCCAGGATTCCGTTTTTCTCCGTGCGCTGGTCACACACGGGTCGTTTTGCAAAGAACACTACGTTGCCACACTCTTGTCCGCGACGCTCGCCTTGGGGACACCACTTGCGTGGAGTACTGACCCGGGCCGGCCGCAAGGGAGGTGGCCGCTAGCCTGGTCAGAAAAATTAACGAGACGCCACAAACGTTTACAGAGCGGCTTATGAAAACTGGCAGTTAAGAAAGTGCTGCAAGTTTTGCGTCTGCCCCGAGGGCCATTTTTCACCAGGTCCACAAAGCCGTATCACGCAACGCGACGTTAGTGAAAGTTTTCTAAAATATCAAATCTAACAAAACGTTAGGTTCGTTTTTTCGGCAACATATCAATGCCTTGCAGACATCGATTCAAGATCTCACAGAAAAATCCCGAAAAATACTTCGCCGGCAGGCTATCGCGAGAAATTCAGGCCAGCCGGGATTCTACGAACCGTACCGCAAATGTGCGCAAAGGACGCGCGACCTCACAGGTGCAACGAATAAGGCAGGCACCAATTGACGAACCTTGCTTCGTACCGCACGCGCAGAGACAACCACAGCAACGCCACCAGCAAATCCGGAGCGCCGGCCAAATGCGTATCAATGACAAACGCGACTGGTGTCATTCTCGAGTCTGATGAACGTCGACCCGAAAAGCCGGTCGAGATAGACTGACGCTGCTCTGCGCAAATATCGCACTGGGAGCGGCCGGCACTGAAACTACCGCCGTCATGAAATTGCAACAACTAACAAGAGGCTGTTCCGTGCGCAACTCCGTACCCGCTTATCCTCCACTGCCTGCAATCGCTCTCGCAAGAGTTGGCGCTTCCCCGCGCACACCGTGATGGACTTATCGTCAGTCGCGATCGTCGTTGGCGGGTTGTTTTTCTACGCGCTGGTCTCCGGACGGCTCAGCGGGACAATCATGACCGCCCCGCTCGTCTTTACCGTTTTCGGATTTATGATCGGCGCCGGCGGCCTGGGCATCGCCAAGCTCGATATTGGACATTCGGCAATCCACCTGATCGCCGAATTCACGTTAATGCTGGTGTTGTTCACTGACGCCTCTCGCATCGACATCAGAACTGTTCGACGCGATCACAATCTGCCCGCGCGCATGCTGATCATCGGACTTCCGCTGACGATTGTCGCTGGCGCCATTGTCGCGTCACAATTGTTTCCGGCATTTTCGTTCTGGGAAGCAGCGTTGCTTGCCGCACTGCTAGCCCCTACCGATGCTGCGCTTGGCCAGGCGGTGTTGTCAGCCGAAGTAGTGCCGGCACGAATTCGCCAGGCAATCAATATAGAAAGCGGGCTGAACGATGGCATAGCACTGCCGGCGGTGCTCCTGTTCGCCGCGCTCGCCAGCGCCGAACAAGTTACCTCAGGTGCAGGCGAGTGGTTCCGGTTCATTGCAATACAACTCACGCTCGGGCCTCTCACGGGAGTCGTTATTGGCTTTGCGGGTGCGCGACTACTCGATTCTGCCGCCGAACATCGCTGGGCGAATACATCGTTTCAGGGAATAGGTATTCTTTCGCTCGCCGTGCTGACCTATGTCAGCGCAGAGCTCATTGGGGGAAACGGTTTTATCGCTGCCTTTATAGGCGGCATGGTATTTGGCAACACAGTTCGCCATCCGTGCACTTTTCTGTTCGAGTTCATGGAGAGTGAAGGACAATTGCTCATGTTGATCACCTTCCTGATATTCGGCGCGGCATTGTTGCCACAAGGCATTGCCCACTTTAACCTTGCATACGTTGTCTACGCAGCGCTCAGCCTGACGGTGATCCGGATGCTCCCGATCGCGGCGTCACTTGTCGGCACCGGATTGCGGCTGCCCACGCAATCTTTCCTCGGGTGGTTCGGTCCGCGCGGACTTGCTTCTATTCTGTTTGTGCTGCTCATACTCGAAGAGTCCCAAATACAACATCGCGAAGAGTTACTCTCCATAACCATTATCACCGTCGCGTTGAGCACGCTCTTGCACGGCGTCAGTGCCGCGCCGTTTGCGCGCCTCTACGGCCGACTGACTTCACAGATGGGAGAATGTGAGGAAAACAGACCCGTCGAAGAGATGCCAATGCGTGACGGCCGTACCAGTTTTACAGAAACCAGGATTGGCAAAGACTAATTTTTACAGAGACCGGGTTTGATAAAGACCGTGTCTGATAAAAACGGTGTTTGATAACGACTGAAACAGGATCCTTTTATCATGAACAAGCTAGCCATAAAGAACTGGGATGACCTTGAGGACCGCGCGCCCGCACACGCTTTGGTTGCGGATGTTGATCTGGTTGTCGTTCGCTTCGACGAATCAGTAAACGTGTTGTACGGCCGCTGTGCGCATCGCAGCGCATTGATGGCCGACGGACATGTCAGTGGAAATAACCTGATCTGCGGCGTGCATGGCTGGGACTACCGCGTTGACACCGGTATCAGCGAATACAACAACAGCGAAACCCTGCACAAATTCAGCGCCTGGCTCGAGGACGGAAAAGTTTACGTCGACGAAGACGAGATTGCCGGCTGGGCCAAAGCGAATCCGCAGCCCTATCAGCGTGACGCTTATCAAGGTGCTTACCAGGACCCGCACGGTACTGTGGACGAACCGCACGTCAGACTCATTCGCCAGCTCGCAGACGAAGGATTGACCAGGCTTGGTCACCACGGCCCGGCAGCCGCCATGGGGGTGCCGCGCGACAGCTTGCCGAAATGGGATGATTTGCAGTTTGTCGTGGGCCAGTTGCACAAGCTGCCATTGCTTGACGAAGAAACGGTAGGCACGGACCTGGTCATTGGCCCGAACGCTGGCAAACCGTTGCGCCTGGACATTCCGATATTCGTCTCGGACATGAGCTTTGGCGCACTGTCCGAAGAAGCGAAAACTGCACTTGCAAAAGGTGCCGAACTCGCAGGAACCGGTATCTGTTCGGGCGAAGGCGGCATGCTGCCCGAGGAACAGGCGGCGAACTCGCGTTACTTCTATGAGCTCGCCTCCGCCCGCTTCGGGTTCTCCTGGGACAAGGTCGCAAAGACACAGGCGTTTCATTTCAAGGGTGGCCAGGGAGCCAAAACCGGCACCGGTGGTCATTTGCCGGGAAGCAAGGTCAAGGGCAAGATTGCGCAGGTTCGTGATTTGCCTGAAGGGCAAGCAGCAATATCGCCCGCTCGTTTTCCGGACTGGACCAGCCTGAGCCAGTTTCGCGACTTTGTCAGTGAAGTACGCGAACGCAGCGGCGGCATCCCCGTCGGTTTCAAATTGTCGGCCCAGCATGTTGAAAAGGATATCGATGCCGCTCTCGAGGTTGGCGTTGATTACATCATCCTTGACGGCCGCGGTGGCGGTACAGGCGCTGCGCCACTCATTTTCAGGGACAACATTTCTGTTCCAACCATTCCGGCACTGGCCAGAGCACGCAGGCACCTTGACACTTCCGCCGCCGCAGGCGTCACGCTGATCGCGACTGGCGGCCTGCGCCATCCAGCCGACTTTGCAAAAGCAATGGCGCTGGGTGCCGATGGCATTGCCGTATCCAACGCAGCAATCCAGGCCATCGGTTGTCTTGGCATGCGCGCTTGCCATACCAATAATTGCCCGGTCGGCATTGCAACCCAGAAGCCGCATTTGCGTGCTCGCCTGCCAGTCGATATCGCGGCCGAACGGCTCGCGCGGTTCTTCTCGTCTGCGGTCGAATTGATGACCGTGCTCGCGCGCGCTGCCGGTCATCGCCATCTCGCCGAATTCTCCATTGATGATCTGACGACATTCAAGCCCGAAATTGCGCAGCTCTCAGGCGTCGCCTATGGCGGCGTTCGTGCAGTGAACTGAGGAAACCAACAGTGACCAGACAAACGTTCCCGGAACTCCAGCCCGATGCCATACGCGCCACGCGAGATGCACTGCATGGCTACGCACTTGCGATGGGAGATTTCATTTCGACATTCCGTCCGAGACGAAAACACTGGTGGCAGAACAGCCTGCGCCCATGCCTCGATGGCCTGACGACTGGACCGGTATACGCACAGATTGACTTCGAACTTGAACTCAATCTTCGCCACAGCGAGTTGCGCGTTCGCGTTGACAATGGCGCGCAATTGTACGAACCGCTTCGCGGACAACCCGCGCGCGAAATGACAATACGCATCGCGCATTTTCTTTCCGAAAACGGACTTACCCGGCCGCCCAATCTCGGCGATGCCGCAAAGCGCATTGAATCAACCACGGAGTACTCGGCCAGTGTCGCCAATGATCTGGCAAGTACATGGCGTGCGGTCAGCGCAGCCTTGGAAACGTTTCGTGCGGGCATACCTGAAGAAACCAGCCCGATTCAGCTTTGGCCGCATCACTTCGACCTTGCGATGATGTGGCTGCCAGGCGAAACCATCAACGGCAAGGACCCTGCAAACGAAGAAACCGCCGACAAACAGATGAGTTTCGGCTTCACACTCGGCGATGGCACCATCGGCGAGCCCTATTTCTACATTACTGCATACCCGCAACCGGCAGCATTCGAGAAGCTGAAGCTACCCGCCGGCACGATATGGCACACCGCAGGCTTTAGCGGTGCGGTCGTGAAATACGGATCGCTGATCATGGAAGCAGACCCGGAAGCCTATCTGGTCGATTTGTGGAACGATCTGCTGCGCGCAGGCAGGCAATATGCTGAACAAGAAAGCTTGAGGAAATCCGCAATGAACAATAACGAGCGAAAACTGGACTGGCACCGGGTCGCTGATATCGACGAGTTGCCCGAAGGCAGAGTGAAGACAGTGACTGCAGGTACGCTGTCCATGGCATTGACACACATTGATGGTCAATTCACCGCGATGGACAACAAGTGCCCGCATCAGGGCGGTCCTCTCGGTGAAGGTTCCATTGAAATTGGAGGCGACGGCCAGTGTTGGCTGCGTTGTCCGTGGCATGGCTGGGACTTTGACCCAAAGACAGGTCTACCCCCGGGCGGGCACGAAGATACCGGCCAGACGCTGTACCCTGTTGAAGTTCGCTCCGACGGCATTTATGTTGCATCGAAGCCGAAGCACCGCATGCAACCACTGTTACCGATGTCATGGCAGAGACGATGACCAATTGGGGCGTGACATCCGTGTTTGGCATGGTCGGGCACTCCAACCTCGGACTGGCCGATGCACTGCGATTACAAGAACAGCAAGGGCGCTTGAAATACTATGGCGTCCGGCACGAAGGCGCGGCTGCATTCGCATGTTCCGGTTACGCGAAACTCACCGGCAAACCGGCCGCCTGCCTGACAATCGCCGGACCCGGTGCGACCAACCTGATGACCGGCCTTTGGGATGCAAAGGTAGACCGCGCGCCCGTGCTTGCTTTGACCGGGCAAGTCGACGTGCAGGTTTTTGGCCCGGGCGCGTTTCAGGAGATTGACCTTGCCGCCGCGTTTGCTCCGGTAGCGCGTTTTAGTCAGACCGTATTGCACACCTCGAGGCACGCCGAACTGATGACGCTTGCATGCAAGAACGCAGTCGTCGAACGCGATGTAGCGCATCTGATATTTCCCGACGATGTGCAGACCCTGCCGGCACAGGAATCTGCAAAAGCGTCAGGTCCCGGCGGCAGAATCGCGGCACAGGAAATTATGCCGGCCACCGATGCGTTCAAGGATGCAGTTTCGCTAACCAGGAAGTCAAAACGGCCCATCGTGATCGTTGGTTATGGCGCACGCGATGCCATGGACGAAATCATTGCGCTCGCCGAGCGTCTGAATGCACCGATACTCACGACCTTCAAGGCGAAGGGCCAGATTTCCGATAGCCACCCGTTGGCCGCAGGAGTTCTGGGACGCTCCGGAACACCGGTAGCCAGCTGGTTCATGAATGAGTGCGACCTCATTCTGACTTTCGGCGCGTCATTCTCCAATCACACCGGTATTACGCCACAACGCCCGATCATCCAGGTCGATTTCGATCGCATGACGTTGGGGAAATTTCATGGCGTGACAGTGCCTGTGTGGGCCGAGATCGGCGCCATGGCCAGACTCCTGAATGCGGATCTGAGCACAGCAGTGAACGGCGCAACCGATTTCGTCGATCAAAGGCCCGAACTTGCCGAACGCTGGGCAATCTGGCGCGAGGAAAAGCGCAGCCGACTGGACGACGATCAGGGCAACGGTCTTAATTCTACATGGGTTTTTGATGCCCTGGATTCCGCCGTACCGGATGACGCGATCATCGCCGTTGATGTTGGCAACAACACCTATTCGTTTGGGCGCTATTTCGAAAGCAAGGGACAACGCATCCTGATGTCCGGCTACCTGGGTTCGATTGGATTTTCGTTCCCCGCTGCAATGGGTGCATGGGCCGCGACACAGGATCAGGATGCGTACAAGGGTCGCAAAGTCGTTTCGGTCAGCGGTGATGGCGGCTTTGGCCAGTACATGGGGGATTTCAATACCGCCGTGAAATATGATATGGACATAACCCATGTGCTGCTCAACAACTCCGAGCTTGGCAAAATTTCCAAGGAACAACGCGCCGGCGAATGGCCAGTGTGGCAGACAGCGCTAACGAATCCAAGTTTTGCCGCTTACGCGAAGCTGTGTGGCGGCAAAGGCGTGCGCGTCACCAAGGCAGAGCAGTTGCACGACGCATTCGACGAGGCGCTTTCTCATACTGGACCGGCACTGGTAGAAATCATTACCGATGTGGACCTGATATAACGTTCATGCAGTAAATGCATTCGTAGCTGGCGTTCGGCACCCGATTGCGCTGAATCGAGAACCGGCAGTTGGATCAAGCGTGCACGGGCACCATTTATGCTCCATTAGATTTGGTCTTATGCTGCCATCGTGTTGCGTCGTGCTTGGTCCAATCACTTCACCATGCGGCACTCGAAGGTTGTAGTATGGCCAGGTGGCAATGGCGTCAACTACAGCGAGGTGACCTATGCGAATGTATCTTGCGTGTTTTGGTGTTGTGGCAATGTTTGCAGCGAACGCTTTGGCTCAGGATGTTGCGTTGCAACCACATCCACTCGAAGAATGTCGTGAAGGCGGCGACTTTATTCGCAATGCTGCCATGTCGCGCGACAATGGAATCGCTCGCGATTTCTTTATGTCCCGGCTGGCAGATGATCTTCTTGTCATTCGCAGTTTCCCACCGCAGTTGCGCTGGTTCGCTCGCAACGAATACGACGAAGCGCTGCTCACAAATGCAGCCGCAAGTGTCTTTGACACACCAAAATCACCCAGACGGCATGAGATCGAGTTTGTCGACGAATGCATGCAATCGCCGCAGTGGCGGCTTCAGTCGGTAGACAACGGCAAGTCGCCTGCCGACCTAAGGTCAGCGATGAGATAGTTCCCGGGCGTTTGCCAGCAAGGAGTATTTCGCAACCAGTTGCGGACCGAGTTCTGCCGGCCAGGTTCCGGAATCGACGTATTCGAGAAACCGGTTGAGGACGTCTGCAAAACGGGCTTCGTGCCCATGACGCATTGCAGTAGGAATAACAATCTCGTACGCAGTGCCGGTCGCCTCGTGATTCACTCCGGGAAACTCGGATTGCATATCCGATAGTGCCCGCGTGAGGACGTTATTGAACGCATCGCTCGCATCAACAGGAATCACGCGCAAGCGCGTTTCGAATCCGGTCTCTGGCCCCTGGTCAACAACAATATCCGCACGCGTGCCGCGCAAAATGCAATAGTGCGTGTCGCCACCGCCTTCGGGGATCGCAAGATTCCAGACAGAATCGATTTCTACCGGAAGACCGCGCAACGTAAATCTGATATTCGCATTACACAAGTAGTCAAGCGCGCCGTCCCGAACATTGCGCCGAACATTGGCCGGGAATTCGGATAGACCGGTAATGGTCGCAAGAATATTCAGTGGAATTTTCGTTGGCCACTGCCGCGCGCCGGTAACAACGGCATCGGCCCTGTCTCCTGATATTGATTCATTGCCGACGAACCACTGTGCGAGGTCAATAAAATGCGTGGTGATATCGGTAATGCCTTCACCTTGCACTGCAGTATCGAAGTACCACGCAGGCCGCACCAGCGGCTTTCCGTTCACCTGTTTGTAGAGGTGGTGAACGCCGCTGAATTGAATGGCCGGCTCTCCATCCGTATTGCGGTAGCTGCCAAAGAGCGCTTCGTTCGCTGACAAGGCCTGTTGCAAGCGCGTCGCAACTTCGAAGCGCTCGGTCATGATGTCCATTACCAATGGCGGCGAGGCGGTGATTTCAGAAGTGGACCAACGGCTGGACACCAAAATGTAGCTGATAAGTGAGATCTTATGGATTATTCTTTTACGACACAGAGAGTATCCGAAGATGACACGTAGTAAAGAGAAGAAATCACACGGCGAGCTTCAAGGCCAAAGTAGCACTGGGCGCAGTGCGTGGCGAGCACACACTGGCCGAGCTGGCTGAACAGTTCGACGTTCACCCGAATCAGATCCAGGACTGGAAGAAACGTCTGGTCGATAGTGCCGAGGACGTGTTCGGTGGCAACGCAGTTGAGGCGCAACACACCGAACGCGAAATCGAGAAGCTGCACGCCAAGGTCGGGCAACTGACAGAAGTGGACCCCAACGGCTGGGCACCAAAATGTAGAAACACGGTTCCCGGGTGCACGTGATATAGGGCTTTTGCCGCGAACTTGCATTCGCAGACATATCCAATTTCCGCATACCATTCCCGCAAGATCAATATCATCGCTATTGCCAACGGTAGCCGCCGACCAATTTGTCAACGGCCATCGAAAATCAAACCGATTCGGTTAGCACACGGGAACTACAATGTTCCGCCGCCGCTGACCTCAATAACTGCACCGTTGATGAAACTCGCTTCGTCCGACGCGAGAAAAGCATACGTGTTCGCAATTTCTTCGGGCTTGCCGAGACGGCCCAATGGAACATGATCAGTAATTGATTGCAGAACCTTTTCCGGTATGCCATTGATGATGTCAGTCTCGATCATGCCCGGACACACGGCATTGGCGCGGATTCCTTTGCGCCCGAATTCGCGTGCCCAGGTCTTCGCCATCCCGATTACGCCAAAC
>CATOSA010000029.1 GCA_951812315.1 uncultured Burkholderiales bacterium
GTGGGCTCAGTACATGGGCAGGAGCGCTTGGCGAAGACCAGACAGATCCACGTCGAAGTGATTTCTCAGAGAAGCTTCGACGATACCGTCAACCATCTGAAGTGGAGGTTTGGCGATCACGGTATGGTCGTTTCCTGGGCATCGGATTTCGCGAGAATCGTGGACAACGGCCGGAATAAGGTGGGTAACGCGGTCGTCTTTGAGCTTATGCGGCCAGGATGGCTGAGCACGATTTACGATAGCGAGCCGCGTGCCGCACGAGAAGTGGACCCCGAAACTTGGACACCCGCTTAAGTGAAATCTCCATGGGGTTCAGGCCGCGCTCTTCAACGCCGTCTCATGGCGGACAATGCATCGCGTGAATCATTGATCGGTGCATCTGTCAGGTGCAAATTGGTCAGGGAGCCTTGACCGATCGCCTGTCCAGATATGGCGGACTGGCTGAACGCCTTGTTGAACCCGTCGCGAAGGCGTTGCCCGAGCACGTTGATACGCTCGACTTCGGAGGCGCCGTAAGCCTGTATTGAAGCGCCGCCAGCCGCCATCGTGAGAGCGTTGCCGCTAAAGGTACTGGCGTGCATCACCGGACGTTTTCGCTCGGGACTGAAGTGTTGCATCAGCGCACGTTTACCACCGACACCGCCGACTGGCAGCCCCCCGCCGATAATCTTGCCCATGCAGGTGAGTTCCGGAATGATGGCGTGCACAGACTGAATGCCGCCACTGCCCAGGCGAAGCGAAATTACCTCATCGAAGATCAGAACGATTCCATGCCGTTCTGTCACATGGCGTAAAGCCTGCAAAAACAATTTGCTCGCCGGCACCATGCCCATCGATCCGAGAATCGGTTCCACGATCACTGCAGCCAGCTCGCCCGCGTGCGCGTCAATGAGTGCTTCGGCGCGCCCGGGGTCGTTGTACGGACAGACAACCGTGTCGTTCAGCACACTGCCGGGGAAACTGTCGTCAACCGGAACTGATACAGGCGCATCAAGCGAGCCGCACTCATCGGGAAACGGCACCAGTGAAACTTCTGCCAGTTCGTAGCTGCCGTGGTAGCCGCCTTCCATTTTCATGATCTTCTGGCGCCCGGTTGCAGCCCGTGCGCAGCGAATCGCCATCAGCGTACCTTCGGTACCCGAACTCGTGAACCTGAGCTGTTCGATCGAAGGCACCCGATCAACCAGCATTTCCGCAAGTTCGATCTGATTGACGTTGGCCGCGGCATAGGCGGAACCTTTGGCTGACTGTTCCTGCACCGCGCGCACGACATCGGGGTGCGCATGACCATGAATCAACGACGTAAAATTGTTCATGAAGTCGAGCAACACGTTGCCGTCCACATCAGTCAGGCGGCAGCCCTATGCACTGCCCATCACCGGAGGATACGGGCCATAGTGAGCACTCGCTCTGGTGTCGCCGCCGGGAAAAACATGGCGTGCTCGCTGCGCCAGCACGCGCGAACCACGGCTGAATCGGAAGTACTCCTCCAGGAGCAGATGTGCCGTTTCTGTAGTCATGTTTCCACCTTTCCGGTGTCCTCAGGCTGCTGCGGCCTCACTCGCGCTGTGGGGCGCCCCGTAAGTTTTGCCTGAATTCCATGCATCGACGTATTGCTCGATGGACAGTGTCCAACTGTTCTTCATACCGTCGTCGAAGTACTCGAAGAGAATGCCGTCGGGCGTAGTCATCGACAGCATTATCGTTCCACCGTCATCGCCACCATATTCGTCGTGCGGGAGCGCGTAATCACCTTTCTTGCGATGAATTGATCTGGTCCTTCCGTCCGGCAACATTTCGGTCAGAAATTGCTCGCCCTCCAGGACAAGGGTGACCGTTGATGCGACATGCCGATGCCGCCGGCAGTGACCGCCTTTTCCATATCGCAGCAACATGTCCAGGCGGCCTGATTCCAGATCATAGCCAAGCAGGTTGTACTCGAAATCGACCCTGAATTCCTTGCAGTCCGGGTCGGTGACACGCCTCCATTCAACAGAATCGAGATCGAAGCTTTTGGAGATGATTGGCATTGCATATCCTTGAATTGGTCGGGTTAGCCGGCGGTTTTTCGCCTCTATACATACTTGGTCAAAAGAGTAGCACGGGCGCCGGCAATTTACAGACTGCTAGCCGTGTTCATGATCTATGAATCGGGTGCTATTTCCGCAATAACAAGGCGGACGTGGCCGGGAAGTCGTCGGGAAAGGCGGCATGGCCTTTCCGGTTGCTTCTCATTCGGTGCGGCGCTGAAGTGTCACGATGAGTCCAGCGCAGGAAATGCTACCGACCGGATCGTTTTGTTTGGGTCCGGCGTGACCGAGTGTGGTGAGAAAGGCTCGGCCGTTCCCGTATTCGAACGTCATAAGAGCCGGCTCGTTTGCGCCGGGTCCCCTGGTTGTGGCGCGATCGATAACAAAAAAGATCGCCTACTTTGCCGGCTTGGCGGACATGAAATGCTCGACCATGCGCCTTGTTTCGGGCCGGAGGTTCTCAATGCCTTCGTACGGAACGGCGTGAACGGGTTCGCGATCGCCGTATTTTTTCCTGGTCGACAGGTGCCGCTTGATCATGCTTGCGAACTGTCCGCCGCCCCATGCACCAAGTTTGATTGACTCCTTCGGACGTTCTTCGCGAGGATCGCGGTACAGATCAAAAAACTTGGCGCTCAGTACCGGATTTTGTCCCGCTGGTGCAACGTGCATCTTGAACTTGTTTTTGATGACTGCCCTGAGTTCAGTTCCTTCGTAGACGTACACATAGTCGCGCCGCCCGTGCGTTTCGCCCAGAAGTAAAACGCCCGTTTGATCGACGCCGTCGATAACCCGATCGGTCGGAACACCATCCATTGCATTGCCCATGCGGGCAAAAGACGTAAACAGGTCGGAGACGTGGACGATGTCCTCCGCGTAGCTGCCCGGCTCGATGACGCCGGTCCAGCGAACAAACGCATTGACGCGAACGCCGCCCTCGAGATGTTGCCCCTTTCCGCCTCGATAGATTCGATCGCTTGCGCCGGTCAAACCCATGTACTCGACCATGGTGCCGTTATCGCCCATCGCCATGATGCTGGTGTTCTCGCCAATGCCGAGACGGTCCACTTCATCGACTATCTGGCCGATCCACTCATCGACTTCAACAATACTCTCGACGAAACTGCCGCCGTTGAGTGTCCTGAATCTATCGCGATCTGACCTCGTAAAAGTGACCGGAAACAAAGGCCAGTAATTGAGAAAAAAGGGCTTGTCCTGCTTTGCCAGTGTTCTGACTTGCTCAAGCGCACTTTTCTGGTAGCGCTCGTTCATTTCTCGATACTTCTTCTGCGTCCAGACCTCACTGGCCTTCATGTCGACTTCGTAGAGTTTTCCGTTGCGTAGCTCAACACCGACAACCATATGGCTCGCGTTGGGTACGAATTGCCTGTCCAGAGTGAACGTCTGCGGTGCCGGGCCATCGACGCCCAGACTGCGGGTTATATCCGATCTTTCTGCATCGCCATTCATCAGCGCCAGTTGGGCCTGCTGGTGAATGGGAAATTCGGCGTGTTCAAATCCCTGCTTGTTGGCAAAGGCCTGTTCGATGTTGCCCAGGTGCCATTTGCCCACGTGGGATGTGGCGTAGCCAGCATCTCTGAGGACTTCCGCAATGGTGACTTCTTCAGAGGGCAGTCCGTCGCCAGCCAGTGTCGCCTTCGCTTCGACCACGCCGGTTCGCACCGGGTGGCGGCCAGTCATCATTGCTACGCGAGTAGGCGTGCAAGATGGCTCGGTGTACATCCGTTGCAGGCTCAATCCCGTTCGGGCCAATTCATTCAGATTGGGCGTTTTGTAGCCGCGGATTACGTCCAGGCCGGGCATGCCCAGTTCCCCGAAGCCGGCATCGTCCAGGAGAATGTAAATGATGTTTGGCGGCTTGCCGTCATTTTTCGCGCGGATCTGTTTTAGCTTGGCATCGATTCGCCTGTCGTCAGATTTCCACTTCTTGCCGTTCTGCGCCTCGATAACGTTGTACTCGGCATCATGAATAATGCCTTTCCCGTATGCGTTCATGATGGGAAGGGCGGCGACCGTGACAGCTATCAATAGCCGGAGGCCATGGATCATCATTCTTTTTGCTCCTTCGATTCGTCTTGTTTGTTTCGGCGATTTGCCTCCGGCCTGATTGTTTTCCGACACCACGCCTGATGCGGATCGCTCACAATGTAGCGCTGACCGTGTCTCGCCTGAGAAACGAACCCGGCGCGGCCAGTTCCGAAGAATGCGCAATTGGCCGGGGAATCGTTTTTAGTATCTTGTCGCACTCACCTTCAAATCGCGCCGGATCAAAGTAATACCTGACTGGATTCGTGGCGACAGACTTGTCCAGAAAAGCTGACTGCTTCTCCTGAAGTCCAACTAGCTCCTGCAACAGCTTGATTTCGGTATTTCGATCCATGGCACGGTAAACAATACAACAATTGGGAGTTAGGGTTATCGCTGGCTCTACCAGACTGCTAGCGGGGCGTACCGAAGACGTGTGGTCCTTTGTCAACGATCGCTGTACGTGCGCGTTGGTCAATCTGTTCGAGCGAAGGATCTTCGCTACGCACCCAGGTCAGCATCGACTCGAGTTCTTCGTCGTTAACGAGCGGTCGCCATTCCAGCTCAACCGCATCGGCGTGGCAGCGACCGAAACAACGCTTACTGTCACGCATGGCCCATCGCGTGCCGGAACCGCTCAGAAGCAGGTACATCACTTTCGCCTCGCCAGGTTCGATTCCCTCGGTCAGCACTGCTTCGTAAAACATGCGTTGCGCCGCCTGCCATGTGCGCTGCTTGTTGCGCACCGCGACTTCGTAGCTGACTGCGCTCTTGACAAACGAGCTATCCAAAGGCTGACCGACCAACTGCACGAAAATGGTCGGCACAGCCCGCCCGTCGACTACAGAGCCCGGTGGACTGATCCATTCTGTACCGTTGGCTTGTCGAAAAACCAACTCGTGGTTCAGCCTGAACGACGGAATAAAAGGATCATCACCTGTTTTCTCGAGCACCACGTTTCCCGAGAAAGCCGCATCGCCGGTCTCTTGAGCCAAAGCAAGGCCAAACAACGTATACACGTTGGCGAGCAGTGCAACAGCAACCGCGCGGGCTACGGGAATCACGTTTGATCCCGGCGTTGAGGGGTAGAACCAGTTGATAAACTCAAAACGACCATTCGGAGAAGATGCCTCGACTAAAACCTGGCGCCATCGACGTGCTCCATTGTCGTCAAACTCTGGGAACTACAAAACCCGACTGTATGCGAAAAACACTGCAAACACCCGGAATGCGGTGGGATGTCTTGAAAATTTCCTTGGCCTTCCAGATATGACACCATTGCACCTTACTAATATTTTATAATCCGTCGCCCGTTGTGGTGGCATCGAGTCTTGCTCGTTCGGCCATCATCCACAATAGCGGCTTCAGTCTTTACAAAGGACATACAAATGCCAACGGCAAGCGCCCGCCACATCCTCGTCGACAGCGAAGACAAATGTAACGACCTTAAACAACAGATCACCGACGGCGCGAATTTCGCCGACGTTGCCCGTGAGCACTCGAGCTGTCCGTCCAGTGCCAAGGGCGGCGACCTTGGTTCGTTCGGCCCCGGCATGATGGTTCCGGAATTTGACAAGGTCGTGTTCAGCGGCGAGATCGGCCAGGTCTACGGACCGGTGCAGACCCAGTTTGGTTACCATCTTGTGGAGATCACAAGTCGCGAGGGCTGAACGCAAAAGCCCTCCTCGGAAAGCGTTAACAGCCCATGAGCACTTCAGCCGCTAGGTAAACGCAGCTAAAGGGGGCTGTTTGCTTTTCCAGAGTTGCCGGCCACAACGCATTGAAGTTGCGTTGGGAAGCCACGATCGCAGATTGAGGCCGATCGCGACCTGTTCCCTCAATAGAAAGAAAAGCGGGTCAGCGCATCCATCGTTTTCCTTTTTCCTCGACAGCGCTCTCGCCTTTCGCGTAGTCAACCATACCGCGTCGCGCTTTCTTCAGTTTCCCCCAGGATGTCTTATGTTGTCGACGAGCCCGTAAAGCAATTAGGTAATCACGGTAAACTACTCGCACGCGATACCAAAGCGTACGTGGTCTGCTCGTTCCGTCTTCTTCGATCTTGAATTTTTCCTCGATGTTGTTTGAATTGACATGACACATAAACCCCGGCCGCTGATCGATTTGTTGGTCAGCATTGTTCTGCCATCGATCATCCTGATGAAATTTAGCGGCGAGGAACACCTTGGTGTTGTCGGTGGGCTGGTGTTTGCGCTCGCATTTCCGATCGGTTGGGGCCTATACGAACTGATACGATTCCGCGTCAAGAACTACATTGCAGTGCTGGGCTTGATCAGCGTGCTACTGACTGGCGGCATCGGCCTCTTGCAACTCGAAACCGGATGGCTTGCAATCAAGGAAGCGGCGATCCCGGCGATACTGGGAGTGGTAGTCATTATCTCGGCACAGATTGGCAAGCCGTTGATCAAGGTACTGCTGTACAGCCCGAGGGTGATGAACACCGAGAAGATTAACCGGATCTTGCAGGAACGCGGCAACGAAGACATTTTTCTGGGCAGTCTGAGTAAGGCGACCTATTTGTTGGGCGGAACTTTCTTTTTCTCGGCGGTAATGAATTACCTTCTGGCAACCTGGATTGTCACCAGCCCAACAGGTAGTGCAGCCTTCAACGAGGAACTGGGGCGCATGACACTGCTCAGCTACCCGGTGATTGCGATTCCATCCATGGTGATGATGCTCACCATTTTTTATTTTCTATGGCGACGCATCCATCGTCTTACCGGATTACAACTGGAAGAAGTGCTGATCGCTACCGGGGCGGACAAGACATGACAGAGGTCCTGAAAGAGCCCTAACCCCCTAAAATCTGATCTCTTCGGGCGTTCCACTGTTCAGAATGATTTTGCGAGAATGACTATTTGTCGGCGAATACGACGACTTTGCCGATTAGTTTCTTTTCAGTGCTGTTTACACCGTAATACATATTTCCAACCGGCATGAGAACGGTGTCTGATTGAGAAGTTGTCGTCCCGACAATGACTGCGTCGCGACCAAGGGCGGCGACCTCATCGACCATTGACTGCTTTAGCTCGTCAAGACTTAGACCCCATCCTTGATCAGATACTTCTATCATCGCGATTATCGTGTAATCCCGAGCCGGCTCATCTAGTAAGACGGTAACTTGTGACGGTTCCGATGGAATTCGAGTACTTTCGTCCAACCTCATTACGTCAGATGTGGCTGCACAGCCACCTAAAGTAAATACTAGGGCAAGTAGGGGTAAGACTCTCATGTAACTCCTCCGTTTGGGCGGCAGCGATGACTCGTATAGCAAGTGACATCGTATAGCAAGTGACCTCGTGGGTCACGCCGTTGACTTTTCGTGCCAAAATCAACAATCTGATTTGAGAGTCGCGCAGCATCGATCTCTGACTTACAAGGGAGACCATCGTGAGTAAAACCCATTACCGCGCCTGCCATCTGTGCGAGGCCATCTGCGGATTGGTCATCGAAGTCGACGATGGCAAGATCACGTCGATCAAAGGTGACAAGAACGACCCATTGTCGCGGGGCCATATCTGTCCGAAGGCGGTCGCCCTGAAAGATTTGCAAGAGGACCCGGATCGGCTGCGCTCGCCGGTGAAGCGCGTCATTAACGATGATGGCAGCCGCGACTGGGTCGACATTTCCTGGGAAGAGGCGCTGGACACTACCGCGCAACGCCTGGCGGAGATTCACGAGCGCGACGGCGTGCATGCCATCGGCGTTTACCTCGGTAATCCGTCGGTGCACAACTACGGGATGTTGACGCACCAGTCGGCGCTGTTCTCCCACATTCGTACCAACAACCGGTTTTCCGCTACGTCGGTCGACCAGCTTCCGCATCATCTGGCGGCCATGTGGTTGTTCGGGCACAAGTCCATGTTCCCGATACCGGACATCGACCGCACCGACTATTTCCTGATGCTGGGCGCTAACCCGATCGCTTCGAATGGCAGCATCTGGACCGTGCCCGACGTGCGCAAGCGCATCAAGGATCTAAAAAAACGTGGTGGCAAACTGGTTGTCATCGATCCGCGGCGTACCGAGACCGCGGAACTGGCCAGCGAGCACCACTTCATCCGACCGGGCACTGATGCGGCGTTTTTGTTGGCCGTGCTTAACACCTTGTTCGAAGAGAAACTTATCGACCCGGGACGGCTCGGTAATTTCGTGCACGGGCTAGGCGAGGTTGCTGCAGCGTGCGCGGACTTCACGCCCGAGGCTGTTTCGGGGCACTGCGGTATCGACGCAGACACCATCCGCACGATCACTCGCGAGCTGGCAGCCGCGCCGGCCGGCATTTGTTACGGCCGCATGGGTGTGTCTACCCAGGCATTCGGCGGACTTTGCCAATGGTTGATCCAGATCATCAATATTGCGACTGGCAACCTGGATAAACCCGGCGGCAGCTTGTTCACACTGCCCGCATTCGACAACGTCGGCAATACCAAGGGTGGTGGTTTCGGCCGGCACCGCAGTCGCGTGCGCGGCCTGCCGGAATTCGACCGGGAACTGCCGGCTTCCACAATGGCCGAGGAGATCAGCGCGCCCGGTGAAAATCAGATACGAGCATTGTTTACCGGCGCGGCCAATCCGGTTCTGTCCACACCCAACGGCCGCAATCTGGACGATGCGCTGGAAGGTCTGGAATTCATGGTTTCACTGGACCCGTACATCAATGAAACCACGCGCCACGCGCATATCATCCTTCCGCCTACATCGGCGCTGGAACATGATCACTACGATCTCGCATTTCACGTCAACGCTGTGCGCAACACCGCACGCATGAACGAAGCGGTGTTCGACAAACCCGAGGGCAGCCTGCACGACTGGGAGATATATAACGAACTGGGCCGCCGCTTTGCCGAGAAGCTCGGCCGCGAATCGCGCGCGACACCGCCGCCGCGTGAACTCATCGACTTTGGTTTGAAGGCCGGTCCTTACAAGGAGCAAGGCTTGTCTGTTGAGAAACTGGCGGATCATCCGTCAGGCATTGATTTGGGGCCGTTGCAACAACAGTTGCCGCAACGCCTGTTCACGCCGGACAAGACCATCAATTGCGCGACGCCGGAACCACTGGCCGATATCGAACGCCTGCGCAGCGAACTCGTGTCATCCGATGGCACCTTGCGGCTGATCGGGCGGCGTCATGTACGCGACTGCAATTCGTGGATGCACAACTTCCACCGTCTGGTGAAAGGTCCCAAGCGCTGCACCTTGCTGATGCACCCGGATGACATGGCCTCGCGCGCGATCGAGGACGGCACGCCGGTTACAGTGCGTTCGCGCGCAGGGGAAGTTACGCTGAACGTCGAAGCGACCCAGGACATCATGCCTGGCGTGGTCAGTTTGCCGCACGGCTACGGTCACAACCGGAAAGGCGTCAGGGTGGTTATCGCAGTGGCAAATGCCGGCGTCAGTTGCAACGACGTTACTGATGAGCAGTATGTCGATCAGTTGTCCGGCAACGCTGCAGTCAATGGTGTGCCGGTCGAGGTGGTTGCGGGCTGAGGGAGTGTTCCGCAGCGATCCATTCCGGCGATCGGTATTCATGTCGCGGCAAAATGCCGCACTTGATGGCGTCCTGCGGGGGATTTGTGTCCCGGGCGCAGCGCAGCCGTTGGTTTAAATGATCAGTTTATCCAAACAGATCAACCGATCGAAAACGTCGAAAGGAATGAGCCCAGCAGCATGGTTAACCAGAGTCTGACATCTGCCTGGAGTTGCTGGCATTCCGGATCCGTCGGCATCAGTGCGCAGATCGTTGGCATAGTCGGATCCCAGGTTCGCGGATCGTAGTTGAATAACAACATGCCTACAAACGCATCATCGCGCGCGATCAGGGTCTCGAAGGCACTGGCGCTGGCCATCGTAAATCCCAGCGCAAGCTCGCTTGCACGCATGCCGTTGTAGGCAGCGCGATTCGCCTCCAGGCCGTCGAAGCGTTGGATCGGGGCAACGTAACTGAACTGCGGGTCGATCGCCCATGTATGTATGGTCTGTGCGTGCTCCCATGTCTGCCTGGAACTGATTCACTGACCGCAGAATATTTGCCGGGCGCGAACCACGTACAACAAGAACGAATCGATTATCGAATGCCGTCACGATGCAGTCGTCTGAAAACGGATCGCGTTCGACTTGCATATCCGCTGGAATCGAAACTGTCGCGCCGGTGTCCAGATTGGAATAGATGTCGAATGCCAGGTTTCGTACGTCTATTTGATGCAGCTGGGCGATCTGTTGAAAGAGTGCCAGGCCATGCGGGTCATCCGCAGTCCGCGACAAATCTCCGTAAGTCGCACGGCGAATCTTCGTAAATGTCATATTGCCGCAGTTGATCTGATCAGTGGCTTGCGCGTCGAGTTCGGCCGCGAACAAGCCGGACGTATTGATCGTCGCCGCTGTTGCCGTCTCGGAAGATTGCAACAGGGCGTCGATGTGGCTAACCGGGAGCGCCCAGCTGATCGAAACTGCGCCGTACTCGAGGCCGCCGTCACCGACCGCGACGACTTTGCCCGCGCTATTGATCAGTGGTGCACCGGACAGGCCCGGAACGAGATGTCCTTGCAGGCGCAGTATGTTCAACTCAAGGCTTGGCGCGCCTACTGCCTTGATCTCGCGGCGGACATTGTCGGGAAGCATATCGGAAAGCTTGTGTTTGCCGAACGACACCGTGAGGTTCTTGCTGCTCATCGTGGGTGCGCCCAGCTCATAACCTAGCGCAACCAGATCGGCGTGCAGCCCCGGCTTTTTCTTCGCCGGTTGCAGCGGCGGTTGCGCAGCGCGATCCAGCTTGAGCAGTACCAGATCAGCGGACTTGAGCGTGCGCTCGATGCTCGCCTTGATGGTATTGCCGCTATGTTCTGAAAAAATGCTCAGGCGCGCGCAGCCGGAAACGACGTGCAGTGCGGTGACGACATGTCTGTTGTCGCGCCACACAAAGCCCGACGCAGTGCGTTGCTTGCCGCCGTCGCATTCGCGAGCCTGAATTCTGACCACCGAAGCGCTGGCTTTTCTCATTGTTGCTTCAGACGGCAGGTCGGGGTAGGCCGCGCCGCCTGCGGTCAGTAATAGCGCGAAGCAAGTGAGGCGTGCAACGTGCAGATACTTCATTCAGGGGTCTCGCAACGCAAGCGCCAGCCGGCACTGAGAACTGCCGCCTGTTGCGGCGGCGTCAAATGCATCGAGCCGTTGTCCAGCATTGCGGAAGCGGTTTGCTTCAAATGCGTCGCAGTTCTCATCTTCTTCGGTCGCAAACAAGGCCGAACTGGTGCTCCCGGCAGTTCGCTCGGGTTTAATCGCCTGCACGCCTTTCGGGACGATACCGGTCTGCTGGAACGTGACCAATTCGCGCGCGACATCGAGTTTGTAGCCGGCGTCGGTCCACGATTTTACGAGCTCGGTCGGCGTGGGGCCGAGCGCGTTGTGCGTACGAATATGAACACCGCCGAGAATGGCGCCAAAGCATGGCAGTCCAAACCCGGCCGCGCGCCATCCGCGCAGCGCGTTTTGAACAGCGTCGGGTACGGCTTCAGGGTTGCTCCTGCCGGGCATCGCGCCCAGTCCGAGAAATGCGGCCAATCCGAGAAATGCGGCCAACAAGGCAGTCAGCGCCGCCAACCACGTCTGCCATTGCCATGCCGAGCAGAATACCGACCAACAGACCGATGCCGATCCCGGCCAGCAATTCGCGCACAGAGGTGGACCCCAACGGCTGGACACCAAAATGTAGCTGATAAGTGAAATCTTATGGATTATTCTTTTACGACACAGAGAGGATCCGAAGATGACACGTAGAAAGAGAAGAAATCACACGGCGAGCTTCAAGGCCAAAGTAGCACTGGGCGCAGTGCGTGGCGAGCACACACTGGCCGAGCTGGCTGAACAGTTCGACGTTCACCCGAATCAGATCCAGGACTGGAAGAAACGTCTGGTCGATAGTGCCGAGGACGTGTTCGGTGGCAACGCAGTTGAGGCGCAACACACCGAACGCGAAATCGAGAAGCTGCACGCCAAGGTCGGGCAACTGACGATGGAGAAAGATTTTCTGTCAAAGTTGCTCGGGCGCGACCGGTGAGCGAGCGCCGAGCACAGATTCAAAGCGCTCACGAACTGTCCAGGGCACGCCGCTGCGAGTTACTCGGAGTGGCACGCTGCACAGCGTACTATCGCGGCGCACAGGTGTCAGCCGAAGACCTTGAGCTGATGCGCCTGATCGACGAGCTCCACCTTGAGCTGCCGTTCTACGGAAGCCGTCGTATTCGCAACGAACTCGATACACGCGGGCTGCAGGTCAATCGTAAGCGCGTACAGCGGCTGATGCGTCAGATGCAGATCAGGGCGCTGTAGCCGAAGCGGCGCACCAGCACGCCAGACAAGGGACACAAGATCTATCCTTACTTGCTCAGGGACATGACAATCACGCGGGCCAACCAGGTGTGGGCGAGCGATATGTGTTATCTACCGATGGCCAAGGGGTTCATGTAGCTCGTGGCGATTATGCACTGGCATACGCGCAAGGTGCTTTCGTGGCGGGCGTCGAACACGATGGACAGCGACTTTTGCGTCGAGGCGCTCGAAGAGGCATTGCGTGGCTACGGTACACCCGAGATATTCAACACCGATCAGGGCACGCAGTTCACGGCCGATGCGTTCACCCGCGTTCTCAAGGACCACGAAGTGACGATCAGCATGGACGGCAAGGCTCGCTGGATCGACAACGTGTTCGTCGAACGGTTGTGGCGCAGTGTGAAGTACGAAGACGTGTATCTGCGCGCGTATGAAACGCTGGCGGCATTACGCGCCGGACTGGACAAATACTTTCGTTTTTACAATACCCGGCGTCCTCACACTGGGCTTGACCGGCGTACCCCCGATGCGGTGTACTTCGAACAAACGGCGTTGAAGAGCGCGGCCTGAATCCCATGGAGATTTCACTTAAGCGGGGGTCCAAGTTTCGGGGTCCACTTCTCACTACAGCTTGACCGTTATGGCCATTCATGCTGTCTCCTCCGCACGCTGGTCTTGATATTTCGAAGTGATGTCGCTGGTGACATCACTGCCTTTGTACATTCAGGTTAATGCTACTTGAGGGTGCCGTCCGATACAAATCGAAAACGCGGTATTGCACATCGCTTGCTGTGCTGATTTCCTGCCGTGCAACATCGTGCGCTCATCAGGTACGGCAATGTCATTTGTTCGATGCTGGAGTGGAGATTGTGATTTCCTGGCCTGTGTCAACCATGCTGGTCGGTCAATCTGGAGACTCCTCCAATGGACACGTTAAACATGTACCAGCGCGAACTTTTCTTTGACTGGTCCCGGGCGCGAGTACATGCCGCGTTCGAAAGCGTACGGTTGGTTGCCATGCTTTCAAATACTTTGTCCTTGCGGTCAGCAAACATGTGCAGTTTTTGCCAACCCGTTAAGCGATAATGCGGCACATGGCTCGCATCTTTGTCAGCTACCGCCGTGAGGACGCCGCCGGTTTCGCAGGACGAATCAAGGACGAGCTGGAGCGTCGCTTCGGTGACATAGAGGTCTTCCGCGACGTTGACGATATCGCCTCTGGGGATGACTTTGTCGAGCATCTGAATCGCGCGCTGCAAGACTGCTGCGTACTCATTGCGGTGATCGGCCGAAACTGGCTGGCGGCCAAAAACGCCGAGGGGAATTCGCGGTTGCATGAGTCCGGTGACTTCGTCCAGCGGGAAATTGTCGCTGCATTAACGAACGATGTGCTCGTGATTGCGGTCCTGGTAAACGGCGCTGCCATGCCGAACGAAGCCGATCTCCCGGACGATCTCAAGTTGTTTGCGCGTTGGCAGGCGCACGAACTGGCCGACTCGCGCTGGGACTACGACATCGGCCGGCTCGGTGACAGGATCGAAAAGTCGCTTGGCGCGGACGGAAAGCCAAAGCCTGGCGGGCGGCGGCGTTGGCTTGCTGCCACTGCTGCTGTTGTTGTACTAGGTCTTGCTGGATTCGCGGGCTGGCGCTATTCGGCCGGTCCACCCGATCTGGCGGGAACCTGGGACTTTGCCATCGGCAGCTACTGGATTGTCGAGCAAACCGGTGCTGATCTCGCCATACAGGAAGTGCACTATGACACCCGCGAAGTCTGGAAGCAGGGGCAGGGGCAGGGGACGGTCGACGGTACCTCGATTGTGTTCAAGCTCGATATGGTGTTCCAGAAAGGTTATTACACCGAAGGGGGAATTGCGCCTGTCGGATGATGGAAGCCGGCTCACGGGTGTGGCCGTTTCGCACCCTCGAAATACGAAGGCCGATATGGTTTTGACCCGGCGGTAGCGCGGTAAACGGGGCGGACTCCCTCAACGCTGTCGCGCAGAGGACCGATTCGCAAAAGGCAGCGCGTGTTGGTGGGCTGATGCCGGGATCGCCGGCATCAGGTTCGTTGGTTCATCAGGTATCGACTTGCGCAAATCAGTTGCCGATATGCACCTGGTACATCGCGTCATTGTAAAAAGTGCAGATGCCGGCTCCCACCATCGGGCTGCTCATCTGGTACTCACACTTGGCAAATGCGCCGCTTGGTCCGTAGGCGCTGGCCAGGCCCCGGCGTTCGTCGTTCTCGACCCGCGTTGCTTCGCCGACCAGCGTTTCGCCTTGATAATTGAACGTAAAGCGGCCTTTGCCGGTCATCATATTCGTGACCTGTCCTGTGAGCACGCCCGTCTGGTTGGCAAGGTCGTTGATCGGGTAAAGCTTTATGTCCAGCGTCTGCGGTACGGGTCGGCCCGGTGGCGCCCCGGCCGGGGAAGAGCCTGCTGTGCCCTGCGTTGGCGTAATGGCTGGCGGAACTGCTGAGTATGCATACACGGTGTTACCTCTCGCATCCTGTCCAATCGGCATGACGTAGCATCCGGAAAGGACAACTGCCGCAAGAGTGGCAGCGATCCCGAACTGTGCGACGTGCAAAGGTTTGTGCGAACTCGTTGGTGAAGTCCCGCTCCGCGAATCCTGAATTGGTGACGTCGATTTCATGGTCTGGCCTCCTTGTTGGTCGCATAGCGGCTATGACGTTGGATTTGATGTTGCCGCTGTGCGATAAGGCCATGCTGCGCCAATTGGTGTTGCGGATGACTTACACCAAGGTTACGGATTGCTTACATATGTATGTGGCAGCGAACACTAGCATTGGTCGACTAGGAAAGGGGGCGTTGAATACCGGATGCGCTGGCGGTAGCAAGCGCTCACGTAGCTCGCGTCAATTTCTCGTAGAGCGCGGTGGTTTCATTTGAGGGTTCGACTTTTAGCGTGGCTGCAAGCATCTTACGGCAGCGAGCGTAGGTGTCGACGGCTTCCGCGTCGCGTCCCAGCGAGGCATAGCACTCCATGAGGCCGCGGTAAATCGGTTCACTCGAGTAGTCAAGTTCAATTGCGCGCTCCATCAAGTCAATGGCCTGCTCGGTGTCGCTTGTTTGCAGCCAGTGCCGCGAGGTTTCGACGACGGCGCGCACAAAGCGTTGCCGAAGGCGGTCGCGCAATGGCAGGCTCCAACTCTGCTCCGGCTCGCTCGCGAGGAAAGGACCGGGGTAGCGTTCGCGCAGTTGTGCCGCTAGCTCGGAGAGCTTCCCGCTATCAACGACAGAGTCTTCAAAGCGGGGACGCAGCGTTTGATTGATGCGTGTAACGATCTGATCAAAGGCCCACGTGTCGAGCCAGATCAATCGGCCATCGAGCGTGAGCTTGCCGTCGGACAGTTGAATCGCGCGCTCTTCGCCAAGGAGTTTACGCAGGCGGTGCAAGGTGGTGGCGAAAGACTTGTGCGCCGAGTCACCGTCGATTCGCGGCCACAAGGCTTCAACCACCCTTGTTTCGCTCACGTCGCGTCCGCCGTATGCAATGACCACTTTCAGCAGATCAAGAGGACGGCGTTGCGCTTTGCCAGTGAACTCGATTGGTTTCCCTTCCTTAAAAATACGAAATCGCGCGAGCGTCTCAACGCGCAACCGCCAGGGCCAGTTGAGCAAGGCCGAATTTGCCGCGTCGAGTTGTAAAGAACGTTCGCGGACCAGTTTCGCGACAAAGTCAGTCTCGATTTGCTCTTCGAGTGCGACGCTGCACAACTGCGCCAGCATTCCTGGACGCCACAGTGGGAATGACAGATAGTTTCTTGGCTTAGCCACGGCCAGCGCCTGTCGCAGTGCGCGAATGCCCGAGCGCGGGCGCCGTTCGCTATCAAGTGCGATATAGGCGTAGGCAAGTAGTGCCGACACCTCCAGAAAATGATTGTTAATGTGGCGCGCCGTGTCATAAATTTGCTGGAACTGTAGCCAGGCCGAGCGCGGCTCGCGGCTCGAGTAGTAAACCAATCCCGATGCAACGCGGCACAAAACCTCGAAAACCGGACAACCGACTTCAATCGCCATTCTCAGTGCTAGCTTTTGCTGTTGATACGCACGCACGGCGTCGTCGCGGCGCATCGCAAGCCAGGTCGAGAATAAGTGGTGCAGACACAGGTCGAAACGCGCGGGTACCCCCGGCAGTTGTTCGGTTTCATCGAGAAACGCGGCGGCGGTATCGAGGTCGCCAGAAAACAGCGCTCCACCGGCGCCATAGGCCAGCAACTGGCGGGACAAAACGTTTACACCCTCAGCTTGTTCAATTGCCACGCCTTCTCGAACGGCGTCATAGCAGGCGTCGCGTTGCGCAGTCAGCATGAAAAAAGTCGCTTCAACCGCTTTGAGCTTAACGACTGCACTCGGAGCAGCATCGTGTCCGTTTACCAGGTGGCGAACCCCTTCAATAATTGCCCAGGCTTTGGGGAAATGCCCTCCGTAAGCAATTCCCAGTGCTACCCGGGTTTCTACCGAGATCCGTACATTAATGTCCGGCTGACCGATGGATGCGCGGTAAGTGCGATCGGCCCAGTACTCGATTTCCGGATGATGGGGCTGGCGCATCACGAGCGACGTAAACAAGCTGCACACGATTCGTGCTTCGAGAGACCCTGAAACCAGATCGGGGTGATCGCGCAGCATGCGATCCATTACCTCGATCCAGCGATCGGCCAGAGAAAAATCGTCCATCTCATAGAGGATGGCGTCCATTGCTCCCGAGCACGACAGAAGCAGTCCGCTCAAGTCAGGGTCGGGTTGCCGGCTGAACAGCTCATATGCGCGTTCATGAAGCCGGCGGCTTTCGCGTGGGGAGGTGTCAGCGCGCGCGACGCCGAGCCAGTAAAGCGTCCACGGATGCTGGTCCTGGAATTCTTTGGAAAGGGACTCGACCCACTGGGCGACTGTTTCACTTCGCCCGGAATCGAGCATTGCCCGCGCATGGTGGCCAATGATATTCGCGACGCGTTCGTTGTCGCCGCCGGCCCGAGCTAGTCCTGCTGCCTCGGCGATGAGGCCTTCAGCAAGCAGCAAGTCGGCCGCAGTTCGCTGTAGCGACTGGCGCTTATCCTTTGGCAGCAATGCGTTGGCGCGGGCAAGCACGAATTCACGCATCATCGGGTGGTACTCGTAGACCGACTGCGGCGCAGCCTGCTTCAGCGTGACGAAGTAATTGTTGCTGTAAAGGTGGTCGAGCCTGGCTCCTGCGTCCTGTTGACCGGAGAGCGTCGTAGCCATGTCCGCAGTCATCTGCGGAAGATACGCGGTCGACAGCAGCACCTCGCGAGTCGCTGCATCAGTTTTCTGGAAGATTTCACCCGCAAGATAGTCGAACACAAGCTGCGGCGTGGAAATATCCGCGCGCTCGGACCATGAATCGGCGGCCGCCTGCTCGAGCATCAATATCAATCCGGCAACCCAGCCATCTGTCTTTTCATATAGCTCTTCGAGCTGATCGGCATTGAATTCAATACCGCGTTGCGTCGCAATAGCGCCGGATTCGTTGACAGTCAGTTTGAGATCTCGCCAGGCAATGACTTTCAGGGTGCGGTTTGCACGAAGCCGTGCCATAGATGGCGGCGGGTCACTACGACTGATCAGTAAGAGCGATCCGCCGGGCGGCACTTCGGTTAACGCAGTCGTCAGGACGTCGTGAAGCGCTGACTGGGGCGGAATTTCGTGGTAGCCGTCGAGCACGATTGCGAACGATGCGCCGAGCTGCCGATAAAGCGCCTGGAAATAGCGCCTTGTGAATTCTGCCAGCCGGTCAAAGTGCTGCGGCGTAAACTGGGGTAGCCGGACCGGGGCATCCAGGTCGAGCGCCGCTACTGCGGTATCGAGATGATAGAAAAACGACGCGACATCGACATCGGTTTCGTCGACCTGGTACCAGAGCGAAACGAGATGCCCTTTGTCGAGGTCGCTCGCCGCTAGTGTCGTCTTGCCCGAACCCGGCGGCCCCGTAATCCAGATTACTGGATTCTTGCGCGCGTTATCCAGCAAATCGAACAGTCGATCGCGGGGCAACACGCCGGAGCAACTCGGGCGCGTCGTCTTGGCAAACAGTACGCGGGTTTGAGTCATTGGGACTGCGCGTCAGGCGATGCGCAGATTGTACCGGACGCGACACGGAGCCGGATTGTCGTTTGAACGTGCGGTCAATTCCGTGTAGCTCGCGTAACTCGGGGACTGCAACCCGACGACTGTCCACGTTTTTCTAACATGCCCAATGGCATCCCTCGACCCGCGGGGTGCTCAATGTGCAGTCGCACACGCTTTGACCTTCCTGTCGAGTCGTTGCACTTCGTCGAGCGAGCCAATAACGTTTTAGTCTGCCTAGCCGATGCGGTAGGCTTTGCGTTCTCGGTGCCTGGTGCAATACGGCATGGTCCGTCTCCTGTTACCCGCCTGTTACACGTCGTGCTTTGCCGTTTGATCAACTGGTGCACGATGGTTCATCCGATCGAGCCACTATGAATAACGCTGAACTGATTATCGAAACGCTGAAGAACGCTGGGGTCACCCACGGATTCGGCATTCCCAGCGGCAATGTGCTGCCGATGCTGGAAGCCATGCGCAAAGGTGGCGTGGAATTCGTCCTCACCGCGCATGAAGGCTCCGCCGGCTTTGCCGCGGACGCGATGGGCCGTATGACCGGCAAGCCGGGCTTCTGTCTCGGCACGCTTGGTCCGGGGGCAACCAACCTGGCGACTGGTGTGGGTTGCGCCTGGCTCGACCGCACGCCGATGATTGCGCTTACCTGCAATCTCAACAGCGACCAACTCGGCCGCCGCATCCAGATGTATATCGACCATCACGCTTTGTTTGCGCCCATTACCAAGGCGAGCATGGCGTTAAGAACCGGCGAAGTTGCCGCGACCGTTCAGCGCGCGCTGCAAATCGCGCTGACCGAGCCGATGGGGCCAGTGCATCTTGACCTGCCGGAAGATGTCGCTGTCGCGGTGGCTACAGAAACTGCGCGGCCGCCGCCGGCAATTGTTCGTGCACCCGCAGCCACGGAAGACCAGATCGCCGCAGCCAGTGCGTTGCTGAAAACTGCAAAACGCCCGTTGGCAGTGATCGGCGCAAATGCCATGCGGATGTCAAATGCCGGCCTATTGCGCGACTTTGTCGAACGTGCCGGCATTCCGTTCGCGACGACGACCATGGCCAAGGGCATGATCGACGAAGACCACCCGCTGTCGATCGGTTGTATCGAACGGGGCAGGCGGCAGCTACAACGCGCTTTCCTGCGCGACGCGGACCTGATCATCGGTCTCGGCTATGACACCATTGAAGTCGAATATGAAGCCTGGATCTCGGATGTAGATTTACTGCAAGTCGACATCGAAAAAGTCGATGTCGCGGCGAGCGTAAATGTGGTGGGCGAGGTGACTGGCGATCTCGATAGTTCGTTGTTGCGTCTGTGCGCCCTCGAAGCTCCCGAAAACGAATGGACCGAAACCGGCATCGCCGCGCACAAACAGAAGTTTCAAGTGGCGTTGCGGCCGGACACGGATGCGTTTTCGCCGCATCAGGCGATCGATGCGGTACGCGCAGCTCTGCCGCATGACGGCGTGCTGGCTTTCGACGTCGGGGCCCATACCCACCAGATCGCCGGCCAGTGGACGGTGCATGCGCCTCGAAATTTCCTGATCACCAACGGCTGGTCATCAATGGGGTTCGGTCTGCCCGCTGCGATCGCCGCCAAGATCGCGCGTCCCGATCTGCCGGTCGTGTGCCTGATCGGTGATGGCTGCTTTCAGATGACTTGCGGCGAACTGGCAACCGCAGCGCGCGCCGGCATCACTTTGCCGGTGGTCGTGCTGGATGACCGGTGGCTGGCACTTATCAAGATCAAACAGTCGCAACGCAAGTTGGGTGAGTATGGAATTTCGTTGTTGCCGCACGAGTACGGCGCGCCGCCAGCGCACTACTTCGGTGTTCCCGTCGTAGGCGTCCAGACCCCGGAGGCACTACGCGTTGCGGTTACCGATGCGCTTGCGTCCGACGGCCCAACGGTAATCGAAGCGGTGGTCGATGCAGATCACTATATGGAAACGGTCTTCGACTGACCGCATTTTGGGTCGGGTCGGCGCCAACGTCGGTGCATGGTGCAGAATATCTACCTTGATAGACGGCGCACTGTGTAATCCCTTCCGGGTAAAGTTTGTCGCCTATTGTGAGGTTTCCAGGCTAGTTGCCCTTATTTTCATCGTTGCATTGCGGGAAGTAGTTTGGCCAAATTATCAATTCGTCAAACGGTGGCGGGTACGATCTCCCGCTTGATTCGCTTTGCGTTTTCGATCTCGGCCACACGCAATTCATATGCGGATTGCAGATTCATCCATGAGCGTGCGTCACCACCGAAGTAGCGTGCAAGCCTCATGGCAGTATCCGCGGTTACACCGCGCCGCTCGCGCACGATGTCATTGACGCGCGGGGTCGGTACGTTTAGCGCTTTTGCCAGCGCATTGGCGCTCATTCGCAGTGGAACAAGGTAGTCTTCACGCAAAATCTCGCCGGGGTGTACCGGCCGCATTCCGTTTTTTGGCATCGCAAATTTTCCTTAGTGATAGTCCACGATCTCGACGTCTTCAGGTCCTGCTGCGGTCCAACGAAAGCACACGCGGAACTGGTCGTTGACGCGAATGCTGTATTGTCCAGCACGGCGGCCTTTCAAGGTTTCCAACCGGTTGCCGGGTGGTGAGCGCAGAAATGCGAGTGTCTGTGCTGCGTCGAGCTGCGCCAACTTGCGAGCAGCTATACGGGATATGCTCGAGAATTTCCTTGATTTCCCGGTTTCGAATAGAGCCTGAGTATCTGCGCACCGGAAGCTCTGAATCATAGGCAAAAGCGTATAACGTTAAACGTTAAGCGTCAAGCGCGTACCGCAGTGCGGCTATGCCCAACGCTATCGAAAACAGGAATCAGGGGGCGCTCCTTGTCTTTTTCTGAGAAAATGCGCAAATCCGAAATGTTCAGATTTGGAAGAATCATGAAATCCCTTGAACGCAGAATGTCGAATCCATGCATGACAGATATGCGCATTGAACGACCCGCCAACGCCTTGCCGGCGTGGCGTCGTGCCGGGTCAGCATGCTTAGCGCTTCTGCTGGCAGCTTTTCCGGTCCATGGAGACGAAGCGGAGATATCACAAGGTCTGCAACGATACGAAGTGAAACCCGAGTTCACGACATTCCAGCCCGAAGATGTGCCGGTCAATTGGGCGGAAATACCCGCAACGGACATCCGCCTCTTTTACCCCGGGCAGAGCTCGTGGGATTGGCTGATTTCGCCTCAGAAGGCGTTTACCCATCCGGGCTCTCTGGTGATCAAGGCAGGGCTGAGTTGCCGCGCTTGTCACAGCAGCCTCGGCGGCGCTCTGGACGAAGAGGCTTTGGGAGAGAAACTGGTCAAGAAGGGGCACGCCGAGAATGACCCCATTGATGGCAAGCGTCCGGTCATTGACCTTCAGGTGAAGGCTGCTTACAACGACGAGGACATGTATTTCTGGTTTCGGTGGAAGACCGCCGAACCGGGGGTCTATCACAACGTAATGCGTTTCGATGGACAGCAGTGGGCGGGCTATGGTGGAGCCCGGCCTGCAAATGATCTCGGTCTCTACGAGGACCGGTTAACGCTTATGCTCGGGTACCCACAAGGCAGCAAGGGTTACGTAGCCGCAGACACGGGCGCCAGTTACGGATTTCAGTCGGCAGGCTGTTTCATCGCTTGTCACGACGGCATGCGGACAATGCGTCACGATGCTGCAAACAACAAGGCGGGTGTAAGAGCGGTGTTTCCAAAAGCCGGCGATATTCGAAAGTATCTCCTCAACACGCGTAAAGCTGCGCAGCAGGGAAGTCCGGCAAACTTGGCAGGCTTGACTGACGCGGAGGGACGCTGGGCGTTGCTCAAAGGCGAAGACGAACTTGCCAGGATGCGAGAGAAGGGTGAATTCCTCGATATGTGGATGTGGCGCGCTGCCCGCTCCGGTCCGATCGGCTATGCGGACGACTTGTCGGTTTTCGATTCTCGCCGCGGTGACGCAGGCAAGAGTTCGTGGCAGCGTCAACGGCCGAAGAACCTGAACGCAAACCCGCCAAAGGGGTTCATGTTCAACGCCGCGACGGTCCCGTCAACTCGGCTGGGCGGCGGAAAATACGCCATTCGAGGTGGTGACGACCCGTTAGCAGGATTGAAGCGCCAGGAGACATTACCGTTTATGACGCTTCTCGGAGATCGTGCGGTGCCATATGACCCCAATGTCTACACTCCGACGGTGGGTGATCTCCTGTTCCAGCGAGTACTTCGGGCGCCGACGCAAAGCCGCGGGGATATTCAGGCGTATGGCGTATTCAGCAAACCCCCGGGTGAGATCAGAGGTACATGGACGGTAATCATGAAACGGAAGCTCAACACGGGCCATCCGGATGATGACATCGTCCTTGAGGACGGCACAGCGTATCCGATTGCTTTCGCTATTCATGATGACAATGTCGCCAACCGCCGCCACAACGTTTCCTTCGAATACACTGTAGGGCTGGGTTCTGATGCAGATATTGTGGCCACGAAGGTGAAGTAAGCACGAGGCGTATCTAAGGCGTTAAAAACCCTGACATAGCGGTGAGCAATCGAGGCGTGCGAAGCTGCGATAATTATCGACACACAAACCAGACAAGGGGAGAAACAATGGCTACATTCGAAACCGGTACCGATGATCTGTTGGCGGATCTTGACGGCGGCGTACTGACACTCACGATGAACAGGCCAAAAGCGCGCAATGCAATGACGCGCCCAATGGTGACGGCACTGGCCGAACAATTGGGCAAAGCCGAACTCGATCCGCAGGTGCGATGCATCGTGCTCACAGGTGCGGGCAAGGGATTCTGCGCGGGCGGCGACGTTAAAGGAATGGCAGCCAGCGGCGACGGCACGGTCGGGCAGAACACGATTGATGGAGCCATCCATCAACAACGGGTCAGCCAGCGCGCCACTGCGGGGAAACTCTACAGCATGCCCAAGCCGACCATCGCTGCGCTACCCGGCGCCGCTGCAGGCGCGGGACTGTCGCTGGCGTTGTCGTGTGATCTTCGCATCATGGCATCGAATGCGATTATGACGACGGCGTTTGGCCGCGTTGGCTTTTCGGGTGATTACGGCGGCACTTTTTTCATGTCGCAACTTGTTGGCACAGCCAAGGCGCGTGAACTGTATTTCCTGTCTGATCGCGTGAGTGCCGAAGAAGCCCTGCGTATCGGACTGACCAACTGGGTCTGTGAGGCTGAAGAATTGGCTGACAAGACCCGGGAAATTGCAAACCGGCTGGCTAGCGGTCCGTCGGTCGCCTATCGCTACATGAAAGAAAATTTCGATCGCGCGATTTCATCCGGCGACGTCGACGACTGTCTCGATCTGGAAGCAACCCACCACATACATTGCGGTCAGACCGAAGACCACCGCAATGCGACCAAGGCGTTTGTCGAGAAACGCGAACCGGTATTTCGGGGCCGTTGACCTGTCGCGGCCGGGCGGATTGGAAAAACAGATATCTGCGCGCATCGTAGTGCGCAAAGTCAAAAATACTTGCCGATGCTTCGCCCGGTTCTGATCGCCGTCAGCAACCGCAATATTTGTCAGTCCGGTTCGCAGCCAAGGGCGAGGATTTCTGCGTTGTCGTAGGTGGTCGGCTCTGATGGTGGCGCAAGAGAATTCCTGATCATTGCGCAACCTATCGTGCGTGAGTCCACGCCTCTCTTGAGTGGCAACAGCATCGATCGCGTAAATTTCTGAAATCCACTGATGCGTTCGGTTGTCGGAAACACGAATGATGGCCGGTAGGCGAGTGCCAGAATGTCGCTACCGGTCGACAGTTCCTTGACAGCGGATTCCGCCTTCGCTTTTTCGCGTGCCCAGTGAAACCACGAATCCCCGGAAGTGCCGGCACCACTCACCAGGTGAAATATCCGCTGCGTTTGTTCCGGTTTCACTTTCAGCCACGTTTTCATGAAAGCAACGGGGAAGTCGACGTGTATTACGGTGTATTGCTCGTCATCGACATTCGTGGCCGAAGTTCCGATCGCCCAGAAGACCGCGTCGATTCCACTGAGTTCGAGTATCAACTCCAAATAGTCCATGTAGTCCTGGTGCATGACTACTTCGAGTCTGCCCGAATTCATACCTGCCTCAATGCGATCCGTGTGACGGCGCGTCACCACGAGTATGCGGCGCACGCGCTGATCCGCAATTGCGGCCTTGAGTATTCCGTCACCGACAGTGCCGGTCGCGCCGAAGATTGCGACTGACAACCCGTCTTCACTATCGCTCACATCGACCTCCTCGTGAACGTGACTGTCTGCAGTTGCAGTGCTCGCCAATAGCATAAAACCGGCACATGCGAGTTTGATAAACCTGATCCACAGAGTGCGCGCTATCATGTGCCAGGCAGGTAATTCAGACGTGGTACTTCAAGCATACGTCGCGAGCGTCATTTCGAATCCGCTGGTTTCACATACAGTTGCATCGCTACCATCGCAAAACACCCTTGGCTGCCGGGCGCTCCCGGTATCGCGCATCCCACGCGCGCAACAGTGGTCGTTCACCGAACAGGTCAGCTTCTACGTGGCGCAGGAATTGCAGCGACGCTTGTAGCGTGCAATCGGCAATTGAAACGCGATCGCCCAGCAGTAACGGGCGGTCGTCGGACAACAGGTTTTCCAGATAGTCGAGCGGAACCTGCAATTTTTCCTTCATTTCCGCGGCGCGCTCGGGGTTGGCGGGTATTCCCAATGGAGAATTTGTTGCATGCGCATATGTGCCCATTGGGCCGGCGATGCGCAAGTCGACAATGCGCTCCACATCTCTTGCCCTGGCGCGTGCCTCGGGCGTCTCGCCCAACAGCGCACCCTCCGGAAACTGCTCCTCGAGATACTCGATGATCGGGAGTGATTCCACCAGATAGTTGCCGTCATCGAGCTCGAGCACCGGCAGCGTTCCAAACGGGTTACGCGCAAGATGTTCGGGCTCGCGGTGGCGGCCTTTTACCGTATTTACAACGATCTGTTCAATATTCAGATCAAGGCCGAGTTCGCGCCGTTCCGCGATGTAGAGCATGACTTTGGTTGGGTTGGGGGCCAACGGAACCATGTACAGCTTTATTTAAGAACCCTCTGAGCGCGTGAAAATTAATCAGAGGTTACTGAAGTCCTTCCATCAAATCCACAATGTCTTCGAGCAATGCCAGGCGCGCCCAGTGGCGCGCTGTCCAGGCCGACCTTTAATGTGCTCACGCCGGCATCGCGATATTTTTGCAGGCGCTGTCTCACCATGTCGCGATCCCCGACCAGCTGGAATTGCGTCACCATCGCGTCCGGAACGCGTTGTGCGGCGGCGTCGTGCTTGCCGGCGAGCCAGAGTGATTGCACCGCTTTCGCGTCATCCTCATAGCCAGCGCGGCATACCGCATCATTGTAGAAGTTTGTCGTGGCCGAACCCATCGCTCCCATCGTGAACGCGACACTTCGTTTGCGGCGATCGACGATTTCTTCAACCTGGTCACCGATTTCGACTCGTGCCGAAACGCAAATGTCCAGGTCACTCAGGCGACGGCCTGACTCCTGTGTTCCGGCCCGGATGAATTCCAGGTGGGCGTCAGGATGTTCGGGCGAGAACGATGTGCCAAGCCAGCCGTCGGCACTTGCACCTGTGTACTTCAGTGCGTTGGGCGCCAGTGTTGCGAGGTAAACCGGAATCGCTACCGGTTCGTGCTCGACGCGAATGGCTTTGCCTTCGCCATCTGCCAATGGCAGTTGGAATACCTTTCCCTGGTAACGTACTTTATGACCGGCAAATGCCATTCTGCAGATTTCCACCGTTTCCCTGAGGCGGCTCAGAGGCATTGCGAAGGGTACGCCGAGCAATCCTTCGACGACCTGCGGACCGCTTGCACCCAGACCCAGAGCAAATCGACCGTTGGTAAGGTCGTGCAAGGTCAGTGCAGTCATTGCCGTCATCGCAGGTGCGCGCGCTGCGGTTTGCATAATGCCGGTGGCAAGCACGATGCGTTTTGTCTTGCCGGCCAGGTAAGCCAGCGGCGTTGCCGAGTCGCTCCACCAGGCTTCCGAAGAGAAAGCCATGCGCACACCCAGACGCTCCGCGTGTTGAACCCACTCGGTGATCAAATCCAGGTTGTCGGGCTGCATGCGACCGATTTCGATGGCCAGATTCATTTTAGATTTCCGAAGCTTGACACTCCCGGCCAATCGGTCTGTTGGCCAGGGTCAAAGCTGACTTGTCGTTGCTTACCTGCGTCAAGCGCGAAATTGTTTGCATTTGCGGTGATTGAAGAGACGATTGATGACTTGAATCTGGTGCAAGTAGTTATTCGACGTTTGTTTCACCTTCTACCCGGCCGCGCCAGGCTGAACGTTGAAGTCGTCTACGAAGAGGCGGTGAACAATGTGTCCGAATCGCGCAGCAGGTAGAGCGCCGTACATGCTGCAAGCATTGGCCAGGCCGCGAAGAACAAAAGGTTGCCGGCGTCAAACGGCGCTATGTATTTGCCGAATGATGCGAGTGTTGAAATCGTGTGAAAAAACCAGACGGCACCGTACGTCAGGCGCTTCCATAGTCCGGCGACAAACGCGATGATCAGTAGCAGTTCCGCACCACCGATTACGTAGGCCTGAATACTGCCCATTCCGGTGATGCCGTAATAGCGTTCGAAAATCGACGCCATGTGGTCGGGCCGCAGCAATTTGTCGAGCGTCCAGATGAACATCACGACGAAAACGCTCAGGCGAAGCACCAGAAGCGATATTTTCAGGCGTTGACTGGCTGTCATCAGCATTGAAATCGAGTACGCCGAATTACGAGTTTTCAACCATACCACGGGCGGTGCGAGGCTTGACCGTTCGGCCTCCGGTCTGAACGTAAGTGCTGCCATTGCAACGGACCAGCAGAAACAAAAACGCCGGAACATTGTCCGGCGTTTCTGGCGGAGCGAAAAGATGCTACTCGTGCATCAGGAGCCTTTGCCGATGGCTACCGGCCGTACCGGCGAACCGGATGCGCCTTTCGAGCGCAACGGCAGAATGATTGTGCACGACGTCCACACTTCGTCTTTCGCCAACTCATCCAGTTTCATGTTCTGAATCTGGTGAATTCCCGACTGCGTCAGATTGTGGTGATGGATAACAAACGGCAGGCCTTCGGGCGTGCCGGCCGGCGGTCCGGACTTGCCGGTCAGTTGCCCCTCGTTGACCGGGTCCGTAAACGGATTATCGAGTGCGACCAATACGACCTTGCGGTCTTCGATGTACTTCAGCGCATCGTTGGCGAGTCCCGGGCCCATCGTGTAGTACTTGTCGTCTTCCCAGATGTCGCTCCAGCCCGTGTAAATGTACAGGACGTCACCCGGGACCAGTCCGCGCCAACCGAGACCTTGCGCTTCGAGCATCGCCTCGATATCAGCCGCGGTGATGAGTTGACCGGCTTTGAGCGCAGTGCCTGCGCCGAGATAGTTGCGCGCATCAAGCAAAACTGCACTGGTAATGATGGGTGGCACATTTTCGATGCCAAGCTTGAGCAACGGTGAGTCGGGTGTTGGTTTGACTTCCGCCTGTGTGAAACCGCTGTAGTACTTTGCCTCGTCGACCGGAATTGGCTTGTCCGGAGTCCACAAGTTTTCGAGGTAAGCGAAATGGCCCAGTGCGTCCATTTGCGTTCCCTGTGCGCCAGGTTCGCCGCTCACGATGTGCTCGCCATTAAACGCGTGCTTGCTGTACGGCACGCTGGCAGTGGGACGATATTCGTAAACAAGCGGTGCGCCGAATGGTGATTGCGTCATATCGTTCGAGCGCACATGCGACAGCTCATAGCTCTTGGCACCGGGCTGCGACATGTAATACGCGCAACGCATCCATGTACCGGCGCCAAGCGTGTTCGCCATACCGACCTGATCGTTGGCCGGCCATGGGCCAGACGGAATGGCTGCTACGGATGCTTTGGTGACGCCTGCTTCGTCCGCACCTGCAATTGCCGGTACAAAGATGAATCCTGCGGTGACCACACTGGCAATCGCAGTTAGAAAATTCTGTTTAGCGGTCATTATGTTCCCCCCTCATGCTTAGTTTTATTTCTTACGACCCGTATAGATTCGCCGCACATCGAACAGCATCACCAGTAGCATCAGAACCGGAATTCCGATCAGCAGCGCAAAGCTCGCCGCAGGTAATCCCAATATCATGACTCCTCCGGAAAGAATTTGTTAACGGCCTGCTGTTCGACGGGCTTGGTGAACAAGGCGACTACAAACATTAGCACACCGGCAACCGACAGGCCAACGATGCCCGGGTGCACGCCGGCCGCCCACGGCGCCTTGGTCAGCGCCCCGGCGATCCAGACGCAAGTGACCAGGGTGCCGCCGATCGATGATGTCAATGCGGCTTCCCTGCTGACGCGTTTGGAGGTCATTCCGACCAGCAGCGGGAAGAAGAATGCGGCACCCACTATCGCAACAGCATACGAAACAATACGAAGTATTAATGCCAGGTCCGGTATTGCACCGAAAAACGCAACCGCGCCAACCGCGACGATCGCAATACGCGAGATCTTGACGTAGTCTCGCTCGTCGCGCTTGATTCCCTTCGGTTCGTCGTGGCAGCGCCGTACCAGATCGTGCGCAATCGCGGAACCGGACATCAACAACAGCGAGTCGGTGGTCGACATTGCCGCTGCGGCAATGCCAGTCAGCGCAAATGCAGCCAGAGCCGTCGGCAGCAAGTGATTGACCATTAGCGGGAACGCCTGATCGGCCGAAGCAATCTGGTCCCAGACGAGAACCCTGGCGGCGGCGCCAAGATAGAAGTTGCCGTACATCAGGAAGAGCAGGATGAGACCGATCGTTATCGGTACCGACATTCTGGCGATCTTGTGGTCACGCGCGGCATACATTTTCGTAACCAGCTCGATTCGCGTGCTGTAGGCGATGAACCAGATCACGTACCACGAGAGCATGTAACTGGCTGTCCAGTTGGTGCCGGTCGGCGAGGTCCAGCCCGGCGCTGCGACTTCCACCTTCTCGAGGACCGAGTGCCAGCCGCCGACCGCATCGTAGACGTAGGGAACGAGGATTAGCAGTCCGACCCACATGAACAGGAATTGCGCGATATTGGTCCATACCACGGCAAGCAATCCGCCCATTGCGACGTAAGTCACAAAAATCAGGGTGCCAACGATCAGGCAGGTAAAAAAATCGAAGCCGAGCAAGCGTTCGAGAATGAACGCCATGCCGCGCAATTGTGCGACCAGGTAAATAGTGCTCGACACTGCGACGACGACGGCGCTCCAGGCCCGCAATCCGCGGCTGTTGAACCGGTCCCCCATATAGTCCGGAATCGTGAATCCGCGGGACTGCCGCAGCTTTTTTGCGAAAAGATAGAACACAATCGCCGAGCCGCCGACGAACGAAATAAACGGAAGGATTGCGATGCCGCCAAATTTGGCTGCGAAGGCCGCACCGCTCATGATGGCGCCGCCGTGCATGATCGCCGCCATGTTGGCCATCACCATGACGCCTAGTCCGAAACGCCGGTTGGCGACCCAGAAATCAGCGCCGGTTTTCTGATGGCGCGACGCAATCAGGCCGAGGACGAGGATCGCGACGAGGTAGAAAGCAAAGATGACAATGCCGATGGTGGTGGCGCTCATTGCCGTTCCTGTTGTTATTGTCAGTGCCTGCGGTCCTGTAGTGTGCCATCAATTGCCGGATCTGGCAGTGCTGCGCGCCTACTTAACTGCAAATGAGTAAAATAGGACCTGGATCTTCCAAACAAAACGATAGTCCAGGCCGTCCAATAACAACTACAAGGGACGGCATTGAACTGGATACACTTTCCCAATGCCAGAGCGTTCTTTCAAGAAAGAAGTCGAGAAGCTGCGGATTCCGGCCGGAGAAGAGTTCGCCGGCGAGGGCATCCTCGCGGTTACCAAAGCGTTGTTGCAGTCCGGCGTCTCCTATGTCGGCGGCTATCAGGGCGCACCCATTTCCCACCTGATGGACGTGTTGTCCGACGCGCAGGACATACTCGGCGAACTGGGAGTGCACTTCGAGTCCAGCGCGAATGAAGGCGCGGCAGCGGCGATGGCCGCAGCCTCGGTCAATTATCCGTTGCGCGGTGCGGTCACGTTCAAATCGACGGTCGGGACAAACGTAGCCAGCGACGCATTGGCCAACCTGGCTTCAGGCGGCGTCACCGGCGGAGTGGTCATCATCGTCGGCGAAGACTACGGCGAGGGCTCGAGCATCATGCAAGAGCGCAGCCATGCGTTTGCGATGAAAAGCCAGATCTGGCTGCTCGATCCGCGACCCAATTTGCCAAGCATCGTCGAGGCAGTCGAGAACGCGTTCGAGCTGTCGGAGGCGAGCAATACGCCGGTATTTCTGGAACTACGCATGCGTGCGTGCCATGTGTACGGCAGTTTCATTTCGAAAGAAAATCGCAAGCCCGCGTTGTCGCTGCGCGACGCGCTGGAAAACCCGAAACGCCAACTCGACCGCATCGTGTTGCCGCCCGCTTCGTTCGTACACGAACAGGAAAAAATCAGCAAGCGTTGGCCGGCAGCCGTCGATTTTATTCGCGAGAAGAAGTTGAACGAGGTGTTCGAGGGAGAACGCGACGACCTCGGCATTATCGTTCAGGGTGGACTCTACAACGCGTTGCTTCGCACGATGGAGCGGCTTGGCCTGGCCGATGCATTCGGTGGTACGCAAATACCGATTTACGTGCTCAACGTGACCTACCCGCTGGTAGACGATGAAGTCACCGCGTTCTGTTCCGGAAAGCATGCGGTTCTTCTGGTTGAGGAAAGTCAGCCGAACTATATCGAGCAGGCAATCAATACCGTACTTCGCAAGGCAGACAACCAGACGCGCGTGTTCGGCAAGGATGTGCTGCCTGCGGCAGGTGAGTACACCAGCAAGGTGCTGCGTTCGGGCCTCGTCGGTTTTATGCGCGAAGCAGATCCGGCATTTCAGCCGCCCGAAGGGCCGTTCGAGACGATGGCGGCTTCGATCGATGCGGTTGCTCCGCACTTGCCGGAGCGCCTGCCGGGCATGTGTACCGGTTGCCCGGAGCGCCCGGTGTTTGCGAGCCTGAAAATGTTGCAGAAAGAAATGGGCGACTTTCACGTCAGCGCTGATATCGGCTGCCACCTGTTCTCGGTGCTGCCGCCGTTTCACATCGGCAATACGACAATGGGATACGGACTGGGCGCGGCCGGTGCGGCTGCATTCAATACCGAGAGTTCAAATCCCGCCATTTCGATCATGGGCGACGGCGGGTTCTGGCATAACGGTCTGACCAGCGGCATCGGCAACGCCGTATTCAACAAGAGTGACGGGCTGACAATCGTCGTCGATAACAACTATTCAGCCGCGACCGGCGGCCAGAATCTGTTGTCGAGCAAAGGCAGCGCGGAAAATCGCAGTACCCAGCACCCGATCGAACGCGCGGTGCGCGGCGTCGGTGTGAAATGGGCGAAAACGGTCAGGACGTACGATATTGCCGAGATGCGCAAGACCTTGCGCGAAGCAATATCGAAGAAGAATTCCGGACCCAAGGTGCTGGTCGCGCAATCGGAGTGCATGCTGAACCGGCAACGCCGGGAGAAACCGCTGTTTGCCAAAGCGGTGAATAACGGCGAGCGGGTGACACGTGACCGCTTTGGCGTTGACGAAGAGACCTGCACCGGCGATCACGCCTGCATTCGGCTGAGCGGATGCCCGTCTCTCACTGTGAAACCGAATCCTGATCCCCTCAAAACACAGCCGGTCTCGTTCGTCGACAACAGTTGCGTCGGTTGCGGCAATTGCGGCGAGGTCGCACACGAAGCTGTTTTGTGCCCATCTTTCTACAAAGCGCAGGTGATTTTCAATCCGAACGGACTGGATCGATTCGTGTGGCGTGTTCGCAATGCCGTTATCCAGTGGCTGCAAACGCGCGCAGACAAGCGCCGGCTGAAACTGGCGTGATGCTGTCCAACCGGGAGCGGCCGCTGACGATCGCCATCGTTGCGCTTGGCGGGCAGGGTGGCGGTGTGCTTACTGACTGGTTGGTTGATACCGCGCAGTCGAATGGCTACCTGGTGCAGTCCACCTTCGTTGCGGGTGTCGCGCAACGCACAGGCGCCACGGTCTATTGCGTCGAAATGTTTCCAAAGGACCGGGCGCGGGCCATTGGCAAGGACCCGGTATTTACAGCCTATCCGGTGCCGGGCGATGTTGACCTGGTTGTCGCCGGTGAAATGGCGGAAACCGGCCGTGCAATTCAGAAGGGCTTCGTCACACCAAACGTGACCACCCTGATAGCCAGCAGTCACCGCGTTTACTCCATCACCGAGAAATCGGCGTTGGGTGACGGCATTGTCGATCAGCAACCGGTGGCGCAGATTGCCGAGAAAGCCGCGAAGAAATTCGTGTGTTTCGATATGCAGGCCACGGCAAGTGAGACCGGCAGTGTGATCAGCTCTGTGTTACTTGGCGCAATTGCGGCGACTGGTGCGTTGCCGTTCAGCCGTGAGTCGTTCGAGACAAGTATCCGGAAAGATGGCCGTGCGGTCGAATCCAATCTCAGAGGGTTTGCGGTTGGCTACGAGCGCGGCTCTGCCGGCGTTAGTCCCGCTCCCGAAGTGCCGACCGACGTGGCAAAACCGGCAGGACCAAACGGTTATGCGTTGTCAGCTCGCATCGCCGCCACGTTGCCGGCAAATGCCGGCGCAATTGCACTGCACGGCGCACTGCGGGCGCTGGATTATCAGGACGTAAATTACGCCAAAGCCTACCTGGATCAGCTTGACGCGATATTGCAGGTGGATCGTGCCGCTGGCGGTGAAGAGAAAGGTTTTGGGTTGACCGAGGAAGTCGCGCGGCAACTTGCGCTGCAAATGTGCTATGAGGATACGATTCGCGTCGCCGATCTGAAGACGCGACATCACCGTCACGAACGGATTCGTGACCACGTTGCTGCGGCGCCCGGACAACCAGTCTATGTCGCCGAGTTTTTCCATCCGCGGATTGAAGAGATTTGCGATACGTTGCCGGCGCCAATTGCAGAGTACGTGTTGCGCTCTGACGGGCTCAAGCGCGTTCTGGGGGCATTCACCAAAAAAGGCCGGATTGTCAAAACGACAAAGATCGGCGGTTTCCTCATGTTGGATTTGATCTCGCGCTTGCGACGCTGGCGGCGGGGAACCTACCGGTACAAGATTCAGCAGCAGTTGATCGGCGACTGGCTTGAAAACGTGCGCAGCGCATCGCACGAAGACTATGATTACGCGCTTTCGATTGCGCGCTGTATCGAGCTTGTGAAGGGATATGGCGACACCTATCAGCGCGGACTGACACGCTATCAAACGACGCTGGACGCGGTACGTAAATCCACATCGCCCGACCGGGCGGCCGACGTCAGACGCCTGCACACAGCAGCGCTGGCGGATGAGCAGGGGCGCGTTTTCGACGATGCAGTCAATGCGCTGCGGCAAGGCGTCTGACACGAAGGTTCGCGGGGCGCGCTGGACCGGCTGAAAGATCGCGCGCAGGACCATAACCAGGCGATTGTTTTGATCGCCAGTACCGGGACTGGGCGCGTGGATGCCGGTTCCAGCCAGTTCCCGGATCACACAAATGTAGTGAATGATAAGTGAGCATGCGCGTGCGCAAGGCATGCGCATTACCGGTGCGACCAGTTCTCAATATTTCCTCAATACGTAAGGCTCTGCCGCCGACCTGATGCCGGTATTTGGCATCCCGTTCGCTACCGGGATATTGCCGCGGCCAACTTGCGCAGGTGCTGGCTCAGTCTTGGCTATATCCGTGCTTGGAAAAGGGTTGGTGGCCGCTTTTGCGCTCTGATAACGGGGGCGCAGATCCCATCCGCATAAGGCTATGAAGACGGCGGCGCAGCTACCGCCGGCCAGGTGCGTGGGATACGTGGCGTAATAGCAAACAGAAAGCGGAAAGGCGTTAACCCGTCAATGGAAGGTGGGGCAGGACGCCAGGCGTGCATCGGTATATGCATGCGCGGTAAAGCCGGGAATTGGCATCAAGAGGCTTTGCTGATATTCCGCTTTCTAGACTAGGTAGCAAAGTTTATGAATGATTTCCTGGCTGAATCAAGCGAACTTGCGCAGGGTAAAGAACGTCTCAGAGCCCAGTATCGGAGCAAGCTACCGGACAGGCTTGCCGATATCAATGATGATTGGGCGAAAATCAGCGTTGATGGATGGAATGAGGAAGTGGCCCGCTCCATACACAATGCTTGCCATCTTCTCGCAGGTACCGGCAAAACCTTTGGTTACTCGAATGTCACCAAGTACGCTCGCATCGTCGAGACGAAACTGACCGAAGAATTTGATTGCGACGGTGGGCCAAGCCGGGAGCATCTCGATGAACTTGGCGTCGCAGTAAACAACCTTCTGGTCAATGGCCCAATCATGGACAGCGGATCAGATTCGAATTCGCCTGACGCAGCGGCAGATCAAGCCGCTGACACTACTGCAACCGGTCGACAACGGGTTGGTTCAAAAAGCGAAGAGCAAGTGCGACGAGTCCAGCCGTTATCTACCTTACCCATTTACATCGTTGAGGATGACAAGACTCTGGCAGATCATATTGTCATGGAGTTGGCGCTGCGTGGTTACGATGGCCGCGCAGTTTACGACCTCGCTGACCTTGAGCCGCAAATACGGCGATCCGGCGTGTCGCCTGGCGCTATCGTCATGGATGTCGCTTTTCCTGACGCGATCAATGGCGGGATCGATGTCATAAACAAATTTCGCCAGGACGAAGTACTGAAGTCCCTGGTTGTCTTTATTTCGGCAAACGGATCTTTTTCAACGCGGTTAAAAATTGTACGTGCCGGTGCAGACGCGTTCTTCGCCAAACCGATTGACGTTTCAGGATTGATTGAAAACTGGAGTCTCTGGTTGGCGAGACGAATCCCGATCCGCTGCGCATATTGGTGGTAGACGATGACGAGTTGTTTACCAATCTGATAAGCGTTGTTCTGGAAGATGCCGGTTTGCATGCGAAGGGAATCAACGACCCGACCCAGGTCATCGCCAATGTATTTGAGTTCAATCCCGACCTGGTGATCCTCGACATGTATATGCCGGAAGTCAACGGGATGGAGTTAGCCCAGGTACTTCGCCAGCATGAATCCTGCAGCGACATACCCTTGTTGTTTCTTTCCGCCGAGACTGATCCGGAAATACGGGCCGCGGCTCTTAACATCGGCGTCGACGACTTTCTGACGAAGCCCTTTGATCCCAAATATCTCGTGTCAGCGGTTGCCAATCGCGCATACCGGGCCCGGGCGCTGAGCGCAAAGATTATTCGCGACAGCCTGACTCAATTGCTGGTGCATGACGAGATCAGAAGGCAACTGGAGGCGCAAATCTCTGCTGCCGATCGCCACAAGATGGAACTGAGCTACGTACTTCTCGACCTGGACAACTTCAAGGAAATTAATGACACCCATGGCCATCTGACCGGTGACCAGGTCATCATGAGCCTGGTCGGTCTGTTACGCCGCAGTTTCCGCCGCAGCGACATCCTCGGTCGATACGGCGGCGATGAATTCGTTGTAATCATGCAAGATACCAGCCCTTCAGACGCAGCAATCGTGCTTGAGAGGGTGCGCAACGAGTTTTCCCACATTCAGCACAAGTCCGAATCCGGCGAGGGATTTTTCTTCGCGACGATCAGCGTCGGAATCAGCAACTATCCCAATTACACCGAACCAGAAGAATTACAGTCCAGCGCCGATCAGGCGATGTATGCCGCAAAGAAATCCGGCCGCAACAAGATCAGTCTGGCTTGACTGGATTTATCAAGAGAGCAGTTCATCAAGAAGTCAGTTCATCAGGAAACTATAGGATCAATTTCACCGGGTCAGACGGCTTGAATTCGCATCATTGCACACGCTTTTCACAACCCGGCACAAGTGCCGATATCGGTGAAGTGCGGTTCGGCGACCTGGCCCCGTTTGTGCATCATACAAACCGTAGAACAGACACTCGCTTTCGCCGCTGGATCCCGGTTTCCGGCGTGCAAAGCCGTCCGCTGCCCTGTCGGATAAATAGCAGGCAAGCCGTTGGATTCGTACACTCAAACCCATTCAGGAACACCGTTTACATGGCGCCAATTCGGAAAGTAAACGACATGAAGATTCTCCAATGTCTACTGAACTGACCAAGGTCGGAAAATACAAGATCTTGCGCGAACTGGGGCGCGGCACCAGCAGCCGTGTCTATCTCGGGCTCGATCCTTTCTCGGATCGCGAGGTTGCGATCAAGGTAATGCACAGGGACTCGCAGTCGGGCGACACGGATGAGAACCGGATCGAACGCATATTCCGCAATGAGGCGTCGCTTGCGGGCAAACTGGTCCATCCGCACATCATCGAAATTCTCGACGCCGACGTTGACAACGAAACGGGTTATATCGTCATGGAGTACGTCGAAGGCCGTACTCTCGAGGATTTTTGCAAGGTCGATACGTTGATGCCTTTGAATCGCGTTGTGGAGCTGGCATACAAGTGTGGGCTTGCCCTCGATTTTGCCAGCAAAAAAGGCATTGTCCATCGCGACATCAAGCCCGCCAACGTGATGCTGGGCAACAACGGCGACGTCAAGCTGACCGATTTCGGCATTGCCTTGCAAAGTAACGGCGAAAGCAACCAACTCGAAGGCGTTGGCTCACCGACGTACATGTCACCAGAGCAGGTTCAGGAGCAGCCGCTCACTTTTCAGACAGACATTTATTCGCTTGGCATCGTGATGTACCGGCTGCTCACCGGAAAACTGCCTTTTGTTGCGTCAAATAACACCAGCCTGGCCTACCAGATAGTGAACGTGGAACCGATTCAGCCGAGCCTTCACCGTACTGACTTGCCGGCAGAGATCGATCGAATCGTCATGAAGGCGATCGACAAGGACGTGAGTCAACGCTATCAGTCCTGGGAAGATTTCGCCCAGGACCTGGAGAATGCAAACAACGAACTGCCGCAGTCGACGGAGTCCATCAACGAGACCGAGAAATTTGCCGCAATCAAGAAGGTTCGCTACTTTCAGGATTTCGCCGAACTCGAGATCTGGGAGATGGTTCGCATCGCAAAGTTTCATCGCGTGCAGCCCAAGGAAACGATCGTATCCGAGGGGGAAGTGTGCGAAAGCTTCTATCTCATTGTCAGCGGCGAGGCGCGGGTCAGAAAGGCGAGCAAGTCGCTTACCGTTCTTGGCGATGGTGACTGCTTTGGCGAGATGCCGTATTTCGAGGAAAGAGGCCCGCGAACGAGCTCGATCGTTGCGATTACGCCGATGACGTTAATCGAGGTCAATTCAAGCGCGCTCAGGATGGCCAGCGATGCCTGCCAGCAGCAGTTCAACCGTGGTTTCCTGCGCATTCTTCTCGATCGTATCGACAGACTTTCCAAGGCAAATACCGCATTGGCGAAAGCGGTACGCGACAAGACAGACTCGGCGGCATCCAAGGTGCCGGAAGGAGGGAAACCCGCACCGGCCCAATCTGCAGCGGCAAAACCAGCACCCTCGCAACCCGCAGCAACGCAACATACGGCGACGCAACATACAGCAACGCAACCTGCGGTGGCGCAACCCGCAGCAGCAAAACCAGAGGCCAACGCGCCTGCGACCAAGGCCCCTGACGCCATGCAAGCTGCAGCTCAGATACCGGCGGCCGACGCACCCGGAGCCAATGAAGCGGGAATCACTGGAACTGAAGATTGAGTTCCCGGGAGCAAACGAGTCTGACTCCAAAGGGTCTGATTCAAAAGAACCTGATTCGAGCGAACGACAACCAAAGACTCCGGAAGCAGACAAGGCCGAATCCAAGGCTCCGCAAGCACCGGCGACCGAAACAAAAGATCTGAAATCAGAGGCAGCTGAGCTCAAGGCGCCGGAATCAATTACTTTGGAACTCGTGCCGCTGGAGCCAAAGAAAACGGAGTCAAAAGGTATGGAATTTGAGGCTCCGGAATCAACTGAATCAGTGAAGTCAACAGCTCAATCTGGCTGAGCATCCAGCCGGTCTATTGCGCCTAATAGCGCACCCCCCAACATTGCGCCCGAATCATCCAGGGTCCGACAGGCTGCTACGTAGCACTGCGCTATACTGATCGCCACGAACAAAAAAGAGAATCAGGGCGATGAGAAACTCGATCTTCACCACCGCACTTGGCGCCACGTTGCTCAGCTTGCAGCTTGGATTCACCGCTACTCCTGCCACTGCTCAGAATACGCACGCAGCGGCCGAAGCACAGGCCTTAATCGAACGGTTCGGTTTGCGTGAGTCGCGCCAGCCAGTGCGCGATCTGGGCAACTGGAAGGTGCCTGAAAAGGTTGTTGTCTGGCAAAACGAGGAGCGCTTGCCGGCGCTCAGGGCGGCGTATCCATCCATCACTTTTGAATCGGTCGCCGGCGTTCCGTCCCTGGCGGCGGCGCTTGAAGACGCTGACGTTTTCGTCGGTTACTGCATACCTGCGGGCGTGAACAGTGATCACAGTCTTCAGTGGATCATGTCGATGGCCGTAGGTGTTGAAAATTGTGTCGCGTCCGAAGTCGTGCAGCGTCAAAAAACGATCGTTGCCAATGTCAAAAAACTCTCTGGTCCTGAAATCGCCGAGCACGCCATTGCATTGATGATGGCGCTTAACCGCGGGTTGGATGGCTTCATTGCAAATCAGCAAAAGGAGGTCTGGGACAGGGGTCTTCTTGCCGACGACATCTGGGAACTCGAAGGGCGTACGGTGCTGGTTGTCGGGCTGGGCGGAATTGGAATTGAAATCGCGCGCCGCGCGCATGGGTTAGGCATGAAGGTCACTGCAACGCGCAACAGCCGCCGTGAAGGTCCCGAATATGTCAGTTACGTAGGCCTGGCTGACGAGCTGCTCGAATTGGCCGCTGAGGCTGATGTGGTGATCAATACCGTCCCGCTGACTGACAAGACAAATGGCATGTTTAACGCTGAATTCTTTGAGGCCATGCAATCGCATGCCTACTTCGTCAGTGTCGGCCGCGGCAAAAGCGCGAACACGGATGACCTTGTCGCAGCGCTCAGGAACGGTCAAATCGGTGGCGCGGGTCTGGACGTTTTCGACCCCGAACCGCTACCTGCAGATCATCCGCTCTGGAGCCAGCCGCGTGTAATCATCACGCCGCACGTGGCATTTCGATCGGAGAAACTTCGTGAAAGAGTCTGGATACTTGTCGAAGAAAATCTGCGGCGCTACGTCAATGGCGACAAGCTGATCTCGAAGGTGGACATGCGACGCGGTTACTAGGTTAACGCGAGTTAACTGCTAGACAGGGTTCTTCTCAGTAACCTTGTCTGGCGCCTTGCCGCCAGAAATGGCAAGGCCATGGTCCGCCTCCGCACGCCGCCCAATCATCAGGCCGACGACTGCCCACACTGCTGCAATGCCGGCACCTACGGCCGCTACTGCCGCCATGCCCAGACCCAATACCTGGGTCAGGCCGGTAAACCCCCACCCCCAGAACACGTCCCCGCCTCGATAGACCACCACATCGATGACGGGTTTGGCCTTGAAGCGGGTTTCCTGATCCACATGGGTAAACAACATTTCGCGGGCAGGCCGGGTGATTCCGTAATTGCCTGCACGGCGAAAAATCTGCAATCCGACCACGATGGAAAGCAGCGGCACCATCGCAACTGAAAGCAGTCCGCCCATCACCACGACCGGCAGCAACGCCAGCGTCCAACCCAAACCAAATCGTGTGCTCAGACGCGAAGTTATAAACAATCCGCAGACGATGGTCAGAGAGTTGGTCGCAAGATCCATGAACGCCCATATTTCGGTGCGCTCCGCGCGGCTGTACTCGGCCATCAGGTTCTTGAGTTCCAGATAGACGAACGAGCCTATGCCCGTATAGAGGAACAGAAACAGCCCGATGCCCAACAGAAATCGATTCTGAAAAAACAGTTTGAAGCCTGCCAGCGAACTACCGCCGAGCGCGGGCAACTGCTGCATCTGGCCTTCACGGCTGCCGTAGTGCGGGTCGTTGCGTGTAATCCCCTGCAAGTAAAAGATGATCGGAAGTGTGGCAAGCAACACCCCGCTGGCTACCACTATCAGGTTGTAGGTGCCCAGATTCGAAAAAAGCAATGGGATGGAGGGGCCCATCATTGCGCCGACGCTGGCACCGGTCGTGATAACGCCAAACAGCCGCTTGGACTGCTCGCGGGTGTGCAGGTCCGACATGAAACTCCAGAAAACCGAAATCGGAAACAGGCTGAAAACACTCACCCACACATAGAATGCCTTGTCGATTAACACTGCGTCCTGGATGTACAGCGACGCCAGATAAAAAATGATGAACGTCGTCGCGAAAAACGCGTAAACGGCGGGCACCATGTTCTTGAGCGATACTCTCGAGATCGACAGACCGTATATCGCCACCACCGCGAAGCTGAAGAAAAAGTTAATCGTCCACAGCAGACTGACCTCGGCATCCGTCCAGTCGCTGGACATGGCGTCGCGCACCGGCCGCAGAATGTAATAGGCCGCCATCAATATCAGCACCAGGAAGAACGAAGCCGCCGTGGCCTTGATTTCATGGGCTTCGATTTTTGATATTGCTTTTACCATGCGGGCAACAGGTCCCGGTGAAGCTTGATCAGTCACCAAACACTCCAATTCAGGATCACGTGGTCAGACTTTTCGGATGTTGTAATTCTCAAAACTTGCTGCGTATCAATGTGCTGCGATCGACCCACGTCGCTGCGATCGCCACGCTACAAATCGTCCAGCAACTGCTCAGCCGCTTCGATCACTATCGACTGGTGCGGTTGCAATTCGTGCCCTGCATTGGCCGATATGTACCCCGACCACGGGTCGACGACTTTCACCCTGTGCCCGCAGAGTTGTTCAATAACTGCGAGTGCAGCGAACGGCACGAATTGCGGACTGTAGCCACCTTCGTGGCAAATTACCAACTTGCCGCCGCACAATGCGTCTGCGCTGGCCATCAGGCGTGCCGCCATTTCCCGGTAGGTCTCGGCGTAACACATCATTCGCGCCAGCGGATCGAGCCCATTGGCGTCCAGACCAGAGGCGACGACGATGAGGTCCGGCGCAAAGCGCTCGAGCGCCGGCACCACCCGATCGAACGCCGCCAGGTAAGCGCCGTGACCGGAACCCGGTGGCAACGGCAGGTTGATGTTATAGCCTTTGCCGGCACCTTCGCCGCGTTCGGCCATTGTTCCCGTACCTTTCGGGTAGCAATTGTCCTGATGAATCGAAATGGTCAGGGTGTGCGGGTCATCATAAAAAGCGTCCTGTGTACCATTGCCGTGGTGGACATCCCAATCGACAACCGCTCCACGTTGCCCGCGTCACGCGCGCGCATAATTGCGAGCGCGATATTGCAGAAAATCGCGAAGCCCATGCCCTTGTCTCGCGTGGCGTGATGACCGGCGGGCCGCACCAATGCATACGCGTTGCTCAATTCGCCCGCCAGTACGGCATCGACTGCAGTCATGCAGCCTCCGGCAGACAACAGCGTCGTTGAATAGCCGCCTTTACCTATCCACGCGTTCTCTCCAGCATCGCCTCCGTTGGCGTTGCGCAATGCTTCGACGCGAGAAACATACGCGTCAGTATGAAAGCGCAGCAGTTCCTCGCGCGTTGCACTTGCCGGATTGATAACGGCCAGGTGTTCGATCAGGCCGGACGCATCCAGCAGGTTCTTGATGCGCCGCTTTGTATCGGGCCGGTCAAAGGCAGGGTATGGCTCGCAGCCGGGCAGGGGCGGCATGCTGCTGCCGGCATCGAACCAGAAAAAATGCTCATCCCAAATCAGGCCGGTAGTCACAATTCACCTCTTTATCAACAAACGAACCATTCAAGGCGTCTGGCCCATTGAACGGGATTCCGAGACGGTCGAATTAGCCGCATGCCACGCATGCCCGACCCATCGGTAGGTAATACGGCAAAGCACCGCACCGACAGCCGCAAGTGCGATGCTTGTCAGCCAGGGCCATGGCGAGCGGGCCGCCACGGTCAGGCCAAAAATTTCGGCGCTGTCCTGCCAGCTCTGCGAGTTGCTGACAAAGTTGAGCAACTCGAAAATGCCAATCAAACCAGTTGCGCAGATCGCCGTCGCGATCATTGCCGAAAGGTAGGACGGTATCAAAGCGAGCATCAGATGGCCGTCGTGGCGCCATATCGGCCCATGTACAAGTACGATATTTGCCAGTCCGCCGGGTACGAAGACTACGACGACGACGAACAAAATGCCAAGGTAAAGCGACCAGAGCGCGGTTACGTCACTAAGTGCAGAAGTCATTGCCGTGACCAGCGCGGCACCGGCAATTGGCCCAAACAGATTGCCGGTGCCGCCGATGTAAGTCATTACAAGCACGGCAGTGGACTGTTGCGCGCCGAGCGACGCACCGCCAATGAATTCGTAGTTGATCGCCTGCAAAGCGCCGGCCAGACCTGCGAAGAATGCCGAAACACAGAACGCGAGCCAGCGCACTCGTTGTTCGTTGAATCCGGTGAAGCGAACACGCTCGGCATTCTCGCGAACCGCAACGCACAGCATGCCAAGCGGCGTTCTTGCAAACACGTACAGTGCGGCCAGAACGAGCAGTAGCCAGCCTGCAATCAGGTAGTAGACCTCGATCTGTGGACCAAAGCTAATGCCAAGCGGCTCGAACCCGTAGCGGCGATCGGTATGGCCCGCCGCACGGCCATAAAACGGACCCGGAAAAATGATTGCGAGGGCCGACACCAATTCGATGAATCCGAGCGAAATCATCGCGAACGGAATACCCGACAAACGCGTCGACACATAACCGATGACGATGCCGAAACTCAATCCGACCAGCCCGCCAATCAACGGAATCAGACTTACTGGCAGATACGGCAGTACGCCCGCGCCCGACGCATTCATGAAGTGAATTGATGCAAAGCCGGCGAGTCCGAAGTACAGCGCGTGTCCGAACGACAGCATGCCCGTCTGGCCAAGCATGACGTTGTAGGCCAGTGCAAAGATGGCCGCCACGCCAATCTGGCAAAGCAGTGTCAGCGCCGCGCTCGATGAGAACAACAGCGGCAAGGCGGCCAGACAGGCCGCTGCAATCAGCCAGGGCGCAAACTTCACTGGCATTTGACGGACGGCCTCATCCCGGGGTCGAACTGTATTTCCCGCGCGGCCCTTGAAACGCTCATTCGTTCGGCAGTGCGAAACGCCGGCGCATGAATCTGGGAGTCTGGCCCTTTGAATAAAGTAACTGGAATGCTATTCGTCGGCAGGCGAGGTCACGACGACGAATTTGAGATCGGTCATGCCGGTATTGTAAATAGCGTGTTTCGTACCGGGCGGGATAAAGATGGCGTCGTCCTTGCGCACCACGGTGCGCTCACCGTCCAGTTCCATAAGCCCTTCACCGTCGAGCACGTGATAGAGCTGTTCCTGAATTCGATGGCTGTGCGGTTCGACGTAGGCGCGCGGTTGGTAAACGGAGATGCGGTAGTCGATATTGCTCGAACCACACGACTCTGGCTGCACCAGCATTTTCGAGAACGCGCCGCCATAATGCGCGGGCGGTTCATCCCAGACTACTGTTGCCGCAGGCCGGATGGCGGCTTTCGCTTTCTTGCTCGTAGACTTCTTTGCAGTTTTCTTCTTTACTGCTTTCTTCTCGACCATGTGATCCTCCCTGGTTGTTCGGTCGTGTGTAATGTGTAGTCGCGATGATGAAGGCGTGATTGGCAGAGCCACCTGGAGCGAAAACCAACCGGTGTCTTGTATCCATGGTATCGCATTGGGGAATCCATAAAAGCAGCCTTGCTTCAGTGTCAGTTGAGGGCGTTCGATATTGACAAGGGGCAGACTGTTCCACACTTTTTTCATGTGGTGATTCGTCATTGCGCCTCGATACTACGCGCTTGAACATTGGTGACGTTTCTTGTGTAGACGTCGCGACCCCCCGGCGATTCCATAAATCATATTTGTTAGACTTGGCCGAAACTTTCCTCTGATCACTTCAATGTTTGAATACCTGCTTTTCTATATCTCCGCCCTGGTCGTAATCTACATCGGCTTTCTGTACTTCCGTGACCTCGGCGACGTTTCACAGTTAGTCGTCAGGGTGAAACGCAAGAACATGATTCGGTTCATCCGGCACGAATACAAGTTGCTGGGGATCGGTCTTGTTGCAACAATTGTGTTGGCGGTTGCGTACTTTGCAATGGGCGCCGGCACAGCCTGGGTCTTCTGGCACGTGCTGATAATTGTCCTTGTGCTCTATCTGTTTCCGTGGATCTGGGTGCACGTGGGGCTACGAAACCAGAGAGACACCGCCAGTTATTACTCTATAGATGAGGCGCGGGCCGAACTGGCGCCGGGCGCCCCTGTCATCGTTCTTGAAAACAATGGCGTGGCGCGAGCGCATCCGGACAGTCATTTGATGCGCCCCCACCTGGCGGGCAATGCTGAAGGTCTGGGTGGTGAGAACGTCATCATGACTTACTGCGCGATGGCCAACCTGGGTCTGGGTTATGTTCCCGAAATTGACGGCAAGGCATGCGCGCTGGAGGTGCTTGCGTAACACGGCAATAACCTGATTTTGCGTGACAACAGCAGCAGCGAACCGATACAGCAAATTTTTGGACGGACCGAGAAAGATCAGCGGGGCGGCTCTGCGATGCAGCCATGGCCAACGTATCGAATGACATTTCGCACCTTTCAGAAAGCCTACCCTGACGGGACCGTATTCCTGAACAAGCCGTCCCCGAATCTCTTGCTGCGGCTATTTGACCTGGCAACCGGAACAGTATTCGATGCCAGTATCGCGCGCCAGCATAACGAGGCAAAGCCGATCATGGACAACATGTCCAGCCACGATGATCGCTTGCCAGCAAAAACCTACGTCTGGGGTATAGATATCGGCGACGATGCAGTCTGTTTTACCAAGGATTTTGTCGTAGAGCAGGGCAACGTCGTCAATGCCAGAATCGGTAACCGTGACATTGTCTTGGGCTGGGATCCTGTCTATGAAAGTCTTGGTGCCTGGTACAACGATAGCGGTTCGCCGATCACCCGGATCGATTTCCGCGGCCAGTCGAATCAGGGAAGCCTGATGCGCGTTGAAAGATTAAAGGCAGGGTTGTTCTGGCATGTGTGGTCGGAGTTCTATCCGCATACGGACATCAATCGTGTTCATGATGTCAAGACTCCGGGAGAAGAAACGGGCGTTGACGACACAGACAAACCGCGCGCGTAATTTTCGCGGCATCAGTCAACGGAGTGTTGCGTCGAGGTTCGCATTTGTTCGACGTAGGCAGCGAGGCCACGCCGAATATCGTATTTCGGCTTCCACCCCAATTCGGCTTCGGCGCGCGAAATATCGAGCGCACCTTTCTTCACCAGTTCGATCTGGTTGCCGTGCCGGTACAGGCCGGCGCCGACTGAGAGTTGTGCACCTGGAATTAGTTCGCTGACGATCTGCGCCAGCTCCGTGACGGTGCACGCTTGCCCGCTGGATATGTTGTAGACGTCGTAGCGGTGTTTGTCATGGTCGAGGGCGGCAAGGACGGCTTCGACCCAGTCGTCGACCCACGTGTGGTCGATTGCCGTGTCGGCGCCATGTGGAATGTGCAGTGGACGGCCCTCGAGCGCCGCCATGACCAGATTGCGCGGTATCCGGTCGCGCGGCAATGCGGGTCCGTACACCCACGACGTGCGCAGGTTGATCACTTCAAGCCCGTGCAGATCACGGTAGGTCCGGCCGAGTTGCTCGACGGTCGCCTTGCAGATGCCGTAAGGCAGCACCGGTTCTAGGGGATGTGTTTCATCGATCCGGTCGGTACGAAACGCACCGTAAGCTTCTTCAGAGCTGATGTGTATGCAGCGCTTGATGCCACCGATGCGCATCGCCTCGAATACGTTAACCGAACCTTCGACGTTGATTCGAACGATATTGTTCGGACTACCGATGGAGGACAGTACGCCGACGATGGCGGCGCAGTGGATGACGCTTTGCGGTTTGTGCGTCAACACCGTTTGCGCCAGAGCGGCCATATCGGTGATGTCACCGGGGACACGAACGTATCGGTCCGGCGACGTGTTGCGAACTTCAGGGAAATGGGTATCGAACGCGATCACGGTGTCACCGCGCGCAATCAGTGCGTTTGAAACTGCCGTTCCCAGAAATCCCCCACCGCCGGTAACTAGTATGCGCATTTGGTCGACCGAAATTCAGGCTTCAAAACAATCATTATAAAGAGAAGCATGCTCCCTTCTTTAAGGCTGCGATGTGCAAACATGCTTGACCAATCAATTGTAGGTCAAACATCACGATGTCGCGTTGCTGTGGCTCCCGTTGGCTTCGTGCTCTGGTCGGATCGCAACTTTGACTTGAGTCAATAGCGATAGAGCGCGTCACGGCGTTGCCTGAACTTCCTTCGGGATGTAGAGTAAAAGCGTGTCGCCCGCCACCTCGCGTGCTGGGTTTCCTATTTGGTAAGTGGCGATGTTCTTGCCGCCTTACTATCAGAAATATTTTGAGGAGATTCAAAATGGCCAAGCCTACTCCCCGGCTTACCCAAAAGTTGTACGACGAACTGAATGCAAGCCTGGATACAACCTGGCCCCAGGATGAAGCAGTTCCGGAACTGCCGCCGATGCCGGTGACGGATGATCCGGAAATGAATCAGAACGCTTTTCTGTGGACTCATTTCGATGACAACGTTTATCCACCACGGGAAGAAGGCGTGCCGGCGCCACGGACGCGAATCGTAACCGAAAGCGACCCGCTCGAAGTCGATGTGTTCTGGTCGATGCGCAGCCACTATAGCTACCTGACGTTGAACCGTCTTGTGTGGCTGAACTACAACGTCAATGTGAACATTCGGCC
>CATOSA010000030.1 GCA_951812315.1 uncultured Burkholderiales bacterium
CATCACGGTCTTATGCCGGATCATCAACAGGGATCCAGACGCCGATGCGTTTGTCTATGGCGCCGAAGTCGTACAAATCGAAAAGCGCGATCGTGTCCACTTCAACCGGTTCGTCGATTCCTTGCCGGATTGATCGTCTGAAATAACAAGAAAAATATCGAGGGTCCGACGCCTTGAATTCAAGGCATAATCCAAATTAAGTCGCACTAGTCCAGCGTCGCTGTGAGGGCACCGATTCCGGTATCATCAATTCAGTAAAGGCGAAACAGGAAGGAGCACGCCAATGTCCCTCACTTACTCCAACATGCTGGAACTCGGCAGCGAGGCGCCGCCGTTTGACCTGCCGGCCGCGCAAGGCGGACAAGTCAAGTTGGCCGACTTTTCCGACGCGAAAGGTTTGCTGGTTGTCTTCATGTGCAACCACTGCCCCTACGTCAAGCACATTCGCGCAGGCCTCGCCGACTTTGCACGGGAATACCAGAACCAGGGTGTCGCAACCGTTGGCATCAGCGCGAACGACGTGCAAAGCCACCCTGCTGACAGCCCGGAACGAATGGCCGAAGAAGTACGCAACGCCGACTATGTATTTCCGTACTTGTACGATGAAAGCCAGCAGGTTGCACGCGCCTACGGCGCAGCCTGTACGCCCGATTTTTTCCTGTACGACGGTGCGCACCGCCTGGTATATCGCGGCCAGTTCGACGGCAGCCGTCCGGGCAATAGCGTAGCAGTGAGCGGCGCGGATCTTCGCGCCGCTGCCGACGCAGTTCTTACCGGCAAGCCAGTGAGCAAAGAGCAAACGCCAAGCGTTGGCTGCAACATCAAGTGGAAGCCCGGCAACGAGCCTGACTAGTCATAGTCGCGGGGCAGGATCAAAGGTCTGGCAACCTGCTACCTGATCCGGGGCGATTTATCTAACCCGGACCGGTTGATTTAGCCAGGCCCGAAAAAGTCGCCCAGCGGGTTTAACTGCCGCCTTCGTTCATCAAGCCGCTTTTGTCGTTCCGCTGCGCGGCGACGGCGCGCGGCGACACCGGTGCGCCGCAAATCGTTTCGGGCCGCCTTGAAGTCGTTCATCGCCTCTTTCAGGTCTGCCTGCGCCTCATTCTCGAGTTCCGAACCGATCGGAAAGCGCCGGCTGATCGCAATCAGGTTTCCAAAAATAATTCTCGCCTGCTCGGCATACTGTTCCGCTTCGTCGTCACTGAGTGTTTGCAGAATCCTCTGGATGCGGGCGCGCGCTTCCGGGTCGCCGGCACCATTGACGGACTGATCGATCGCTTGTTCAACACCGGGGGCGCGCGAGCCAGCCGCGTCAGTTCCGCTTCTGCCGCCTCTCGCTCGCTAAAGTCTGGTGAGGACAACAGCGCGAGGAGTTCATCGATTCTCGCGGTTCCCGGCGCAGCTTCGGGCGTTTCGGGTGTAAAGACAGCGCCGACTGGCCCCTGCGGAGACGGTACTCCCGGGGATGGCTCTTGCGCGGACGCGCGCTGCGGAGATGTTTCTTGTGCGAGTTGCTGCCGCAGGGGCGGCTCTTGCGTCGGCTGCTGTTGCAGAACCTGCTGCTGCCCGGAAGCGGCGTCATCAAGAAGCAGGACAATACGGCCGGAAATGCTGAATGGACCAAGATTCACTTGCACCGGTGCAGTCGCTACTCCGCTGGTTTCCGGCGCGCCCTTTCCAGAATCTGATACTGATGTTGGCATGATCCCTCCTCCAGTCAGCTATGGTCCGGTGTCAACCATGGTCCGGTGTCAACCATGGTCCGGTGGCAGCCGCGAGCGCACTACTCGAGTAGATTGCCGGGCCGACGGCAAGTCACGCAAACCGTGCCTGCTGCGCCCTGCCTACGCAGCTTACACATTGCACTTCGCCACATGCCCACTCGAAGGCGCCGTGCACCGCTCACGTTAACAGTCTTGTATTAGCACAATCCTGTTGCATCTACCATCGACATTACATGCCAAACACGCAGCCATCAACAAGCGATATCCAATCGCTCATAACAGTACTTCGACTCGTGAGATCGACGCTCTGACGCCTTACGCACCCGGTACCAGTTTGGCGCTTCAACAACGTCACGAATTCCATTGCAATATCAAAGAGTCTGACCCCGCGAGCGCAAATCTGTGCATTTGACTGCGGGCTTCGCTACAGGCATTGTACGAACGTGCCGAGTACGTGACAATTGACCAGCACTGCATACAGTGCATTTTGCTCAACGTCGAAACCTGACGATTCAATGCGCGCAGCAGCGGGTGCCGAGCATGTCGCACTTTGCTCGTGTCAAAGTTACTTCTGCGCGCCAAGTGGTCCAGCATTGCAATTCGTGTCCGCAGATTGCGGAATGCAAGGCTGAAAATTCCCAAAGGAGGAATTGCGACCTGTGGGAGAAAACACCACCGTCCGTAAACTGACCGCGATTCTGGCCGCTGACGTGGTTGGCTATAGCCGTCTGATGGGCGCAGATGAGTCAGCAACCATTGCGACCCTGGGCGAATACCGCAAGGTTTTTGTCAAGCACATCGAGAATCACCGCGGCCAGGTCGTCGATGCCAAGGGCGACGCAATCCTCGCCGAGTTTGCATCAGTAGTCGATGCAGTGGCAGGGGCGGTCGAGATTCAAAGAGAGCTGGCGGAACGCAACGAATCATTGCCCGCGGACCGTCGCATGGATTTTCGCATCGGCATCAATACCGGTGACGTGATCGTCAAGGATGACGTTATTTATGGCGACGGCGTCAATGTAGCTGCAAGGCTCGAATCACTTGCCGATGCCGGTGGAGTCGCCATTTCCCGAAATGCGTTCGACCAGGTTGAAGGAAAGCTCCCGCTCTTTTTTGAAGACATGGGAGAGCATGCGGTCAAGAACATCACCCGGTCGGTACAGGCATATCGCGTCCTGACCAAGCCGGGGGCGGCCGCTCATCGGGTCGTAAAGGCCAGGCGATCACTGTCTGTGTTCAAGCGCAAGTCAATCGTGGCCGCCGCTTTCGCAGTCATACTGATCGGCGTTGGCTTCGCTTTCGGGTTTCATTACTTTTCAAAGACGCAGGGCGTTGAGGAAGATGACCTCGCCCGATATTCCTTCTATCGCGGTTCTTCCATTCGACAATATGAGCGGCGACCCCGAGCAGGAGTACTTTAGCGACGGGATCAGCGAGACGATCATTACCGATTTGTCCAAGCTGTCCAATCTCTTCGTTATTGCCCGCAATTCCACCTTCCGCTACAAAGACCAGGCGGTCGACGTGAGAACCGTAGGCGAGGAACTGGGTGTGCGCAACGTGCTCGAAGGCAGCATTCAGAAAGCAGGCGATCGCGTGCGCATCAATGTTCAGTTGGTCGACGCCTCGACCGGAGAACATATATGGGCCGAGCGATATGACCGGCCATTCAAGGATCTGTTTGCGCTGCAGGATGAAATAACCCAAAAGATTGTCACGGAACTCGACGTGAATCTGGTCGAGGGCGAACAGGCACGCATGTGGCGAAATATATCCAGCAATCTGGGCGACTACGAATTAACGATGAAAGCCGTTGAATTGATGCGCGAGGGCACGCCGGAGGCCAATGCCGAAGCACAGCGCGTTTTTCAAAGCGTTGTTGACGGCGATCCGGATAACGCCGGTGCATTGGCGGGGCTGGGCTGGGTGTACCTGAGCGCGTTTCGCTTTGGCTGGAGCAGCGACCCGGCCCAAACCATGGAACGTGCAATTGAATTGGCGAACCAGTCATTGTCCATCGATGAAAATATCGCCGTAGCCCACGCGCTGCTGGGCTTCCTGCGCATGTACCAGGGGCGTCACGACGAATCGCTTGCGTCAATAGGCAAGGCCATCTCGCTTCATCCCAACAGTTCGTTGTTTTCCGGGATTAACGCAAACGTGCTGATCTATTCCGGCAAACCGAATGAGGCCGTGGCGGCCATCGAACGGGCCATGCGGCTCAGCCCGTTTTATCCGGCGTGGTACTTGAGCGTATTCTCGCTCGCCCTTCATGATACCGGGCGCTTCGAGGATTCCATCGCAGCCAGCCAGGAGTTTATCGAACGGCCGCAGGAAGGCCTCGAACACCTGGCCTACCTGATTCTCTCGCTCTCCTATAGCGGACTTGGCGACGACGACAAGGCTCAAGAAGCCGCACAGGAAGTGATTCGCCACAGACCCGATTTCACGGTGGAAAGCCTGCCGCGGATTTATCCCTACAAGGACCCGGCGAAGATCGAGCGAATGACCGAGACGCTACGACGTGCAGGCCTGAGCTAGCAGTCTGTCGGACTCAGGTACAAACCAATCAAGCGAGCGGGCTTGGTCGCGAAATTCCGTATCCCTGGGCGTAATCAACGCCAATCGCTTTCAGCTTTTGCAGTATGGCATCGTTCTCCACGAACTCGGCAATGGTTTTCTTTCCCATCAACTTTCCGATGTCGTGAATCGACTTCACCATCGCATAGCTGATCGGATCGTCGGCGATGTCGCGCACGAACATGCCGTCGATTTTCAGGAAATCCACAGACAAATTCTTCAGGTACGCAAAAGACGATAAACCGCTTCCAAAATCATCCAGGGCAAAACAGCACCCGAGTTCGCGCATACTGCGGATGAAATCCGCGGCGTCGGTCAAATTGGAGATGGCTGCCGTTTCCGTGATCTCGAAGCAGATATTGTTCGGTGGGATATCGCTTTTCTCAAACATCCCAAGCACGAATCTATGAAATCCGGGGTCACCAAGAGACAGACCGGACAGGTTGATCGAGCACCGTGCAAGTGAAGAAACGTGTTCCGGATTGTCTTCAAGGTGACGGAGCAGTCGCGAAACCACCCACCTGTCGATGCGTGGAGAAACACCATAGCGCTCTGCTGCGGCCAGGAACGTCGCTGGAGCCAGCATGTTGCCCGAGTCATCGGTCATTCTCACGAGGACTTCATATTGAGCACCGTCAGTGCCGGAAGAATCTACCGGAACAATGGGCTGGTAGTACAGTTCCAGCCGATCTGCTTCCAGCGCGCGGTGTATCTTCTCGATCATCTTGATCTCGCCGTCGCGGCGCGCCAACGTGGAGTCTTCTTCCAGGTAAACGTGTATTCGATTGCGACCGGAATCTTTCGCGACGTAGCACGCTGCGTCAGCCTGTTTAAGAATATCGATTGAGTCGAGGCCTCGGTGGGCTATGGGGACAAGGCCAATGCTGACACCAATGTTGAATACACGGCCTTCCCAGGTGAATCGAAAGCTTTCAATCCGACGACGCACATTCTCCGCGACACGCTGCGCCTGATTCAGATCGCAGTGCTCCATCAGGATTCCAAACTCATCACCACCCAGCCTGGCCAGCGAATCGTGTTTGCGTACGCTTCTTGTAAGCAGGATTCCGAGTTGCCGTAGCAACTCGGAATCCTGCCGTATGGCCGCAGTTGTCATTGACAACCTTGAACTGATCCAGGTCGAGATAACACAGCGCGTGCTCAGAAATTTCCGGCTCGGCTGTCTCGATCAAGCGTTTCAGTTGCTGGTCGAATTCCCTGCGGTTGAGCAATTTGGTCGGCGGATCGTGACTGGCGTAATAGCTAAGTTTCTCGGACAACTTGCGTGTTTCGGTGATGTCCTCGCCCACCAGCAAAACCTGTTGTTCACCACTGCCATGCTCAACGCTGCGGGCGGTTTCGCGGACCCAAAGCACCGTACCGTCTTCGCGAATCAGTCGAACTTCCCAGCTGTTAACTTGCCCTGGTTCAGCGAGTGTTTTTCTCAGATTACTGGATACCAACGGCACGTCTGACTTGTGCACCAGGAAGTTGAAGGGTTTGTCGAACAGTTCTTCAGGTTCGTAACCCAGATGGCGGGCGCCATATGAATTCGTCGAGAGGATTTTGCCCGACGTCCCGACGGTAAAGAACATCGAAGGTGTTTCGTGATACAGGCGCTGGAAGCGTTTATTACTTGCGACCAATGCCTGTTCTGCAAGCTTGGTTTCGGTAATATCCCTCACGGAACCGAACATGCAGTAGCCTTCGTTGTTTTCGTCAAAATCAATCTTGCTGATTTCGCGTACATACTTGACGATTCCCGAGGGAACGACTATTCGGTACTCGACTTCCAGCGAACCATCGACGGCTTCAGCCTTCGCTTTTTGCCAATGTTCAAGGTCATCGGGATGAATGACGTTGAGATCGCTGGACAGGCTGGAAAAATGCTGAAGCGTTTCCTTGATCGACATTTCATGTAGCGTCGCAAATTCCTGCGAGCAATACGCCAGGCATTCATTGCGAATATCCCATTCCCAGTCCACTGGGCGCCCAAGCAATTTTGCTCTTCGATGCGTGTCCTGGCTGGCTGTCAATGCCGATTCAATGTCGCGGATTTTCCTGATACCCCGCCACTCGCGAAGAAGCCGTTCCATAGTTCGGGGCAGCGCAACAGCCGTCAGTTCAGCCGGCGTGATCACATCCAGGTAACCGGGCTTTGCCGAGGCCGCGCTGGCCAGCTTGCGGTCGTCTGTGAGCACGGTGAAGGGGCGATCCGGATCGGCAATCAGATCCAGCAGTGAACCAAAGCTACTACCATCGGGAACGAGTGGCGCGGCCAATACCAGATCCGTCTCGGCGCCGCGTAGCCGCTTCTCGACATCTTCCAGTGTGCCAGCATAAGTGAGATCAAAAAAAGCTGCGTGCTCTCGCAGTGCAGAGTCGGCCAGCGCGGCCGTTTCCTTCGATTCAGTGATCACCAGAATCGAAACGCGCTTTTTCTCAGCCGATGTATTGCGCATAAGCACTGTTCAGTTCGGTATTGATTGCCTTCTCGCTCTGAATGATTTCGCAAACTACGCGATTCATTTTTCCATGTCCACCGGAGATTGAACCGCCGAAACGCCATGACATTGGCGTGGAATCTCTGCGGATGTGCAACATGTTTCAATCCGGGTTAACGAGCGCATTATGTAGTTGCTCATTCGCAATGAGTATCTGATCGTAGAACGGAAACAAACGGGTAGAGTCAACCCATCGCAGACTGGCGCCGCACTTCAGCCATGAATCGCACTTCAACTACGACGGTTACAAGCCGGTTGCGAGCCCTGCAGCCATTGACGACATCCACTAAATGCCAGCGCTGCACGTCATTCAGGGACATAGAACGTGCCAAGCGCCTATGTCATATCCGTATAAATCGCCTTTCACTCAGGGATGGCGGCTCGAATAGGATGACTGCCCTCGAAGATACTCACGCACGTGGGCATTCTTGGGGACTTTGAACCCGGGCTTGCCGTTGTCAAGTAGCCTGGCGCGAACTCACAAGATTGACCGTGCTATTGCGCCTCGATAGAGTGCTCAGTGGACAATAGCTGCGTTCGAACTTGTTGCGCCGAGCGGATTGAATTGCACCACTTTGCCGCACGACGCGCCGCGAAAGATGTTCGAGTACGCGCAAGAGCGACCAACACTGGTCAACGTCGGCGACCAGCGCGCAAAACGGGGCGAGCTTTGGCTATCTCCTGGCAACCGTATCAAGCTAATGACCTGAACGCATCAGGCGGAGGATCAGCAGTGGACCAAATTCGTGTGGGGTTTATCGGTACCGGCCGGATATCCGATTTGCATGCGATCGAGTATCGAAATAATCCGCACACACGGATTGTCGCGCTGTGCGACGCTGATCCGGCGCTGGCGGAAGAGCGAGCTAAAGCGTGGGGCCTCGAAGACGTCACTATTACCGACAACTACCGCGACCTGCTGGCGCTGGATACTGCCGATCTGGTTGATATTCTTTTGCCGCATCACCTGCATGGCGAAGCTGCGCTGGCAGCGATCGCTGCCGGCAAAGCGGTATCGCTGCAAAAACCAATGACGCTCGATCTGGACGAAGCCGACCAGTTAGTCGACGCAGCCGTTGCGGCGAAAACACCATTTCGCGTGTTCGAGAATTTTTTGTTCTACCCGCCAATCGTTAAGGCCCGCGCACTGGTTGACGACGGGGCAATCGGCACACCACTGACTATTCGCCTGAAAAGCAATTCGGGCAACCGGCAGCTGGCCTGGAAAGTACCCGACGCCGCGCAGGCATGGCGCCAGGACCGGACCAAAGCAGGCGGTGGCCCGTGCGTGTTCGACGACGGCCATCACAAGTTCGCAATCGCCTGGCATTTCATGGGTCCAGCCGATGAGGTGCATGCGTGGATCAGCCACACCGAAATGCCGAACGGCTCGATGCGCGACAGTCCGGCAATGATTTCGATGCGCTTTCCAGGCAAGCGCTACGGCAATTTTGAAGTGGTGCATTCACCCGAACTCACCGTGATCACCAAACATTACGCTCAGGATGACCGGGTCGAGATTACCGGAACCAAGGGCGTGGTGATGGTCAATCACGGCCACGGCCGGCTTGCCGATGTTGCCCCGGTTGTGTTGTTGCGCGACGGCGTGCTGACCGAATTCCGCGACATGGAAACGGGCTGGGAATCCAGCTTCGTCAATTGCACACGGCACTATATCGATGCGCTGCGTCGCGGCGAACCGGCCCGCTTGTCGAGCGAGGACGGTCGCGCAGTGCTGCGCTTTGGACTTGCAGCGGAGGAGTCGGCGCGTCTTGGCCGAGCGGTCGATGTCTGATCGCGACGGTCTGAATGAGCCTGGCATGGACGGCGCTGATTTAGTTAGGGCGGGCCTCAACGGCCCGACGCAAATCGCAGAACGCGCAAAGGCCATCGCCAAAGCGGGCGGGCTCGAACGCGCGTTGGGTGAAGGAATATTGCCGTCGCCCGTTTGCGTGACGCTTGCCGAGGCGCTTGTTCTCGGCCTGCTCAAACAGGGGGTAAAAAAGTACCTCGCAATTTTTGGTCACGGCTCGACACAGATCGGCGAGGTGTTGCGCGTCTACGAAGACGCTGGGCTGACGCGCACCTTTCAGTTTCGCAACGAAGTGGCAATGGCACACGCGGCAACCGCGTTGCGCTGGGCCTACGGCGAGGTTTCGGCAGTGGTCACTTCGATCGGACCAGGCGCGCTGCAAGCCATGGCCGGTTCACTTGCTGCAGCGTCCAACGGCATCGGCGTCTATCACCTGTACGGCGACGAAACCACGCACGGCGAAGGCTACAACATGCAGCAAGTGCCGAAGCCGTTGCAGGGTGCGTATGCAATGATTACCGGAGTGATGAACCGGTCGTACACGCTACACACGCCGGAAGCTTTGCGCGAGGCGCTGCGCCAGGGCATCGCCACTGTTCATCATCCGGCCAAGCCCGGCCCGTTCACGCTGATGCTGCCGATCAACACCCAGCCACAGTTGGTCAGTTTGTCGCTCGACGCCCTGCCCTCGCTCGGCGCCCTGCCGCCGCTCGCGCCGGCCGACGACCAGGTGCTCGCCGAGCGCATCGGCGCAACCGTGGTACTCGCGCCGGGTTCGACCGGCGTGCTGCCTGACGCGCATGCGCAGAACATGCATGTCGGCGGCTCTAAAGGATCGATAAGCGGCAATTATGCGATGCTCGAAGCCGAGTTGCTGATCGCGGTGGGCACACGCGCAGTGTGCCAGTCCGACTGTTCGGGCATCGGTTATCCGAACGTGCGCGACGTCATCAATATCAATCTCGACGTTGACGACGTGCGCCATTACAACCAGGCACTGGCACTGCAAGGCGATATCGGCGCGGTACTGGACAGGCTTGATCACATGCTCGAGCGCGACGGATTTGAAATCAATGCGGCAAAGCGGGCATGGCTCACCGACTGCGCCGCGAAGAAATTCGTATGGCGAAAATTCAAGCAGCAGCGCTATGAGGCGACGCTGCCCTTCGACGAAGTCTGGAAGAAACCCGTCCTGACCCAGCCGCAGGCAATCAAAGTCACCGCGGATTTCGCCAAATCAGTCGGCGCCCTGAAACTGTTCGATGCCGGTGACGTACAGGCCAATGGCTTTCAGATCGTCGAAGACGATAGCCCGCTCGATACCATTACCGAGGCGGGCGCGTCCTATATGGGTTTCGCTTCAAGTGCGCTGATGGCCGGCGCATTAGCTGATCAGCCGCGCTATGCGATCGCATTTTCCGGCGACGGCTCGTTCCTGATGAATCCGCAAATTCTGGTGGACGCCGTGGCGCACGGCTTGCGTGCAACGATTGTGATATTCGACAATCGGCGCATGGCGGCGATCAGCGCGCTACAAGTTGCACAGTATGGAAAGGATTTTCGAACCAACGACAATGTCGCGGTTGACTACGTGCAGCTCGCCAGTGCGGTATCCGGCGTAGTCGCGCTCGATGGCGGCGACACATCAGAAACATTGCGCGCCGCGCTCGAGCAAGCGTGTGCGCACGGCGGTCTCAGCGTCGTGCACGTACCGGTCTATGCCGGCCCGGACCCCCTCGGCGACATGGGCGCCCACGGCCAATGAAATGTGGGCAACTGGGTCGACGATGTGCAAAAGGCCTACCGCAACACAAAAATCTAGCGCTGTGGTTCACCGTTATCAGCACCAAGATCGTTCGCGTATCGAATAACGGTGCGGCGAACAATGACGTACTAAACTAGCGCTACACAACAAAACCAATGGTCAATGCCAAAATGAAGCTCTACATCACCGATACTTCTCCCTACGCGCGCATCCCGCGCATCGTCGTACTGGAGAAAGGGCTGGAAAAACAGGTGGAAATGGTGCCGGCCCAAACGCGCACAGTGGGAAGTCCCTATTACAAGATCAATCCGTCCAGCCGCGTGCCGTATCTGATCCGCAACGACGGCGTTGGAATGGAAGACTCGGCGGTCATCTGCAAGTATCTCGATGAGTTCACCGGCCCGACGCTGTTTGACCTTCCGCCGGGAGAGGAAGAATGGGAAGCGCGCAGATTGGGCGCATTGGCCGGAACGTTACTGGAGGGCGTGTCAGTATGGGTTCGCGAATTACGGCGGCCCGTCGATGAACGCTCGCCGACGATTCTTGCGCACGAGCAGAGTCGCAGCGAAAGACTGATTGATACGTGGAACGATCAGATCGACCATCCACTGATGAACGGAAAGCTGACGATGGCGCATATTGTATTAATTACCGCCCTGCAGCTGGAACTACAGATCAAGGGTTTTAACTGGCGGCCAGGCCATCCAGAGCTAAGCGAGTGGGCAGACCGGGTGGCAGATCGGCCATCAATTGCAGCCACGGTGCCTTCGATGTAATGATGCCCGGAATCACGGCACCTCAGCGCATTTATTATGGATCGCCACTATTGCTTGCCTGATTGACCACCGAAAAATTACAGGAGGACACCACACAATGACTAGTTTCAAAACTTCCCTTGCAGCGATCGTTTTGTCCGCAGCATGTTTCGCCAGCCATGCTGCAGATGTAGGTTTTACTGCTGCCCTTGCTTCGACGGATCGGCCTGCCGAAGACAGGGAGCGCGATGCCGCAAGAAAACCTGCCAAGGTCATCGAGTTCCTCGGTGTTGAATCGGGCATGACGGTGTTGGACGCAATTGCCGGAGGCGGATATTACACAGAGGTCCTGTCCGGTGCCGTTGGGCCTGGCGGCAAGGTCGTTTCCCAGAATTCCGAATGGATCCTGCAAATAAAGAGGCGGAGCAAATGCGGCCGCCATGAAGGAGAGGACCGCGCGCCTGGGTAACGTGGAAATCCTGTTACACGATTTCAACCCGGCAGAACTGTCGCCAGCGCTGGCTTCCAGACTCAATATGGTGAATGGACCGGTTGACCTCGGCCCGCTGACAACCCGCAAGGAACTCTATGACGGCAAAGTCGACGTCGCGATTACCGCGTTGAACCTGCATGACGCATACATATTTGGAGGTGAAGCGGGTGCAGTCACGCTTTTGGAGAACATCTTCACCGCACTGAAGCCTGGCGGCGTACTGGGCGTCATCGATCACGTCGGCATTGCCGGGCAGAATAATTCCCGTTTGCATCGCATCGAAAAATCAATGGCGATGACATTCCTGAAGTACGCCGGTTTCGTCGTCGAGGACGAGTCCGATCTTTTGGCCAACCCCAAAGACGATCATACGTTGCCGATGCGCGACCCGTCTCTCGAGCGTAACACCGACAGGATGTTGATCAAGGCAAGGAAACCCGCAGGCAGTTAAGGTATCAAGAAGAAGAGACGTAGAATGGGAGGTTGCCAATACCCGGGTGAGAACGACCATAAAGTCTGACTCCTTGATTTCGAGGCCCGGGTGCTCCGATTTGCCGGGCTAACCCGGCACAGCGCCCCGCCAGAACCTGCATGGATATGCAACGCCATTTCAAGAGGAATCCGCTAGTGAAACGACATTTGTTATCAGGCGCAATTGCGGACCGTACTGCTGTTCGTCGCGGGTTGCGCCAGCGTGCCTCTGGACGGCCAGAAAGAGACCTCGGTCGCTTTCGCCGATACATCAAATACCAGGATGGCAGGAAGAGTTTCCTCCTGGCTGGACGGCCGGAACGATGTCAACGGGTTTTATCCATTGACAAAAGGTCTCGATGCGTTTGGCGTGCGACTGGGATTGATGGATGCCGCCGAAACCAGCATCGACGCCCAGTACTTCCTGATGAAGCCGGACAACGCCGGCCTGGTATTTGCCGCCGAAATGCTGAAAGCGGCAGACCGTGGCGTGCGTGTGCGCTTCCTGCTGGATGATATTTTCACGACGGTCGAGGATACCGATCTGGCCATGCTGGACGCGCATCCCAATATCGAGGTGCGCCTGTTCAATCCGATTTCCCGCAAGGGGGTGTACTGGTTCAACTACATTGGACATTTCAGCCTGACAAACCGGCGCATGCACAACAAGTCGTTCGTTGTCGACAACCAGGTTGCAGTGGTCGGAGGCCGAAACATTGCTGTTGAATATTTCCAGTTGGAGACCACCGGGGAGTTCATTGACTTCGACATGCGGAGTATCGGCCCTATCGTCAAGGAAGTGTCCTCGGAGTTCGATTTATTCTGGAACCATAAATTGGCTGTGCCGATGCGGGATCTGTACGGCGAAACGGACCCACAGAAGATCGAAGATTCGCAAGCCCGAATGAAACAGCAAATGGCTGACGCCGGCGAATCCATTTACGCCGGCGCCATTACTACGCCGTTGATGAAGCAGATCATTGCTCAGTCGCTGGACCCATATGTGGCTGAGGCACGCCTGATTACTGACAATCCGGACAAGCTGCTGGTAAAAGTGTCCGACAAGCAGAAAATCGTTGCCCGCGAAATACGAGATGCGCTTGCTGCCGCGGAACGTGAGATATATATCTTCACCCCGTATTTCGTGCCGCGCAAAGGCGGCATCGAGTTCATCAAACAATTGCGCGCGAAAGGCATACGGATTGTAGTCCTGACCAATTCACTGGCGACCAACAATCATACGGCGGTGCATTCTGCCTACGCCACCTATCGCAAGGATCTTCTCAGGGCTGGTGTCGAACTGTGGGAAGCGCGTGCCGACGCGGCAAAGATCACTACGCCCGAAGGCGAAACGCGGCTGGACAAGCTCACCTTGCATACCAAAGGTATATTGATCGACAGGACGCGAATTTTTGTCGGCTCACTGAATCTTGATCCACGCTCGATCGACATTAATACCGAAATGGGCTTGCTGATCGATTCGCCGGACCTTGCCGGACTTTCGACGGATAACGTCATCAAGAGGATTCCAAGCATGGCCTATCGATTGAAGCTGGATGAGAACAACAGGATCACCTGGCACGCAACCATCGATGGCAAGGAAGTGGTGGAGACAAAAGAACCGCAAACTTCCGGTTGGAAACGATTCAGCGCATGGTTCCAGAAGATCGTGCCTGAGAAACAGCTCTAGGCACCTCGGGAATCCGGCCTGTACCGCAGCATACGGGCCAAACCAACTTAGCCCTGATTTTCCTTTGGAAACAACTTGCGCAATTCCTCCGGCGCAGGCAATGGCGCGTCTTCTTTCAGCTCGATGCCGGACAGCTTCCGCGCACGAGCCTGGCGCATCAAGTGCAGCAGTTTGAATGCAGCGGCTGCGTAGCTCAGACCTTCCGGACGTATATTGGAAACACAGTTTCGCTCGGCATTGCTGCGTCCCGGCAATGGATTCCAGGTCAGGTACGCGCCCAGGCTATCGGGTGAGCTCAATCCCGGCCGCTCGCCGATCAGCACTACGCTGAGTTGCGCCTGTAGCAAGGCGCCAATCTCGTCGCCGATCGCAACCCGTCCCTGTCTGACCACGCAGCACGGCGCAATGCGCCAGTCTTCGCGCGCAAGATGAACCCGCGTCATCTCGAGTATGGGAAGCGCATGACGCTCAACCGCCATCGCCGACAAGCCGTCAGCAATGACGAACACGACGTCCCATGGTTGCACGCACTCCCGCTCCTGCAGCAAGCTCGTCGACTCGTCGTCGAGGATGCGGCCCTGATCCGGGCGCTGAATGAAGGCTTGTCGATCGCCTGCCGCACTTGAGAGTGCAAGACAGTCAATTTCCTTTGCCCGCAGTTTTTCAGTGAATGCCGCGATATCGAAACTGTGATGCACGGCATCGCGCGCCCGCGCGTGCGCCAACTGGAAATTGAGCAACTCCGATGTCGGGATACTGCCGCCGGCACGACCGAGTCCGATGCGTGCAGGTGTAAAACGGCGCAGGGTATTCCATGAATCGGGCTGCACCCGGACAGTACCTTCCTTGATCGCCGGCGGCTTTGTCATCGCTCAGCGCTGAACCAATGAAAGCAGTGGATGACCGGGGGCCACGTTGCTCAGGCGCGTGCCATTCTCGACGATGCCCGCTTGCGCCAGCCACGTCTCGAATTCCGGTGCGGGCTTCAGTCCCAGTAGCTGGCGCAGGTAAAGCGCATCGTGGAAAGAGGTGCTCTGATAGTTGAGCATGACGTCGTCGGCGCCCGGTACGCCCATGATGAAATTGCAGCCCGCTGTACCAAGCAATGTGAGCAATGTATCCATGTCGTCCTGGTTGGCGTCGGCATGGTTGGTGTAGCAAATGTCGCCCCCCATCGGCAGGCCAAGTAATTTGCCGCAGAAATGATCTTCGATTCCGGCGCGAATGATTTCGCGGCCGTCCAGATATTCGGGACCAATAAATCCAACCACGCTGTTCACAAGCAGCGGAGAAAACGCACGCGCGACGCCGTAGGCACGCGCTTCGCACGTTTGCTGGTCGACACCGTGATGACTGTTCGCCGACAGTGCACTGCCCTGCCCGGTCTCGAAGTACATTACGTTGTGGCCGACCGTTCCGCGGTCGAGGCCGCGCGCCGCCTGGTTCGCTTCAACGAGCACATCGAGATTGATACCAAAACTCGTGTTGGCAGTTTCGGTGCCGGCAACCGACTGAAACACCAGATCCACCGGCGCACCGCGTTCAATCGCCTGCATCGTATTCGTGACGTGCGTCAGGACACAGGACTGGATCGGAATGTTGTAGGTCTGGATGATCTCGTCGAGCATGCTCATCAGCCTGACGGCCTGGTCGACGTTATCGGTCGCGGGATTGATTCCGATCACCGCGTCGCCGCAACCATACATCAGGCCGTCAAGGATGCTGGCCGCGATGCCTTTCGGGTCATCGGTGGGATGATTCGGCTGTAACCTGGTCGACAATCGTTCTTCCAGGCCGAGCGTATTGCGAAAGCTTGCTGTGACCCGGCACTTGCCCGCGACAAGCACCATGTCCTGAATGCGCATGATTTTTGACACGGCCGCCGCCATTTCCGGAGTAATACCGGGCGCCAGTGCAAAAAGTGTTGCTGTGTCGGTTGCGTAATCGAGCAACCAGTCGCGAAACTCGCCAACCGTGAGTTGCGCCACAGGCGCGAGCGCCGCCTCGTCATGGGAATCGACAATGAGCCGCGTGACTTCGTCGCTCTCGTAAGGCACAAGCGCTTCGTTGAGGAAGCTGCGCAACGGCGCATCGGCCAACGCCATCTGCGCCGCGACGCGCTCTTCTTCACTGTCCGCGGAAAGTCCGGCAAGCCGATCACCCGAGCGCGCTGGAGTGGCTTTCGCCAACAGGGTTTTCAGGTCGGAAAAGCGATAGAGCTGCGCACCGACCGTACAGGAATAGCCTGCCATGGCAGGACGTTTACCAGGAGTGCAGACGACTGCGCGATCATATCACCGGCTCCGCGAGAGCTGGATTGAAAACACGCCTTCAGCCAGGCGAGTCGGGCCTCACACGGCCGACAATCGCAAGGATGCCATAGGCCCAATCCACCGCGACCTGGTGGCCTTCCCGGGCCCATTTCCGAAAAACGTCCGGGTCGCTAACTGGATGCGCCTGCAGCTCCGGGTAAAACGAGCGCGGGTATTTTTCTGTGAACTCCCGTGTGGCGCGACCAACCTCTTCCACTGTCGGAATACGAAGGCTATCGGTGTCCCAAAGGATATGTAACGGGATTGTCGTCGTGCCGATTGGGTCATGAACATAGCTCAGCGAGGCAGCCGCGTTGCCAATGGGAAAGTCTTTCGAGAAGAGATCGCTTACATGCATAGGTTGGTGGATATCGCCAACAATTTGAAAGGTCCAGCACAGCGCCAGTGCGCGCTCGGGACGGGTGGATTCCGAGTTCGAAAGCACGGCGAAATTCAGCGACAGGGCCTCGAGAGTCTGTCCGGCCGACTTACCATTTCGTGCCGCCGCAGCCCGCGCAGGTCTCCACGTCGATGTCGAACACGCGCTTTAAGCGCTGTGCCCAGCGCATCGCGCTTCGCCAGAAAGTCCAGCGGCTCGAACACGACGTGGGTGGAGCCGTTGTTGTACGGCGTTTTGAGCTGGTAGCGCACTTTGCCCGCAGTGGCTCGTTCGCGTGCAAAGCATCACGATCATTTCTCCTTGAAGTGCGTCGAGCGGCACGCCCACCGGCCGCGCTCAATCGCGACCAGATTAATCGTGCTCGACCTTGACGGTGATTTCCATCGTTTCGCCGCCACCGCCCTTGAACAGCGTGCCGGTCGTGGGCGTCGCGTCCCGATAGTTACGCCCGCACGCTACACGCACATGTTCCTGTCCGACCAGTGTGCCGTTGGTCGGATCGAAGCCGACCCAGCCGGCACCGGGAATGTAGAATTCCGCCCATGCGTGCGACGCCTCCGACTGGATGGGATTGTTCGCCGTGGCATGTGTATCAACATAGCCGACCCGGTAGCGCGCCGGGATGTTCATCAGCCTTGCCATGCAGATCAACAGATTTGCGAAGTCCTGGCACACACCCTGGTGACTGTCGAAGACTTCATACGGCGTCGTTTCCAGTGTTGTTGCGCCCGGCAGGTATTTGAAGTCGCGATAAATCGTGCGATTCATGTCGGTCAGCATTTCTCGCAGGCTGTGATCATTACGGTCGGCGAAACTCTTCGCGAAATCGAGCAGTTGGGTCAGATGCGTTTCCGGTAATTCCGGGGGCAGCAGATAGGCCGACATCATCTGACGCTGCCACGGCATCCATACCAGGGGTATCTGTTCCCGTGCGTGCGGGATGCGTGCGTCAAGCCCCTCTTCATACGCGATACCGACCCGCGACTTCGCGCGCACCACAAACTCCGAAAACGGCTGACTGACGATCATTTCGATGTTGTGGTTTCCGAACACGTCCTCATATCGATGAACCTGCCCGTCCACGCTGATTTGCAGGTCGTAGTCTTCGAGCGTTTGCGTTGCATCCTCCACCGGTTGCAAGCGCAGGACGTGCTGGCTCGCTTCGACCGGCCGTTCATAGCGGTATATGGTCTCATGCAACACATTGAGGAAACGATGCGGGTGCTCCGCATCGACCCCGGGTCCCTGTCTTTTCCAGCGCAAGGGCCAGTCGCGCGCCACTTCAGGTATTGACGGCGACTCAGCGACGCCTGCCCCGGGTGCCGGGGGGCTATCCGGTTGCACACGACGCCTGCGCGCAGGCGGAAACAAGGCCACGATATCGGCGTCGCCGCTCGCAGCCCGTTGAACTGTTTGCTGCTGGAGGGAATCTCCCCGATCCCAGACATTCAGGCTGTCCCAGAACACCTGCCCGCGCCGCGCGACCAGTAATTGCCCACCAGCCATGCGTACCCAAGCGTCATTCGAAAGTGGCGTAGTAGCAAAAATGGCGACTGTACGGTTCGATTGATGCGGCTCGCGGTCCAGAGTGAGCACGTGGTTACCGAGCACTTCGTCGTCCTGGTGCGGCAGGCGCCGGCTCCAGTAAATCGGCTGCACTTCTTCGCGGTCCTGATAGACGACAAGCGACTGACCGTCGGTGAGCATCAGATTCAAGGAACCGAGTTCGTTGACAGCACGCAGGTCAGCCACAAGGCGATCCCAGCCATAGTCGCCGAAGCTACGCGTGCCCGACGCCTGCATACGGTTAAGCAACCAGCAAAACACGTGTTCGGTGTCGGTGCGGCCGACCGGCTCGAATCCCGGTTTGTCACCGAGGGGCAAGTCACGCCGGAAGTCCTCACGTAGCGCACCGCTGTGCGCGATGATCCACGCACGCCCGGAGTAATTGCGCAAATACGGTTGCGAGTCTCCCTGGGTCCGGTGCGCTGCCGAGCCCAGGAAGTGGCCAAGGAACAAGGTCGAACCAAATCTGTTCCAGTCCTTGAGTGCCCGGGCGGCAGGATCATCGGCGCTCGCAGTCGGGTTCTTCAGTATCTGCCCCGCCAGCTCTGATCCCGGATACCACCCGAAACCCCAGCCACGACGGCCGTCCGACGTGCCGGACCCCTCGTGACTGACTGCCCCCCGCAGTGAAATCACCGGCGCCGTAACGCCGTCAAACGACAATCCCAGCAATTCGCTCATACAGTCCTCGAAAGTTTACGTTGCGGCGACTTGCGATGGCGGCGAACCTGCGGTGGCGCGAGAAAATACTCTTCCTGCACTGCCGCGCAAATCCCAGCGATCGCACTATCAATCCACATCAGCGCCTTGTGCAATCCACGCTGCACCACGTCTTCCATGGACATCGCATCAAGTTGCCTGTGCAAGTCCTCCAGCGCCTTGAAAGAACGGTCGGTGGAAGATCCGCGCGTGCGTACCTGTTTCAGGAATTTGCGCGCCTGTTCCAGCGAGCGAATCACCGAATGCGGGAATTTCTTTTCGAACAACAGAAACTCCACAACCCGGGGGCCGCTCAACTCGCCCTGCGCGACCTTGAAATAGGGCTCGATCGCCGAGCAAGTACGCAGAATCGCCTGCCACTGCGCGATCTCGCGCGGCCACTCGGCCGTGCGCGCGGCTGACCCAAGCGCATGATGTTTGAGGTCCAGCATGCGCGCAGTTTGCACGGCACGCTCGAGCGAAGTACCGAGACGCATGAAATGATATGCCTCCGAACGCAACATGGTCTCGAGCACAAAACCCTGAAACATGACGCACTGATCGCGCAGGCGCTGGTAGAACTCAAAGCGTTCCCGTTGGTAGAGCTTGCGGCCATCCGCAGAGTTGAACCACAACGACAAGCCGTTGAGTGATTCCCACATCTCGAGGCTGATTGTCTCGCGTATGGTGCGGGCGTTCTCGCGTGCGAAATACAGGTCCGAAGCAATGGAGTTCGGATGATCACGATCCCAGCAGAGGAACTGCTGGACGGTCTCGGCATCATCACGTTTGTCTTCAGGCGTTCTGGCAAGAAATTCCTTTTCCGCATCGACCGCCATGACCATTGGCATCCAGCGTGGAACGCCTTCAAGGTTTACATCGAGAACGAAGTTCACGTTCACGTACATCATGCGTGACATGCTCGCAACCCGTTCCAGGTAACGCGCCAGCCAGAACGCATTCTCGGCAACTCGGCTGACGATCATGACTTCTTTCTCTCCAGCACCCAGGTGTCCTTGGAACCACCGCCCTGGCTCGAATTTACGATATAGGATCCGCGCACCATTGCGACCCGCGTGAGCCCGCCGGGCAACACCCAGGAATCGTTGCCGCGCAAAACGAATGGCCGCAAATCGAGTCGCCGCGGCGCGGGACCGCGTGGCATCCATGTCGGTGAGGCCGACAGCTCGACCAGCGGCTGCGCGATATAGTTACGCGGATCTGCGTTGACTTTCCTGATGAATGCCGACCTCTGTCGTTTGTTGGCTTTCGGGCCCACGAGCATGCCGTAGCCGCCCGCTTCATTCACGGCTTTGACCACCAGCTTTTCGATGTTTTCAACCGTGTATTTCCGGTCAGCCTTGCGCTCACAGATATAGGTCGGGACTTGCTCAAGAATCGGCTCTTCACCCAGATAGTATCGAATAATATCGGGCACGAACGGATATACGGCCTTGTCGTCCGCCACACCGTTACCGATGCCGTTGGCAAGAACCACATTTCCCCTGGCGTAGGCCTCGACCAGTCCCGGCACGCCGAGCATGCTGTCTTTTCGAAAGGCCAACGGGTCGATGAAATCGTCATCGATGCGACGGTAAATGCAGTCTACCGGCTGCAGCCCTCCTGTCGTCTTGGCATACACCCGCTTCTTGATGACGACCAGGTCGCAACCCATGCGCCGGGCGAGAAAGCTGTGTTCGAAATAGGCCGAGTTGAACACGCCTGGCGTCAGTACAACCAGGTTGGTACCTCGCCCCGGAACCGCGGAAGTCACAGCGCGCCGCAGACGATTCGGGTACTCCTCCACCGGAGCGACATTGTGCCGGTCGAACAGACGCGGAAACGTCTTCTTCATGACGATGCGGTTTTCCAGCACGTAGGACACACCGGAAGGAACCCGCACATTATCCTCCAGCACCCGGAAGGTGCCCTGCTGGTCGCGGATCAGATCAATGCCGGCTACATAAATATAGTTACCCTTGCGCGGCCGAATGCCCTTGACCTCCTTTCGATACACAGGTGAGCCGAGAACGATGGCGGCAGGGATCTTCTTGTCCTTGAGGATTTTCTGGCGACCGTAAATGTCGCCGAGAAAACTGTTCAGCGCCTCCACGCGCTGCTTCAATCCCTGATCGACCATCTTCCACTCAACCGGGTCGATGACACGCGGCAGCGGATCGAAGGGAAACACCCTTTCGCTGCCTCTCGCATCGGAGTACACGGAGAACGTGATGCCGCCCTCGAGAAAACTCGCGTGCGCCAGACGCATGCGCTCGCGGATTTCATCGCGGCCGAGATTCTCCAGTTGCTGTACAATGGTACCGGTGTGAGGCTGGACCTTGCCCGCTTCGGCAAAGTACTCGTCGTAGGTGGAAGCCAGTGGTTTGTAACCGGCAAAAATCGGCTCCTTGGTGCCTTCGCTTTTCCTTACGCCGACTCTCTTCGCCATATTGCGGGAATCCGTTTCGCTTGTTCCATTGTGCCCTTCAACGATGTCCGTTGCGCTTGCGCACCACAAACGAACGCACCAGACACGACAAGTATTTGAGACTCCTACATTACACTACGGCAATGCAAAAACAATTGTTTTTGCGATTCGCGCGTTGACGGTTCGATTCTGAAACGACGAGAGTAGGCGCCAATAGCCTGTGGGGCTTGGAATGATTCGGCGCTGCCACGAACTCAGAAATCGGTCCGGAGTTGTCTCCACCCGGGACCGGACAGAAAGTCGTTAATTGCTAGTTTGATGCGGGGGAATCGGCATGTTCTCGCTCTGCCGGTTCACCCCACTGCAAGAACTCAATGTTGTGGAGAGGCAGTCGCTGGTCGCCGAGAATGAGCACCAACCGCTGGCCATCGGTATAGAACGGGTCTTTTGTATAGTTGAAGCGCGGGTTGTCACGGTCGGAGTATCCCACTCCCTTTACGTAAGTAAACGCGCGCAGACTTTGCGACGCAGCGACATCCAGCGCAATGTACTGTCGCGCTTCGTCGACGAATGGATCGATCTTGTGCGTAACAAACGTCTTGCTGGTAAACCTCACGCCGATATCGCGACTAATCTGACCGACCCAAATGCTTTCCCCATGGAGCGTGACTGGCGCCAGCCACAGCCGAAGGTGGTTGCGTTCGTTAACCGGGCGGCGCGTCTTTTGCAGCGCAATGTCCTGCGACCGCCCATATACATAGAGACTCGACACCGGTGATGTACGGTAATTCGATCTAAAAATGGACGAAGCAACGGTACGCCACGCTGTGTCGCTGCGCATTGTCTCCGTTAGATCCCAACCCCTGCGCACCAGAGTCACCAGCAGGTGTCGCCCCTCACCGACAATCGCCAGGTTCAGAGGATCGCCGGACGATTCACGATCGCCACCCAATACGCAGCATGGCAGTTGTTCGAGATACTCGCGCAGACCTTCAATATCCAGGTCTTGCCTCCCGTGTTGCTCGTAGAGGTCACGGAAATCGACGCGCATGAAGTCCGCTTCAAAGCCCGGAACGAGTTGAGCAAACTCGAATAATCGACTTTCTCCCTCACCGAAAAGCTCGATGGCGAAGGCCTTTGCGCCCGGGTCAAGATTTGCATAGACGAATCCTGAAACCGTGCCGTGAGGCAAGACGGTCACAGGTACGTGTCTTTCAAAGAAGATGTCCATCATCTGATCAAAGCTCAGCTCACGCTGCCCGCGAAACTTCCAGGCAATCTCTGACGGGGCGAAATAATTCGGGTCAATGCTGAGCAACATCAGCGCGAACTCGTTGTCGGCCTGGTTGTCGATCTCGACCCATATCGGTTGAATTCCATTCTCCGCGAGCGGGAGAACAAACGTGTTCAAGGTTTCCTGCGGGCTTAACACCACGGCAGTGACTCGCACGTTTTCTTGCGTCCGAGTCTCAGCACGCGCGCGGTAGTCGAGGGACCCGGTTTGCGAGGGCGTAGTGCCACAGCCTTGCAGAAGCGAAACGAGGCCGCCAAGAGCAGCCGCATACAACCAGCCGCGAAAAAAACGCGTGCGAGCAGACATCACTTCATCAAATCCACGTTCGAATCATCCATCAAAACAATCGAAGCCTTTACCTCATCATCACGTCAGAATCAATACCTCAGCAACGCATTGGAAGCGAGAGATCAGAAATTCGGGAAGCGACGTTACGAGTCTGACCCTTGATTCCAGAACGATCCAGCGACATCGTTCAGAACGACAGTGTGAAGCCGGCTTCACCATGAAAGTCGGGCGATTCGCTGGTCGCGCCGGCGGCAAAGAATGACGTGAAGGCCACTCGTTCTCTGAGTATCCAGGTCAGTCCAACTCCGTTGAGAACCATTGCCTTGTTTTCCAGACTGGTGGCGGGGTATTCAACCTGACCGCTGACGGTGAGGGCCACGTCGGCCGAAGGCTCGTACACCAACGCCCAGTCGAAGAAGCCCTGGCCAAACGACTCGTCGTCGGCATCGACCGGCAATCCCGCACCTACGACCCACACGAATGTGAAACTGCGGGGCAACTGGTGTTCGAAATTGAGCTGCGCCGAAGGTTGCGCCCTTTGTCCGTTGAACGCGGACGACCCCACTGGAAGTTGGACATGAGCTTCCAGCCCCAGGCCCGGCCGGGAGGTCGAGGAGTCCACGCTCCAGAACGAGTGCCGGAAGCCAACCAGAATTGGACCGGCTCCGGTTGTGTTGGCGCCGGACACATCTTCGTGAGCAACGGCATCCACACCAGGCGCAGTTCCCAGTCTTCGACGAGACCAGCGCGAAAGAGCAGCGGCGCGGTGTAGGTTCGTGTCGACGGGTCCTTGGTCTTGTCGAGATTTAGCGACGTCTCGAGGTATACGCCGCCGGGAGGGAGCACGTCGGGCACATTCGGAAAATACCCGTTGTCCGGACCTGGATCGCGGATTGAGGCAGGCCGGCGCGATTGTTGAGCCGGCACTTGTGTTGTCGGATCGGCAGAAAACGCTTCAAACGAAGCGGCACAGCAGAGAATCATCCAGCCAAAGAAGAAACCGGAAAGGCACGAAAGAAGTCCGTGTCCGCCGGCGGACACAGCCTGGCGCCCAATGCGACAGGCGACGCCCTGTGCGCATACGCCCCGACCCCACCGAACAGCCTTACTGTCTTGCATCTGCAATGCGCCCCAGAGGTCTTCGGAATCAAACGGCCATGAAATCAGGAGACATAAAGGATACGATTCCTTAATCCGAAGTTGCGCGGAGTTTTAACGTCACTCGAGGCACACGGCGGCGAGCGAGTGACGGAAAATTCGGAGTCTGACCCCCTGAATCTTTACGCTGATTTTTCGGTCGCGTCCAAGGCCCTTGAAAAGCGCTCGAACAATTCGTCGATTTGCGTCTCGTCGATAATGAGCGGTGGGCAGAAAACAGCAACGTCGCCCAGACAACGGATGATCAGGCCTTGTTCGCGGGCGCGCCCCATAAGCGAGTATCCGACCTTTTTTGCCGGATCGAACGGGGTCTTCTTGTCTTTGTCCGCCACCAGTTCGACAGCACCGAGCAGACCGATCCCCCTTGCTTCACCGACCAGTGGATGATCGGCAAATGCCCGCAGCTTCTCCTGAAAATGCGGCGCCAGGGAGCGAGCGTGCTCAACAATGTTGCGCTCCTCCATCAGTTCCAGCGTGCGCAATGCCACCGCAGCACAAATGGGGTTGCCCGACTGGGTGAAACCATGGCCGAACACTCCGATCTTGCGGCTTTCATCTACCAGGCCCTGATAGATCGCCTCGTTGATGAGTACTGCTGAAATGGGCAGATAACCCGATGAAAGTGCTTTCGAGCAAACGAGAATATCCGGCTCTATATTGAAGGTTTCACTGCCCCAGAAGTTACCGGTGCGCCCGAAGCCACAAATGACCTCGTCCGCGATCATCAGCACGTCGTGCTTTTTCAGCACCGCCTGAATTTTTTCGAAGTACGTCGCGGGAGGTACGATGACCCCGCCGGCGCCCATTACCGGTTCTGCGATAAAGGCCGCCACCGTATCGGGGCCTTCGGCCTTGATCATCTTGTCCAGATTGTCGGCCAAGCGAGTGGCGAAGTCTTCCTCGCTCTCGCCCGGTTCAGCGTAACGGTAATGATGCGGACAGTCGGTGTGCAGGATGTTCGCGATCGGCAGATCGAAATCGTCGTGATTGATCGGAATGCCGGTCAGGCTGGCGCTGGCAACCGTGACGCCGTGATAACCCTTGATCCGGCTGATAATCTTCTTTTTCTGCGGACGGCCCACCGAGTTGTTGTAGTACCAGACCATCTTCACCACTGTGTCGTTGGCCTCCGAACCGGAGTTGGTGAAGTAAACCTTGGACATCGGCGTGGGAGCGATGACCTTGAGGCGCTCGGCCAGTTTGACCGGTGGCTCGGTGCCGCTGGACGCGAACGTGTGGTAATAGGGCAGCTTGCGCATCTGCTCCGTTGCGGCCTCGACCAGCGCGTCTTCGCCAAAACCGAGTGAGGTACACCACAATCCGGCCAAACCTTCGATGAACTCCCGTCCCTGCTCATCGTAGACGTAGATACCCTTGCCGTGGCTCAGAACGAGCGGACCGGTTTGCTCATGCTGGGGCAGATTGGTGTAGGAGTGCAAATGATGCTCGATGTCGCTGCGCGCAGCAGGAGACAATTGTTCAGTCATGAGATGCCCTTTCCATAGCAAGGCCGGGGAAATACTTGGTCGTCTCTCCAATGTAGTTGGCCCGGCCGGGTGCCGTCAATGCAAAGTGTTCGGCACGACAGGAAAATCCGTGTCTCGCGATTGCGCGAAACGCAATCGAACTAACCTGCATGAACTTCACGCACAGATTGCGAAAACCATTCCGTGTTATTCAAATATCAACGATTTAGTCAGTCTTGCCGGCTTCGACATAGAATCGCGGAAACGATTCGCTAAAAAGAAAGGGTGTTATGGCAGTCAGCAATCTCCCGCGACCGCGCCAGGCAGTCATCGACAGGTTGGCAAAGCTTCCAACCGCAACCATTGCCAATGCGCTCGATGACGTTGGAAAAGAGGTTAATTGTCCGGTTGCGCTGCGCCCAGTCGCGCCGCGGATGTCATTCGCGGGGCCGGCGGTCACCGTCGAGGTAGCCGCCGGCGAGGCCGGCGCGTACACGTCGGCAGATTTTCGGGTCGGCGCAATGATCGATGCGGCAGAAGCAGCCGATGTGGTCGTCATTTCGGTGCAAGGCGCGCGGGCGTCAATCTGGGGCGGCATGGCTTCCCTCGCCGCGAAAGTGAAAGGTGTCGCTGGCCTTGTGGTCGATGGCGGCGTGCGCGATATCGACGAAATGGTCGAACATGAGTTTCCGGTCTTTGCGCGGCATTCGGTGGCGACGACCGGACGAACGCGACTGAAAGTTAACGCGATTAACGTTCCGATCGATATCGACGGCGTGCGCGTGAGTCCGGGTGACGTGATCGTCGCCGACTCGACCGGCATCGTCGTTGTGCCGTGCGCAGACGCCGAGCACGTCGCAGAACTGGCCGAGCGCTATGCGGCCGACGACCGCAATGCCGAGGCCGAGATTCGCAAAGGACTCAGTTTTTCCGAAGCCATGGCGATGTTTAAGCGAATCTGAATACGCTTCACCCGTTTCTATCCGACCAGAATTGATTGCCACCGTGAATTACAGAACATGTTGAATGACAGAACCACTAACCACTAACGGAGAAAGACAATGAAAGTAGGCTTTGTTGGTACCGGCACCATGGGCCTGCCCATGCTCAAGAATCTGATTAAAGGCGGTCACAGCGTCACCGCATTTGACGTAGCCCCGGCCGCACTTGATGCCGCGGTTGCGTGCGGCGCTGCGCGTGCGAACTCGGCAACGAGTGTCGCGAAGGAAGTCGAAGTACTGGTGACTGTTCTTACATGTCTGATTCACACAAGAGCATCGAAGTCATGTGTCGCGAAGGAAGTCGAAGTACTGGTGACTGTTCTACCCTCCTCGTCACAGGTAGAGACGGCATACCTGGACGGCGAAGGCATACTCGAAGGCGCGAAGCCAGGATTGCTATGTGTGGATATGTCAACCATCGATCCGAACATGTCGCGAAAAGTCGCTGCTGCACTTGCGAACAAAGATGTGCGGTTCATCGATGCGCCGGTTTCGGGCGGTACGGTCGGCGCTGAGAACGCGACACTTGCAATCATGGTCGGCGGTTCAGCAGAGGATCTCGAAACCGCACAACCGGTTCTTTCATCCATGGGTGCGAACATCATTCACGTTGGCGCTGTGGGCGCCGGTGCGGCGGCCAAACTTTGTCACAACTTGATCGCAGGCGTAGCCGGCGTTGCGGTGTCGGAAGCTTTTCGGATCGGCGAAGCGTTCGACGTTGACCCGAGGATCCTGACTGACGTAATTTCCAAGTCCTCCGGTAACACCTGGATCATGCAGCATGCGCACCCGATCCCGGGTATCGTAGAGACTGCCCCCTCGACCCAGGATTGCGCTCCGGAGTTCATGACCGACTTGATGGCGAAAGACCTGGCGCTCGCAGTGAACGCCGCACGCGAATTGCGCATCCCGGTGTTTGTCTCGCCAGTCGCACAGCAGGTGCTCCGGCTTGCATCATCGCAGGGGCTGGGCCGTCAGGACTTCACCTCGGTGTACAAGCTTTTGTTACCGTCGGATGAGCGTACGCCGGTCTGAGGCTAAATCAGCGACACGTTGTAAAGGAAACGCTGTCCTTCAACTGAAAACGAAATCGACAATAGATGGTAGCGTCGGATTTATTGATGGAATTTCATGAGGACAACAACAATGGCTAGCTACAAAGTGACTGCACGCAACTTCAGTGAAGCCAGCGAGAACAGGGTCCATAGCGACGAGATTGCCCGGAAAATGGGATTCAAAGGCGCACTGGTTCCTGGCGTTGCGGTTTATGGTCATCTGACCCATCCGCTGGTGGAGGCTTATGGTGAATCGTGGCTGGCGCACTCCATCAACAACGTGCGCTTGCTCAAGCCCGCCTATCATGGCGATCAACTGGTGGTGACGATGAGCGAAGAAGGCGGCACTAACAATGTCACTTGCCACAATGGCGACGGCGAACTCCTCGCCGTACTCGAGAGCCGCCAAGAGAAGGATTTACCTGATCCAGAAGACCTGGACGCTTTGTCAGAAAACGTCAAAGACGACAAGCGCATCGACATTTCCTGGGACGCAGTTGTACCGGGGCAGCTCTTCGCACCCTGGGAGGTGGCGCTAAGCGCAGCAGAAAACGAGACGTTTATATCGCGAGTGGCTGACGAACTGGATATTTACAAACACGGGTTTGTTCATCCCCACTTGTTGCTGTCTTTAGCCAATAGCGCGCTCATGCAGCAATACATCTTGCCTGCATGGCTACACGTAGGTTCCGAAATCCGGCACCGGGCAAGCTTGCGCGCTGGTGATGTCATCACCATTCGTTGCGCCACGCTGGATAAATGGCAGAAGAAAGGTCATGAATTTATTCGCCTGTACGTGGGCTACTGGCGCGGCGAGACACTGACGACCGATTGTTTGCACACGGCTATCTTTAAGATCGCAGCTTGAAAATCTAATCCCGTAGTTAACTGAGGTTTCTCTCAACGACTCCATCCCCACCTGGTGTGAAAAACTGCCCGGTCCAGGTAAGCACTTCGACGCCTTTAGTGTTTCTTGTCGTTCAACGCTCTTATCCAGATCGTGTAGAAGCATCTATCCGTCCGACGCTCAATCATCTCAGTCACACTTCAGTGAAAGATACTCTGTCACGTGTTGGAAATTCGACAAGTCAATCTCATCAGCTTCTGAATACTCCTATCTGTTCCCACCAGGCAGTGCGGCACCGCTTACAACGCAACTCGCGATGCTGCGCTTCGCCAGTCCAAGTGATTCACTTAATTAGGCATTTTGTGGTTCAATCATCATGGGCATTCGCGAGCGCTGGTTACCACCTTCGTTACGCGTATGACACTTCGGTAGTGACTGTTTCTTGCATTGAGTTACCCACAAAAGAAAACGATCACCGAAGAGGGAAAGATGAGCGAAACGACGCAAGAGAAGAGGGACAAGATCGCGCTAAGAATTGGATGGACTCCGCGTCGCGTACTGGGGTATGAAGACGGAAGGTATTACCAGCTAAGTGGGAACGACATTCCCTGGTGCCTTGAAGTTGAAATGGACGAATATTCGAAAGGCTTTCGTACCGGCTATTACGCACACGCTTGTTCTCGTTCAGCCTCGGCCATTCAGGAAACACCTGAACGGAAGAGCGCGGAAATCATTCTCCTGCCAACCGGCTAGTTCACCAATCCTGCAGTTAGCGGGCACCAGTCATTGCAGTGCCCATCAGCGATTCGAAGTTCGCCCGATAAAACTTGTCGAGCACTTCCTCGGGCAGACCTTCGGTCGTTTTCTTGAAACGGCCATAGGGGTTTCGTCCGCCTTCAACGTGCGGAAAGTCTGACGAGAACATGCAGATATCCGGCGAACTGTTTTCGATAATCCATCCTGCGTCTTCAGTCGGGTAAGGCGTTACCCGCACTTGCCGCGTGACATATTCTTCAGGGCGAAGTACGAGCTTGCGCAGGCGCTCCTCGTGGCGGCCGAACGCTTCCATCGCCGCAGCAAGCTGACGTATGTAGCCCGGCACCCAGACAGCACCGAGTTCAATCACGCCAATCATCAGTTTTGGAAACCTGTCCAGCACGCCGTCCAGAATCAACATCGACAGCGCTTGCTGTGGGCCGGTAGGAATAGCCATATAGGATATAGAGCGGAAGTTTTCATCGCCACCGTGAAAATCCGGTGTTGCCGGCAAGCCATTTACGGCATGCGCCCTGGGCAATACGAAATCCGCCGCACCGACATGAAACAGGATCGGGATGCCGGCTTCTTGAGCCTGTGCCCATATCTGGTCGAGTTGAACATGGCTGGTTGCATGCCGCCTGGGACATGCCCAAGGAATCAGTAGCGCCGCGGCACCCATCCTGATCGCCTCTGCCGCTGCAATCGGTGCGTTGTCAAGATCGGCCAGTGGAACATTACAAACCGGCAACAAACGCTTGTCGACAGCGCAGAAGTCAATCTGCGCACGATTGGATGCGCGCGCCATTGCGTACAGAAGATCAATGTTGTCTCCGTGCTCCAGACTTTCCAGCAAAACATTGGAGGTCGTAGGAAATATCAACTGGTTCTGTACGCCTAACAAGTCAACGGCCCTGCTGCGATCCTGCTTGCGGAACGCCCCCATCGCGAGATGGTTCTTTCGCGCCATGAACTCAGTCTCTTCGTCTGCGCGAAACGCGGCATCTTCGTGCCTTTCAAGAACGGCCTGAAACGCATCATTTCGCGGACCGAAGAACACCTTGTCGAACTCGACCTGGATTGCATCGCGCATGTCCGGATCTGAAAACGGCTTCAGCCAGTCGGGCGTTTCCATGATGTGCGCGTCGGCATCGTGAACGATTCGATCTTCAATGTACGGCATAGTTCTTCCCGGGGTGTCAATATTGGCTGTGTTGAATCTGTTTCGAATAATACTATCCGAAATGATCGAAGGATCACACCGTCAACGCGGTGTCGCCGCATACTCAAGGCAGACATCAGGGAAGCGATTGTAGAATGTACCCAGGTGCCACCAGGTGTTGCATTGAGCCAAGTGTCTCATTGAAATGGCGACCTCAATCAAGCGCGAGACTCCACGAATCTGACCCCTTCACTTGTTGTGTGGACGGTCAAGTCAATTACCGATGAAGGTATAAGCTGGTGCCCCAGTTTGCCGCAAACCTGCATTATCTATTTACCGAGGTGCCATTCATGGAGCGCTTCGAAGCCGCCGCAAGAGCCGGGTTCAAGGCAGTTGAATTCCAGGTGCCGTACGACTATCCACCGGCCGAATTGCGCGCCCCGCTGTTGGCGAATGATTTGAAAATGGTACTGTTCGACGCCCCGATGGGTGACTGGAATCGCGGGGATCGCGGCCTTGCGGCGGTCCCGGGACGCGAGCAAGAGTTTCGCGATAGTTTGCCGCGGGTGCTCGAATACGCCGCGGCGCTTGATTGCAATACTGTGCACGTCATGGCCGGTGTTGTCGGCAGCGGCGATGCCTTTGAGCAGGCCGAGCGCGTGTACGTCGACAATCTTCGCCATGCCGCAGAATTTCTTGGCACGCATGGCATCGCTGCGGTGATCGAGCCGATCAACAATCAAATGGGGGTGGTTGCAGGCGGTCCGGATTACACCACCCAGGGCATGCATGGCTATTTTCTGAATCACACTGCACAGGCACGCCGCATAATCGAAGCGGTCGGCTCGGACAATCTGTTCCTGCATCTCGATTGTTATCACATGCAGATGCTTGAAGGGAACCTGGCGCAGTCAATCCGCGACAACATTGCGATCACACGGCACTTCCAGATTGCCGGGGTGCCGGGTCGGCATGAGCCCGATGTTGGCGAGATCAACTATCCGTTTATATTCGACCTCATGGATGAGTTAGGCTATACGGGTTGGGTCGGCTGCGAGTACAGACCATATGGTGCGACTCTGGAAGGGCTCGGCTGGGCGCAGCGTTACGGCATCGGGCTTGAGGCATAACAGGTGACAACTTCATGCGTTTTGATTCAGACCTTGAGAATGTTTGATCTTGTCAAAGTTTCAGGGTGAGAAAAGGCTTGCGCGATTTTGCGGTCGAGGAGACCGACACATTGATTCTGAGTAAATCGACGTCCCGGGACGGGAGAGCGAAGCGGGCAGATCAGCGTGGACGCTTCGCGTTCGGCTTTATCGCCACGTTGGCATTGGCGTTAGCGCTTTCCGGTTGTAGGTCAAACGAAGATGCGGCGCCGTCTGCCACTACGGCCTCGCAAACACCCGCGGTCGAAGACGTCGCTACCGGCCCCGGGGCACACAAACTTCTGGGAACCAAGGCTGACCAATTAGGCCTGCTTCAAAACCTGGAGCGCGGCCGGCCGTGGACTGGCGGTTTTGACGGAATGGTGGAGCGGCGCGTGATTCGCGTTTTGCTGGTCCCCAATCGCACCAATTACTTTCTCGACGGCGCCGTGCAGCGCGGAATGACGTACGACGCGATGGTTGCGTTTGAGAAATTCCTGAACAAGCGACTTGGCAAGCGCAAGTCGAAGGTCCATATCGCGATTCTGCCGGTGCCGCGAGATATGCTGATACCCGCACTCGTCAGCGGGCTGGGTGATGTGGCTGCGGCCAATCTGACAATTACCGATGAGCGACGCAACATCGTGGATTTCTCGACGCCCTTTGTCTCTGGGGTCCGGGAGTTAGTGGTGACCGGGCCCTCGGCACCCGCGATATCAAGTGTGGATGATTTGTCGGGGCAAGAGGTCTGGGTGCGCAAAACCAGCAGCTTCCGCGAGAGCCTGGTGAGCCTCAACACACGACTCCAATCACAAGGCAAGACACCGGTTGTGATTCGTGCCGCCGACGAACATCTTGAGACCGAAGATCTTCTCGAAATGGTTAACGTCGGCATCCTCGGAATCACGATTGCGGACGACCCGATCGCCGCGCTGTGGGCGAAAGTGTTCGAGAACATCACCGTGCACGACGATCTGGCAATCCGGACCGGGGGGGAAATCGCATGGATGTTTCGCAAGAACAGTCCGAAGCTCGCGCAGGAGGTCAATGCGTTTGCCGCAACGGCCAAAGAAGGCACACTGATGGGCAACATGACCTTGCAGAAATACCTGAAGAGCACGCGATGGATACGCAGCGCCGCCACGCGGGAGGATCTCAAGCGTTTCGACGCGACGGTGCATTTCTTCCAGACATATTCGGGGCAGTACGAATTCGATTACCTGATGATGGTCGCCCAGGGATTTCAGGAGTCGCGGCTGGACCAGCGCGTTCGCAGTTCCGCCGGTGCAGTCGGCATCATGCAGCTACTGCCGTCCACAGCCGCCGACCCCGCTGTCGCGATCACAGAGATCGACAAGGCCGAGCACAATGTACACGCCGGAATCAAATACATGCGCTGGATTATCGACAACTATTTCGCGGACGAAGACCTGGATCCGAAGCAGCAGACACTTTTTGCCTTCGCCTCCTACAACGCCGGACCCAACCGCATTCGACGGCTACGCCGCAAAGCCGAAGAGCGAGGCCTCGACCCGGACGTCTGGTTCAACAACGTTGAAGTCATCGCGGCCGAGGACATCGGACGGGAGACGGTGCAGTATGTGAGCAACATCTACAAGTACTACCTCGCCTACACCCTGATCACCGAACAGCAGGCGCGCCGGCAGCAGGCGATCGAACGGGCAAAACAATAACGGTGAATGCGGCAGCGGGGAACCGGTTAGTTCGGCTGGAGAATCTGCCGGATCTGCACAACCATTAGAGTTTTCGAAATACAGCGGCTTCTATTCGGCACGATGCGCTGAGCGGGCTGATGCGAAATTTGCAAGTGGCCCGTGCGTTACTATTGAGACTTGCGCAGCTAACGCGGCATCAAAAAATCAAATCGGGAGGAACAGATGGACCTAGGACTTGCTGGCCGTACGGCACTGATTACCGGAGCCTCCAAAGGGATTGGCTATGGCGCCGCGGAGAGTCTGGCGCAAGCCGGGTGCAATGTTCATATCGCAGCACGCACGCGCGCGGATCTCGAAGCGGCACAGGCTCAGTTGAAAGACAAGTACGGCGTTGGCGTTGAAATACATGCGACGGATTTGTCCGATGGCGATGCAGCGCGCGCTCTGGTCGAGCAGTGCAAGGACGTCGACATTCTGGTCAACAATGCAGGCGCCATTCCTGCGGGTGACATACACCAGGTTACGGAGGATCGCTGGCGTGACGCGTGGAACCTGAAAGTATTCGGTTACCAGAACATGTGCCGGGCGATGCTGACGCATATGCGCGAACGCGGCAGCGGCGTTATCGTCAACGTGATCGGCGCCGCGGGTGAAGCGCACACGCCGGCATACATCGCAGGAACCGCAGGCAACGCGTCCATCATGGCAATGACGCGAGCGCTGGGCGCGACCAGCCGCTCTTACGGCGTCCGGGTTGTCGGAATCAATCCCGGGTTCATCGCCACGGACCGCATGACGACAATTTTGCGGACGAAGGCGGAAAAAGAACTCGGTGATGCCAGCAGGTGGGAGGAGTTGATTGACAAGACCTATCCGCCCGGAACATCCAAGCACATCGGCGACATGGTGGCGTTTCTTGCGTCCGACCTGTCCGCCAATACCACCGGCACCATCATTACGATAGACGGCGGGTCATCGGCGCGCGGTACCAGTGTGTAACGACCGCCGGCCGGTGCGCCGGCGGTTCTTGATAGCCTTGTGCCTTAAGCGGTAGCTTCCTCGTGACCCGGAATGCTCTCGACAGTCCGGGTTTCGTGAATTGCGGGTGACAGCACTTCCAGCGCCTCAAAGTCGTCGGAACACGCAATCTCGTTATGACGGATTGCAGCCGGCGCATGTACGCAGTCTCCTGCGCGAAAGGTCAACTCACCCTCCTGGCCTTCGTAGATGAACTTGATCCAGCCTTTGAGCACGATATAGAACTGCAAATCGACCATGTGCTGATGCGGACCAGTGGTGTGCATATCGTGATCCGTGCCTTTGTGCGTGTCCTTTACGCGGATGATGTGGGCGTGCACCTTGCCGCTGGTCGCGTCGGCAAGACCAAGATCGCGGTATTCCATGAACTCACGAAGTCCCGGCTTGTAAACGGCGTCCTTGGCGTAGCTGACGGAGAATTTTTGTTCAGGGTCAGGTTTGTTCGACATGTGTCTCTCCCCCATAAGTGGATAAGCACTCAGTATGAGCGCGCTGTGTCGGCGAGCGTGCCGACAGCTCGTAAGCCGCAGTATAAGACACTATACGGACGGGAAATCCGGGGACCGAGAACCGCTTTGCGGCGCTCCATAGCGAGCGAGACAGGCGCGGCCCCGGGCCGGTGATCAATCAGGCCAGGTCAGATCAGGCGGCAAGGATTCTCTCTACAAAATCGACTCGGTCCTGGCCCCACAACAACTCGTCACCAATGACGTAGGTAGGCGCGCCGAACACGCCGCGCTCCAATGCCTCACTGGTGTTCGCCGCGTAGCGGGCCAGCACATCCGGATTTTCCATCTGCGCCAGAAAGTCGAGGTTGCGATAGCCGCTCCTGGTTGCAACATCGCTCAACGTAGCAGGATCATCAATATCCCTGTTTTCAACCCACAAACTTTCCATGACGCCCTGAACGAATGCGCCGGGGTCTTCGCCCTGCAGTATGGCAGCAACAATTGCATGATCCGCCCTAAGCGTCTTCGGTGGAAAATATTTCGGCTGCAGACTTATGTCGATGCCGCGAAACGCGCTCCAGCGTCGCAGTTCAGCAAGACGATTGGCCTGGCGCGCAGCACTGCGCTGTTTCACAGGGACGCCTCCAGTCTTCGGGAAAATCGCACTGACCAGATCCACCGGCTTGTGGTTCACAGTGGCGTTGTTCTGCGACGCGATTTCGCTGAAGCGTGCATGGCCCAGGAACGCCCAGGGCGAGGCCGCGGTGAAGTAGTAGTCCACAGTCTTGGACATCAGTTCAGCTCCGTGCAAAAAGGCAGAACAATACCCTATCTCACGTTCGATTCGAGTGACCTGGCCGTGGCTCTCGTAGTCTGTCGGACTTGCCAGATGCATCTTCAGGCGTTATACCGACGCTTCCGTTTCGTCCATTAAAGGAAAATTCCTTGCCATGAAGCTCTACGACTTTCCCCTCGCTGCAAACAGCCAGCGAGTGAAAATATTTCTGACCGAAAAAGGCCTGACAGTGCCCACCGTCGAACTCAATCTTCGTGAAGGAGAACAGTTCAAGGAACCTTTTGCGAGCCTCAATCCGTTTCACTGCGTTCCGGTTCTGGAACTCGATGACGGGACTGCAATTGCCGAATCGGTCAGCGTGTGCCGTTATCTGGAGGAGTTACACCCGGAGCCTTCACTGTTTGGACGTGATCCGGTAGAACGCGCGACGATCGACATGTGGAATCGCCGCGTCGAGATCGACGGCTTCATGCCAATTCTGCATGCCGTGCGCAATAAACTGCCGAACTTCAAGGGTCGCGTGATACCTGGCTATCGCAGCGAGCTGCCGCAATTGCCTGAATTGGTCGAACGCGGCCAGGACATGCTGAAAGTGGTGCTCGGACGCATCGATCCACAGCTTGCGAAATCGGAATTCATCGCGGGACCGAACATCAGTATTGCCGACATTACCGGCTATTTCATGATGAATATGGCGAGAAATCTGGAGATGGATATTGAAGGTCCATATCCGAATGCGTTTCGCTGGCACCAGACGTTGTCGGAACGCCCGAGTACGCAGAATCTCTAGACGGAGATTGCGACTATAAGGCTGTTCTGATTATTCGAATCGTACCTTTGACTCAGATGCAATGTCGGCTTAGACCCGGGGACTAAGCCGACCTACATAGACCTGGCGAAAGCTGTGTCAGCAGCGCCTCGGCCGGCGGCATTGAGCTTTGCACTCAGGCCGCCAACTTGGTATCAGTATCGCGACGACCTGCCATTGATGCCTGCTCCATGCCGGGCCACCTGCGATCGGCAAATACCTCTTGCACATCGCTGTCTGTGTTACTTTCGCGCTTTGCTGCAGCGGTCGAGAGCACCGCGATCTGATCGTCCGGCTTGTGCCAGGGCCAGGTTTCGGGCCCTTGCCTGAGCAGATCCCTTGAAAGGCCGAGATCGGCAAGGTGAGCGTCGCTCAGACGAAGAAGGTAGTTCTGCGCACGCCGCTGCGCACTGCGCTCGAGGGCACTGGTAAACCCGTGCATCATGCGGCTCAAGAGTGTTGTATTGGTAGTCATATTATTTGCTCCACAAAATTTCCGATGACGTAAATATAGGGGCAATGCTGTGCTGCAACAAACGAATCTTTCTAATGTCGGCGGTAAGTAGAACTTGACACCAATTAGACGTCTAATCAGTCACTTATCGATGAGTGCGCTGCGCGGCTTCGAGGCTGTGGCGCGGCTTGGAAGCTTTCGCAAGGCGGCCCAGGAACTGCACGTCACGCCTGCCGCCGTCAGCCAGCAAATCAAGGGGCTTGAAGAGCAATTGGGCCAGCGCCTGTTCCATCGCCAGACAACCGGATTGGCCCTGACGAGGGCCGGCCAGGTTGGCCTGCCGTTGGTACGCGAAGGCCTGGCCTCGCTCGAAAGTGCCGCCCAGGTCATGGCCGTGCAGCGAAGCGCCGATACCCTGACCGTCTGGACCGCGCCGTCATTCGCCTCCAAGTGGTTGATGCCGCGCCTGCACCGCTTCGTTGACCAGCATCCGTCAATCGACATACGGCTGAGTGCGTCCCCGTTGTTGATCGAAGGCGCGCGGACAAGTGGTGTCATCAGTAGTGACGACTTACGCCGTCACGGTGTGGACATCGCGATCCGTTTTGGACAAGGCCAGTACCCGGGCTGCAAGGTGGACAAGCTGTTGCCTATTACCGCTGTACCGCTATGCAGCCCGAAACTCATGACCGGCGAACACCCGCTGCGTGAGCCGGCCGACTTGCGTCACCACACACTGTTGCACGACGACACCGCTTATGAGGGCAGGCCCGACTGGGCGAGCTGGCTCGCGCTTGCTGGCGTCACCGGCGTCGATGTTAATCACGGCCTGCGCTTCAATCACGCTTCAATGGTTCTGGAAGCGGCGGTCGAGGGACAAGGCGTGGCGATGACCTTGTTGCCGCTTGCGGCGGGAGATCTGGCCAGTGGCCGGCTGGTGATTCCGTTTACCCCGAGTGTGGAAATGGACGCCGCTTACTATCTGATCAGCCTGCAAACCGCGGACGAAACCGAAGCACCGGAAACCACCGCATTTCGCGAGTGGATTCTGGACGAGGCGCGGCAGGAAATGGACGGTCAACAGGCAAACCAGGAAATCGCAACCGGTTCACAATCCGGGTAGACGCGCGAACCACAACAACAGGCCCGGATACTTCCCGACGCGTTGCCGTTGACGCTTGTCGTGTCGTCGATACGGGCATCGCAATGCGCTAGTGTAGTGCTTCACTATTATTGGCGCTTATGTTGGATTGCGGAAATAGGGCCCAAATGAACAAAAGTGGCGAAATTTGCCTCAGACAAGGCGCAAACCACAGCGAGGTTGGCCACCTCGCGAGGATTTGTAACGCAGTATCAGGCGAATTCTCGCCATCTTTTGTGCCGTTAATAGTGAAGCACTACACTAGAGTTGCACCGTTATGAATGCACCGCGCCGACCACCTGCATTGCGCCGCTCCTGGCTGTTTGTCGGCGGCAATGACCCGTCCGCCCATGCACGTGCATGCGAACTCGGTGCCGACGTTGTCATTCAGGAACTTGAGGATTCGACGCCACCGTCACTAAGGCCGCAAGCCCGGTCACTGGCGGGCAGTGCGTACGCTTCATGGCGCGAGGCCGGAATACTTGCCGCCGTTCGTATCAACCCGCTTGAGACCGATGGGCTCGCAGATCTGGCCGAAGTGATACCTGCGCAGCCGGACATCGTGCTGATGTCGAAAGTGTCGGAGCCGGCACAAGTTACAAGACTCTCCGAAGAAGTCGCGCGTCTTGAGCGCGAACACGGGCTGCCTGCGGGAAAGATTGAACTGGTGCCGAATATCGAAAGCGCGCGCGGCATTATGCAGACCTATGCGATTGCAAAAGCGAGTGACCGCGTAACCGGTGTTGCCGGTTCCACCGAAGACATGGCAGCCGATCTGGGCGCGATTCGCGGCAAGGATGGGCACGAACTCGCCTATGTGCGACAGCGGCTGCACGTTGAGAGTGTCGCCGCGGGCGTATCGTCAATAGATTGCCCCTATACGTTTGCTGACAACGAGGGATGCGAATCCGATGCAAGGTACGCCCGCCGGCTTGGATACCTTGCAAAGTTGATCAACGATTCCGCGCATGTTGCTGTCGTTAACGCAGCGATGACCCCTTCCGACGCCGAGGTGCGCGAGGCGCACGCAATCATCGCCGCATTCGATGCTGACAGCCGCGGACTGGGAAATCAGCAAGCACAACTGGATGGTCGCCTGCTCGAGCTCCCGATTCATTCCAATGCACAACGCCTGCTGGAGCGCGCGGCCGCGCTTGGCGTCAATGTCAAGCGCTGATGAATAGTTTTATTGGCAACGCTGCTGGCCAACACCGGGCGCAAGAAATCTGGTCGTTCCGGAACAAAGGCCAGGCTTGAAACTTGTCGGCGCGCATTCACGTTTGAACATTGACGTCGTAAACATTGGCGCGGCTTCCGCGCAGAATCTGAAAGAAAAGTACGCATGACGACCACCTCATCATTACGCGTTGCGGTGCTGCCCGGCGACGGAATCGGCGTTGAAGTTACCGAAGCCGCGCTCGAAGTGCTGCGCGCGCTACAGACTCGGCTCGGCGGTTTTGCGCTGGACTTCGAAGAACATCAGCTTGGCGCGGAGCACTACGCGCGTACTGGCAGTGCGTTGCCCGAATCAACCCTGCGAGCTTGTGAAAAGGCCGACGTCATGCTTTTCGGAGCTGGAGGCTCACCGGACGTGCGTCATGCTGATGGCTCCGCAGCTTGACCTGCGCTTGCACTTCGAGCGCTATGCCGGCGTGCGTCCGGTGCGAACTTTTAGTGGATTGCCGCGACCGCTGTCGAGCCCGCAAGCCGAAAAGATTGATCTGGTCCTCGTCCGTGAACAAACCGAAGGGCTCTTCTTTGCGCGCTGCAATGCCGACGTGCGCGGCGACACGGAAGTACGCGACGCAAAGAACAGGGCCGGCCTGGCAGGGTCACCTGTGTCGACAAGGCGAACGTGTTCACGTCAATGGCGTTTTTTCGCAAAGTGTTCAACGAATGCGCAGGCAAATTTCCTCAGCTGGAAACTGACAGCGCCTATGCGGACGCGACCGCGCTCAACCTGATCATGAAACCGTGGACATTCGACGTGATGGTGACCGAGAACATGTTCGGCGACATCCTGTCGGACCTGAGCGCCGGCCTCGTCGGCGGTATGGGGATGGCACCGTCCAGTGACATTGGCGACCGGCATGCCCTGTTTCAGCCTGCACATGGTTCGGCGCCGGATATCGTCGGCCAGGGCAAGGCAAATCCCACTGCGATGTTGCTGTCCGCGGCGATGATGCTCGAGTGGTTGGGAGAGACGCATGACAACGCGAGAATCCTGGAGGCAGGCGGCATGCTTTCCAGCGCGATCGAGCGGGCATTTGGCGAGAAGCAGTTGCTGCCGTTCGAATTCGGCGGGTCAAGCGGCACTGTGGACATCACTCGCGCAGTAATCAACGCCATTGAGCGCAATGCGTGAAGCCGCGGCGCGTAGCTGCAATCCAAGCCGCCAACTTCTGACATTTTGCCGTCACAGCTGAAGATACGTCGAAGCTGCTCAACACCAGCCCGCCGATTGCCTCATTCGAGCGAATCAAGTTTTGACGGCAAGCGCGTGCAGTTGTGCGTCGGCTCGACACGCCAAAGCGCTTCGTTGACTCGCCAAGAAGCTTGAATTGTCGAGCTATTTCCCGGAGCAGTGTCGAAATTTCTGGCTGAAAACACCTTCTTACAGGTCTGAGCCCACGAGCATTCTTGTATGAACAACGTGTTGATTTATCATACCTTTCTCCAACTTTGTATGCAATGAAACGGGATTTCTTATAGTAGAATCGATTGGTCACTGGTCTATAGACAAGCACGATTATGAGCAAGGGCATGAAAGTGCTGGTGATCGACGACGATCAGTCGACGCTTGACGTCTGCCGGGCGGCTCTAGAAGAAGCGGGCTTTGAAGTTCAGGTCGCGAACGGCACGGTGTCAGCGCTCGCCTTGATTGATGGCGTCACCTTTGATGCAATCCTCACCGACAAAAACATGCCAGACGGTGGCGGGTTGGGTCTACTAAAAACACTACGTGACCGAGGGGACGATGTTGCCATCATATTGATGACAGCCTACGCAAACGTCGACTCGGTCGTCAGGGCGTTGGAACTCGACGTGTCTGACTACCTCGAGAAGCCGTTTACCGACATCTCGGTTGTCCCACGCCGTGTGGAACGAGCGGTTGAGGCTGCAAGGCTGCAAGGCTGCGCAGGGAGAATCGCAATCTCCTGGATCAGTTGCGAAAGCGTAATGCCGAACTGGAGTCACTAGCAGCGCGCGATTCACTGACGAAGCTCTACAACCATGGATTCTTCCAGGAAAGCCTGCGCAGGGAGGTTGAGCGAGCACGGCGTACAGAAACCGAACTCGGCCTGATACTGATCGATCTGGACAATTTCAAGACAATCAACGATACCTTTGGGCATCCGGTCGGCGACGAGATCCTCCTCGCTTTTGCCGGCTTGTTCGTAGAGCGAAGCCGTGCTGCTGACCTGAGCTTCCGGCTCGCGAAAAAGGATATCGCCGCGCGCTATGGCGGTGACGAGTTTGCATTGATTCTGCCGGAAACACCCAAGCGCGGCACCTTCGCCAAGGCCGAGCGCCTTCGCGCAAATGTTGAAAAACTGGAGTTCGACGCCGGCCTGACGCAAACAATCTCGGTCGGCCTGGCAGGATTCCCCGACGATGCCGATTCTCCACGCAGTCTTATCGAAGCAGCCGATCGCGCTATGTACGTTGCCAAGCGCCAGGGGCGTAACAGGATCGTTGAATACCAGCCAACGCTGACGGCGCCAAGCGAAAGCGAAGTACGTTCTGCGAGTTGACGCTGGCTTGCTCCTTCGGGCTTATCCGCGCGACTCAACAGTTCAACGGCTCTGTAGAATCAGCGGGCTTCCATATTCGACATTCTGCTAACTGTTGAAGCGACCGACGCACTCCGCGAAGGCGGTGTCGTAACCAATGCTGTAAGTGTAGAGCAAGGTTATCGGAATCATCGCAAACAGCAGGATCACGAAAATCTTAGCAAGGTAGATACGCTTCATCACACCGACATTCTCGGTCGCCACACGCTGGATGGTGTTCGACATTATTGCGACTGCAATACATGCGAGAACGGTCGAAACGACTCTACTTCATAGCAAGACTTTTGGGCATCGACGCGCGGCGATTGAAGCCACTACTTCATCAACGCACAGCAAGCTATGATGCTCAGGTTACCACTCAATCATTGTCCCGGATCTGACTTGCAGTATTACTGGAACTCATGAAGAAATCGTTTCCGAAGCCATTCTACAGATGGCGCCCACACCCATGGCACGGCCTCGAGCTAGGGCCCGAGCCGCCTCGGGTCGTGCACGCCTTTATCGAAATATGCCCGTTTGATCTCGTCAAGTATGAGGTGGACAAAACGACCGGATACTTGCGCGTAGACCGGCCGCAGAGATATTCATCTCAGCATCCAACCTTGTACGGATTCATTCCCAAAACTTATTGCGGAGACAGGGTCGGCGCACTGATGGAGGACGCGCGGCGCGGAGATGGTGACCCACTTGATATCTGCGTACTCAGTGAGCGCCCCATTTCGAAAACGGAAATATTGCTCAATGCGCACGTGGTTGGCGGACTGCCGATGCTCGACGGAGGAGAAGCAGACGACAAGATTATTGCCGTTTGCAGAATGACCCTCTTTGGGCCTCCGTGGATGACATTGACGACCTCCCTCCTGCACTGATCGAACGGATGCGGCACTATTTCATGACTTACAAACTGGTGCCGGGCGAAGAAAGCAACGTCTCTATTGGTCCAGCCTACGGCTATGACCACGCAAGACTGATTATTCAGGCGTCAATCGACGACTATGAAGATGAGTTCGGATCAGACGGGCGTTGATCATGGACTAACATCTGAAGAGCGAATTACCGAGCAGTCTGACCCCGTCGTCTATCGATTCAGACACTTCTGCGGCTCGCCCGACAATTCATGACTGGACGAACCGCAGAATATTTTTGGCCTAGGCCGCTTCGCGGCTGGTTTGCGCCAGCCAGGTTTCGATTTCTTCCGCACCACCAATATGGCTGCCATTCACAAATATCTGTGGATAGCTGGTTGCATCGGCAACCGCGCGCAAGGTTCTGTCGGTGTAGTCACGATTGAGCACCAGTTCCTCGAACTCTATTCCGGCGTCGTTCAACAGACCTTTGGCGCGAGCACAAAACCCGCAACCAGGACGGGAGAATACGGTCACGTCGTAAGGGCGCTGCGCGTTCGGATCAATATAGGCGAGCATCGTGTCTGCGTCCGACACCTGGAACGGATCGCCGGGCTCTTCGGGCTCAATGAACATCTTTTCCACGATGCCGTCACGAACAAGCATCGAGTAGCGCCACGACCGCTTGCCGAAACCCAGCTCCTGCTTGTCGACGAGCAAGCCCATTCCCTGGGTGAAGTCGCCGTTGCCATCCGGAAGAAACGTGATGCGCTCTGCGTTCTGGCTCTGCTTCCACTCATCCATTACAAATGCATCGTTAACCGAAACACAAACAACCTCGTCAATCCCGCGAGCACGCAGCATTGGCTCAAGCTGGTTGTAGCGCGGCACGTGCGACGACGAGCACGTCGGGGTAAATGCGCCGGGCAGCGAAAACACGACTACCGATCTGCTGGCAAACAGTTCGTCACTGGAAACCTCTACCCAGTCGTTGTTCTGGCGCGTCTTGAACTTGACGCTCGGCACACGTTTTCCTTCCATTGCTTCAAACATAATCGTCTCCATTGGTGGGTGTTGATATTCGGGCCAGCATGCTTCGCGGCATCCAGGCATTCTTTTCGTGAATTTGCATTCTTTGCGTGAGCAGATCCGCAGTCAGCTCGTCAATGAGCGGTCATGGTAGAGCTGGTGAGTTAATAAATAAAATGGTTTAATACGAATATTATGTGCTATTAAATCGATCATTGAAGATTCCAAGCACCAGACAGTTGCAATATTTCGTGACACTCGCAGAAACTGGTCATTTCGGCCGCGCCGCGGCGGCTTCATTCGTCTCGCAATCTGCGTTCAGCAACGCCATCAAGGAACTCGAAAATACGCTCGGGACTCAACTGGTCGATCGCACGAACCGCCAGGTCACGGTCACGTCAATCGGCCAGCAAATCGCAACCCAGTCGCGGTTGGTACTGCGCGACATTGCTGCTTTGATGGAACTGGCGGTCGGGGAACGGCAACCGCTGACTGGAGAGCTTCGACTGGGTGTCATTCCGACCATCGCGCCGTTTCTTCTGCCGCGGATACTTCCCGGATTGCGCCGTCGTTACCCTGATTTACGGCTTTTCCTGACCGAGGACCAGACACAACGAATCTACGAGCGCCTGATGGACGGTGAACTCGATGTTTTGTTGCTGGCGCTGCCGTGGGAGCTGCGCGGCGCCGACGTTGCTACGCTGTTTCAGGATCCATTCCGGCTCGCCTGCCGCAAGGGGACGCGCAAAGTCGACCCGGAAAACTATCGATTCAACCGGCTCGACGCTAACAGCATCCTGCTGCTGATGATGGCCACTGCCTGCGCGATCACGCACTTGCCGCGTGCAGGATTCGCAACACCCAGAAAGTGCAGCGATTCGCAGCGAGTAGCCTGTTGACCCTGATCGAAATGGTGGATGCCGACCTCGGGATCACTTTTCTGCCGGAAATGGCACGCGGTTCGGCATTGCTGAGCAATACGCGCGTAAAGCTCTACGACCTATCCGAGCTGAGTTACCGGCAGATCGGTCTGGCCTGGCGCAAAGGAAGCGACCGGGTCGAAGAGTTCAATTTGCTCGGGACCTTTTTGCAGGAGAATCGGTAGTTGCAACAATCGGGTTTCATCCGTTTGCGGCTTCAACGGTTCCAGTGACTTCACCGAAGCCAACGCGGACATAACCTTTGCGTTCGCAACGTCCACGCATGATGACCGTATCGCGATCTTCAAGAAACGTGCGCTCTTCGGTCGCACCAATGCGAACAGGTGCCGTGCCGCCTTTGGTGATTTCGATCAAGGCACCCTGGCTGCCCTCGCCCGGCCCTGACATGGTCCCGCTGCCGAACAGATCACCTGCTTGAAGATTACATCCATTGACCGTGTGATGTGTCAGCATCTGTGCAATGGTCCAGTAGGAATCGCTGAAGTTGCTGAGCGACAAACGTTTGGGTGAGACACCTTCGCTTCGCATCTTCGCGGTCTGAATCAGGACTTCCAGTTCCATGTCTACCGCACCGTGCTCCGAGTTCTGTCAGGAGCTCAGATAAGGGAGAGTCTGAGGCCTGTCGGCATCACGCGTGAACCGTGTCCGGAACGGTGCCAACGCGTCGAGTGTGACAATCCACGGCGAAATGGACGTCGCAAAATTTTTTGCCATGAACGGTCCGAGCGGTTGGTATTCCCAGGTCTGAATATCCCGCGCGGACCAGTCGTTCAACAGACACAGGCCAAAAATATGATCCTCGGCCGCGTCGATTGGTACCGGTTGCCCCAATGGATTTCCCGCGCCAACGAAAATTCCGACTTCCAGTTCATAGTCCAGCTTCTTGCAAGCCGCGACTGTGGGTTGGTCCTTGCCGGCCTCCTTCAACTGTCCAACTGGCCGCCGGATGTTTTGCCCGGAGATTCCAATTGAGGAACTTCGGCCGTGGTACGCGATTGGGACCCACTCGTAGTTCGGAAGCAACGGGTTGTCTGGCCGGAACAGTTTGCCGATATTGGTTGCATGGTGAATCGACGAGTAGAAGTCCGTGTAGTCGCCAATGGTTGCGGGCAGCGCGTACTCGACTTCGTCAAGTGATATCAGGCAGGGCTCGATCGCAGTACGACTTTCAGATCCCTCGGCTAGAACCGCACTAAGATCATGTCGCAGCGCCGACCACGCATCTTTTCCAAGAGCCATGAATGCGTTGAGGGTTGAACCACGACACGCTTCCAGGCCCTTCGATGTGATAACGCCGGTATCGTGTAACTCTGTCAGACCCAGCGCAAAGTCACCGATCGCGGCTGCAACTCTGAACGCCTCGTTGCTGCCGGCCCTGCGCAGTACCGCAAAAGGCAGATTCTGAATCGGGAAATCCGCGCCGCTTCGGTTCGCCGATTCGACCCAGCTCTTGAGTTCGGGATTGTGGGTTTCGTTGACTGGCATCAGCTCAAGCAAGTATTGAAACCGGCTAGTGTAGTGCTTCGCTATTCCCGTTGCTTGTGTTGAATCGTCAAAGAAATCTCCAACCGAGAAGTGTCAGTTTCATGCTGCCGCTTCCGCAGCGTTTCTACGCAGTTGATCCCGTTCCATCGATTCGAAAAGAGCGCGGAAATTGCCCTCGCCAAATCCCTCGTCGCCTTTTCGTTCGATAAACTCGAAGAAGATCGGGCCGATCATCGTCTCCGAGAAAATCTGCAACAGCAACTTCGGTGATCCGTCCTCAACGCTACCGTCGAGCAAAATGCCGCGGGTTCTGAGCAAGTCGACCGTTTCGCCATGACCCGGAAGGCGTTCGTCGAGCATTTCGTAATAGGTGTCTGGCGGCGGAGTCATGAACTGCACGCCTTGTCGACCCAGCCGGTTCATGACCGATGGCAAATCGTCACAGGCGAACGCGATGTGCTGGATCCCCTCGCCGTTGTACTGCATCAGATATTCCTCGATCTGACCGTCTGCACTTCCCCGGCCTTCCTCGTTGAGCGGGATGCGTATCTTGTTGTCCGGCGCGGTCATCGCGCGCGACAGTAGTCCCGTCTGTTTTCCCTGAATGTCGAAATGCCGGATTTCACGGAAGTTGAAAAGCCTTTCGTAGTACTTTGCCCAATAGTCCATCCAGCCGCGATAAACATTGTGGGTGAGGTGGTCGATGACTTTGATCCCGAATCCCTCCGGATAGGGGTCAATATCGGGCAGATATTTGAAATCGATATCGTAGATGCTGTTGCCGCGTTCGTAGCGGTCAATCAGATACAGCGGCGCGCCGCCAATGCCCTTGATTGCCGGCAAGCGCAACTCCATTGGACCGGTCGGAATGTCCACCGGCTGCGCACCTATCTCGATCGCCCGTTCATAAGCGAATGCAGAATCCTTAACCCGGAACGCAAGACCGCAGGCACAGGGACCATGCTCCTCGGCCTGGTAGTAGGCCACACTGCCGGGTTCGTAGTTGACTATGAAATTGATCTCACCCTGGCGCCACAAATGAACGTTCTTGGAGCGATGCTCCGCCACCCTGGCGAAGCCCAGTTCAGCAAATGCTGCTTCCAGCAACCCCGGTTCAGGCGCGGAAAACTCCACAAACTCGAACCCGTCCAGTCCCATCGGATTGTCCATAATGCCTCTCCATGATTGATTTGGCGGAGAACCATATTAGGAAAAACGCATTGGAAGATGTATTATTTTATTTCAATTCAATAATACATAACAGAAGAACACACTAACATTTATATATTATTTGGAAGATCCCTCCATGAACAAGGTTGAGCAAAAAATTCTGGAACGCCTCCAGGAGGACGGCCGCATATCAAATGTGCAATTAGCCGAGCTCGTCGGACTATCGGAATCACCGACATTCAGGCGGGTGAAGCTACTCGAGGAGTCCGGCATGATCCGCGGTTACGTAGCGTTGCTGGATCAACGCAAGCTTGGTCTGCAGGTTACGGCTTACGTGAGTGTTCGGATGGAGAAACAACCGGACCAGGGCCGCAACGAATTTCACCGGCGCGTTGCCGATGAGCCCTATATTGTCGAGTGCCACGCAATGAGCGGCGCGTTCGATTTCCTGATGAAGGTTGTCGCGCGGGACATGGATCACTTCGCCGATCTATGCATGCAGGAGATACTGAAGTTTCCCGGCGTTGCACACGTTGAGTCTTCTTTCAGCCTGAATGCAATCAAATCGTCTCACGCGCTGCCGGTTAAAGCATCACCGCCCTGACTGCACCATCACGCATATAGATCGAAAGTATTTGTCGGTTTCACTCCATGCACCCCTGCCATGAAAGCCGTTCACTTCGCCAGGGCATCAAGCGTTTCGATCGACCGTGCAATATCGCGATCTGCATCACGGGAAATAATTTCGAGAATCGGAGGATGTTCGAGGCCGAGCGCATGGATTCCCGGAACAAGCGTTGAAAAATCCACGTCGCCGAGCCCGACGGCATCATGTCGATAGACTGAGCGACCGGTATCCGAAAGGTGGACAAGTCTCAGGCGCGTGCGCACCCGATCAACCTGCAACCGGTTCCTCGCCGATGAAATGGCCGTTCGCCACGCCGTATACGACGCCAATAGTGCCGGCTCCGTAACGATCAATAGATGCCATCAGGCCGTCAGCATCCGGCAGGAATGCGAATGGCATGTTTTCCACCCAGAGCTCAATGCCGTCACGTTCTGCGATTGGTAACAGTACGTCTAGCGCACGAAAGAAATGCGATTCCATGGTCTCTAGCGGCAATGGAAAAAGCGGATTCGGTTTGCCGGGACCCAGGATCAAACCCCTGGCATTGAGTTCGGCGGCCATTCGAAGGTACTCAATGTTCAGCGCGATGCTGTGCTCGCGCATTTCAACGGTAGCCGCGGCGATGTTGAGATCTATGTTCGGGCCGTTGAGCGACACCAGTGTTACACCAGTTTGTTCCAGGGTGTGTCGCAGTTCGCCAAGCTTCGCCTTGGTGTCGGTAATCCAGAGATGCCCCTGATAAAACATCAGTTCGACTGACTTCACGCCGTGTTCCGCAAGCTTGCCGACGCACCGGGCCGCCGACATGGATTGCGTGTACGAATAGGAATTTATTCCGAAGTAATCACCCCATCGACTCATGCGCACTGATCCAATGCCGCCCACGCTGCTGCGTTTTCTTCGAACCTTCTTCCCTTCTACTTATTCCTTTCTATTTGCGCCGCTTGACGTAACTGTTCTTGATCTTGTCGCCGACAAATGTGAACAGGTCGCAGCCATCCTGTTCGATCTTTGAACCATTCGGGTGGGTTGCCGTGAGCGTCCACTCGGAACAACCCCTGTCGCCAGACAAGAAATGTCGGGCGTTCTTGAACGACACGTCAGGCAACTCCTTCCAGACTTGCTCAAATCCTTCCTTTACCGCGTCATAGCCTTCGAACTTGTCTCCACTGGCGCCCTTGCCACTGCCCAGCAAAAAAACGCAATCGTCGGTCATGTAAGACATCAGCGTGTCAATGTCGTGACGATTCCAGCCCTCCAGATATTTCTCCAGATTTTCAAGTGTCATACAACATTCCTCGTTACGTCATATTGTGAAACTAAATTCAGTTGACCAATACATTGAGAAGCCTCCAATTTTTCTCCAGGAACTTGCGCTCCAGATCAGTGGTCATGAACATGCAAATCAAGGAACCTGGCCCCCTGATCGTGACCCGGTCTACGTCGTCAGCGTTCTACGCGTTTGACCTCGACAAGCGTATCCGAGAACGTCGGAGCACGTCCGAAATCAGCATAGCGCGATGCGTTGATCACGTTCACTGAACGCGCACCCTGACTGGCCGAAGGCCAATAACCGAGTGGCGACACGACCACGCCCTCGCGTACGTCATCGCTGACCTGGGCCTCTGCCTCAAAGCGGCCACGCTCGTTGAACACTTCTACCCGCTCGCCCTCTGCAATGTCACGAGCCCGTGCATCCTTGGGATGGATCATTACAAACTGCTCACCGGCGTGACCAAGCTGGCGGGCGATGTTAGCGTAGCCCGAATTAAGAAAGGCGTGGTTCTTTGGTGTCAGGACATTGAGTGGATACTTCGCGGCCAGCGCCTTATTCGTGTCGGTGGACTCCTGCGGTGGAACGTAGTTGGGCAATGGGTCAACCGCGCTACCGTCCTGGAACTCGTTGGAACCCTGACGAAACAGCGGAAGGACGAAGTTACCCCCTTCGACCATCGACGCCTTCAGCTCAACCTTGCCCGATGGTGTGAGAAAGTCGCCTTGCACGTGCGGCGCATACGTATCCGGTGTTCCGACTTTCAGCCGCGCAAATCCATCTCGCTCGAGTTGCTCCATCGTGATGCCTTCGAGCGCCGGGTTGGACCAGTCAAGCGACTCAATCGCCATCTGTTTGTCGTCGCGCTGGAATTGTGGGTCGTCGATATCCATGGCTTTGGCCAGACGCCGGAACAGTTCAGTGTTCGGCACGGCTTCACCACGCGGCGAGATAGCTTGCTGATTCAGCGAAAGATAGAAATGTCCCCACGAGAACATGATGTCGTGCTGTTCCATCTGCGTCGTGGCGGGCAACACGATGTCGGCATACCTGGCCGTGTCGGTAATGAACTGCTCGCTGACTACCGTGAACAAATCCTCGCGCAAGAGTCCGTCGATGACCTTCTCCTGTTCGGGGGCAACAACCATCGGGTTGGCGTTGTACACGAACAGGGATTTAATTGGCGGATCAAGTTCGAGTTCACCAGTAAGTGCTGCACCCAGCTTCCACTGATTGAGCACGCGCGTGCCGGGCTTGATCCAGTCCGGCCGCATCAATCCGTCCCAATTGACCGGGAAAGCCCATATCGGGAGCTGCAAGATCCCTCCGCCAACGTCACGCCATGCGCCCACCAGCGCCGGCAAGCAAGTCAGCGCCCGGACAGTCTGCCCGCCGCCGGAATGACGTTCGACGGCAACACCAATGCGAATGACCGATGGTCGCGTCGTCGCATATTCGCGCGCGAGTTTACGAATGTCTTCGGCATCAATGCCGGTGATCGAGGCGACTTTCTCGGGCGTGTACTCGCTGGCGCGATCGACCAATTCGTCATATCCGACGGTGTACCGCTCCACGTATTCCTTGTCGATCAACCCCTCGGTGGTGATGACGTTAATCATCGCCATTGCGAGTGCGCTGTCTGTGCCGGGCTTGATGGGTATGTGCCAGTCTGCCTGCCGGGCGGTACGCGTTTTCACCGGGTCGATCACGACGATCTTTGCGCCGCGCTTCTGCGCCTCGGCCAGGAACGGCCAGTGGTGCAGGTTTGTACTGATCGTGTTGCAGGCCCACAGGATGATATAGCGTGAGTGAACGAAGCTTTCAGGGTCAGTGCCGGGCGAAGGACCGACCGTCATGATGTAGGCGGTACAGGCGCCCGAGTCGCAGAAGGTGCGCTCGGAAATGGTCGCCCCCACCTTGTTGAAAAATGCGTCGCCTGAGTTCAGACCGTTGAGGATTCCTTCCGTACCCAGGTAACTGTAAGGCAGGATCGCCGTCGGGCCGTTCTCCTTGATGGTTTGCTTCCAGCGCGAGGCAATCGTGTCCATCGCCTCCTGCCAGCCAATGCGGGCAAACTGGCCCGACCCTTTTGGCCCGGTACGCTTGAGCGGATGGAGAACGCGGTCTGCATGATGAACACGCTCCTCGTACTGATTCACCTTGACGCACAGGCGCCCGTCAGTGAACGGTTGATCGGGATTGCCGCGCACCTTGACAACGCGGTCGTCTTCAACTGTCACCAGCATGGAACACGTGTCAGGACAATCGTGCGGGCAGGCACCGAGAACGTTTTTCTGGTTTGACCTTGCAGAATCTGGAACAGCGGACATAGGTTTTCCCCTCAAACAAGATTCTTATTGGTTTTGGTTTTTGGCTTGCGCACATGGCGGTACGCTACCATCGAAAATTCGACGTTCATTCTAGGCTTCCTCAGGGGCGTGTCAACGTCGCCCACCAAACACGTTGTGATGCGCACGGAAAGTAGATCCGGCTACAAACCCTATAAACGCGCATTCAAATAAAAAGCCATCCGCGCCGCTGGACAGACTGTTTATGCAGGCGTAGCTTTTCACAATTCATAACGGCTGGATGGGTGAACTTTTGCCGCTTTTGCGGGGTGCAATACACGTTGCACCGCGCGAACCATGCCTCGGGGCAAACTCCAGCTGTCCGCACAGAGATCAAGAAGTCTGACCTGTCATTGTTCGGATCTTCAAGGTTCAAGACGAAAGGTGTCAAAACATGTCGCAAAACATTCGAGTTCTCTACGTTGGCCCCAAGCGGACGGGGGCCTTCGACTTGTCATCGCTCGAGCAACAGAGTCGAGCCGTTGGTATTGCGGGCGGCGAGTTCGTGCGATATGAAGGCAACAGCAGCGCCGAGCTAATTGACGCGCTGCGTGATGTCGATGTCGCGATTGCACAGGGACATGGTTTCGGCCAGTCGGCATTCACGCACATGGGCTTGCACGGCCGCTGCAAGGGTCTGGTGTCTTTTGGCCATGGTTATGATCACCTGGATCTGGAAAATGCAACGGCCAACGGGGTCATCCTCGCAAACACCGCTTCGTTCGGCACCGAGGAAGTGTCGAACCATACGATGATACATTTTCTGGTGTGCGCGCGAAAATTCGTGCTGCACGACAAGCTGGTCAGGAACGGTGTCTGGACACGCGAGAATCTGGCGCCAATGGGCCACGTTGCCGGTCAGGTATTCGGCATTGTCGGCCTCGGCGATATCGGCCGCGCAGTGGCGCGCAAGGCCAGGGCTTTTGGTCTGGAAGTGATTGCCTACGACCCCTACGTCTCATCCTGGGACGCGAAGGAATACGGCGTTGAGAAAACGGATTCGCTGGAGGCGTTGTGCCGACGCTCGGATTACATCAGCGTGCACATCTATCTGAACGAGGAGACGCACCATCTTGTCAGCCATGCGCAATTCGCGGTGATGAAACCAGGTGCTTACCTCATCAACTGTGCGCGCGGTGGCGTAGTCGATGAAGCCGCATTGATCGAAGCCTTGCAACAAGAGCGGATTGCCGGTGTCGGGCTGGACGTATTCGAGAAAGAACCGGTCGATCCGGACAATCCACTGCTGAAAATGGACAACGTCTCGTTGACCAACCACTACGCCAGTTACTCCGAGGTCGCGTGGGAACGCGCACAAACGCAACTCGCGAGGAGGCCGTGCGCATTGCGACCGGAATGTGGCCGCAGTCCCTGATCAATCCTGATGTCCGCCACGTGATCCCGCCGCGAACCGCTGCCCGTTCGTGGGAAGTGTATGCGCGCGAGTTGAACGCGGCGAAGAACGATGCTCAGACAGCGGGCAACGAAACGGTAAGCGAGGCACGGCGACGACGGGCATGAGAATCAACAAGGCCGTTGAACTGCTGGCGCAACGCCAACCGGTGTACTTCGAGTTCGTCGACGGCGAGACTGCGGGCGGGTTCGACGGCGGACGATCACTTGCCCGGACCTGGGCCGATTACATTGTTTATGACATGGAGCACACCGCATTCGATGTAAGGGCGTTGCTGCAGTTCATGCGCGGGCTCGCCGACGCTGGCCCGACGCGAAGCGGACATCGAACGCCTGCAGTCGTCGTGACATTACCCATGGACGGGATCGATGCGCACTCAGTCCGCGCAAACGGCTGGATGATCAAGCAGGCGCTCGCTGCCGGTGTACATGGCCTGCTTTTGTGTCACGCCGAGACCCCGGAAGCGGTACGTGCTTTCGTGGAGGCTGCACGCTACCCCTTCGCGGAAATTTCGGGCACTGATCTTGGACCCGGACGCCGCAGCCACGGCGGCCAGACGCTTGCCGCGCAGATCTGGGGAATGACGGATCAGGAATACCTTGCAAGGGCAGATCCCTGGCCGCTCAACCCGCACGGCGAGCTGCTACTCGGAATCAAGGTTGAGAACACACGGGCACTCGACAGTGTGGAACAAACCACGCGCGTACCGGGACTTGCATACGCTGAATGGGGTCCGGGAGACCTGGGCATGTCAATGGGATATCCGGATCAGCATGACGAGCCCTATCCTGCCGAGATGCATGCTGCGCGCGCGTATCATGAACGCGTGCAAGGCAGCAGGCCTGGCGTTCCAGGACCTGATCGCACCAGAGAACGTCACCGAACGGCTGGACGAAGGCGTGATGATCGGCTGCGGTCCGGAGGCTGAGAAAGCCGCAGAAATCGGACGAAAGCATTCGGGGCGAACGCTGACCTGGTAACAAGCTCAACCAGCGGATCGGGCCATCACGAAGCGGAGTCAGAAATCAATATCCTGGGGAGGTTGTCATGAAGAATTTCACTCGACGTCGTTTTCTTGCCGCAGGAACCGCTGCGGCCGCGGCCGGTGCCACCAGACAACTTCTGAGACCCGCGCCGGCACGCGCTGCGACATGCAGTTCGAGCCGGAAAAAGGCGCATCGTTGCGCGTGTTGCGCTGGAAGCGATTCGTGCAAGGCGACGAGGATCAGTTCATGGCCAACACGCGGCGTTTCACCGAGCTCACCAGCGTCAACGTGCGCGTGAACAGTGAAAATTTCGAAGACTTGCGCCCCAAGGCAGCGGTCGCAGCGCAGGTCGGCGCAGGACCCGACATCATCATCAGCACCGACGAGCAACCGCAGCTTTACCCGGACAAACTGCTCGATGTGAGCGACCTGGCGCAGTATCTGGGCGGCAAGTACGGCGGCTGGTTCGACGTCTGTCCGGAGTACTGCACACACCAGGGAAAATGGATCGCGATTCCTACCGGGGCGGCCGGGGGTGCCATGGTTTATCGAAAAAGCATGCTGCACGCGGCGGGGTTCGAGACATTTCCGAAAAACCTGGATGGCTTGCTCAAGCTGTGCAAGGCACTCAAGGCCAAATCCAAGCCGCCAGGATTCGCATTGGGTCATGCCACCGGTGACGCCAACGGCTGGACTTACTGGCTGCTGTTCGCTTTCGGCGGCAGGATCGCCAACGAGGACAATGAACTTGCGCTGAACTCGAACGAGACCATAGAGGCTCTGGAGTACGCAAAAGAGTTATATCAAACGTTCGCGCCCGGAAGCCTGTCGTGGGGCGATCCCAGCAATAACAAGGTATTCCTCGCAGGTGGAATCAGCCTGACAATGAACGGGATATCCATCTACTACGCGGCAAAAACCAGCGACGACCCGAAACTCAAGGCGATGACGCCCGACATTCACCACGCCACCTATCCGATCGGCCCCGTCGGCCGGGATGTGCATGGTGCGCTGATGTTTCCTGCGACGATTTATCAGTACTCCAGGTACCCGAATGCCGCCAAGGAGTTTTTGCGATTCATGATGGAGCGCGAACAATACGAGCCATGGCAAAGAGCATCGCTCGGTTACATCTCGCACACATTCGCGCGTACGACGACAACCCGGTATGGACCGAAGATCCGCAACACATGTTCTACCGCGATGTCGTCAGGGGTGCAGTGCACACAGGTTATGCGGGGCGACTAGGTGAGCAGTCAGCCGCCATGCTGGCCGATTTCGTCATCGTCGACATGTTCGGCGAAGTGTGCACCGGTCAACGAACGCCGAAGGATGCCCTGCGGCGCGCCGAGAAACGCGCGCGACGTTACTACCGAGGGTAATTGTCTGAAGCCGGATTGAATTCGGAATCCGCAAATTCGACAGTCAGCGCGGTCTGGCGCTGATCAGCCGTGCTCTCTACGTTCGATCAGTAATCCTCGGCCAGTAACGGGAACCCGCTGAACACGTGAGGCTCTCCAACCGGCTCGGCCGGAACTATGCAGCCGGGCTTGAGCTGATCGAGGGACGACAGACCCATCAGTGCCATGTTCATGCGCATCTCATCCTCCAGCAACTCGAGCATGCGCACGACCGCCGGCGCGCCGCCGGTTGCCATGGCCAGCCCTTCAAGACGGCCAATGCCGACTGCGTCGGCACCCAACGCCAGCGCTTTCAATACATCTGTGCCGCGCAATATTCCACCATCAAAAATGATCGTCGCGCGGCCAGCAACCGCGCTGACGACTTCCGGCAGTGTATCGAGCGCGCCGCGAGCATGGTCAAGCTGACGGCCGCCATGATTTGACACGTAGACCACCTCCACGCCGTGCTTCACCGCCAGCTCCGCGTCTTCGGCACAGGCAATCCCCTTGAGCACCAACGGAATCTTGAAGCGATCCTTGATGCGATCGACCAGTTCCCAGGTCAGTTTCGGCTGCAGGTTGACTTCGGGCGGGGGAAACGCCTCGCCATTGGGACCGCGTCCTCCGATTGGAACAAAACCGTTGATGATGTCGCGTTCGCGACGGCTGCGAAATTGCGTGTCTACTGTCAGGCAAAACGCCTTGTAGCCGGCTGATTCGGTGCGGGCAATGATGTCCATCATCCAGGCTTCACTGCCGAGCACATAGAGCTGGTAGATCTTCGCGACGTTACTTTCGCGCGCGATGGTCTCGAAGTCCGGAGTGCACGCAGAACTGAGCATCTTCATGATGCCGAATGTTTCTGCCGCTTGCGCCGCGGTGAGTCCGCCGCCTTTTTCAAATGACTGTAACGAACCGATCGGAGCGAGCATTACCGGAAGACGCAAATCAACTTCGAACAGTTTGCGTCGCACGTCCACAGCTGAAACATCGGCCAGCACGCGAGCCTTCAGCGCGAGCCGCTCGAAGGCAAGCCGGTTGCGCTTGAGGGATGTTTCGGTTTCAGCGCCGCCAACCAGAAAGTCCCAGTCCCCGCGGGAAAGGTTGACGCGCGCGTGCTTGACCATTTCCTGGAGGGTGTCAAAGTCTGTGGTCATATCAGGGCCTCGGTCGCCAGAAACTTTCGGTCATCGGCAAAATAGTCTGACACCCGAATTTCCAAAAACCGCATCCGGCCTTCTGTCAGCGGCTGCCAATGCAACCAGCTGCATTGCCTGGCGCAAACTTGTTTGGGCATCGTCGAACTACGCAGGTGCCTCGACCACACGTGTCTTGAAATCAGCCAGCGATACAATTTCCAGCACCTCGAAGTCGTCCGAGCAGTCGATCTCGCGGTGTTTGATCCCGGGAACCTGGTTGATGGAGTCCCCCTTGCGTATGGTCTTGACGCCCTGGCCTTCGTACTCGAACGTGGCCCAGCCATTGAGCACCAACACGAACTGGAAGTTACAGTCGTGCACATGCCATTCCTTGACCGTGTTTTTCGCTTCCTTGCCATTGTTTCGAATCAAATGCGCGATGTAGTCCCCCTTGGTACCTTCCTTGATGCCCAGGTCGCGATACTCGAAGATCTCCCGCAATCCCTGCGTCCACTTTGCTTCTTCCGCGCGGTTGTGGACAAAGTCCCACGACTTCTTGCTATCGGTTTTGGTTTCACTCATGTTGTATTCCTCCAGATGGTGTTCATCCTGGTCAAGCATAGCACCCCGCCAATTTCGTCGTGTGCCCTCTTGCCGTCTCGCCTTATCATGTCAGGGCGCCCGCGCCAGAACAGCATCTGGATTTCCAATGCATCTCTGAGTATGTAGGATTGTTCCGGGCGCAAGACAAATATTGAGGGGAAAGAACAATGAGTGGATTTGCCGACTATGACAGGTACGATGCGCTGGGGCTGGCAGAGTTGGTTCGACAAGGTGAGGTCTCATCAACTGAATTACTGGAAGAGGCGATCAGTCGAACCGAAAAAGTGAATGACGCCATTAATGCCGTCGTTCACAAACATTACGATGAAGCGAAAGCGGCCATCGAGGCCGGATTGCCCGAAGACCCATTTACCGGCGTGCCATTCCTACTCAAGGACCTGCAGCTCGACGGTACAGCGACAACTTACGGTAGTAAGTTTTTTCGCGACCAAGTCGCGGACCACGACAGCACATTGGTTAGTCGCTACAAGCATTCGGGACTGGTGACCTTTGGTAAGACGAACTCGCCTGAGCTTGGCCTGATGCCAGTCACCGAACCCCGCATGTACGGACCGACCAGAAATCCCTGGAATCTGGACAGAACGCCGGGCGGATCCAGCGGTGGCGCGTCCGCTGCAGTCGCTGCCGGCATCGTGCCCATGGCGAATGCGTCCGATGGCGGTGGATCAATCAGAATACCGGCGTCATGCACAGGATTGGTTGGTTTGAAACCGACTCGCGGCAGAACACCGATGGGACCGGACAGGGGCGAAGGCTGGGCTGGTCAGTCAATCAGCCATGTAGTGAGCAGAAGTGTTCGCGATTCAGCCGCTGTCCTGGATGCCACGACCGGCACCGAGCCCGGAAATCCGTATGAGGCACCTCATTTTGATGGCAGTTTTCTTGCGCACGTCGGGAAGAACCCGGGCAAACTTCGAATCGCCTTGTGCAGAAACAAGATGGGCAAAGGCCGATTCTCGGCGGATGTAATTGAAGCAGTTGAAGAGGCCGGCCGTTTGCTCAGTAATCTCGGCCATGACGTTAAATACGCCGAACCCGCCTACGACCGCGAAGCGGCGGGCAACGCTGTGTTGACGCTCGTCGCCGCCAATGCAGCGCTCGCGGTGAAAATGAGAGCGGAAGCGCTGGGCCGGGAAGCAACCGAACAGGATATCGAGCCTTCTACGCGGGCTCTGATTGAAATGGCTGCCGGCCTGAGCGCAGACGATTACGCAAGAGCGACGCTGATCAATCATCGAGCCGGCAGAGTATTCGCAAAAGTCCATGAGCAATATGATTTGATGATTGCGCCAACGCTCAGTCAGGAGCCGGTTCCGATCGGTTTCATGGAAGCCAACCGCGATGGCATTGCGGAATTCATGGGCGATACCGCAATATTCAACCAGACAGGGCAACCGGCAATCTCACTGCCACTATGCTGGAGCGCCAATCAGTTACCGATTGGCATCATGTTTGTCGCCGCATTTGGCAACGATGCCCTGTTACTGAGAATAGCTGGCCAACTGGAAAAGGCGTATCCGTGGTCGGACAGGCGAGCACCCGTGCACGCAGGGGCCTGATCAATATCGGCGCAAATCAAAAACCAAACGAGAGCAATGTCTTGTACTTTCGACAAGCGATTGCGACACAGTACATTCGCACACACCATTGTTGGACAGATCGCTTGAGCACGTATCAGCCCTAATCTCCAATTGTCACTCGGTTACCGGCCGATTTTCTCTGATCCACGACGACAATTGTTCTGCAACGTAGGCATGGCCCGCCTCGTTAATGTGAGAATCGTCGACAAAATGAATGCCTTGTGGGCGCGAAGTATTGTTACCGCCAAGATCGAGCAGCGCCACGTTCCGGTTATCTGCCAATCGATGCATGCTTGGAAAATCTTTTGGCTCCCGCAACGGCAATCGGACAAAGAGCAGTGGTATTTCGGCGCGCCTGGCATCGGCGACAATCGCCTCGAAGACAGCCTGATTGAGTGACCACCATTCACCAACCGGATAGCTAAAACCGATTTCCCTGACTGCGCTTCGCCGAAGTCCAGTCCAGATACCCGAGTAAGTCTCAAGGAACCTCAATAATCCATTCGGTCTGTCATTCCCAACTTGGGGGCGTAGTTCTCCGTTCTCCACCACAAAGGTTGGCTTGTTGAATCCCTCGGCACTACGATGCGCGTAAAAACAGCGATCCAGGTCGTTATCAATGAAAGCAACAATAACAAGTGCCGGTTCGAGGCGGAGAGCCTGATGCCGAAGGCTCATCCACATTTGATCAAGACCGAACCCGGGCTGTGCCAGATTGTAGACGGCAAAATTATCTCCCAGCGTTGTAGCGACTAACTCCCCGAATGTTTCTTCATACCCAACGCCGGTTCCCCATGCAAATGAATCGCCAATCAACGCAATAATCTTGCGGTTGATCGGTTGTTCAAAGTTCCATCCGCTGCGAAACCCCTGTTCGTTTGACTTGTAGCTGTCACGTTCACCCGAGATGCTCCACGTAAACTCGTTTTCCGAATGCATACGCCAGCCCGTGTGGATGTCTGAAACAAAAGTTCGGCTTTCCCGATTCTCGAACTCGCCGACATAAGTACGCGGGCGAGGGAGGAAAGGGTCAAAAACGCGTACGTATCGAATGACGCCTTCGACCAATGCGACTCCGATCACAAGAGATGTGACGGCAACGAAAGCGTTTACCGTCTTGCGATACTTGAAAATCGAGCGCCCCATTACCAAAGCAATACCAACGAAGATTGTCGGCCACTGAAAGGCAAAGAAAAACAGCACACCAATGACAGTATCGATGTGTCCGTCGTCGGTTAACGGCTCCAATGTCCATTTATTTACCGATACTCCCGCGATGACGAGAAGCCAGCCAACCAGTCTGGTAAGCAACTTTGACGTTCGCTGATTACGCATAATTACCGCCTGCAAACATTGATTGACGAGCTACTAATCCAACCATCAACAATCATTGTCGCTCTCTGCGTCCGATGCCGAATTCGTAACCGGATCAACATAGATGGATAACATTCGCAATCAATATCGTGGAAGCCAAACATTGGCCGCCTTTTAACACAATTCCAATCTGCCCTACTTCCAAGCTACCCCCGGGCTTGTGCATCTGGAAACATTCGCTCTACACGTCCTGGCTGCGGCGCAAATAATCCGGAATGGCGAACGAAACCAGGTGCGTGAACAAAAAAAATCGGCGCCGCTTTCGGCGCCGATTCAGCTTTCAGACCAAGCCTAGAAGAAGTACTTCGCGTAAAACAACAACCCGGTAATGTCCATATCTACCTTTCCGTCCAACCCAGACTGGCCGCATCAGTCCCTGCCGCCTCAACACGGTAGGTCACATGGTTGTACCCGAGTCCGAAGCCAACGTGCTTGAACGGATTCCATTCAACGCCGAAATACGTGTCGGCCAGACCGCCCGTAAACTCGTCGTACTCCAGATAGAAAACATCGACACGGGACAATATTTTCCAGTTTTTCGCCGTTGCTACGTCAAGGCGAAAGCCAATTACTGGAAGCGGCGCCGTGAATTCCTCCGCCTCCTGAAGCGCGAATCCCTGAGAATCAATTGTGAGTCCTATCGAGGTTACGTGTAATCCGCCAGATATCGCAAGTCGCACCCGGTCATCCTGGAGCACTGCGTAGGCATAGTCGATATTCGCAAAAGTAAGATTGAGCCCGGTTTCGAGGGTAGTACCAGCCGGATAAGTAGTGTTCCCGATCGTCAGATCCTGATCGAGTGTGCGAATCCCTTCGCGATTATTCACAAAATAGTGGAACTCGATCTGATGGCGGTCGGTCTGTCCCCAACGATAAAGCGTATCGAGCCTGACAGTGTCGAACCTTGACTCCACAGCCAGTGTATTTTCGAGGTCGATCGCCACGCCCAACCCGGTGTTGGTGTTGTTGATTGTCAATTCCGAACTCGATCTGGACGTGAAGCCACCGATAGAGATGTTGAATTTATCCCACTGCCCGCCAGTCGGAACCGGGTCTGCGAAAGCACCGCCAGCGAGCATGGCCAGCGAGCATGGCCAGCCCGGCAAGCAATATACCTCTGAGAAAATTAGCAATCATGTTCGCCTCCTCCGCTAACATTTTAGTCCGACCTCTTATCGTCTGGATAAGATCCCGGACTGATTCAACCGTGGCAACCCCGTACTGGCAATGGTGCGGGCAGACCTGTTACCGGTCCACATTACCGCCTTGCCAGCCCCGCGTCCAGTAAGACTTTAGTCCAATTCCCGCAGACTCAGCGGACGTGCCACCTGACACCCCCCATATAAGCGATTATGACACTGCTTTGCCCTGGTAGTCCGACCCGTTCCGGTAACTCGAACCCACGCCGTCGAGCGAATGATCAGCAGAAAAGCGGACCAATCACGACCGGATAATTCACTACTGGATAGAAAACGGTGACGTTCCGGGCGTAACACGAGGCGCAACTGCGCATTCCCATGGGCGGGATGATCCTCGTCTGAAGGCTACTACGCATCGACTTCGCTATCCGGATTTCAGGACAACCGTTCAACCCAGATATGGCCGGAAAGAGACCTTGCTAAAAACCGCAGTACTAGAATGCTTCGCCGATGCTGAGATAAAACAACGCGTCGCCGTCCTCGCCCCAGGCGACGTCGGCACGAATGTTGACTTTGTTCTTGGGTGCCGCCATCCAGCGCACACCAAAACCGGCAGCCGGCAGCAGATTGTCGTCATTCATCTGGCGAAATGTTTCTGCGACCTGACCGACGCCGGCGAAGATCACGCCGCCCCAGCGCGGCGTGATCTGTTTGCGCACTTCGCCCTGCACCGCGAACTTGGTCAAGTCCTGATAGCGCCCCACCACGTAGCCCCGAAGATCATTGTCGGCGCCGAAATAGCACAGGTCGAAAAAGGGCGTATTGCTCGAAGCACCACACAACGAAAATCGCCCCGCCAGCGTGATCGTTTCCGTCGTCGGCCAGTAGCGATTGGCCTTGATTTTCACGCGATCGTAGTCCACATCGGATCCAAAGTTCTTGGACGGAAAAATTGCATCAATGGTGATGTAGCTGCCGGTACGCGGATTCATGTTCAGGTCACGCGTATCCAGACTTGCCGCGAGCGTCGGCCCGGCACTGGCAATGTGCACGCCCTTTTTCAGAATATCCCCAATAGGCTTGTTTCCGGGCAAAGACACGTTGAGACCTGCCTGCGAGTCAACGTAGCGGTAGCCGCCACCAATGTACCAATTAGCAGAGACGCGCCGCAATACAGTGACGAAGGCGGCACTCGCCGACTGGTTAATCGGAATGCCAATACCATTGTTTCCTGCATCGCTACCCACGCCGTAGAAATCGTAATTCGCATCCAGGTAACGAAGCCCGCCGGACACACGCCAACGATCTTCCGAAAAGTTCACCGCGCCGCCAGCGCCGGCAAACCACGTATCGCTGGAATAGTAGCCGGCACCGGCTCCCAGAACAGAGGGCTGCGAGTTGGCATCGGTCTGAAAGAAACGCGCAGCAACGAGTTGCAGCCCCCCCGCCGATCGCCGGATTTGCTTTTGGTATCGGCAGGAATACCCACTCAGGTGCACTTTCGCCATCGGCCGGTTCGCTCAATGTCGTTGAAACAGCCCGGTCTTTCATCGCAGACTCGAGGTCCGGTATATCGACACCTCTGTAGGTCTCCTCTGCCACTGCCCCCGTCACTGCCAGACCAGTCGCAAGCAATACAGCCGCTGCGCGCTCTGCAACTTTGCAGAATGATATTTGTTTCATGTTATGTGCATGTCAGTTGCCAGTCTCGACAATTGCAAGTCCTCGCCACCGAACGTACTGCCCTGCAGTTCGAGAACCCAAATGCCAGTTACCCAGCGGACGCTGCAATCACCGTGCCCATATTACTGGCCGCGCATCGTATACAGTGTTGCCCGTACCATTCTTGTCGCAATTCTGTCGGAGGCAGCACAACCGTGCTCCGTTCGCTGGTTTGCATCCTGTCGCGCGCGATTCCGAATTCTCCTGAATTGTTTCGTGCGCATGCTTACAAGGTATTTGCACAAACCAGGTATTCGCGCAAACCAGGAATTCGCACAAAGACTTACGCCTTGCCGCAGCCGCGACAAGGACGCTTCCCGATCCACGCATTTATGACTGCAACAGTCTTTTGGTGTTCACCCGGGACATGGCACAATTGTTCAGATGATCGGCTATGTTTAAACGCCGAGCGACCAATTTTCCTGCTCTCGGCAAGTATACGCAGGAAGGACGAGGAGCCATAAAAATCAAACGCGATGTCTGCCGGGTGGCCCGCGCCGCCCATCACGTAATCGTAATCCTGCTGGTCATGTCCCTGACCGCCTGCGCGACAATTCAGGTCAGTGACAGGCAAAGCGTGCGTCAGGAACTTGACGACGGCGCGGAGGAGGTCATCGCAACACTGGTTGCCAAAGACGCCAGCCTGAGACAATCGCTGGATGCTGCCGAGGGCTATTTCGTCGGCCGCATCTCGGGTGCAAAAGTGCCGGTTTTCGGCGCGGCGACGGGGCTCGGCATGTTGTACGACAATCAGGACGAGACGCAAACCTACATGAACATTTCGCGCTTCGACGTTGGCGTTGGTCTGGGCGCAGGCACAAACAGGGTGCTGATCCTGTTCAAAGATCGCGAAGCACTGGAGAAGTTTCGAAGCGGCTTGTGGAAATCCGGTCTCGGCTCCGATGCCGGATTGGGTACCAGCAGTGCTACGGCAACATCAACATCTCTCGTCGACGACACCATCGAGTTGTACGGCCTGTCCGAGGCCGGCGCCGTGGTGACGGTCAGTGCGCGACTGGTACGTGTGTCGGTCAACGACGACCTCACCAATAACGGTGTGTCTGAACTGAGCATTCCGAACATCGGAAGCACCGAGATCGATCAGCAGGTGGAGGGTGCGCCGAGGAAGTGGGAACGCAAGCTGCCTTTTCTGGCGCAGAAGGTTATCGATCTGGGATACGAATTGCCATTGCCTTACGGCATCGGCCTGACGTACGCCAATGTTGATCAGGACATGATTCTCGGCGGGCTCGAGGTTGGCATCAATGGCCGTGACAAAGTGCCATTCGACCGGGTGTCATTCGAGAACGCGAGCGCAGACAGCGAATCGACCCAGCTCAAGCTCGACGCCTGGCTGTTTCCGTTCATGAACGTGTTCGGATTGCTCGGCAGGGTCAGAGGCCAGGCGCCGATCGACGTAATACTTGATGGAAGTGGCATGCTCAATCATCTCGGGATCGACTGCTCCACGCCGCCGCCAGATCCCAGGTGCGCTGCCTTCCAGGGAAAAACGTTCACGTTGCCAATCAAGGCGCCATTTTCCGGCACCACCTACGGAATTGGCACCGTGCTGGCCGGTGGTTGGAACAACTGGTTTGTGGCGGTGCCGTTGAGCGTTACGTACGCATTCTCAATCTCGGCAACGCCGGAAATCTCGCTCTGTTTGCCGGCGGCAATTACCTGAACGCAGAACTGACTGTTACCGGCACCGTGTCCGACCCCGGAAACAATCTCGTCATCGATTACACGATCGAGCAGAAAAACAAGGATCCATGGAACCTGCTGATCGGCGCGAACTGGGACATCAGCAAACGCTGGTCAATGTCAGCCGAGTACAACGGCTTCATAGGATCGCGCGACGCCTGGATAGGTTCAGTGGTATACCGCTTTTAGCGAGCCTGCCGGAATTGATTTCTTTATCATTGCTCGGTGCTGCTGTCGGCCGTGCCGTGCCAGCTCCACGGAACGAACTCTACGTCGTCCGGCGAAACAAGGTTGTTGCCCAGGAACAGGACAGCGCGCAAACCATCGGTAAAGTACGGATCGAGCGTATAGTTGTAGCGAGGCTCTTCAGGGCTTGCAGCCCCCACCCCGCCAACGTAGCCAATCCCGCTCAAACTGCCGGACAGAAGCATGTCCTGCAACAGGAATTCGCGCGTTTCATCGACGTCGCCATCAATCTTGTGCGTGGTGATTGTTTTTGAAGAAAATCTGACTCCGATGTCGCGACTGATCTGGCCGATCCACACGTGCCGCCCCTCGTAGGTTAGTGCTGTCAGCCACAAACGCAAATGGTTACGTTCGTCGACCGTGCTGCGCGCTTTCTGCAAGGCGATGTCCTGTTTTCTTCCGTCGACGAACAAGGCGGAGACCGGTGACGTTCGATACTTGCCGCGAAATACCGACGACTGGACAGTCCGCGAAACCGTATCGCCACTAATCGTTTCGGTGGGATCCCAGCCACGCCGCACGAACGGATGGAATGTATTGCCGTTGCTCGGGCCGACGATGACGATGTTGAGCGGATCGCCCGGCGTCTTGCCGTCCGGTCCAAGTACGCAGCACGGATAGGACTCAAGTGCCCGGCGTAATTCTTCGCGATCAACATCACGTACGCTGTTCTTCGGCACCGCTGCGTCGAAATCGACTTGCGTATAGTCCGCCTCAATGCCCGGCACTTCTACCACGAACTCGAAATCCTTGATATGCCCTGGGTGGTAGAGAATGACACTGAGATACTTGACACCGAAGTCCACGTTCGTATGCACATAACCTTCGACAGTTTCACCTGCCGGGACAAACAACCGCATGCTTCGCTGGTCGAAGTACACCTGCATATCCGACTTGCTCTGCGCAGAAAATCCGGAGCGACTCATCCATGCGACTTCCTGCGGCGAAAAGTAGTTCGCGTCCATATCCGCCGGCAAAAACAGGTAGTCAATCTCGTCCCTGTTTTCGATACGGACCCAGACCGGCTGAATGCCCTTTTGCTCAAGACGTACGCCAAAAATCGCTGCCGCCTCTTCGGCACTCGGAACCGCAACGGTTACGGTCACGCCGTTCTCGCTGTGCATCTGAGTCCGTTGCGTGAAGGCGGCTTCCCCCGCCAGGTCCGGACTAAAACTCGCGCACCCGCCGGCCAGAACTGCACATACCGCCAATGCCGACATCCGCTGAACCTGTTTGCGACCAAATCCCCGGAGCGCAATGAAACTCAACAACCCGGTCGCAATCGGGGACACATATCGTTCAAAACCTCTTCCTCGAAATCGAGTCAACGAGTGCGTCCAGGGAATTTGCAGGATTAGCAGTTTTGTCGCCGCCGTAATCTCCGGACTCACGGTACGGCGCGAATCCGACAGCGCGCTTCCGGGCAAAGAGCCGGTATTGGAAAAGTCTGCATCCATACCGTCAATTTACACTGACAATATGACCACAAGCCCGGCTGCAAACGCCAGCGGGTAAATCCAGCGCGCATAGGCGTCAAGGCGACGCGCAAGGAGTTGTTTGCCGCGGTGCGCGAGCGAGCTGGTCACGACAACTTCGCCGAGCGCAATAAAGACAAGTACGGTCGAGTACACACTCAATTTATCGAGCTGGGTCAGGTAGCCGACCGCCGGCAAGCGTGTTCGCAGCGCAATCAGAAACGCAATCAAGGTGAACGTCGATGCCGTCGCGATGCCAATTTGTGCGCCTGATGCGGTATCCGGATCAAGCCAGAAAACCGTCCAGGCCATCATCACGATCAAAGCAAGCGGAAGCGCGAAATTCCACAAATAGTATCCGGGCGCACGCATTACCGAAACTTCATGGTCAAGGCGCACGAACTGCTCTTCGCCGACGTTCAATGGTTCGATATCTATTTTGCTTTCATTGTTCATTACAGACCAGCCGCTGATACTCCAGTCCGAATGGTCTTCAATTCGGCTTTGCCGGGCCGTCAAACTGACGTCATGCGGTCCGTACAGGAACGATGCCCACTTTATTTTCAGCATCTGTTCGTCGAAGGGAAAGTTCCGCATATCGAGGCGGGAAGAGAACGCTGACAACGTGTGCACATCCATGACTACGTCTCCGTCAGCCGACACCTCGACTCTAGGGCCGTTCTGACGAAACAGCGCTCGCTGGTTGAGCGGCCGAATATCCGGATCCCAGATCTCGTCCAGCGTCACTTTGCAGCCGGATAACGAGCCAGCCAAATTTGCCGCTGACAGGCGCGCATCCTTCCAACGGGCGACAAAAACGAGATCAGCCAGAAAAGACTGATCGGTGTCGTTAATTGAAAACAGATCAATCAGCACCAATTCAATTTCGACATCGACCGACAGTCCACCGGCGTTCGGCCTGACTTCAGCGATGCCAACGGGAACTTCACAGCGCGACAGATGTTTGGCAACCGGCGAGGAAGCAGACGGGGCCTGTGCCAGCGCCAATGGCGAGGCCAATGACGTCAGCAACATCGCGCAAAACACGCTGACTGACAATCGGAACAAGGTTGCGCACATTCGGCGAAGGCTACGACGCAAGCTTCAAACCAACAATCCCTGCAACAATCAGTCCTACGAAAAAAAACCGCGCAAAAGTAGCCGCTTCACGAAACAGCAGGACGCCAAGAACAAAGGCGCCCACGGCGCCAATTCCGGTCCAGACTGCGTATGCAGTGCCCATTGCGATCACAGTCTGGGCATGGAGGAGTAGCGCTCCGCTGGCAATCATGCAAACGCCGGAGAAAACGATCCAGCGAGGACGGGTGCCGGTCGATATCCAGCCGAGCTTGAGTCCGACCGGCCAACCCCACTCAAGCACGCCGGCGATGAGTAGTGCAATCCACGCGATTGAAACTGAATCCAGCGTCATGGCGATCTCATTTGCCCGTTGGCTTCACTTGGTGGCCAGTTTCAGCCCGAGAATTCCCACGATAATCAGGCCGACGCAGGCGAAGCGCGCCAGTGCAGCAGATTCGCCGAATACAGCGATACCGATGAGAAACGTGCCCACCGCACCGATTCCGGTCCATACCGCGTACGCCGTTCCCATTGGAATGTTGCGCTGGGCGAGCAGCAGCAGCCAGCCGCTTATGACCATGAATACAATTGCGAACGCAATCCAGAGCCATTGCGCGCCGTCGTCTGTCCAGCCAAGCTTCAGCCCAACTGGCCAGCCCCACTCGGCAATGCCCGCAGCAAGGAGAAATATCCAGGCTGTCTTCACGTCAGCTCATCCTGCCGGGTATCTGATCGAGATTCAAATGCTTTGCGATGTTCATCCGGACACTTTATCGCTTTCCGGATTAGATGCCGAATTTTCTCTTGCAGGCAACGCACGTGCGCCGACCCCGAACGGGTGAATTCAACGGTCACCTTGTCCGAACCCGGCGCGCCCGGCCGCTCCTGTTTACGCGAGCTAACTATTACGTTACCAGCAACCCTTTAAACGCATTAAGTTCGGCCACGCGACCATCGCGCTTATAGCAGCAATTGCCGACAGTGCGAGAGTCAACCTTTAGTGTCCCTACAACAAGGGACTCACAAGTTGTGCGGTGTTTTCGAGGAAGCGGCCGAACTTGCCCCGCTGGCGCCAGCGATCCAGGTCGAGCGGTTCAGACTGGTCGACATAGCGCAACTGCAAGTCGCGCACGGCGCTGCCAAAATCCGAATCGTACGCAATCAGGGTGACTTCGAAGTTAAGACGCAAACTCCGAATATCCAGATTGACCGTTCCGAACAAGGTGGTTTCCCCGTCGACGACAACGCTTTTGGTATGTAGCAAGCCTCCCTGAAAGCGAAAAATGCGCACGCCCGCACTCAGTAAATCGTCGTTGTATGCGCGGCTCGCATAGCGCACCAGAATCGAGTCTATGCGATGCGGCACAATCAATGTCACCTTTACACCGCGATGGGCCGCCGCCTGCAGCGCATCGATGAATGCCTCGTCCGGAACGAAGTACGGCGTCGTCATGATCAACTCGCGCCGGGCAGAGTAGACAGCCGTGAGCAATAACTGATGTATTGCGTCTGTCCTGAGCCCAGGTCCTGACGGCAATACTTGCGTGATCGCGCCCCCCCCGCGGGTACCGGCATGTCTTCGGCATTGACTGGTATCAGGCCATCGAGTGTCTCTCCTGTCTCGATCAGCCAGTCCAAGACAAATACCAGTTCAAGCAGTTTTACAACCGGGCCGGTTACTCTGACCATGGCGTCGATCCACTCGCCCACCCCGCTCCCCTGCTTGAAGTAGCGGAGATCAACAAGGTTAAGACTGCCGGTGTATGCAATCGATCCGTCAATGACGACGATTTTTCTGTGCATGCGCAAATCGACGCGGACGAAGAGGCTGCGCAAAAGTCCGACCGGTAGCGCTTCGACAACTTCGACGCCGTTGTCGCGCATGCGTCTGGCAAGTTTGTTTCGCAGGAACGGTCCGCTGCCAACCGAATCCAGTAACACCCGGCAGCGAACGCCGCGCGCCTCCGCACGAATCAGCGCTTCGGCAATCTGATCTGCGATGCCACCCGGATTCCAGATATAGAACTCCAGATCGCAGGTGGTATGCGCCCGGTCGATATCGTCAAGAATCATTGTCAAGGTCGCGTGCGCACCTTCTATGAGTTGCAGATGGTTGCCGGTTACTGCAGAAAAGCCGACGCTGCCTTCGACAAACTGGCGCAGTTTTGGCCAGGCAAATGGCACCGCGTCTGCGGCCATCTCGGGAGCGGCCGGAATGCGCTCAAGCCAACCTTGCAATGAGGGTAGTAGTGCGGCTGATGGCGATACGTTTAACTTGTCTCTTAACTCCGCTCAAGCCAACCTTGCAATGAGGGTAGTAGTGCGGCGGTGCGTCTGACCCGGCGCCTGCCGAGGGTCCTCTCGCCGACTAGAACGTAGAAGATCGCGCCGGCATATGGCAACAGGATTACCAGTAACAACCAGGCGAGCGATACGCCCGGCGCACGGCGTTGCATGATTACGCGCAGCGAAACGACAGCTACGATTGCAATATGCAACAGGCCGAAGCCCATGAATTCCAGATTCAGCATTCAAGCGTTCCCAAGAATCTCGAAGGCCTAGTCAATCAGCATGCGGCGCACACGAAGAATCAGCAGCGCCGGAACGGGCATTGTCTCGCGCTCTTCGCGCAGCGCAACTGCGTCGGCCGGCAGGTCGGTTATCAGGTTGGCCGCGCCGCGCTCGACGGAACTCGCCATATCCGACGTGTTGTTTACAGTCCATACGTGTACCGCTTTGCCGCGATTCGCAGCGCGGGCGATAAACGGTTCAGTCGCGCCGCGCCGGTTCGCCGCAAGAAAATCTGTCTCGACACGCGCCGGATCGCCCAGCGCTTGCGTAACGATCAAGCCCGTCACCAACGCGGGATCGAGCGACTTGATCTCAAGCAAGGATGTCAAATCCAGAGACGTAATGACGCACTCGTCCGCGAAGTCCTCTGCATGCAGTATCTCTACCACTTTCGGAGCGAGCGTCGGATCGTTTCGATTGTACTTGAGCTCAATATTCAACTTGATGCGTCCACGCGCCGTCGCAATCATTTCGGTCAGCAAAGGCACCCGTTCGTCCGAGAATTTCGGGTCATGCCAACTGCCCACATCGAGTTCTTGCAATTCGTCGATCGACAACGCTTCGACCGTGCGCGCATCGTTGGCTACGCGTTTCAGATCAGCGTCGTGAATGACGACCACTACACCGTCACTTGTCGTTTGCACGTCTATCTCGGCATAGTCTGCACCGTCAGCAATCGCACGGCGCAGCGCCGCAAGAGTATTTTCCGGCGCATGAATCGCGCCCGCACGATGCGCTGTTACGGCGAACGTCTCATCTACGTCGATGCTGAACAAATCGAATGCCGCAAGTATCACGGTCACGGCAAACACCAGACCCAGGATTGTTCCGATCGCCTTCGTCGACAAAAGATGGCTCAAACGCGTCGCGGAAGCCGACTCGCCCCCGATAGTTAAAAGTTGCCCTCGTCCTGTTCCAAACAGATTGACAACGAGCATGGCCACGCCAGATTTTGCGACGATCGCCCATAGCACACTGATCGCAACAAGCAGTGTAGATGTGCCGCCCATTAACACCAGTGCCATCATCACTCTGTCCCCGGCTTCCACCAGCAACCAGATACCAATTGAAGTTACGAGCAAGGACAGCGCGGCCGCAATCAGGCTTGCGAGAATCCACCATCCGCCGACCACTGCGAAAGAAGCAGCCACCTGCCCCCGCGTCAACGCCCAACTGGTACGCAACGCCCGACGTGGAGATTGACGCTCGAACAACACCAGTGGAAGTGCAAACATGAAACGCACCGCAACGATGCCGGCGGCCGCAACGTACGCCAGCGCAAGCGTAAAACCGATCCCGACCGTGACCCACCATTCAATCGGCTCGTGATAGAGGTAATAGTTAATGTCGTGTGATCCGAGCATCGCAATGGCGACCGCTGCGGCGATCAACAGAAACGGCAGCGCCACCAGCACTAACGCAACGCCGATCCACAAACCTAGCCGGGCGATACGCGGCATTGCGCGTAGCGTCTGCCAAAGCGCTGCGGCCGGCGAGTTAATTGAAGAATGGAGGTTCGCACAAAGCAGAATCAAGCCGGCTGCCTCGGCAAGCAGTATCGCAAACCATGACACACCCACCCAGACGACAAAAACCAGGCCACGCAACGAGAGGAAAAAGCCGGTCAGGTCATAGTTGCTGATCGCGACACGCCCGCTACTGACAACCAAACTGTCCAGCACCCATGCCGATGCCGGCGCGAACAACACTGCGCCGATGACTGCAAACCAGATCTGAAAAATGGCGAGTGGCCGCCATTGCGCCTTGATTGCAAGCAGCGCCTGGCGCCATTGCGCAAGCGCTGCAGCGATCATTGAATACCGCGTATACGCATCATGCGCAGAACGATGATTACCGCAACGACAAATACGCAATCAAGCCAAAGAGTTGAAGTGCCCGCAAGAAGGCGTAATCAATGACTTCGCGTGTGAGCGGCACCATGGACTGCCCTGCGCGTTCTGCGACGGCAGGAATCTGACCGGTAATGGTTTCACGTTCAACACGGAGTCCGTCGAGGACCAACTGTATTTGCTGATCCATACCGGCGAGGATCGCTTCACGTTCCAGTGCGACGTCCACAAATACCGCCTGGCGCATGATTTCGATATCGCGCAACGTGTCTACGCGTTGGCGCTCGATGTCCCGCAATATTGCAACACGCTGTGCATCGACAAACTCCGGCATGTCAACGGCGACTGCTTTCAAATCGACCACTGCGCCTTCAAGAACATCCATCGTCTCGACGGTACGGCTGACGATCGGGAAAATCTCGGCATCGAGTAGTGTGATCTCGGCTTGCCAGCGCGCAATGTCAGGAGCGTAGTTCAAACCTGCCAGCGTGAGCCCGATCGCCGTATCGGCATACCCCCTGACGGCAGCAACCTCGCGCCGCAAATTCGTCTCCTCCTCCATGAACTTGATATACAACGGCGCAACAGACGCACGAGCAAACGATAGATTTTTGATTGGATTTGCTGCCGCAAAGGTGCGAGTAAACGTCGCCATACCCTCCAGAGCCTCGGGCGATTTCACAATCGTCCGCGCCACCACTTCAATTCGCTTTTCCAGATCCCGAGAAGCTTGTTGCGCAATGGTTAATCCTTCACCGAAAAGCGGCGCCATTTCCTCGCGTTCAAAAAGTTGCCGCTGCTGGATCGCAAGAACCCAGAGGTCGACAAGAGCGAACAACGGATCCGAGCGACTGGCCGCACTGAAAACGGCCGGGACTGATCTGATTTGCCACTGCAACGCAGCTCGACGTACCTGCAAAGTAGGCGTCCCGGATTTCATCTTGTCGGCAGAGTGCCGCACTGTTTGGGCAAACAAGTCGGCGTAGTCGCCCACCAGAAGCCCAAGCTGCTGCGCCGAATGAGCGTCGACTCCGAGAGCTTGCCCAAACTTCCCTTGCAGTGGCACGCTCTTGCACGCCGCCAGCAACATGACGCCGGCGACCCCGACAAGCAGTCCGCGTATGAGCGATGACCGTTTTACACGAAGGCCAAAATCGAAGAAGGACATAAGCATGAACTCATTGCGGAAGGCCAGACTCGGTCACATCAGATTGCGTGGACTTAAGGACCTTCTGAAATTCTACATCCCGCACGTGAGCACCGGGATTGGTCCAAAGTCCAATTCATCCGCGCGATCAGTGCGAGTCTGCTTGAATGACGCAAATGCCGAGTGTCGCCAAAATCATGCCGACGGCGCCCGGACGATATAGCCGCCGGATTTTTCATCGCGCTCAAGGTCGAAAAATCCGCGTGCCTGTGCATCCTCGAGCAATCCGTTGAAGCTCTTGTAACCATGATAAGACTCATTGAATCCCGGATTGCGCCGCTTCAATGCCTGTTTGATCATAGACCCCCAGATTTTTTCTTCGCCACCACGTTCGGTCACGAGCGCTTCGAACGTGTTAACGACGGCGTCGATGCCATTTTGCGATGGGTCGTGTGTGGCGTCGGCTTCGGTCGCGCCCTGATCGCTCGCATCCTTTTTCGCTTTCGCACCACGCGAAGTCTTGCTGGCTGTCTTCTTGCGCGTGCCACGCCTGGGCGTCTTTTCACGCACGAGATCGTCGTAGTAAATAAAGTCGTCGCAATTTGCAACCAGAAGATCGGAAGACGAGTGCTTTACGCCGACGCCAATCACCTCCTTGTTGTTCTCGCGCAGTTTTGAAACCAGTGGCGAAAAATCCGAATCGCCGCTGACAATAACGAATGTATCGACGTGCGCCTTCGTGTAGCAGAGATCCAGTGCATCGACCACCATGCGAATGTCGGCGGAATTCTTGCCTGATTGCCGAACGTGCGGAATTTCGATGAGTTCGAACGCTGCCTCGTGCATCGGCGGTTTGAAATCCTTGTAGCGCTCCCAGTCGCAGTATGCTTTCTTGACGACGATACTGCCTTTTACCAGCAAGCGCTCGAGCACTTTCTTGATGTTGAACTTGCTGTATTTCGCCTCGCGCACACCGATCGCGACATTCTCAAAGTCACAGAATACCGCCATGTTGCGTTCACCCGCTTCTGCGGCCATTGATCTCTCCAAGCGTAGGCCGGATGTTAAGCGGCCTGTCTGAAATAATTGCCAACTTCGCTAACAAAGCGATGGATGTCTGACTGCTCCACGTCGAGGTGGGTTACCAGGCGCATCGCACCATAACCGCCAACGCGAATATCGCGTTCGGCAAGATATTCATTCAAGCGGGGAGAATGTTCGGCCTCGACGTGGATAAACACCATATTGGTCTGCGCACCGCCGTCAATCTTTACTTCCGGAACGGCTGCCAGCTGCTGCGCGAGCAAGTGCGCATTGTCATGGTCTTCCCGCAACCGGGATACGTGGTTCTGCAACGCATACAAACCGGCGGCAGCCAGCATTCCGGCCTGGCGCATGCCGCCGCCAAGCACTTTGCGCCAGCGCCGCGCCTTGCCGATCAAGTCGCCGGGACCGCACAAGACCGATCCAACCGGTGCTCCGAGGCCTTTGGACATACACACCGAAACCGTGTCGAACTGATTACTGATCTCGCTGACCGGCACGTCCAGCGAGACAGCCGCGTTGAAAATACGCGCACCATCAAGATGCAATCCCAAGCCGGTCCGGTCGCACAACGCACGCGCGGCTTTCAGGAAATCGAGCGGCAATACCTTACCTGCCTGGGTATTCTCCAGACACAGAAGGCGTGTTTTGGCGTAATGCGGATCATCCGGCTTGATCGTCGCTTCTACGCGCGCCAGATCGAGTGTGCCGTCGGCTTCATATTCCAGTGGTTGCGGCTGGATACTGCCCAGTACCGCGGCACCGCCGCCTTCGTACTTGTAGGTGTGCGCCTGCTGGCCGACGATGTACTCATCACCGCGTTCGCAGTGCGACAGCAGCGCCAGAAGATTGCTCTGCGTGCCACTGGGGACAAAGATCGCGGCTTCCTTGCAAAGCAATTCCGCTGCAAATGCCTCCAGTCGATTGGCGGTCGGATCCTCTCCGTATACATCGTCACCAACTTCGGCGTTGATCATCGCTGCGCGCATTTCCGGCGTTGGCCGGGTAACCGTGTCACTGCGTAAATCGATTGCTTTCATAATTGTTCTCCCGCATCTCACGCTTGCTGATGGCTTCTTTCGCGATCGCTAGCCAATTCCCGCGGTTACTGAAGCCACATCCTGCCTTGCGTACCAGTCCGATCTGCTGCCAGATATCCAGGACGGCGCTCGGCCATCCAGTTTACGTCAATGCGTGCCTTCTGGCCTATTTGAGTGTCTGCATGGCGTCACGCAAGACCGGCATCGCAGCGCTACGCATACTATCCGGGTAGTCACGTTCAAACTTCGAGGCAGATGCGATCGCCCTGGTTCGAAACCCGGCAGCCACATTCTCCTCTGGAGCAATTATGGCCGCTCGCGCATAGGTGAATGCCGCAATGAATCGCACTTCCTCGAGATTTGGTTCGGTGAAGGTGTTCGAGGCCAGGTCTTCCGCGAGCAGCACCTGTTCCTGCAATTGATTCAAGGTCTGGGTACTTTGCAACGGATCGAAATCGAAACTGTCGTAAAAATCGCCGCGCAGCAGGCGCAGTTTGGCGACCTGTTCCAACGGCCCCGTCAATCCGATCTCGAGCGCCGTACGATAGTGCGCCGAATTGGCGAGAAAGTATCGCCGCGACTCGGAATACGCCAACGGCGTTCCCAATCGCTTCAGTTCTGCAACAACATAGTTGGACGGCAGACCCTGCACTTTTCCATGAATCGCAAGATCGCGGTTGAGCAGGTCGCGAATTTCGTCGAGCATCGCGCCAATTTTCACGTGCGCCTCGGCGCGCTCATTCGCGACAGTTGCCGAGCCGCTTTGAGCATGCCATTGCGCGGCATTCTCCAGATAACGTTCCGCCGCTTCTGCAGTGATCAGGTCGTGCGCACCTGCGCCGCATGAAAGCATGAGCGCGAGCGACAGCAATATTCTCATTCAGGCACTTCCAACGGTTCTCCTCGCGCAAATGCCAGCGCGCCTTCGTGCGGCGACAAACTTCCATTCGACGACTGTGCCGGAACACGGATATCAAGCAGCCCGCTATTGTCGATGAGCGCAGATGCCACCAGCCAGCCATGGTGGCGAGGAAATTCTTCTGTCGTAATCAGGACATGTCCATCAATCGCGACCAGCACCCGCAACATGCCGCCTTGATAGTCCCGGAAATCGCCCTTGCCGCGAAACAGGTCATTGGCCCGGTCTTCTCGCATGACTGCCAGAACGGCCTGACCGGTCGTCATAAGACTGGCAATGCGCTGTTCGTCACGCGCACGGGCAACCATCGCATTGGCCTCGGGCAACACCCGATCGAGAATGTCTACGATACCTTCCGCAATCTCATCAGATTCAGGATCAGTACGGCTCGAATGAACCAGAAGAAAGCGTTGCCGCAGTACTTTCCACTGCCGGTACGGCGTATGCGCGATCGCCGAGGCCGCCGATCCAGCTAGCAGACCTGATAGCAGCGCGCGCAAAAACGGGCGTCTTTTCATCGTCCAGACGCATGAGGCGGGGTTGACCCGCCTTGCGCAAAACGCGGGGGCGACCCGTCATTTGAAGAACGCGGGGGTGCCCCGCCATGTATATGGGGCGGAAGTTGTCCGCCATGCAAACAGGGCGGGTATAACCCGCCCTGCGTTACCACAGACATTGCTGAAGCCTGATCAGTGGTCAAAGATTTCCAGCGGACAAATGGTCGACACCGCATAGTTCGGAAGATCCACGAGGTTTCCAATGCGAATGTCGCAAGCGACACTGGTGATCACGTAGGCTTGTTGGCGCGTGTAACCTTTGGTCTTGACCAGCCAGCCAATCATTTCGACCAGCGATGCGCGGGCCGCAGCGGTCAGGTCTTCTGACAGGTTGGACAGTGGTTTGAGCTTCTTGCTGTCAAGATAGGTCGTATACGGCAGGTCCACTCCTGCATCCTTGATCGGGTAACCAACAGTCGCATAGAAGCGGTCCGGCTCAAGTGCCTTGATCTGCGAGCCACCCTCGAAGTGCGGACCGGACTTGATGATTGATCCCATGCCTTTGCGAATTTCGGTGCGTACGGTTACCTCGCCACCGATCTCTATCGCCGTGCCGGCAACTTCACCGTCGCCTTGCGCGTAGTGCACATCGCCAATGAACAGTCCACAACCGTCAACGTAGCAGGGCAGCAACAGTGTTGTACCAACCACCATTTGCTTGACGTCCATATTGCCGCCGTTCTCGCGCGGAGGAATTGTCCTCAGGCACTCGGCCTTGTGCGTACCGTTGGGGCCGCAAACTGCTGCCGGCATTGCACCGGTGGCTTGCGGTGGCAGCGCAATTCCGCCTGCCGCTCCAAGTTTGGTTTCACGCTCCAGCCATGCTTTAACTTCGGGCTTGCCCGGCAATGTGCCGACTGTGCCCATAAATGCGTTCATCGGGATGCGCACACCGGGAATCTCGTCTGATACTGCTTCCATCCGGTTCACTTTCCAGTTCGCAATGAACGGATCGGGGTACAGGTCGCGCAGAAAACCGAAACCCGGCACGATGGTGGTGTATCCGTACTCGTCGGGCTCGATATCGATCAGCGTTACCGCCAGGAGGTCTCCGCGCCGTGCGCCTTCAATATGAACCGGCCCTGTGATCGGGTGCACCAGGTTCAGATCGATCGAGAGTACGTCCTTCGCCTCGGAATTGACATTCAAATCAGAATCCAGCGCATCGCGCGTCTGGTACCGAATCAACTGGCCGGGTTTCGCCCGCGCAACAGGTTTGATCGCGTAGTGGTACCGGTTCAAACAGTTTGGATCGTCAGCGCAGTGATCACCGCGCTTGTTGACATAGACTGTCGACTGCGTTTTGACGTCGGTGGTGTCAGCGAGCGCCGGCGCGGCGAGCATTGCCAGCGCCGAAGAAAATACAAACAACAGTTGCTTCATCATCATCTCCATCCCCCTTGTAAACGTCTGATTTTTATAACTCAATCGGCAGTGCAGTCTGCCACTATCTCCCCTTGGGCAGGTGTTGTCAATGGCTGCCGCTATCCACCAATGAGCCGCTCGCCGAGCCAGTACAGACCTGCGAGGAACACCGCGCCGGATATTGCAAGCGACACCCTGCGTTCCACAACCTCGGTCCGGACAAGTCCGCCAGCCTGCGCGAGCAGAAACCCGACGCGCCACAATATGACCGCCGCGATGACGATAAGCAATTGCCCGATCTCGACACCGATGTTGAACGCCGCAAGCGCGATTACCAGTGCGTCCTCCGGCAAGCCGTAATCACGGAGCACCGAAGCGAAGCCGAACCCGTGTATCAACCCGAATGCAAATGTCAGCCACCAGCGGTGGCGCAAGTCCTTCACGAAAAAATTCTCTGCGGCGACATAAACGATGCTAGCCGCGATCAGTGTCTCAACGAGGTTCGACGGAAACGAGACGATGTCGAGTACCGCGAGCGTCAGCGTGATTGAATGCGCGATGGTAAATGCGGTCACGACTTTGAATAGCGGCCAGAAACGCCGTACAAGAACAATCACTGCCAGCAAAAACGCAATGTGGTCGTAGCCAATCGCGATATGCTCGATTCCTGAAACCAGGTATCGGAAGAACGTCTGCCAGACTGACGGAACCGCTTGCGTGACGGACATCTGCGGCGCGCTCACGCTCAGCAATCCGATGAATTTGCTGTCGCCATCGACGCTGACCATATGCCGCGAAACAGGGTCGATCTCATGAAACAGCGTTACCCGGTAAATTAGCGGACTTGAATCTCGCGGACACTGCCAGCGTTCCGTCAACACAACATGATCGTCTTTCGGCGTCGCGGATTCGTGCGCGCGAACGCACTCGGGCCCATCCTCGTATCCGAGGGCGACGTGCGAATCCACATAGCGACGGACGTCGTCAATTGCCAGCGCGAGTTTATCGTCCAGCACCTCGCCATCTGGCCCGGTAAGCGACACACCCGTCGCAACGTCAAGGTCGATGCCATTGAGTTCGATGCGCGCTGAAATGTCGTCGGCCGCGATCGTCATGCGTGTGCTCGACAGCTTTGTTTGATGCGCGAAGACGTTGCCGGTAGAAACTGCGAACACCAGCAAGCTCATCACGATCAGCCAGACGCGCTCTTTCAGAGCTCGGAAATTGGGTCGTAGATGTCCGCTGGTAAGCCGGAAGTGCTCAGTTGGTGATGCCGCGTATTGTTTTTTTGTTTCCGCTTTCATCGGCCGTTTAAACGCCCGCCCGGCGCCTCTCAGTGAATGGCGATGATATCGGATTTCGACCGATCGAGAATTCGACCGGTTTTGACGAGAAGGGCAAAAAAAGGCCGTCCCAATCGGGACGGCCATGGCACTATGGTGAGCCTGCGTGACTACCTGGCTCCTGCGTGACTACCTGGCTTTAATGGACCAGAATGTTCTCGAGCGCACTTCAAGCGTCGGTTTCGGTGGTGTCTTGACTGATGTTCCAGAGATCACACCGAAGTGATTCTTGCCATTCAGACGCACCAAAACCGGCACAGGTGACGGAAGATAGCCGCCGCCCGGATAGATCGATGCGCGCGCAGTGATCTCGGTACCGGCCACCGTGGTATTTGCGGCGGCCGCTGTCTGATAGTTGATCTCGTACTGGCGCGCAATCCCGAGATTGTTCTTGCAAACCCCTGGCACCGCGGAAGCAGACGGCTGATTGGTATTGAAATAGGTAATACCGGAAATCGTGACGGCCGACGATATTGATTTCTCGCCGGACGCGAGAGTGATCTTGTATCCAAACGCGTTCGATCCGGTCGCGGCCGTCGCGTCGAACAAATCGGAGTCGAGCGTAGTGGTGCCAGCGCCCCTGTCTTTTATCATGTAAAACTGGTTCTTGACCGTGCCGTCAAACGGATGCTCGCGATCACCGCTGCCGAACAAAACAGCAGAGTAATTGCCGCCTCCGTCGCTGGTATATACGACGTCCGGGCGGTGTTGCAACTTGCGGCGTATCGATGAAAAGTGCCCGCCGACCGCTGCGATATGCTGCACCGTCCAGTTGGCTGGATCAGCATCAAGCATATTCAGACGCCACATATTGCCGCCGTTGTCACCGACATAGCCGACGTCCTTGTCGCCATCAAAGTCGGTGTCGATAACCGCAATGTCGGACGAGATGCTGTAGTCCATGCCGGAAACGATCAGATCATCGACGGCACCGCTGACCGACGCACCAGCTTGCCAGAGAAGATCGCCGGTAAATGCGTCGATCACCATGACGCCTCGACCCATCGTGCGCGCCGTTGTCACTGACGAACCGCCACTAACCGTACATCCGACCGTGGTATAGGTGATTGCACCGCCGCTGGTCCAGGTTACACCTGAGCTATTGGACGCCGTCATAAGGCAAGGCATCACGTCTTCGACTGCCGGGTCGTAACCCGCGCCCGTGATCAGCACCGGATTCGTAGAAGCTGCAACCGTTGTGATGGTTGGTTCCGACCAGGTCTGTCCCAACTCGGCATACCCGGAGGACGTATTGTCCTTGCGCCACAACATCTTCGGAGCGTCCGGATCGCTCACGTCGAGCGCATACAGGAATCGTCCGCCTCTGCGCATACTCATGTACAGATAGACTTTGTCGCCGTCAGTATCGATCAGTTTGCCATCGCCATTCACGTCTTCCTGGTAGACGCTGACCGATCCATCGACAAAGTAAGGCTTTTTATTGGTCGAACTGATCGCCGGCGCACCATCGCGCAGGCGCTTGAGCTTGCCGAACAACTCGCGGGGGATGAATCCCCACACCTCAGTGCCGCCATCGGAGGCAGTGCCGCCCTTGACTGCACGGAAGACACCGTCGTTCGATCCGTAGAATACGTACACGTCATCCTCGTCCGACGGAGAATTGCGATTGAAGTTGACCACTGCCGGACTTGAATGCAGGACATCACCGTGCACCGAAGCCCTGATGTCGCTGGTCTGTGTGTCGGCATTTTCATCAAATTGATCTTCACCGCGCACCCAATCAATCAGATCAGTGCGCTCGGTCGTATTGGCAACGCCGAGGGCGGCGACCGAAACTTCTGAATTCGTACTGTCAAACGGTGTCACTGACAAAGAATCGCCGGTCGTGCAATATGTGCCGCCCGCTGCAGTGCAAGTTAACAGCGTGCGCGACGTTTGCGACGCAGCGTAGTCAATGCGCAGTTTTTGGGCGGCCCCGCCTTTTTCGACAAGTTCCCCATCGGGCGCATCGGAGTCGCCACCCGCGCCATTTTCGGCGACGGTACGATAGCTCCAGAACGTTGATGCCGTGCTCCAGAAACTGGTCGCGGACGGGGTGATGAAACCCGAAGTCGGATTTTCTGCCGCAGCGCCAAGCGAGTCGGCGAGGTACAGGTTGTTGGTCGCAATATCCAGTCCCAGCTTGTACATCTTCAGATTGCCGAACCAACCCGGTGCTTTATTGATATCCGGACGGAACACACCGATATAGATCTGATTCAGGTTGGTTCCCTTCACGTTGGCACTAACCGGCAATGCCGCCGCTGCGTAAACACTGTTGACTGCCTGGACTTCCTGGAAAATCTGGTTCAACGCTGCCTCGATGTTGCTCGAGTTCGCGCCGTTCACCGCGAAATACTTGCCGTTACCCTGATTCGCCATCGACTTGAAAAGCGCTGTCGCGTTCGGTCCCTGGCCATTCGTTTTCGGATCGATTTCAACGGTATAGGTGGTCACATGCTGAACGCCTGGCATTGCATGCACGTCCGAGTTGGCCATGAAACGCGCATACTCGTCTCCCCAGTTGCCTTGTTGTCCACTGGGGTTGATCGCAATCGTATCGGGCGGTGTCTTGCCGACCAGACCCTCCAACAGTGATTGCGCCTGACCCAGGGAACTGTTGTTGTCATTAGGGGAGCCGTTGCTGATGAATATCAGAATATTGCGCTGGCAGGCGTCAACGATCGGGCTTGCGTATGTTGTCGCGGCAGCCGATGCCAGCGCATTGTCAGGCAACGCATAAATAGCGTTCGACGCGGCCAGGCCGCCGATCGAATTGCCCGTGTGATCACGCTTTTTCTTGATACCCGAACGCGCAGTAATTCCGGCGAAGTAGGCATAGATTTCATGCATCGCCAGCGATACCGTGGCGTTGTTACCCTTGTCGTTGTTCTGGTGGAAGCTGTTGATGAGTGCCGCCATCGCAGTCCGGTTGGCAGGCGTCATCTGGCGCACGGCCGCGCGCACGTAGGCACCGTCAGGTCCGCCATTGCCTGAACCCGTTTCGGTGTACATCATCAGCCCGACATTGAACTGATCCGAAAGATTTGTGAATACATTGGCGAGTGCAGTTTTTTCGTTGTTGAAACGAGTGTTCCAGTTTGCGGTGTTATCCACAAAGATCAGAACGTTGGCCCGTTCCGAGGGATAGGCAGGATTGGCAAGGAACAGATCCGTATCGTCGTTAACCGGATCGAAAGCCGCTTCGGCAACCGTTGGCCAGACTGTCGCGACAGAGCAAGCCAGTGCAAATGAGATAAGTGTCTTTTTCATGTCTGTTGCTCCGTATGATCAAATGCGCGAACCGGCAAGCATGCGCACGCGCACGCCTTGCGTTACTGTGGCAGTGGCGCCGGTGAGCGTATCGGTCGCCGCCGCATCGACTTCCCACATGGTGTCCTCCGGTGCGATATTCATGACCGCACTGAATCCCGGTGCCGGCGCCGCGCCCAAACAGCGGCGGTTTGATACCGCGACATTGATGCCTGCCGGCAGATTGGCAACCGCGATGTTTTGCGTTGGATTGGAGAACGCATCGATTCGGCCGATCGTCTCCTCGATGCCCAGTTGCGCGCTCGATTCAACCAGGCGCACCGCCTGCACATTGCCGACGATACGAAGCTGGGTCGTACTGACCTTCGCACCCGCCACTGCGATCATCGTCATTGCGACAAGCAGGATCAGGCTGACGAACAAAACTGAGCCTTGCTGGTTTTTTCGGGTCATGGTCGATCTCGCTCCCTCTAACACGTTGCCTAAATCGGAATTTCGCGACGCGCGCTGACGTTCGTAATGCGCACGGTCGAGCTGTATGCATGGCGTTTGAAAGCGCCGCCGGGGGTCAGCGCGCTCAGTCCCAGACCGAGGTTGTAAGTCTTTCCGTCCGCATAGTTCGCACTCGGGCGATAGCCGCGCGCAAGAATATGCGTCTCCGCATGCACGACGTTGGTCCACTCCACGACCGCGCCCGGATTAGCGACCGGACAACCGGCAGTCACGCCGACATTCGCGCGCGAACCCGGGTCGGCATCTTCGCAATCGGGTGTGCCGTCACCAATCAGACCGGTAATCGTGTCAACCGTACTGGGCAGGTTGTCCAGGCCAAAATCGAATTGCATGTTCTCGACGCCAGCGACCAGTGGAACGATGGTCATTTGCGCCGCTCCGCCAGCGGCAGAAAGCTCGAGGCGCTTCAGCGTCGGAATCGGGTTTCCTTCATCATCGAGAGCACCGGTGCAACTGGCGCCGCCGTTTGCAGGCATTGCACATGGCGCGATGAAGTAGATATGGACAAGCAGCCTCTGGATCGGAGCGGCTGTAGCACCATCACGGTTGAAAATCGTAGCCGCGGTACCATCAGCTTTCAGGGTTGTTCCGATTGCGCTTGTGTCGTCTCCGACTTGAAGCTCGGCTGCGCCCGTGTTCGCCTGGATATATATCGCTCCAAGTTGCGGTACATCGGTTGGCGCCAACGGTTCTGAACTTGCCCTGCGCACAACCAGAATATCTGTCCCCGGCACGAAGTCCGCTGCACCGAGACAATTCAGGGGCGTAGCCGCCGGCGCGTTGTAAGCCTGGACAGGAAACGCCATCGCGTTGAACAGCGCCGCAAGATCGGCTGTTTCACAGGGGTCGGGAAGCGCCGCGCCCGGAGCCGGGAGTGAACTCGTTTGACCGAAGTAACCGGCATGACGCAGGTCGTAGCTGATAAACTCAATCGCCTGCTGGCCATTTTCAACCTGCTCCGATGACTCCTGGGAGGCGTTGCCGGCCCTGCTTGAGGCGAGGTATGCAGACGTGACCCCGCTGAGAACGAGCAGACCAATCGTCATTCCAACCATCAATTCGGCAAGCGTAAATCCGCTTTGTCGAGTCGGCATCCTGATCTCCATCAGTCTGGAATTCATGATTTCGAGTTTCATGATCTGGATTCCTCAGGTAATCAGGTCGCAAGATTCGCGATTCGGAACGTGCTGGTAACGACTCTTCGGTTCGTGTCCGGCCCGTAGAGGCCAGTGGCACAGGTATTTGCCGGTGCCATCGTCGGCATCGTCCCCTGCCAGACGATTGCTACGGTGTACATGTCCGTTACCGCGTCGTAGCTGATACAACCGCGTGCATCGATCATTGCGCCCTGGTTCACGCCACCTGTGGCTTCCGCCGCGCCCTCGAGAAGTGAATCCCAATCGGTCATGCCGTTCTGGGCCATGGCGCGTGTTTGCACCGTGCCGATCACCGCAACACAAGAGGTGTCGGCCCGATGATTCAAACCATTCGCCCCAAGGTAAGGAGTGCCGTTGACGCCGGTGTATGCATAACAGTCAGCAACCGAGCGGTTGGCATTGATCCGGTTGACCATGTCATCGAGCAACAGCAAGGCCTGCGCTCTCTGGTATGCCTCGAAATGCGATGTTTGCGTTTTCGCCTGCAACCCGCAGATCCCGAGCATGCCAACCATGAGAACTGCCATCGCGAACAGCGATTCGAGCATCGCCACACCGGACTGATGTTTAGACACAAGTGCCATTATTGTGTTCTCCTTTTGCGAGAGATGGACGGCCACCGGGATCAATCGTCACGCACCGTGTGTAACCTGTGTTCGGTGCAGATACCGTGAACAAAACAATCCCCGGGTTGGTCAGCCGACCGGTGGGCAAATAGCTGACCCCTGCGTTGGGGCCCGCCAGTGCGAGTGCCGGAGCAGGCTCGCTCAGTGACAAGGTGTTACCGCCGGAAGTGACGGTCCAACCGTCTTTCCAGCCAGTTGGAACCGGTGACACAGAAACAGTGACGTTGCGTTTAACGGCCTCGCTTCTTGCGTAGGTCAGGGCCGCCACCAGCGAATACGCTGCTGAGCGCGTCCAGTTGCTCGCGACTGTCGTCGTGTACATCGGTATCGACAACGATGCGAGGATGGCCAACACTGCAGTTGCCACAAGGATCTCGACAATGGTAAATCCGCGTACGCGCGATCTGCGGCGCATGGCTGTCAGTTCGCCCATTTTCAGCCCGCCCATTTGTAAACCGGCGTCTTTGCGCCAGCACTGTCGAGTGTCAGAGCACCGTCACTCGTCTGATTTCCCGATGGCGTTGCGGTAATTACATAACCTGCCGGCGGACCGACGGTGAGGGTGACTGTGACGGCATAGCCTGCAGCAACCCTGGGTGGAACGATGAGGCCGAGGCCGGCATTGCCGATATTGGCTGTATAGGTACGCGCGTCAAGAAGGTACAACTCCTGACGGCTGGCGACTTCCAGCATGAATTGCTGCGCGGCAGAACGGTTTGTGCGCAGGGCGTATTTTTGATACGAACCGTAAGACATCGACGCGAGAATGCCCACGATGCTTACGGCGATGACCAACTCGATCAGGGTGAACCCCCGCAATGCCGCCCTGGGTCGCCTCCTGGCGGCTCCAAGGATTGCAGCATTCGAAGATAGTGCAGTTGTGTCCACGGTCCTTCACCTCTCCCTTTCGGTATTGCTGTCCGAAGTAAGGTCGAGGACGCATATGTCCGCGGTACATTAGGGGACACGCGCAGGGCGCGATACAGAACTTTCCTGAATCGGTTAACTGGCGGTCCCGCTATCTTGGGAACTAAATGTTCCGTTAGACTGGTGACTTTGCGTCCCCGCCTTTCGACGGGTTTGCCCTGTTTCAGTCAGAGGGAGGAAATCAGATTTCCTGCCCCTTTCGTGTTTCTGTGAATGCTACGATGCCAGCTGGCCATTTCGCCAGCAAGTCGGAGCACGACGAGCGGTCGACAGAAACTGACGAACGGTCGGCACTATTTCGCCAGATTCTGATTGCGCAACCTGCCTACGCGCCGGCCGTCTTTCTTAATATATTTATCAATAAGTTAGAAGATGGTGTGCGCAAGTCCGTCGGTTTACTGCCGTTATTCAGTAATGCCGGTCACGCCCAGAATGAATGCGTAACCAAACGCAATTTCCTTGAGAAATTCATAACGCCCGGATGCACCGCCGTGCCCCGCCTCCATGTTGATCCGCAGCAATAGCGGATTGTTGTCGGTCTTCAAATCGCGCAATTTTGCGACGAATTTTGCCGGCTCCCAGTACATCACCTGAGAATCATTGAGCGAAGTTTGCACCAGCATGGCGGGATAATCACGCCGAGACAGATTGTCATATGGCGAGTACGACATCATGTAGTCAAACGCGGCTTTTTCTTTCGGATTGCCCCATTCCTCATACTCGCCGGTGGTCAACGGCAAGCTATCGTCGAGCATCGTGTTGATGACGTCGACAAACGGAACATCGGCAATGACCGCCCGGAACAATTCCGGTCGCATTGTGACAACAGCGCCCATCAGCAAACCACCGGCACTGCCGCCTTCAATCACCAGTTGTGAGGCATCGGTGTAACACGCTTCCTGAAGATATTGTGCACAACAGATGAAATCAGTGAAGGTATTGCGCTTGTGCATCATGCGACCTTCGTCATGCCAGCGCGTGCCCATCTCGCCACCGCCGCGCACATGGGCAACTGCAAAAACGACACCCCGGTCAAGCAGGGAAAGACGGGCAGAACTGAAATGCACATCGTGCGGGTAGCCGTATGCACCATATCCGGTCAACAACATAGGTTGCGCCCGCCCGGCTCGCAGATCCTTTTTGTAGACAAGTGAAATCGGCACTCTGGCCCCGTCATCCGCTACTGCATGGTGCACTTCCACGCGGTAGTCATTGCTGTTGTACTCGCCACGCACTTCGCGCTGCTTCAGAAGGGTCATTTTCCGCGTATTCATATCGTAGTCGTACACCGAGTCGGGCGTGACATAAGATTCGTAATGCAGGCGGAATATAGCGGTGTCAAATTGCGCGTTGGCGCCTCCATAAACCGAGCTGGCCGGTTCGGGCAGCATCACTGTGTGCACGTTCGCATCTGTTATGCCGCGAACGCACAACCTGGGAAACCCGTCCCTACGCTCGTGCAATACAAGGTGCATGGAGAATACATCGACCCCGTCGAACATGACGTCGTCGCGATGCGCGACAAGCTCGTGCCAGCTGGCTTGACCAGTCGCGTGCAATGGCGCGACAGCGAGCCTGAAATTTCGCCCTTTGTCATTCGTCACCACATAGAACTGGTTTCCGCCATGATCAACGTAGTATTCGTGGTCCTGACGCCGCGCCTGAAACAGTTTGAGCTTTCGCATCGGCGCATCGGCGAGTACATAGTGGACTTCAGTCGTCGTCGCGCTATGCGAAGTCACGAAAATATATTCCCGGCTACGGGAATCGGACACCGCCACCGAAAAGCGGGCGTCTGTTTCTTCATAAACGAGCTCTTCGTCATGCTCTCCGATCACGCGCCGCCAGACACGATGGGCTCGTTTGGCCTCATCTTCCGTGACATAAAGCAGCGTGCGATTGTCGTTCGACCACGCAACCGAGCGCACTTTCTCGACGGTCTCCGGAAAATCACGTCCACTTTCCAGATCCCGGAAACGCAACGAATACTCCCGGAATCCGGAATAATCGAGTGAATAGGCGAGCATTCGTCCGTCGCGGCTGACGTCAAATGCGCCCAATGCAAGAAATGCTTCTCCTTGGGCGAGCGTATTCAGATCGAGCAGGACTTCTTCGCTCGCGGACAAGCTCTCACGCTTGCGGCAGTAAATACGGTACTGCTGCCCTTTTCTGGTACGCGAGTAATAGTAGAAGTCGCCATCCTTGTATGGAACCTCGGTATCAGTCTCCTTGATGCGGCCAAGCATTTCCCGATAGAGTTTCTTCTGCAACTTCTCGCTCGGCTTCATCATCGCCTGCGTATACGCGTTCTCCGCTTCCAGGTAGGCGTGCACCTCACCAGATTCTTTCTCGCGGAGCCAGTGATAGTCGTCATTCATTTTCCGGCCGTGTACGCTAACGACATGCGGTTGCTTTGTCGCAACTGGCGGAATCGGGATTTTTTTCGTCATTTTCGAATTATTGGCTTTCCAGAAGTCGATAGTTCAAGTGCCTGATACCGGCGTTTTCAAGCCTGTGAAAGAAAGTGCGCAACGGTGTAAAACCGCGCGGGATAAAGTACCAATCTTGCTTTATCCGCCAGGTACGTATCCAGCCGACAGGCATCTATGCTGACGCGGGCATACAAACTTCGCAACTACAACAGTGGCGAATTTTTGGCATACTGCGAGGCGACGCAACCATAACTCAATTCGACTGACGTAGTCGCTTAACAATCATGGCAAAAGAATTATACGAATCCGACACCACACGCTTTATTCGCGACTTTCTCGACAAAAATCCTGAAGTCGTCGAGAAGCAACGCGCAGGCAGATCAATGTGGTGGGATCGCAAGCAAGACAAAACGCAACGAAAGCAGTTCGCAGAAGCGGCCGTTCCAAAAAAGCCCTACGAGTACTATTGAACGAGTCCCGCGGACAGGTATCCGCGGGCAACAAGGCGTTCTATTGCGTCAACTCGCCTTGTTCTTTCGCAGGCAACCCTGAGTCGACCAGCATTCGAGACGCAATTCGCTCCGGGATCCGCCCCCTGGAATGGGGCAAAACTACCATCGATAGCCAAGTGTGAACAGCCACAACTTGTCTTCGCTACGCCGCCCCGGCGCCGGATTACCATCCCAGCCATAGTTGAACTGAATCGTTGTATCCAGGCGCTCGATGACCGGCATTCTCAGGCCGGTCCGCGTACGCAGGAACGCGTTACCCGAATCGTCGAGACTGCCGAAATATGCGTCACGGTTAAAGAACTCCATCTCGGTGTCAAACAGTTTTCGGGAAAAGTCCAGTGCGAATCGCGCGGCCGGGTAATCCTGATCCTTCGCGGTTGTAAAGTCAGTACTGACATAGTTCGCGCCAAACTCCAGCAATAGATACGTCTTTTTGGTTTCAAATACCTGGTAACCACCGCCGCCACCGAGCGTGGTTCGCAGATTGATGTCCTTGAAGTCGTCGTTTTCACCGCTAGCATTCGCGTATGCGTACCATTGTTTACTGATGAAATGGTCGTACTTCATGTAGGCGAGCCAGTTCAACTCGGTTTCCGCTCCGTTGTCCTTGGCGCGGTTAATCTGGCCGCCTACGGTGAAGCGATTCTTGTCGGTGCGCGCGGCGAATTCCGCATTGGCATTGAGCTTGTCCACGTTCGTGTTCCCCGACGCCGTTGACGCGCCAATGTTCACCCATCCGGAGGTGCGAACCGCCGGTTTGGGCTCATAGCTCAACGACTTCATATTCGCCATGTCAATGGAGTCGGCCGAATCCAGGTCCTCCGATTCGATTGTCGCCGTGCCGCTGTCACCGCTTGGTATGGTTGCGCGTACCGTGTTCTCTCCAAATGTTACGTACAGGGGATTGTCGGTCGAGAACGTCTGCACCTGGGTCCAGTCGATCGTGATTGTCCCCGCATAAGTTGTCTTGATTGACAGTTTTCCATCCGTCAGTTCGACCAGAGTGCCGCTAATTCTGTCGCCGTTGACAAGCAGAACTTCATCTGCCTGAACACTGGCCACGGCAAACATTGTCACCAGAGCCACAATCAGCCCCATTATTCTTGCTCTACGCATTACACCCCCGGATTTACTCGCAGGTCGAAGCCTGAACTTGTTGATAATTGGTTTCTCGAGAAAACTGTGAACTTGCGCTGGTCGATCGACATAGCCGCACTCTTATATCCGGCCAGAAATATTCGAATCCGCATCTCATTGGTAACAGCCGCGTCTCAGCAATAACAGAAAAGGCGGCTTCGGGATTAATTCGGTCGCCTCTGGTAAAGTCTTGCGTTCCGTGATCGACGCATCGTTTTTTTCCGTCCTGCGCACTACTTGTGTCGGATAGTTGCCATTTGTCGTTCGCGCCTGCACGCCGGCTGGCTTCAGATGCATCGTACCGGCGAAACAGATTCTACTTGCTTATCCAGGTTCAATACGCGCATGCGACTGTCCATACTTGATCAGTCACCGATAATTAGCGGCCACACGCCGGCGGACGCCGTACGTGAAACTATCAAGCTTGCGCAATCTGCGGAAGCCTTTGGCTATCACCGCTATTGGCTTGCTGAGCATCACAACATGCATGGGCTCGCCGATCCCTGCCCGGAAATATTGCTCTGCGCGCTCGGTGCTGCGACATCGCGCATTCGTATTGGGACCGGCGGCATATTGCTGCCTTACTACAGCCCGATCAAGATTGCCGAAATTTTCAGGATGTACGAAGCCTTGTATCCGGGACGGCTTGACCTTGGCGTCGGACGCGCACCTGGTGGCGACATGCTTACCGCAAAGGCGATCAATCCGGTTTCCCTGTACGCAATCGACGCGTTTCCTCAAAAAGTTACAGAAATGGTCGGCTGGCTGGACGACACGCTAGCCGACGATCACCCGTTCAAACGGGTACGTGCGATGCCGGCCGGCCCGGGCGCTGCACAAGTGTGGTTACTTGGCTCGTCCGACTACAGCGGTGCGCTGGCCGCGCAGCTGGGTTTGCGCTTTGCATTTGCCCACTTCATCAATGCGCGCGGCGGCGACGGCGTGAGCAGGGACTACAGAAACAATTTCCAGCCATCGCAGCGCGAAGCCGACCCATATTCAATCGTGTGTGTGTTTGTAATCTGCGCGCAAAGTAGCGAAGAGGCAGAACGTCTTGCTGCACCAATAGATCATCGCCGCGTACTCATGGCGACAGGCCGGGAGTCACTCGTGCCAACCACCGAAGAAGCGCTTGCCTGGCAATACAACGAACGCGATCGCGCCATCATTGCGCGCGAGCGTGAGCGTGCCGTCATCGGTACGCCGGAAACGGTCAAACACAGGTTGCTGGAAATTCAGGACGCGTTTCAAGCCGATGAGCTCATGCTCATCACGATTACCGGCGACTACGAGAGCAGATTGCGCTCCTACGAACTGGTGGCGAACGCATTCGAACTTCGGGCGGCTTGAGCATGGCGGCAAACTCAGAGCTTCGCGAACGCACGATGTTGCTCGTGCTCGCCGGCGTCCAGTTCACGCACCTGATGGACTTCATGGTGATGATGCCGCTAGGACCGCAGTTCATGCGCATCTGGGACATCAGCGCCGGCGAGTTTGCGGTGATGGTGTCCGCTTATACCCTGTCTGGTGCGATTGCGTCGGTTTTGTGCGCACTGTATGTCGATCGCTTCGACCGAAAACGTACGCTCCTTTTCCTGTATGGCGGGTTCGTCGTATCAACTTTGCTGTGTGCAGCCGCAACGGACTTCGGATGGCTACTCGCAGCCCGTACGGTCAGTGGCGCATTCGGCGGTGTTGCCGGTGCAGCCGTGTATTCCATCATCGGCGACGTCATTCCTGAATCGCGCCGGGGAACCGCAATGGGCATTGTGATGACCGCGTTTCCAATCTCGGCAGTCGCCGGCGTACCGCTCGGATTGACGCTCGCCAATATCTTTGACTGGCGCGCGCCTTTCATATTCATGGCGGTTATCTCGACAATCGTTCTGATTGGTGTCGCCTGGATGCTGCCGTCCATGAAGGCACATGTGAAACAGGCAAGATCACACAATCCATTACGCCAGGCAGTTGCAGTGTTCTCAAACACGAATCACCTGCGCGCATTCACGCTCACTGCGGTCATGATATTCGGAGGCTTCTCGGTGATACCGTTCATGTCACCGTACATGGTCGGAAACGTCGGCCTCGGTGAGACTGATCTGCCGTGGCTCTATTTCTTCGGTGGGCTTGCAACGGTATTTACGTCAAGACTGTGGGGACGCATGTCTGATCGCCACGGCAAGCTCAGAATGTTCACGATCATCTCGTGCATATCGGTCATTCCGCTGTTGCTCGCGACCAACCTTCCGCCGGCACCAGTCTGGGCCGCAGTACTGGTGATGGTGCTGTTCATGATTTTTGTGTCCGGGCGCTTTGTGCCTGCAATGGCCATCGTCACCGCAGCCGCGCAACCACCGCTGCGCGGCTCTTTTCTGAGCTTCAATTCTGCAATTCAGCAGCTTGGCTCGAGCGCCGCAACACTTTCGGCAGGACTGATCATAGGAAGAACTGCAAGCGGCATGCTGGCGGGCTTCTGGGTCAGCGGCCTGATCGCGGTGACCTGCACGTTCATTGCTATCTGGCTGGCGCGAAAGGTCACGACAGTCAGCTAGAACTCCGGTCACAACAGCCGCCGCGTTCGTTGCCAGGAAGATGCCGGTATTCGCGCCAAACGCGTTCAAGACTGCACGCAATACACCCGCGTCGTCGACGGTCCCGTCGTACCACCATTACTGTCATAACATTGATGCCGTCATAACATCATTACCCTCAAATCGTTGCCGATGTCGTATTGCAGTGGCGACAGTCCGAAGAACGATTCCCGGACACAATAGTCGCACGGGCCATGGGCATCGAAGTGGGTGGCGAAGGCATCGCCGGGATATCGGCAACGCCGTCATTTTCCGCACAGTCTGCAATCAAGAAATGCGCTGCCTCTGCCATAAAATCAGGCAATTACGGGGCAATGTCGCCCTCAAATTTTGGCATGGCGATTGCAACATTGAGCATGCAGGGAGGGACCAGATGCGCAATAGTGGTCGGGATCAGTTGCCACCCGGCTTGCACATCTACCCACCTGCACCATTCCTGATGACTGCCGATTACGGCAACGTCCAATCACCTGCCGGGTTTCGCCTCTATTCTCTCGGCAATCGCCAGAATCCGGTACATGGATCGAACCACCGGAAGTTCGATCAACTCATCGTCGACAACGACCAATCCTGTAGTGTCTTTTTCGAATGCTGCGCACACTTTACGCGCCTTTTCGACAGTCTGCTCATCCGGAGTGAACGCCTTGTGTATCAGCGGTAACTGGTTGGGGTGTATCGATGCCTTGCCGGTAAATCCGAGTGCAGCACAACGTGTCGCCTCCTGGCCCAGGCCGGTTGGATCGTCCAGATTCAGAAACGGCACGTCGAGTAAATCTATACCCGCCGACGCAGCGGCATGCACCAGCCGCGAGCGTGTATAGAGCAACGGTTCCCATTCCTTCTTGCAGCGCAAGTCCGCCGACATGTCGACCGCGCCAAGAATCATGGAATCGATGCGATCAGATGCACGCGCGATATCGGCCGCCTTCTCGAGTGCATCATTTGTTTCCACAATGACGCAGAAACGCACGTTGCGTGCAGCACCTGCAGACAGCAGCGTCTCGATGAGTTGTACCTCTTCAGGTGAGCGAATCTTCGGCAGCATGATCGACGGTGGCGGACTTTCGGATTCGATCATTGCCGTCAAATCCTTCAAACCATCGGGCGTCGACAAACCATTAATGCGTACCATTCGCTCGACGTGCGGATGGGTATCTTCCGCGAACAACGGCATGGTTATTTCCCGCGCTTCGGCCTTGCGCGGCAGTGCCACTGCGTCTTCCAGATCAATACAGACGATGTCGGCACCGGAATCAAGCGCCTTGCGGTACCGGTCGGGCCGCAATCCAGGGACGAACAGCAGGCTGCGGCGAGGGCGCGTATTAAATTCACTCATGGCAATCAGGTTTCTGTAATCTGAAAGTCCAGCATGCTAAAGGAATTGGCAGTGGCCTGCATATTTCACGAAGGATTCGCTTTCAGGGGAAATGTGCCTGGGGAATCTCTGATCAATTCTCACGCGCTCAGAGTTTGACACGAGTGCGCCGGATCGACCGGTTTTCATGACAAGAACAGGAATCGAGACCGTGAACCCCATGTAACGTGCTATTGCGTTGGAGCGGCATCGTTGCGACTATCGCTCTATTGGCCAGCACATCCATGCGCACGTTGCATTCGGGGGACCGATGATTTCTGAACAACAACTACAGGACTGGCGCGAGCGCGCACTGCGCTTAGAAGGAGAAGTCAGCAAAGCGATCATTGGCCAGCAAGACACGCTACGGATGATCAACGTTGCCCTGTTCGCGCGCGGACACGTTCTTCTCGAAGGCGATGTCGGTGTCGGCAAGACGACGGTTCTGCGCGCTTTCTCTCGTGCCGTGGGTGGTGACTTCGAAAGGATCGAAGGAACGGTCGACCTCATGCCCGGCGATCTGATTTATCACACGTATGTCGATGAACAAGGTAAACCGCGCATTGAGCCGGGGCCTCTGCTTCGCCATGGCGAGCGATTGACCACATTTTTCTTCAACGAGGTCAACCGTGCGCGTCCGCAAGTCCAGTCGCTGCTTCTTCGCGCGATGGCCGAACGCAGCGTTTTTGCGTTCAACCGGGAGTTTCAATTCCCGCACATGACGGTGTTCGCCGACCGCAACCGGGTCGAGAAGGAGGAGACGTTTGAACTCGCCGCGGCGGCGCGCGACCGGTTCATGTTCGAATTGCGCATGCCGACGCCGGTCGACGCTGCGACGCGACGCGCACTGGTGTTTGATCCGGACTTTTACGACGCCGACAAGCTGATCGAGCGTGTCGCCGCCGGCATCCTGCCTTGGGATGAACTAAATCAAATCGGCGCCGCAATACAGGAAAGCGTAAGCGCCAGCGACGCGCTCGTGCATTACGTGATGGACCTGTGGGATGCGACCCGGATGCCGCACAAACACGCTGTACGCCTGAGCGGTGTCGACATGGACAAACTGATTCTCGCCGGTGCGAGTCCGCGCGGGATGATGGCACTGGTTCGCGCGGCCCGGGTTGTCGCGTGGCTCGCGGGCCGACGCCACCTTGTTCCGGACGATGTGCAAGCCGTCGCGCCTGCGGTGCTGGGCCACCGGATATTTTTTACACCAGTGTACGAACTACGACGCGCCGAGCTTGCAGAAGAACTCGTCTCGCAGATTGTCGAAAAAGTCGCCACGCCGCGTTAGCGCAGAAACGAACAGGGCGATGGCCACAGCGCAAGCATTTCACTACCGCATGCCGCGACGCGTTGCCGGCCAGCGTCCCGGCTCACATCGTGGATCGAGTCTTGGCGCGGGCCAGGAGTTTGTATCCCACGCGAATTTGTATGACAGACCGGACCCGAGGCGGCTGGATCTGCGCGCCAGTGTGCGCAGCCTGAGTCGCGAGTGGCTGGTACGCGTAAGTCGTCAGCGCGCCGGTGTGACAGTTCAGGCGGTGGTGGATGTGTCAGCGTCGATGGCGTTTGGAGCGCACACGCCCAAACTGCAAGTCGCCGCGGATTTCGTCGAGGCACTTGCATTTAGCACCTTCCGCGCCGGAGACGCACTCGGCATGGTGGCTTTTGACGCTACCGAACGCGCCGATCTGTTCGTGCCTGCGATGCTCAATCGCGGCATGGGTGAGGTTATGTCGCGCTTGATTCGCCAGTGCCGGACCGCGCCTGGCAGCGTCGCCGGCCTGGAGCAGGCCGTCGCGCGATTGGCGCCACGGTCAGGTCTAGTTTTTCTGATGTCGGACTTTCATTGGTCGCTCGATCGACTCGGCCCGGTCGTTGATGCGCTTGCGCACAACTTTGTCGTGCCGATGATCATCTGGGACCAGGCTGAGATCGAACCACCCGCACAGGACGCCATTGCCGCACTGGATGATTCCGAATCCGGCACTTCCCGCACGCTGTGGATACGCCCGCTTTTGCGCGCACGATGGCGTGACAACGTCGCGAATCGGAAGCGTGAGCTCGATCGTTTCTTTGCCGCCCGGTCGATGCGCCCTTTCTACGTGACCGGCGCATTCGGCGCCGACGCCATGTCCGAATATTTCTTCGAGGTAAACGCGTGACTTCCACGAAGCGCAGCGCACTGGCTGGAATTCTCTCGGCGATCGCGTTCGCGATCCCGGCGACCGGCACCGTGCTCGCGGCCGCGCCGGATAGCCGTTCGGCAACATTGACAAGAATGGCCGTCGTCGAACAACCGCGCGCTTTCAGTTACGTGATCGGCGACGTGTTCAGCCAGCGCATTCTTCTACAGATCGACGGCAAACGTTTCGAACCAGCGACGATGCCGCCAACGGAACGTGTAGGCGTGTGGCTTGAACGGCGTGCATTCAGCGTCGAAACGAATCTGGACGGGCGTGACTGGCTGACGGTGGACTATCAAATCATCAACTCGCCGCAGCAACCTGCCTGGGTCAGCGTTCCCGCGTGGCGTCTGCCGTCAAAGTCAGGGTCCGATGCGTTGCGAATCGGCGAGTGGCGCATCAGCGCATCGCCACTGAGTCCATTCGAATCATTTTCCACGGACAGTCCAAAAGGCTTGAGGCCTGATCGCCCCGCGCCGGGTATCTCGACAAAGCCAATACAGCGACAGGTTGCTTTCTGGTCAGGTGCGTCATTGCTGACGGTGCTGACGTGGCTGAGCTGGTTCGTGTGGCGCAATTTTCAAACATCCCGCGAACGACCGTTCGGACGTGCATTGCGGGAGATGCGTCCGTTGGACGACAAGTCGCCGCTTGCCTGGCGCGCGCTACACCGTGCATTCGACAGAGTTGCCGGCCAGGTTACGCAAACCGCGACTTTGGCGATCCTGTTTGAGAAAGCGCCTCAGCTAAGCCCGTTGCAGTCGAAGATAGAAACATTCTTCGAACAATCGAGCGCGCTTTTCTTTGGCGAGGGGCTCCCCCCCAATCCAATGTCGATACGTAAGTTGTGCGCTGAACTGCGGCGCATTGAAAAGCGGCACGAGTAATGGGCGCCCTACTCGACTTTACACAACCGTGGATGCTAATGGCATTGCCACTTGCCCTGCTGCCCTTGCTCCCGAACCGCCGCGACACACTTCAGTTCTCTCATCTGGCATGGCTACCGGCCGATCGGGCCGGACACATGCTCTCGACCGCGTGGCGCGCGTGTGCACTGCTGGCTATTGCCAGTGTCGTGCTTGCGTTGGCCGGTCCGGGACGTTCACAAACGCAAGTGATGCGAACCGGAACCGGCGCCGAGATCCTCGTACTTATAGACCGCAGCCGCAGCATGGACGAGCGTATGCTGACCAGCGATTGGCAAACGCTTGATCCACTGGTGGTGCGTTACCAGGCGCAGTCGCGCGGGCAACCCAAAGGAAAGGCAGCCCGTGACCTGTTGTCGAAATTTGTCGACGAGCGCCCGCACGACCGCTTCGGGTTGATGTGTTTCAGCGCCAACCCGATCCACGTCGCTCCGATTACGCGCCGCACAGAATTTATCCAGGCCGGGATCACGGCCGGCGGAGTCGGCCGAGGTCTTACCAACACAGATGTCGGCTGGGCACTGAATTCAGCAATCCAGGCGTTTGATCAACGCGCCTATTCCGGCAGCCGCATCATTCTGCTGGTATCGGACGGCGGCGCCAAGCTGGCTACTGACGTGCGCCGGCAACTGCGCGAGGGACTATTGCGCAACCGGATCACTTTGAACTGGATCTATCTCAGGTCCGTCAACGGCGCCGACTTCAACGCGATAAGCGAGCAGTCTGAAACGCTTCCGGAGATTGCATTGCATCGCTTCTTTCAAAGCCTGCAAACGCCGTACACCGCCTACCAGGCGATGAGCCCCCAGGACCTTGCTGACGCGGTCACTGACATCGGAAATCAGCAACACTTTCCAATCGACTTCATCGAGCAGATTCCTCGCCGCGACTACAGCCGCTACTTTCTGGCCACGGCCGCCTTCTTCTGTGCAATGTTGCTGGCATATCGCGCTTTTCGGTTGCGAGAATGGTCATGAAGCGCCGCTACGTACACATTATCTTCGGCTGCGCAGCGCTCGGTTTCGCGTTACTCGCCGCATATCACGGCGCCCGGCTTGAGCATGCCAGACAGGTGAATGACGCTATCAAACGTGCGGGTGCAGTACGAATCGACCCTGTACAGATCGAAGCTGCCAGGCTGGACACTTCCGTGCCCGAAGCAGTGTTCGCTCGCGCACTTGCGCTTTCAGCAATTGGCGATTATCGCGACGCAGCGAAGACCTACAAGACGTTCGTCCAGGACAAATCTTCCGGTTTGCGGACAGACGCACTATTCAACCTCGGAAATTTGTACCTTCAAGAAGCACTCGAAAACGGGTCCGAAGCGGCCATTCGGTCCTTGCCCCTCATCGAACTGGCGAAGCAAAGCTACCGCGATTTGCTGCGTGATGATCCGATGGACTGGGATGCACGTTACAACCTTGAACTCGCGCTGCGTCTCGCGCCTGAAGTTTCCGACGCAGCCATTGTAGAAAGCGGCCCTGAAGTCTGGAACAGACGGGTACTTCGGGCAACGCCGGGATTCCGGATCGAGTTGCCGTGATTGTCAAACGCCTGGTCCGGGGACTGTTAGACAAGCAATCACTCGCGATCACAATCGCGCTGGTCTTGTTGCTGGCGGCTCTTGCAATTCCATCGCTTAAAATACCGCGAAATACCTACACGTATCTTGTCTTCTTCGACATATCGCAAAGCATGAACGTCGAAGACTATGAACTGGACGGCTAGCCAGCTTGCCTATGCGCGCCACGCGGTGCGCGAAGCGTTACACGGCCTGCCCTGTGGCTCACGCATCGGACTGGGCGCCTTCGTGGAATACCGGACATTGTTGCTGGTGGCGCCGATCGAAGTCTGTGAAAATTACCACGACCTGTTGGTATCTCTGGACTACATCGACGGCCGTATGCGCTGGCGCGAATCGAGCGAGATATCGAAGGGCGTGTTCTGGTCGATACGCGCTTCGAAAGAACTCGGCGAGAACAGCAATGTGCTCTTCCTGACCGACGGGCACGAAAGTCCGCCGCTGCGCCGGCGGGCGCAACCAATCTTCGATGACATCGAGCCGGGAGAAATTCACGGCTGGCTGATCGGCGTCGGCGGCCATACGCCTTTGCCGATTCCCCGCACCGACCGCGAGGGAAACCGTATGGGTTTCTGGCGTGCCGATGAAGTCGTTCAGCGCACAATCAAGTCTGGCGAAGTCGGGCAAGATCAGAGCAGCGAACATCTGTCGAGTCTGCGCGAGACACACCTGCTGACACTGGCGCAACTGGTCGGGTTCGAATATGCGCGCCTCGAAGAAGCGTCCACGGTGAAAGAGGCGATGCTCGATCGCCGCTTCGCGCAACGCGAACCTGTACCAACCGATCTGTACTGGATCCCGGCATTCGCCGCGCTGATTCTGCTGGTAGTTCGATTCCGTCCCGCGCAGTTATTGAAACTGCGCCAATTGCAAGCATTGAAACGGCCTGGCCTTCTCTAGCTGACCGAAACATATGTTCGCAGACTGTTTATGGCCGTGCTATGTTGCACGGATTGTCGGCGATTGCATGCATACGAAACTCATTGAACGACAGCCCGATCAAACAGGGGAGGACCAAAAATGCTGAGTTACGACGTCGTTGAATGGGGCGGATCGCTGGCACCGCGCGAACACGAAACGTCTGTGCCGACCGGTACCGAAGTACTGCTCAAACTCAAATATTGCGGCGTCTGCCACAGCGACGTGCACATCCGCGACGGATATTTTGAAATGGGCGGCGGCAAACGCTTCCACTTTGGTGACTGCGGAATGCAACTGCCGATCACGCTCGGGCATGAACCGTATGGCACCGTCATCGCAGCCGGCCCGGATGCGAAAGATGCTCCTCTTGGAAAGGACAGGCTGGTGTGCCCGTGGATCGGCTGCGGAGAATGCGCCCGCTGTGCGGAAGGTATGGACAATCATTGCATGAAACCGCGCTGGGCCGGCGTTCAGGCGCCTGGCGGTTACGCGGACCATCTGCTGATTCCGCATCCACGCTATCTCGTTGATGCGGATGGAATCGATCCCGCGTGGGCCGCAACCCTCGCATGTTCCGGCCTGACGACCTACTCTGCCGTATCTGCGCTTACGCCAATTCCAGCCGATGAATGGGTTGCTGTGCTCGGCGCCGGAGGGCTTGGGTTGATGGCGATTGGCATGCTGCGCGCGCTCGGACACGAACGCATCGTGTCCGTTGACATCAATCCTGACAAATTTCCCGCCGCGATCGAAGAAGGCGCTGCCGCGACGTTAGACCCGAGCGAACCCGATGCGGTGAAAAAGCTCAGAAAAATCGCAGGGGGCCTGCTGTTTGGCGCAGTCGACCTCATGAACAACGCTGATACTGCGACACTCGCGATGTCCAGTATTCGCACAGGTGGACGAGTGATTATGGTCGGTCTGTATGGCGGCGAAGTACCGATTTCACTGGTGATGGTCGTGCAGCGTGCGCTGACCATTCGCGGCTCCAGCGTCGGCACCGTCGACGAACTCAAGCAAGTTGTTGAACTGGCGCGCAACGGCAAGCTCAAGCAGATCCCGATTGAGAAGCGGCCACTGTCCGAAGTCAGCCGTACGCTGGATGAATTGAAGGCGGGCACGATAGTGGGACGCGTCGTTGCCGAAATAGACTAATCCGGAAGCAAGCGTTGTTTCCCTTGACCCCATGGTCCACAATTCGACGTCACGATGTGAACTGTCGACAATCCAGAAACAATTTCGGGAGGATATGATGAGAATACGCGTCGTACTTGCCAGTCTGCTTGGCCTGGCCCTTGGCAGCTTCTTGCCGCCTGCGCTTGCCGCCGATGACCCTATCAGGATTGCATTGATTGAGCCGTACTCCGGCCCGTTAGCGGCAGTCGGACGAGATGCGCTCGAACAATTCGAATTTTACGCAGACCGCATTAACGAGGCTGGCGGTGTGTTGGGGGGACGCAAGATCGAAATTGTTGCGTTTGACAACGCGATGAATGCCGAGAAAACCACGCAACAGCTCAGAAAGGCAATCGATCAGAACATTCGCTATGTGTCACAGGGCGTGGGCTCAAACCACGCGCTGAACATTATCAAGGCGCTGCAAAAGTACAACCGGAGAAACCCGGGCAAGGAAGTGATGTTCTTCAATCATTCCGCGGTGACGACGTCTTTCACCAACAAATTGTGCATGTTCTGGCACTTTCGCTTCGATCACAACGTGGACCAGAAAGTCGCAGCCTTGACGACGTTCATGAACCAGGATCCCGACGTCAAAAGGGTCTACATGATCAATCAGAACTACGCCTATGGTCAGTCGTTCCAGAAGGCAGCGCACAGATATCTGAAGGAACGAACTCCCAAAGCCAAACTGGTCGGTGATGAGTTAATTGTGCCGTTCGGCAAGGTTCTCGATTTCACGCCGTACATTGCGAAGATAAAGGCATCCGGTGCAGATACGGTACTGACCGGCAACTGGGGTCCAGATGCCACCCGCCTGATTACCGCAGGAGCAAACGCAGGCCTCAAGGTCAAGTACTACAGTATCTATGCCGGCATCCCGGCAGCGATGAACACGATGGGAACGAAGGTATCCACGTTCACGCCGGTCATGCAAATTACCGAAAGCCACGAGAATGACCCCGACGAGCCTGAATGGTTGATCGGCATCGAGAACGATTTTATGAAGAAATATAACAAGAGCACGTACGCTGACCGGGTACGCATCATGTTCGAAATGATTGTCAAGGCATTCAACTCGGCTGGTTCCGCCGATCCAGCTGCGGTTGGATACGCGCTTGAAGGAGCAAACGGCCGCTCGGCAAAGGGCGAAGCGTGGATGCGCCCGGATGACCATCAGATTCATTTTCCGATGGTTGTCAGCCACATATCAGAGGACGTCAAGAGACCGTTCATCTACAACGGAGAAAACTACAAGATGGCGTACAAGACTGACGGCTGGATTGCGCGAGAAGATATGGTCCTGCCGTCGAGTTGCAAGATGAAGCGCCCGAAGAAGTAGCCGGTCGACCTGACAACGACCTGCCGCGCCTCGGCGCCGCAGGTCGCTAATTCAACGCGAACTCAGTTCGCATCAAATCCTGATTGATTGGTCGGGAGAGTGACGCATGCTCGCAATCGATCGCGAACAGGCTTCCGTATCCAATACGAATAAGCCAGCGATTGCCCATTCCTGGCCCAAGCGTTGTTTCTCTTGACCCGATCGGCCATAATTCGCTGACTCGATCCAGGTTACAGACAACTAAAAAAGTAAAGTCGGGAGGAAGTGATGAGAATACGCGTCGCAATGGCGGGCCTGCTTGGCCTGGCCATGGGAAGTATGGCGTTGCCGGCGCTTGCCGCCGAAGACCCCATCAAGATTGCATTGATTGAGCCGTTCTCTGGCCCCGTGGCCGCTATTGGCCGGGACACGCTCGAAGCCTTCGAATTCTACGCGGACCGGGTTAACGCGGCTGGCGGCGTACTGGGTGGGCGAAAAATTGAAATCGTCGTATTCGACAATGCGATGAACGCGGAGAAGACCACCCAGCAGCTCAGAAAAGCGATCGATCAGGACATTCGTTACATTTCGCAGGGAACCGGATCGAACCATGCGCTGAACATCATCAAGGCATTGAAGAAATACAATCGGAGAAATCCCGGCAAGGAAGTGATGTTCTTCAACCATTCGGCGGTGACGACGTCCTTCACCAACGAATTGTGCATGTTCTGGCATTTCCGTTTCGATCACAACGTGGACCAGAAAGTGGCAGCATTAACGACGTTCATGAACACGGATCAGGACGTCAATAAGGTTTACATGATCAACCAGAACTACGCCTACGGTCAGGCATTCCAGAAGGCAGCACACAAGTATCTGAAAGAACGTGCGCCCAAGGCAAAACTGGTCGGCGACGAAATGATCGTCCCGTTCGGCAAGGTTCTGGATTTCACGCCTTACATTGCGAAGATCAAGGCGTCCGGTGCGGACACGGTATTGACGGGTAACTGGGGACCGGACGCGACCCGTCTGATCACGGCAGGCGCAAATGCAGGCCTGAAGGTCAAGTACTACAGTATCTACGCCGGCATCCCGGCCGCGATGAATACAATGGGTACGAAAGTTTCGACGTTCACGCCGATCATCCAGATCACTGAAAGTCACGAAAATGATCCCGATGTACCGGCCTGGAAAGTCGAGGAGCAAAATGATTGGCTCGCGCAGTACAACAAGAGCGAATACGTCGACCGCTTTCGAATTCTGTTCGAAATGATGGTCAAGGCGTTCAACGAAGCGGGATCGGCCGACCCCACTGCCGTTGGCTATGCTCTTGAAGGCATGACTAACCGTGGCGTCAAGAGCGAAGCGTGGATGCGCCCGGATGATCATCAGATTCATTTCCCGATGGTGATCAGCCACGTGTCGACCGATGTAAAGCGTCCGTTTATTTACAACGGTGAAAACTACAAGATGGCATACAAAACCGATGGCTGGATTGCACGCGAAGACATGCTCTTGCCGTCGAGTTGCAAAATGAAGCGGCCGCGCAAATAGTAGATCGGACCAAGAAAACAAGATAACCCGGAACGCTTTGGCGCACCAGGTCTCCAATCCAGCACGCTGATTTGCCGGAAACAGTCCGGCCAAGGGGACGGATTGGTTTCAAGAGAGCACCAGGACCGGTAAAAACGACGGGAGGTCGTTTCTTTGGATATTCTGATTTTCTCGCTGTTCAACGGCATTCTCTACGGAATGCTGTTGTTCATGCTGTCGAGCGGTCTTACGCTGATCTTCGGCATGATGGGCGTGCTGAATTTCGCACATGCCAGCTTCTTCATGCTGGGTGCCTATTTCGCGTATCAGATCAGCAAGTTTGTAGGATTCTGGCCTGCCCTGATTATTGCGCCGGTCGTCGTCGGCGTGATCGGCGCGATTGTCGAACGCTATGGCTTGCGCCGTGTGCACAAGTTTGGCCATGTCGCCGAACTGCTTTTCACTTTTGGTCTCGCCTACGTGATCGAAGAAGCAGTGCAGATGATCTGGGGCAAGGTGCCGGTCTCGTACCATATTCCGGAAGTGATGAATTTCACCTTGTTCAGTTTGTACGGACTGGAATATTCCGCGTACCGGGTATTCATGCTGTTGGTCGCAGTGAGCATGTTCGTCGCATTGTTCTTCCTGCTGACGCGCACAAGGGTCGGTCTGATTATTCAGGGCGCCCTGACCTATCCGAACATCGTCGCGTCGCTCGGCCACAACGTGCCACTGGTTTTCATGATGGTGTTCGGATTAGGCTGTGCACTGGCAGGCTTGGCAGGGGTACTGGCAGGTAACATTCTGGGAACCGAACCAGGCATGGCAATCCAGCTCGGTCCGATCGTGTTCGTTGTCATTGTTATCGGCGGGCTGGGTTCGCTCAACGGTGCACTCGTCGCCTCGCTGTTTATCGGCATCATGCAAACGACCGCGGTATCGTATGACGTATCGATGAATGGCTTTCTGAACGTCATCGGCGTCCAGGTCGATTTCGATAGCGCCTGGCGCATGCTGGTCGACCTGACCGTTGCCCAGATATCGCCGATTCTGCCCTACCTGCTGTTGACCCTGATGCTCATCGTCAGGCCGCGCGGACTGTTCGGAGTGAGGGACGTGTGAAGACACTATTACGCAAATACGGTGTCTGGGTCGCGGCGGCAATTCTGTTTGCGGTGCTGCCTGCGGTATTCACCTCCAACTTCGCCCTGACCTTGCTTTGTAAGATGGGCGTGCTGATAATTTTCGCCATCGCATACAACATGCTGCTGGGGCAAGGCGGCATGCTGTCTTTTGGCCATGCCATTTATTTCGGCATGGCAGGCTATTGCTCAATCCACCTTCTAAATGGCATGGCCGAGGGGATGCCTTACTTTCCGGTCAGCCTGTTCCCGCTGTTCGGTGCATTGGTCGGTCTCGTTATGGGAATTGCGATCGGTTATGTATCGACGCGGCGCGCCGGCACTACATTCGCGATGATCTCGCTTGGCTTTGGCGAAATGGTGACAGCGATGACGTTGATATTCGTCACGTTTTTCAATGGCGAAGACGGCATTCAGGCTGATCGCTGGGTTGGCCCCGAGCCTTTCGGAATTACCTATGGGCCACAAATCGAGGTCTATTACTTGATTGCGATCTGGTGCTTCCTGGCGATGATTGCAATGTATGCGATTACCAAGACACCGTTCGGGCGCATGTCAAATGCGGTTCGCGACAATCCCGAGCGAGCCGAATTTGTTGGCTACAACACCCAGCGTGTTCGTTGGCTGGCGTTCTCGCTGTCGGCAATGTTCGCAGGCGCAGCCGGCAGCCTGCACGCGATCAATTACGAACACATCGGATTCGAGAGCGTCAGTGCAATCCAGTCCGGCGCCGTGTTGTTCATGGTATTCATCGGCGGTGCCGGCCATTTTCTGGGACCGATTATCGGTACCGTCCTGCTGGTCTTTCTGGACAGTACCCTTGCTGACTACACCGAAGCGTGGTTGCTCTATCTGGGGCTCGTTTTTGTCGCCATCATCATGTTCGCTCCGGGCGGCCTGGCCGGACTGATCGTCATGCACGAACCGATGTGGAAAACAGATGTGCGACTGCTGCGAAAACTGTTTGTTCCGTATCTCCTGGCGCTAGGCAGTTCGTTGATTCTGCTCATTGGTGCTATCGGGATCATCGAGATGATTTACTTCATCACGATTATCGCCGTCGGCCGCGTCGACATGCATTTGTTCAGCATCCCAATCAAGGTCAATGAAGTTACACCGTGGCTGGTATGTACGGCCCTCATCGCGGTCGGTGTTCAGGGTTGCCGTCTCAGCTATCCAAAAGTCGCCGAAAGCTGGAATGACGCAATGATCGCGGTGAAAGCGAGAATTGCGGGATGAGCACGGTTCTTAAAATGGCGGACGTGTCCAAGAGTTTCGGTCAGGCCGAGATAATCCGGGGCATCAACCTCGAAATCGAAAAGGGCGAGCGCCATGCCATCATTGGTCCGAACGGCGCTGGCAAATCAACGCTGTTCAATCTGATCAGTGGAAAATATAAGGTCACGTCCGGGACCATCGACTTCAACGGCCAGCCCATCCATAACCGTCGTCCGTTCGAAATAAACCGCCTTGGCCTGGCACGCAGTTTTCAGGTTACCAATATCTTCCCGCGCATGTCGGTGTTCGAGAACGTCCGCTGCGGCTTGCTGTGGGCAACCGGGCATCGTTATTCGTTCTGGCAACTTGTTGATCGCCAGAAGGATGTTCAGGAGCGCACGAAACTGATTCTTGAGCAACTCAACATGAGTTCGCGCGCAGACGTTCCGGCCGGTCTGCTTTCCTATGCCGATCAGCGCGCACTGGAAATCGGTATCACCATGGCAGGTGGCGGCGAAGTACTGTTGCTTGACGAACCGACTGCCGGAATGAGCCATAGTGAAACTGACTACGCAGTCAATCTGATCCGCGACATCACTGCAGGCAAAACACTATTGATCGTCGAGCACGACATGGGCGTGGTATTTGACCTCGCCGACCGCATTTCGGTGCTGGTCTATGGCCAAATTATCGCGACCGACACGCCCGAGAAAATCCGCAAGAATGCGGCAGTTCAGGAAGCCTATCTGGGAACGGAAGCGCACTAGGAGCCTGTCGGACTTAGGTGTGCGACAGCGAAACGATGAGAGAGTGAGGACAGATTTTGACGAATTCGACGCGCATATCGGGAATATGTAAGGAGAAAGCGGTGAAATATGGACCGCTCTCCCACCGTTGCAGCCGCATCATCCTAAGACCGACAGGCTCCTAGATGCTGCAGATAAGAGATTTACACGGCTACTACGGCAAGAGCCACATCCTCCAGGGCATTGATCTCGATGTCGGCGAAGGAGAGATCGTGAGTCTGTTGGGCCGTAATGGCGTTGGCCGATCGACAACGATCAAGGCGGTCATGGGAGAAGTCCCTCCCCAGGGATCGATCAAGTTCAAGGGCAAGGAAATCGCTGGCCTCAAGACGCACGACATCGCTCGCCTCGGCATCGGCTACGTGCCGGAAAACCGCGACATCTTTCCGACGATGACCGTCGAGCAAAATCTCCTTCTAGGCATGAAAAAAGCGAACCAGACGGGCCGCTGGTCGATCGAGGACATGTACGAAATGTTTCCCAATTTGCGTGCACGTGCCGACAGCCTTGGTGATGTTATTTCCGGCGGCGAAAAACAGATGCTCACGATGTGCCGCACGCTCATGGGTGATCCGGAACTGATCATGATCGACGAGCCGACAGAGGGATTGGCGCCGAAACTGATCGAACAGGTTGGCAAGCTGTTGGCAACCATCGCGGAGCGCGGCCTTTCCATCCTGCTGGTCGAACAGAAGCTGACAATCGCGCTAAAAATTTCGCACCGTATTTACATCATGGGACACGGCAAAATCGTCTTCGAAGGAACGCCTGAAGATCTGCGCAACAACGACGATATCCGCAAGGAGTGGCTGGAAGTCTGAGCAAGGCAATTCTGCCTGCCCTGGATTGACCGCAATCAACTTGTCCGCTAGCGATCGGTAACAGCGCCCGCGCTATCCCGGTCAGTTGCAGCGACTTGCCCCCGCACCAACCTTCTTCCCGTCCTCGATGGCTACGAATAACCAACCAGCAGCAGAAATGCCGGAACCGGTGTCGTTGCCAATACCACAGCAAGCATATAGCGCGAGAACCCATACAGACGGCTCGCACCTGCGACGGCACCGATGCCGCCCGCACCACCGATGACCGCATTTCCTGGCAGATTGAGCAACACGGCCAGCGCGATATAGCGATTGCGCAGCAGCACGGCAAGCCAACGCGATTGCAGCCGATTTGAAAGGCGTTGACGACGTTGAAATGCGATCGGATCGTTCAGTTCCTCGAGCAGGCGGCTAGCGCGCTCAAACCGCATTACGCGCAGAATCGACTGCAATGCAGTTCTCGGTACGACTCTGCCAATCAGGAAACTCGGCGCAAGCGAAATCTGCGTGCACAGGTAGACCAGCACAATGCCGCCGGGACCCAGAAAAAGCATGATCGCCAGGCCAATTTCGATGCCAGGCACGAACGGGAGCATCATGGTCAATACGTAGGCCAATATGATGGCGAACACGATCACCTCGATCATGTCGTTGTGACGCGGCCAGATATGGAAATTCAACTGGGCAGCCAGCCAGCCGCCACCGAGATTCAGGCCAACCAACAGGGCAGCCAGCAATGCAATACGCCAATGGCGAATCAGAAAAGGCGGCGAAGGCCGGGCATCAATATCGGCCGTGACATTCATTTGCCAACCTCACTGAGCATGCCGCTAAACCAGTACTCGCGGCGTGTATCCCAGAGCAAGCGTTCTTTTTCCCACACGTATTCGGCTTCCAGCCGGCCTTCGCGCACTGTGCCGCGCCAGGTCATTGTGCCGTAGTCTTTACTGACGTGTACCGCCTCGAAGTGCACGATACCGTCTACGATCCTCGCCGGTACTGGTCTTGCTCGAAGCCCCATTCCTCGCTGGCGACTGAACGAAAAGTGCCGTTGTTGAAGACCACCTTTTCCTGATGATCGGCCCCCATACCGGACGCGCCGGTTGGTCCTGAAAACACAAGGCCATCGAGCAGGCCGCGAGCATCTCCAGAACGCTGGAGCTCGGCACGCGACTGGGTCGTTGGCCCGGACTGGCGTCCCGATGGTATGACGTGCGCAGGTGTCACTCCGAGTAAAAGCATTACAACAATCCACGCGTATCGGTTCCACAAACTCGTTACTGGTGCGCTGCGACCATGCTTGCGAAAGGAGAACATGCCTGGAAATTTCATTGTCATTGCTGTGACCCGCCCGGCCGAACAATTCGGAACGAGAACGTCAGACGTTCTTGCGCGGCAGCAAACATTGCGGCCGAAAAATTCCTGGCCAGCTCCGTACCATCGACGGACAACCACAACAGCACGTCGCCCCCGGCCGCCAGTGCCTTGTTGGCCAGCGCCAACGGTGTAGCCGCCATGTCCGCATCGTCGTCGTAGTGGGTGACAGCGAACAGGTACTTTGCATCTAGCTTTAGCATTTTCTGGAGCATTTTCTGATTCTCCTTCAATGATTCGATGGCGGCTCGCGTCGATGTTTGTAACAACCTCGTCCGTAATACTCGGGCGCGCTATATCTTGCTAGCGTAGAGCGATATGCTTTTTACGCCGTACTTTTGCGTGGCGCCCTGGGCGTTATCCGAAACAAAGCGGTATTGCGGATTGTCCTTGACCCGCAGGATATGAAACCCGGCTGATTCCGCGGCGGCCACATAGTCATCGATTTGTAGTGCGCCACCGATACACGCGGCCCACACAAAGTTGCATCGCAGGTTATGCCGTCAGGTAAGCGCACATCGGTAACGATGTCTGACAACGCCAATCTGCCACCTGCCTTCAATACACGCGCCGCTTCCCGAAACACGTCTTCCTTGATCGGGGCGAGGTTGATCACACCGTTGCTGATCACTACGTCGGCGCTGCCGCTGTCGATATCCGTATCTTCGATATAGGCTTTCCTGAAAGTCACATTGTCGAAATCGTTCCTGTCACGCAGGTGATTCGCTTTTTCAAGCTGCTCGTTGGTCATGTCTATTCCAATGACACGCCCTTCCCGCCCTACTTTACGTGCGGCGATAAAACTGTCCGTCCCGGAACCACTGCCCAGATCGACAACGGTATCTCCGCACTGAATTCCTGCGCGATCAAAGTAGTAACCGACGCCTGCGAAAGAATCGATTGCCTCTTGCGGGACCGCATCGAGTTCCTCTGCCTGGTAGCCAAGTCGCTGCGCCAATGACCGGCCCATTTCAAAGTGAAACTCGCCGTGCGGGTCGGTGGCGACATCGCGATACATCGCTTTTACCTTATCTTCCAGTGCCACGACGTCAAGGCGGCTTTGCGGTTGTGCATATGTAAATGTCATTTTTTTTCTCCAATTTGTAAAGGTTGGGCTCATCACAATGATGATGCCTGTACTGGTAAAGACGCAGCACTTCACAAATCGGTTCCAGGTTTTTCGGGTTTTTTCGAATTTTCTTTTGCCGTGCGCGATTCGGGATTTGCAAGCCATGCTTGTACACATGCACAACCTCAACGTTCGCGTTAACAAAACCATGAGTCGAACCGCTCCTGCGCTTCGCCGGCGGCCATGCGCCAGAAGCCAGGACAAAAGCTTTCAGAGGAAAAACAGGACACCTGCGAGCGCAGGCGTGGGAATTGAGTGAGGTTTAATCTACCCCTGCGATACAGGCACCTCCAGAGAGGAATCGCGGTAGGTGCCTGAACGTTTACGGGGTCAGTTTGTGTATGCCGGTGCGAAAGCTGCATTACTGCGAGCGATCGGCCAGTCGATCTGCAATTGTGCCCGGGAGCGGGAACGTACCGTGAGCAAACCATCTCGCTTCGCGACCAGATATTGACCTTCGGCCACGAACTGTTCGTCCTTGTCAGCCAGCTGCGCCACTTGCACCGATCCTGCGCGCACATGCAAAACCGCACCCGCTTCGATCTGGATATGCATGGGTCCACCATCAACCAGAGAGAAGCGGCCGGAGATGTCTTCGCGTCCGAAATACAAACTGGTATTTGGCGCAGTCACATAATCAAATTGAGGCGAAGGCAGAGTGACTGAAAGGTGGTTCATTTTTGTGCTTGCGGTTTGCGTGGTCATTGCGTTTACTCCCTCGTCTGCTTGTTGTTTCGATCGGTTTATTGCATTGCTTAATCGTGAAGACGCGCGACCCGCGATTTCGGTTCCAGTTTTGTGGAAATATTCTCTGGCTGGCTGATACGCTGTCAAACATGGTGTGTATGGGCGCCTGGATGCTGCACTGCAATCAAGAATAGTCGTGGCGGTTTATGACATATATATGTGTCGGCCATGTATCTGGGTCGGATGTATATGGGTCGGCCATGGTCAAACACGCGCCGCGAATGAATCGGCGACGCGGGAGCATATAGTGATTCAGTGGATGTTTGGCGCAGCGCAGGCACACGCGAGATCCGGAACGATTCCGGCCAGTGACTGGATCAATCCGCAAATCGGCGCTTCGGAGACGTCCAGGTTGCCAATCAAGGGCATTCTTGGCAGCAAGTCCCGTAATATCGAATGGAAGATCGCAGCACGCCAGGAATTGTGCGCTCCCACAGAACATCAATTTTATAAAAAACAAAGGTTTGTGAAAAAGTTGGAACCGATTCAGGAGTTGCCGCGTCTTCACAAGAGGAGAATGAATGGGCCTTTCGAAAGAAGCGTTTGAAAATCAGGTTATGGATCTGCTTGGCAGGCTCCACGGGGTCGCCCGGCGACTCACGGGCAACGAAGCCGACGCCGAGGACCTGGTCGCCGAAACCGTCACCAAAGCATGGCGGTGCCTGAACACGCTGGCCAGCGAAGACGCGTTCAAAGCCTGGATTTTTCGAATATTGAACAACACCTTTATCAGCGATTTACGGCGCGCCAGTGCGCGACCCCGGCTGGAATCCATCGAGAGTGAAGACGAGAGCGAAGATGAGGCGATGTTCTCTATTTTTGAGCAGATGCATCAACCGTTTTTGCTCTGGTTCAGCACGCCGGAGCAGGAATTCGTCGACAAACTGCTGCGCGAAGACCTCGACAAGGCACTTGGCTCACTTCCGGACCATTACCGCGTGGTGGTGATTCTGTCCGACCTGGAGGAATTCAGTTACAGCGAAATTGCCGAGACACTTGCGATACCGGTTGGAACCGTTCGATCGCGACTGGCCCGCGCCCGAAGCGCCCTGCAAAAGGTTTTATGGGCGCAGGCACAGGAATACGGACTGAAGGGCTCGCCGAAGCAGGGGTGTCACGGATCTACGACGGATGCACCATGAGGGAGCACGGTACGAATGCCGGAGCATGACTACACCGGTGCACGACAACACCGGTGCACGACAACAAAGGTAATCAGAAATGACCGAAAAAGAGATTGACTGCGAACAGGCACTCAAGCAGATACTCGAATATGTCGACCATGAACTCGAGGACGGCAATCAGGCAGCTATGGAGCATCACTTGCATACCTGCCAGAGTTGCTTCTCGCGCATGGAGTTCGAACGACGCCTGAAGGATAAGGTTGGTGCGCTGCGCGAAGAAAAAGTATCCTCAAACGTAACTAACCGCATCAAGGGACTGCTCGACAGTTTCTGAACTCAGATCATCGAAACGAGGGAAATCATGGTTGCAATATTCAGCGATAAAAAGGAATTCATATTCAAGGCAGTGGCCGACATGTATACGGATGTTGCCTCGAATCCGGATAAGACCTTCCATTTTCCTACCGGCCGGCTCGCCTGCCTTTTTGTCGGCTACCCGGCCAGCCAACTGGATGAAATTCCGGCCGCTGCCGCCGAGTCGTTCGCCGGCGTTGGCTATCCGTTCGCGACAAACTTGATTCGGGAAGGCGATGTCATACTCGATATCGGTTCGGGTTCCGGTACCGATGCATTGATATCGAGCACACTGACCGGACCGTCCGGCAAGGTCTACGGTCTTGACATGACGCAGGCAATGCTGGACAAGCTTCGCAAGAACATCGTGTCAATGGGTGTGAAGAATGTGGAGCCGCTCGAGGGCAACGCCGAAGAAATTCCACTTCCCGACGCATCCGTCGATGTCGTCACCATCAACGGCGTACTCAATCTGGTTCCTGACAAACCACGGGCTTTTGCAGAGATTGCGCGCGTACTCAAACCGGGCGGCCGGTTGCAAATCTCGGACATTTCTCTGGCAACGCCGGTGTCGGAAGCATCGCGGGCGGATCCGAAACTGTGGTCCGAGTGCGTCGTCGGTGCTGTTGTGGAGGATAACTACGTCACGATGCTGGGCACCGCCGGGCTCGACGTCGAAGTGATCAGCCGGTTGGATTATTTCTCCGGCAGCGTTAGTGCAGATACGCGCCGGGTTGCCCAGGGTCTGGGCGCACACACGATTGTGATGAGCGGCCGCAAATCCTGATCGGCCATATCCTGAATTGCCGAATGCTGATCGGCCGAACCCTGAATGGCATTGTCCATCCTCGCCCGGGATCCCAAATCGCCAACGCTCGTCGCCGCGTACGCCGGCGACAATGTTGACGTCTATTCGGCGATCATGACCGGTTCGGATTTTTCGACTTCCTCCCGCTCGCGTTCTTGCGTGCCCGGTTTCGCCCGCCCAACAAATAGAACCAGCGGCATGGCGACGAAGGCACCGATTGCAAGAAAAAGGAAGCTCGCGTTGTAGCCCATCATTGCCGCCTGCAAATCGATCTGGCGCTCGATCATCGCCAGTCCCAACGGCGAGTCCGCCGTGTACTCCCCTGCAATTTCCGAATACGGAAGCACATCATTGTAGGGCGTTACGTGTTCAACCATTTCCGAGCGCCCGATCGCGCTGGCCACGGAAAACAACGCGAGCGTCACGGACACGCCGATACTGCTGAACATGGTGCGAACCAGGTTTATTACTGCCGTACCTTCGTTGCGCTTCTCTGGCGCAAGCAGCGAAAACGCGATCATTTGAACCGGCACCAGAATAACGCCGGCACCAATACCCTGAACGAATCCGGTCCACACTATCGGCCACGGGCCGACGTTAATATTCCAGCGCGACATTGCGCCGGTCGCGATCCCTATACACATCATGCCGAACACGATGAGAATACGCGGATCCACTTTCCCGGCGATACGCCCGGTCAAAAACATCGCGAGCATGATGCCCACACCGCGAGGCGACTGTAACAAGCCGACGACATCGATTGGAAATCCGCGCACATGCTCGAGAAATGTCGGCATCATGACCATCGGCGGTACCGTCAGCAAGCCGTAGAATGAAATCAGAACCATTGCAACGAAGAAATTGCGCTGGGCAAACACACGCGGATCGAGAAACGGTTCCCGATGAGTAAGCACATGAACGTTGAACATGAACAAGGCAGTGACCGCCATGCCCGCCTCGAAAATGATCTCGCCAGACTCGAACCAGTCAAGCCGCTGGCCACGGTCGAGCATCATTTGCAGGGAACCAATTCCAACGGCAAGCGACACGAAGCCAAACCAGTCCATTTTTTTCTTGGTGTCGCGTTTGGTCTCTGGAAGAAACAGCAGCACCCCGACGAGTGCCGCCAGGCCGAACGGTACATTGATAAAGAAAATGTATCGCCACGAAATCATTTCCGTGAGATAGCCGCCGAGCGTCGGACCCATTACCGCACCACCCACCGAGCCGATTCCCCACAAAGACATTGCGCGGGCGTGTTGTTCCGGCGGATAGGTGTCCATGATGATTGCGAGCGAAAGCGGTATCAGGAATGCACCCGACATACCTTGTACGACACGCGCCAGAACTTCGACTGACAACGATTCAGCAGTGCCGCAAAAAACCGATGCAATCGTGAATCCGGCAACCGCGCAGGTGTAAACACGTTTTCGGCCAAAACGATTACTTAAATAGCCCGACGTCGGGATCATGATCGCCGACGCTACAATGTAGGACGTAATCACCCATGAGACCTGGTCGTGGGTCGCGGAGAATGCGCCCTGCATGTGTGGCAGAGCGACCGCGGCAATGGTCCAGTCGATCGAGTAGAGCAGCGAAGCAACAACGACCGACGCCGTAATCAGCGCCGGGTGGCGCGGACCGGCGACT